>CAZGRZ010000042.1:0-1639 GCA_964528285.1 uncultured Bacteroides sp. | reverse complement strand
TTTATAAAAAGCAGTGTGTTTTGTATTAAAGGGCAAATAAGGTAGATGCCACTTCTTTACGCAGCGCCTCCCTTTGCAGGTTCTTTTTTTGCCTCACGGCACAGTTATGCTGTCCTCTGTTATTTATAATATTTGATAATCTCATTTATTGCGGTATATGTCTTTTTGTGATTTACCGTATTGGGAGATGTATATTCAACAAGAACCGACGGGCAATTATAAGCATTGTAAGCATACGCATAGAGATAGCTTAATACAGAAAAATCATTTGCCTGCTTATAGGAAAGTCCGAGATTTTTGTTAAAAATATTACACATTGCGTTCGTACCAATTGTTTCATCAAGCCAGCCGTGGAAATCGGTAAATACATCGGGATTATATTTCACAAGGAGCTTTTTCATAGCAACTGATTCCTGTGCTTTGAAGGATATGAAATCTCTGTTCATATCGACATGAGCAGCAGTACATCTGCCAAAGGCAGTTGAACAAGCACGCAGGTTATTTTTGCCTGCAATCGTGCCGTCCGGGTTAAGGCAAGGAACAATGATAAGTCTGAAATTTCCGAGCTTATCCGGATTCTTTGCATAATACTCAACGAGTTTATTTGCTTCAGCAGTAAGAACTTTTCCGTCATGAGCATATGAGTCCTCAAAGCCGTGAATTGCAAATGTCATGACATATGTTTTTGAAAACTTACCGTTTTCCGGAGTTATGACATAAGCCTCAAGATTCCTTCCCTGATATGATTTGCCGAAAATATATCTGCACGCATTTGAGTATTCATAACAAATCTGTGTTGCGTCACGATTGAGAGTAAGAGTATTATTTTCATTAACTACTCTTATATTCATGGTTTTTGAAACACCGTTATAACATTTGATCGTGATTTCACAAGTACCGCACTTTACACCCGTAACCGTACCGTCGCTTGCAACCTTTGCAATACTTGTATCAGATGAAGTTATGGTTGTGTCATATGAAGCAGAGTTTGACGACAGCGTCCACTTAATAACATACTTTGACGAACCATACTGCACCTTTACATTTTCATTAGAAACATTGATTGAGGTAGGTTCAGCCATAACAGTAATTTTACATATCGCCTTTTTGCCATTATATGTTGAGCAGGTAATATTCGCTGTACCGACGCTGACACCCGTAACAACACCGCCGGAGTTAACAGTGGCAACATTCGGATTTGAAGAGCTGTACTTTCTTGTTCTTGAATAACCGCCTACACAGGAAGAGCCGATATCAATGCTTTTTTCACCTACGCCGATTGTTGCGTCGGTAACTGTGATATTAATACCAGTCGGGGCATTTTTAACATTAACGGTAAAGCTTGTTGTAATACCGTTCACAGTCTTTGCCGTGATAGTCACTGTACCGATTTTTTTGCCCGTAACAGCACCTTCATCGTTTACAGAAGCAATATTACTGTTACTGCTTGTAAAGGTAATTCCCGATTTAATTCTTTGGTTATCCTGATTAAATACATAGACAGTGGAGCTCTCACCCAAGCCTATTGAAATATTACTTGATACAACTGAAATTGAATTAATAGAATCAGCAGCAGCAAGGAGTCCTACACCGCCGTAACCGAAATACATTTTATCGCGGTAATTTCTGTAGCCGATTA
>CAZGRZ010000041.1:0-4962 GCA_964528285.1 uncultured Bacteroides sp. | reverse complement strand
AGTCGAAAAACTACACAAAATTTCAAAAATCTAATGGTGAAAGAAACACCGACAAATTCTGTTTGAAAATTTGTCAACCGAACTTAACATTTTGCTTTTTAAAGTCAAAAACCGCCTGAATACATATAATATCGTGAGGTGATTTATATTATGTGTGGAATAGCAGGAATATTAACTCAATCCATAGATTTAAGAAATGAAAAACCGATGATTGAAAATATCAGCAAAACATTAAAAATGCGCGGACCTGACGCAAAGGGTGAATATGTAACGGTATCATCTGCCTTGATTCACAGGAGGTTATCTGTAATTGACCCCGAAAACGGACAGCAGCCTATGCGATTCGGCAAATATATTATTGTATATAACGGTGAGATATATAATACCGATGAGGTGCGTGACGAGTTAGCCTCATTCGGTTATAGCTTTGATACCCATTGTGATACTGAGGTTGTACTTAAGGCATATGACAAATGGAAAGAGGAGAGCGTAAAAAAGCTCAATGGTATTTTTGCCTACGCAGTGCTTGACGAAAGTGATAACAGCCTTTTCCTTGCAAGGGACAGAATAGGAGTAAAGCCCTGCTATTATTCAAAGGTCGGGGATATGTTTGCGTTTGCAAGCAGAATTGCAAGCCTGCTTTGCATACCTCAGATAAGACCTGTGGTAGATGAAACCGGACTGAATGAAATATTTATGCTCGGACCGGCAAAGACAATCGGGAATGGCGTCTTCAAAGATATTTCAGAACTTCCTCCGGCATGCTTTCTTATATATAAAAGCGGTTATGTAAGTATAAATCAGTATTGGAAGTTAGTTGCCGAAAAAAGTGAAGAAACCGTATTACAGGCAGCAGAGCATACACATTTTCTTGTTAAAGATTCTATTGAAAGACAGCTTGTGTCCGATGTCCCGTTAGCAACATTTCTCAGCGGCGGACTTGATTCTTCAATCATATCAAAGGTTGCGGCTGACCATTATAAAAAATACGCCAAGCAGCTTGATACCTATTCAGTTGATTATACAGATAATGATATTTATTTCAAAAAGAGTCTTTTCCAGCCGAACAAGGATTCGGATTATATCGGATTAATGGCAGAATATATTGGCTCAAATCACCATAATATTGTTCTTGATAATACTGACGTCGCAATAGCTCTTGGCGACGCGGCAATCGCAAGAGGTACTTATGCTTTCGCGGATGTGGATTCATCTCTTCTTCTGTTTTGCAGGGAGGTAAAAAAGAATTTTACCGTCTGTCTTTCAGGTGAATGTGCTGATGAAATTTTCGGCGGTTATCCGTGGTATCACAGGAAAGAAATTTTATTTGAAGAATGTTTCCCTTGGTCAAGAACCACGAATGTAAGGAGAAAAATTCTCAACGACGGCTTTTTGCCTGACGGTGAGGAATATATGTATTCTGCTTATAAAAATACAATCAAGCAGACATCTTATCTTGAAAGTGATACTCCGCTTGAAAAAAGAATGCGTGAAATGTTTATCCTCAATCTCAACTGGTTTATGCAAACTCTCCTTGCAAGAAAGGATGTTATGAGTATGGAATCCTCACTTGAGGTGCGAGTACCGTTTTGTGATTACAGACTGGTTGAATATGCGTATAATATGCCGTGGGAAATAAAATCTCTTGACGGCAGGGAGAAGGGAATACTCAGAAAAGCATTTGAAAATTACTTGCCGGAAGAAATTGTATGGCGTAAGAAAAGTCCTTATCCAAAAACGCATAATCCTGTTTATTTCAAATGTGTCAGTGAGCTTGTAAAGACAGCAATCAATGACAAAACTACTCCGCTCAATGAAATGATAAATAAAAAAGCTATCGGTGATTTGATTGAAAGACCTGACAGTCTGACAGAACCCTGGTACGGTCAGCTTATGGGGACGCCACAGATTTTTGCATATATTTATCAACTTTATGTCTGGATAAAAAAATACAATGTTGAGTTTGACATATAATTATGATATACTGAAATTGAAATTTTTTTAGGATGTTGAGGTATGACTAATCAGGAATATATTAAAGCAATAAATCTGCGCCGTTCACGCAGAACATATTGTACGACTGCACTTGATGACGAAACAAAAGCTGTTATAAGAGAAATGGTTTCTGCTGTTAATGAAAGTGCAGGACTTAAGTTTGAATTTATAGATGACGCAGCATCTGCTTTGAAAATTTTCACAGGCAGGTTTTCTGCAATTGCAATTTGTGCTGAAGATACGGAAAAGGCAAGAATAAAATGCGGGTATTACGGTGAGTCTATAGTACTTCAATGTGCATTTCACGGGTTTGGTACTTGTTGGGTAACAGGTACTTATGACGAAAATAAAATCCTTTCCATACTCAATCTGCCTAAGGAAATAAGACTTTACGGCTTAATCGTTGTGGGATATGTCAAGGATAAGCTGAGCAGTAAAGAAAAAATTATGTATAAGGTTACTCATAAAAAAGATATTCCTTATCAGAAGATGATTGAGTCTTGCGATGAAAAGCTGCCCGAATGTTATGAGTATGCTATGAAGCTGGTTGAAAAAGCACCTTCCGAAACGAACAGCAAGCCTGTCCGTTTCAGATATGAAAACGGTGTGATTTCCGCCTATGTTAAAGACCCTTATTCAGATAAGAGTATTTCCTTCGGAATTGCGCAGCTGCATTTTTGTATAGGCACAATGGCAAAGGGCGTAAAGGGCTCATGGGATTTCACCGGGAAATTTATTCCCGAGAATGAGTGTAAAGTTATAAAATTCCATAAAGATGATGAAGGAGAAAATAAAGATGAGTGACAATGTAAAAAAGAAATGGTCAAAGAAGAAAAAAATAGTTGTAATTTCACTTTCAGTTGTTGCAGCACTCCTTTTGATAGCGATTATAGCAGGGATAACTGCACTTCATATTTATTGCAAAACACCTGACTATCAACTGTATTCCACTGCGCAGGAGGTTACGTTGGTTGCTCACAGAGGTTACAGGAGCGTTGCCCCTGAGAACACGACTGCATCATTTGAAGAGGCAGGTAAAGCAGGCTTTTGGGGCGCTGAGTGTGATATTTACAGAACAGCAGACGGAAAATGGGTGGTAACTCACGATTCCCACACATATCGTATGATGGATAAATCCGCCTTTGTTGAAAAGAAAACATATGACGAACTTATGGAGCAGACGGTTGATAACGGTGTGAATATTGACAAATATCCTGATTTGAAATTCTGCTCACTTTCAGAATATCTGCAGATTTGTTCTGATTATAATATGACTGCGGTTATAGAACTCAAGGGCAAGAATAACACAGAGCATTATGATGAAATAGTTTACATGGTAAAGCAGTACGATGTAGATTCCGTCTATATTTCATTCCATTTTGAAAATCTTGAAAAAATCCGCGAACTGACAGATGTACCTGTTTATTATCTTGTTAAAAAGATTGAGCAGGAGGATATTGACCTTGCAAAAACGCTTGATAACTGCGGAATTGACTTCAACGGCAATAAGGAAAAGAACTTTGAAAGCGGTATGATTAAGAAATGTATCAATCAGGGACTTGAGGTCGGCGCCTGGACAATTGACGATCCAGATGTGCTTGATAAGCTCATTGACGAGGGCGTGACCCTAATCACAACAGATAATATTACTAAAGGATAAAATTAATATATATAGTAATTAAGGACAGTCTTCAAAAGACTGTCCTTGATTATTTATTATCAGTTTTGTTTTCCCGGAGCGCCGCAGCACTTTTTGTATTTTTTACCTGAACCGCAGGGGCATGGCTCGTTAGGACCTATTTTTTTGCCCTTTCTTACAGGCTCTGATTTAACAGTATCGTCTCCGCCCGATGATGTTGCCGTTACCTTTGCAACTGCTTTTCTTTCAACATCTTCACGGCGTCTCGGCATAATTGTGAGCATCATACGCACTGTGTTTTCACGGATTGTTGCTGTCATTTCATCAAACATATCATATGATTCCATACGGAAAGCAACAACAGGATCCTGCTGAGCATATGCCCTTAGTCCGATACCGCGCTTTAAATCATCCATTGCGTCAATGTGATCCATCCATAGTGTATCAACATTTCTGAGAAGTACCATTCTTTCAAAATCCTGGAATATTTCATCGCCGAGGATTTCACGCTTTTCATCAAGTACCCTGTGACCTCTTTCGGTCAGCGTTTCAATTACACTGTCAACTGACAGAAGGTCAACATCTTCAAAGTCGTCACTGTCTGTAAGCCAGCCCTTGTACTTTTCTTTAAGGCCATTAATATTCCAGTCTGCTTTATTATCTCCTGCGAGATAATTTCTTACATTTTCATCAATGTTGGTGTCAAGCATGGCAGCAATCTTATCGGTAAGGTCAATACCGTCAAGGACCTGATTTCTCTGGCTGTAAATCAGTTCTCTCTGCTTGTTCATAACATCGTCGTACTGGAGTGTATTCTTTCTTATACCGAAGTTTCTGCCTTCAACCTTCTTCTGTGAAGACTCAACTGTTCTTGATATCATTTTTGATTCAATCGGCATATTTTCATCTCCGGCAAGCTTGCTCATCATAAGCTGCATTCTTTCACCGCCGAAGAGACGCATAAGGTCATCTTCACACGAAAGGTAGAACTGGCTTTCACCAGGGTCTCCCTGACGTCCTGAACGGCCTCTTAACTGGTTATCAATACGCCTTGAATCATGTCGTTCTGTACCGAGAATGAATAATCCGCCTGCTTCACGAACCTTGTCTGCTTCTTCTTTGATTTCCTCTTTGTATTTCGCCTCAAGCTCCTGGAAAGTTTTTCTTGCATTGAGGATTTCTTCATCCTCTGTTTCAGCAAAGCCTGTTGCCTCGGCAATAAGCTCGTCAGTAAACTGCATTCTCTTCATTTCAGACTTAGCAAGGTATTCTGCGTTACCGCCGAGCATAATATCAGTACCACGGCCTGCCATATTTGTAGCAATGGT
>CAZGRZ010000040.1:0-5345 GCA_964528285.1 uncultured Bacteroides sp. | reverse complement strand
CCGATTCAGTATCCGTCAAATGATGAGAAAAAGGGTACATATACAACTCATTTTGATTTTAAAAATTCTCTGCACGATACGCTGCTTAAACTCGACGAGCTCGGTCACGATAATCCGACTCTTTATAAATATCTTGAGGATTCAACAGGGATTCCTGTTATAGATGTTGATTTGTCCGATCCTAATCTTTATAAGCTGATTACATCAACTGAGCCAATCGGCGTTTCACCGGAGGATATTGACTGCAGCACAGGTACACTTGCTATTCCTGAAATGGGAACACCATTCGTTATAAGTATGCTTGAAGAGGCAAAACCAAAGACTTTTTCCGACCTTTTGCAAATATCCGGGCTTTCACACGGAACTGATGTATGGCTTGGTAATGCACAGGAGCTTATTAAGAATGGAACCTGTACTATTTCAGAGGTTATCGGATGCCGTGATGATATTATGACATATCTTCTCCATAAGGCAGATAATTATGAGAAATCAACAGGCAAGAAATCTCCGCTTGCAAAAAAGGATTGTTTCAAGATTATGGAATATACCCGTAAGGGTATAGCAACTAAGAAACTTCCTCCGTATGTAGAGGCGATGAAAACTGTCGGTGTTGAGCAGTGGTATATTGATTCTTGTTATAAGATTAAATATATGTTTCCGAAAGCACACGCAGCAGCTTATGTTATTGCTGCACTCCGTATTGCATGGTATAAGATTTATTACCCTATTCAATTTTATTCTGCATATTTTACTGTACGCGGTGGGGCGATTGATGCAGTTGCTGCCGTTGAAGGAAAAGAAGCGGTAAAAAGAAAAATGGAGGAAATCAAGCTAAAGGAAAATGAGAAAACAGCAAAGGATGAAAACACATATGTTGTTTTGCAGATTGTTGTTGAAATGCTTGCAAGAGGAATTGAATTTCTGCCCGTGGATATTTATAAGTCAGATGCAAGAATTTACCGTATTGAAGATGGAAAAATAAGGCTTCCGTTCGGTGCGATTGACGGTATCGGTGAGACTGCCGCAAATGCAATTGCCGATGCAAAGAATGATGGTAACGGCGAATTTATGTCATATGATGACTTGATGACAAGGGCAGGAATAGGCAGGAGCGTTATTGATTCGCTAAAAGCAGCTGGCGCTCTTGGCGATATGCCTGAATCAAATCAGATTTCATTGTTCTGATTTATTATCAGAGCATTATTTGCTTGACATAATCAAATCAGTATGGTAGCATATTATCACTCTACTATGCTAAAGCACATATAACCTATTCGCCGATATCTCCGCTCAAACGAGCTTTATGGAACGCTGCTAAGCTTTAAAGGACAAAATTATGAAAAGATATTCAAGAATTACGCCACAAGGAAGCAGAGATTTACTCTTTGAAGAATGTGATGACAGAAGAGAAATTGAATCAATACTTTCTTCCTTGTTTAAAGGAAATAATTACCGTAAGGTTATGACGCCCACAATTGAATATTTTGATGTGTTCAAGAGTGACAATCTTGGTATTGAAGCAGAGGAAATGTATAAGCTTTCAGACAATCAGGGCAGAACAACCGTTCTTCGCCCGGATAATACAGCCCCTATTGCGCGTCTTGTTGCTACAAGATTGTCAAAAGAGGATTTCCCGGTAAGGCTTTATTATAACCAGAATGTCTATGTTCGCAATAAGCAGCTTGCAGGCAGGACGGATGAAATAGAACAGAGCGGTATTGAGCTAATCGGTGACGGCAGTATGGATGCTGATATTGAGGTTATCTCAATGACAATAGAGGCTCTTAAGCGCAGCGGTGTAAATTCATTTAAGATTGAGCTGTGTCATGCAGGCTTCTTTAATGCAATACTTGATAAAATGAATTTATCCGTATCACAAAAAGCGGATATATGCAGTTATATAGAGGGTAAGAATTATTCTGCTCTCGGTGATTTGCTGAGTAAAATCGGAGACAGTACCGAAACAAATGTTATCAGGAAGCTTCCGCGTCTCTTCGGCGGTGCTGAGGTTATTGATGAGGCAAAGGCAATTTACAGTGATAAAACCGCAAACGAGGCGCTTGATTATTTAAGACAGGTTTATGAAACGCTGTGTAACCTCGGACTTAAGGATAATATTTTAATCGACCTTGGATTAGTTAACCGAAGTAATTACTATACAGGTGTTATTTTCCGCGGATATGCTCAGGGCAGCGGTGTCACTATTATTTCAGGCGGAAGATATGATAATCTGATTGGCGAATTCGGTATGGATGCTCCTGCTATCGGCTTTGGTGTTAATGTCAATGCCTTGTGTGATATCAAACGCGAGGAAATCAATATTGACAGACCTTTGAGAATTGCGCTTACTAAGGGAAGACTTGAAAAATCTTCAGTCGCTCTGTTCAAAACTATGGGACTTGATACCACTCAGCTTGAAAAAAAGGGAAGACGGCTTATTCTCCCTGTTGATAATTATGAGGCAGTGCTGTCAAAAGCACCTGATGTTATCACTTATGTTGAGCATGGTGTATGCGATATCGGAATAGTCGGTAAGGATACTATTGCAGAGCACGGCAATTCATTTTATGAAGTAATTGACCTTAACATCGGTAAGTGCAGGTTTGCTCTCGCTTGTCCTAAGGGCACGGATTTCTTTTCAGGCTATAAGCGTAAGACCGTTGCGAGTAAGTATCCGAATGTCGCAAAGGAATATTTTAAATCCAAGGGTATGGATGTTGATATAATTAAAATTGAAGGCAGTGTTGAGCTCGCTCCTCTCCTCGGTCTTGCCGACGGTATTGTTGATATCGTTGAAACAGGCTCAACATTAAAGGAAAACGGACTCGAGATTGTTGATGAAATCATGCCGATTTCGGCAAGAGTCATTGTTAATATGGCTTCAATGAAACTTCGCAAAGATGAAATTGAGGCGTTCCTTAATGATTTAGAGCTTGCTTCAAAGCTGCATTAGTTTAAAGGCGGTGGATAATGATATGAATATAACAAAAGCAAACGGTAAGGCTGAGTATGCACTGATTGAAAATTTAAAAAAGCGTGCAGGCGAGACTGACAGCAAAATAGTGGAAATAGTAACAAATATTATTAATTCTGTTAAGGAGCAGGGAGATGAGGCAGTAAGAGAGTTTACTGCCAGATTTGACGGCTCTGTTCCAAAGAAAACCGTTATTGAAAAAGACGAGCTTTCATACTATCTTGATACTGTTGATGAAGATTTCAAAACAGCAATATTAAATGCAAAAGAGAATATTTATGATTTTCATCTGCGTCAGGCTCAGCAATCATGGCTGACTGCCAAGGAAAACGGCGTCATTATGGGACAGCGTGTAAGAGGACTTAAAAAAGTAGGTATCTATGTACCCGGCGGAACTGCCGCATATCCTTCTTCGGTTTTGATGAATGCAATCCCTGCGAAGATTGCAGGCGTAGAAGAAATCATTATGGTTACTCCACCGGGTAAGGACGGTAATCCCAATCCTGATATTATGGCTGCTGCAGCAGTTGCCGGAGTTGACAAAGTATTTCTTGTAGGCGGAGCACAAGCTGTCGCTGCTCTTGCATACGGAACTGAAAAAATCCCAAAGGTCGATAAAATTGTCGGTCCCGGCAATATATTTGTTGCTACTGCAAAAAAACTTTTATACGGTGTTGTTGATATTGATATGGTTGCCGGTCCGTCGGAAATTCTTATCGTTGCAGATAAAAAGGCAAAGCCTGCATTCCTGGCAGCAGATTTAATGAGCCAGGCAGAGCATGACAGACTCGCCTCAGCTATCCTTTTAACAACCTCTCTCGATATTGCAAAAGCAACTGCAAGAGAGATTGACAGACAGATAAAATATCTTGAGAGACAGGAGATTATTGAAGAATCCCTTGATAATTTCGGAGAGATAATTGTTTGTGAAAATCTTGACCAGGCAATTGATTTTGCTAATGAACTTGCACCGGAGCACCTTGAAATGTGTGTCGAAGAGGCGCTGAAATATATCGGCAGACTTGATAACGCCGGTTCAGTATTTCTCGGAAATTTTTCACCGGAACCGCTCGGAGATTATTATGCAGGTCCTAACCATGTCCTTCCCACAAGCGGTACGGCAAGGTTTTTTTCCCCGCTTTCTGTTGACAGCTTTATTAAAAAGAGCTCTTTTATATACTATACTGAAAATGAACTAAAAAAAGCAAAGGATGATATTATTAAGCTTGCTGATACAGAAGGACTTACTGCACATGCAAATTCAATAAAGGTACGCTTTGAATGAAAAATAAGAAAAGATACGTAATTCCATTATTAAGTATTATTGTTTTGATTCTATGCGCTGTTTCGTTTTTTAATATTAAAGACGGCACCGATTACACTGCCACATCCTCCTTATATGACGGCGAAATGGCAGTACATTTTCTTGATGTAGGACAGGGCGACAGTACTTTTATCGAACTGCCGGACAATGAGTGTATGCTGATTGACGCAGGTACCTATGATTACGGAAATTTAATTACAGAAAAAATTGAACAGTACGGATATTCAAAAATTAATTATCTTGTTGCTACTCATCCCCATGCCGACCATATCGGCGGTATGTCTCAGATTATTGAGCATTTTGATATCGGCGAGATTTATATGCCGAAGGCTTCAACGGATACAAAGATATTTGAATCTCTGCTTCAGTCTGTAAGTGATAAGAATATGCAGATTAATACGGCCGCCGCCGGTAAGGTTATATATTCTGATAGCTCAATTGAAATGAAATTTCTTTCACCTGAGTCTGATTTAACCTATGACGGATTGAATAATTATTCTGCCGTGCTGAAAATTACATATGGTAAAAATTCATTTTTGTTCACCGGTGATGCTGAAACTGACGCAGAGGAAATTATGCTTGATTCCTATTATAATGAGCTTGACTGCGATGTACTGAAGGTCGGTCATCACGGTTCGGATACATCATCATCGGTTGAATTTCTGAATACAGTAACACCTGATTATGCCGTCATTTCCTGCGGCGCAAATAATTCATACGGTCATCCTCATAATGAAACGATAAGTAAATTGGAGGATATCGGTGCAGAAACTTACCGTACCGATACGCAGGGAACAATTACCATAGTCTGTGACGGTGAAAATTCATTTGAGGTTTTGACTGAGGATAATATATGAACTGGATAATTGACAGAATTGAAAATAATATTGCCGTGTGCGAGCTTTTTAAAGGGAAAACACTTGATATTCCTCTGTCTGCCCTGCCGAACGGTATAAAAGAAGGAGACGTAATTTCTCTTTCACTAAATAAAGAAGAAACAAATAACAGAAAAGAAAAAATTAATCAACAGATGAATAATCTGTTTAA
>CAZGRZ010000039.1:0-6321 GCA_964528285.1 uncultured Bacteroides sp. | reverse complement strand
TTTTTTCAAGCTCCTCAAGTGAAGCAAACGGAATAAAATATGAGCGAGGACGCATTACATTATCTTTAAATACTTCAAATGTTTTAAAATTATCTGTTTCAAGATTATATTTCATAACCACAAAACCTCCGCCATATAATCAGTTTGATTATACAATATAATAAATATAAAAGCAATAAAAAAGCAGGAGAATTTCCTGCTTTTAAACTTTACGTGTGTGAATATTCAATTAATAGTAATAACCCCTGTCTATCTGATAAGCAGCATAAAAAGTTAAAAGTTCATGCGGGTCTGAATAATCAATGATTTCTCCACATGAATCATCATAATCGAAATTTATATATCCGCTCTCTGTAAACGGCAAATCTGCCAATATGTAAGTATAACATTCACCGCTAATATTAATGGTGTAAAGGTTCTCGTCCTCTCTGTCAGGTAAAACTTTAATTGTATAATCACTGAACATATGATCTATAAAGTCCTCTATATCTACTGATATAAGACTATATTTGAATGTAGTTTGCAAAAACGACTCCTTTATTGATTCAGAAACTTCCCCGTCTTTTCGTAATGAATACGACTCATACTCTGTCATCATATCATATATTTCCACTTGTTCAACAATAGAAAGCAGCTTATAAGTATAATCATTATCATTATATTCTGATGTAAAAGTAACTTCGGTTACTTTATTCTCTTCATCAAGTTTTAATTCAGCTATTACATCATCACCCTGATAATCAGATACTACAGTGCAAATATTATTATCATAATGAATATATCCGCAAAACTTCTCTTCATAATCAGATTTCCCAATTTCCTCAATATATTTTCCATCTTCTGTAAGGAAGAATGTTGTAGTGCTGAATTCAATATAATATTTGTCATAAATATTAAAAATTTTCTGCAGCGGTGTATTTCGATTATCAATAGCCATAACCAATCTGATTATTGTTGACTCATCTCTATAATAATAGGTCTCTAAGGCTGTAAACATTTGCTTATATGGTTTATAAGTCTCTGCATTCTTAATAAAAAGTGTAACCCATACACCTGTTAAAATCAATATTACAATCAGGAATACTGCCAAAACTCTTTTAAAAAGCTTTTTATGAATTCTCTTTTTTGTTTTTCGGGGTTGTACGGAAATAATATTGCCTGTATTATGAGCAGCTTGATTGCCGCAATACTCACATACAGAACTGCTATCATCAATTTCCTTACCACAATTTCTGCAAAACATAGGGATACCTTTCTGAACTATATACTATTTTTTAATTGCCTTTATTTCCCTGATAAGTTTGCCGAGAAAATAAAACAAAATAAATAAACTTATACAAAATAAAACAGCTGATGATATATCTATAAACAGTCCTGCAAACGCCCATATATTGTTAGAAGTATCTGCGGCTGCATGTTGTACGCCCGTATATGCATCACCGCCATAGGTTTCATAATCGGTAAATGAAAATAAATAGGGATAACCTAATTTCTTTTCTAATCCCTTTATAACAAAAGATAATATTGATGAGATAATTCCTGAAAGAGTTCCGAGAACATCAACAATTACACTGATGATACTAATATTAAAAGTCTTCGTTTTAGGCTTTTGATAAACAGGCGGATTAAACGCATATTTTACATTTTCCTCTGATGGTGGAACAACACGATTGCCATTTTCTTTTGTTGCTTGAGAACGCACCGAATCCGTCGGCATTACAGCGTTCTTACAATTTGGGCATATGGTAGTATTTTCGGATATTTCATATCCACATTTTTCACAAAACATTTTCAATTCTCCTTCAATATAAAAATATTAATCAAACAATTTGTTTCTCAAGTATATATTACCAAACAATTTGTTTGATGTCAATATCCAATCAAACAATTTGTTGTATGATTTTTATATACTTATACAGAAAAGGTAGTAATATGGATTACAGAAAACGATTATTTGATTTAAGAACAGACAATGACCTTCGTCAGGAAGATATTGCAAATATACTGAATATATCCGGTCAGGGATACGGAATGTATGAAAACGGAAAACGCTGTTTACCAATTGAACATTTAATTACTTTATGTAAATTTTATAAAGTATCATCCGATTATATTCTCGGTCTTACAGACAAAAAATAAGCAGTCACAAATGTGACTGCTTAAATTATTATACCATGAAGGAACGAATGACTGCTTCGCAGTCCTTTGCGTCCATAATCTTCGGTACAGGATAAAGCGGATTGCCTTCCTTAAGTGCACGCTGAACGAGAAGCGGAATATCCTTTTCCTGAACAAAATCAAACTTTTCAGGTATATTCATATTCTTATTAAGAGTTCTGATTGCAGCAATAAAGGCTTTTCCTTTTCCTGCTGTATCAAGACCCTTGCCGATTCCGACGATATCAGCAAGCTTTGCAAGCTTAGGATATGCAGCGTCAGCATAATAGTCAAGAACATAAGGCAGAATGACAGCATTTGCAAGTCCATGCGGTGTCCCGTAAAGACCGCCGAGGTTATGTGCAATTGCGTGAACATAACCGACATAAGCGTGGGTAAATGCACGACCGGCAAGATAAGAACCTTTGAGCATATTCCCTCTTGCTTCAAGGTTTTTACCATCATTATATGCTGTTTCAATATTATCAAAAATAAGCTTCGTAGCCTGTTCTGCTTCCCTGATTGTATCCTTGGTATTACTCCTGCCTATGTATGCTTCAACAGCGTGAGTAAGGGCGTCCATACCTGTTGTTGAAGTGATATGCGGCGGAAGACCTACTGTAAGTTCGGGGTCAAGAACTGCATATTTTGGGCGAAGGCAAGTATCATTGATAGCATTTTTCTCATGAGTTTCCGGGTCGGTAACAACTGCTGCAACTGTGGTTTCAGAGCCTGTACCTGCTGTTGTAGGAACAGCGAAGAACGGCGGGAGCTGCTTATGAACTTTCAACTGACCGCGCATACTGCGTACAGTCTGATTAGGCTTAACAACTCTTGCGCCTGCTGCCTTTGCACAGTCCATTGGTGAGCCGCCGCCGAAAGCGACGATACCCTGACAGGAATTTTGAACATACATATCCTTACATTCCTCAATGTTCGGAATAGTCGGATTAGGCTGAACGCCGTCATATACGACATATTCAATACCGACTTCCTTAAGCTTCTCAAACATAGGGTCAAGAAGATGCAGTCCCATAAGGCCTTTATCAGTGACAACCAATATTTTGGTTATTCCCTTATTCTTAATGAACTCAGGAAGTTTCAGTATACTTCCTGCACCTTCAAGAAGCTGCGGTTCGGACCAATCCATAAAGCACATTGCGACCTTAAAAACTCTTTGGTAAATTCGATACCAGCACTTTTTAAGTTTCCAGAGCATTTTCTTCCTCCTTTTCAAAATATTTCAATTATTATTTTACATATTTATAATATAGTTTTCAAGTGTTTTGAAAAAAATAGTCTTTTAAAAAATTAAAGTATATGTTATTATCTAATAAAGGAACTATCGGAGATGAAGATATGGATAACGAAAAGCTTATATTCTGCGGAAATAATGAACAGCTTCTCCCAAAAGAAATAACGGAGCAAAGCGATGAAACTAATGGTGCAAGCGCATTTCGTATTCCGAGCCTGATTAATTCAAACGGTACTCTAATTGCCGCAATCAACAAATCAAGCTGCGGTGCTGACTGGGGATTTATTGAAATTGCTGTTCGTACCAGTGAGGATGGCGGTGAAACATGGAGTGATATACAGACAATTGCTACCCCGCCGGCAAGGGAAACAATGTTCAGCAGTGAATGTTATTCATCTGCTTTTTTGATTGATCCGTGTATGGCAATTGCACCTAACGGTGATGTTATTATGCTTGTTGATTTCTATCCCGAGTGCAAAGGATTACATAACAAAAAATTACTCGATAAAAAGAAAGTTCCGTACTCTATGTATAAAAATAAAATGTATCCTGTTATATATGACCGTGATGGGAAATTCTATCTTATCACTGAAAACGGTGTTGTGCTTAATAACAAACTGAAGGAAACCGATTACCGTATCACCGACTGGAAAGGCTCTTTATACAAGGACGGTGAATATGTCGGCAACATCCATATCAACGGAAAAACAAATGATTCTCCAATAAATGAGCTGAATGCTGAAACCACCTTCGGTGCTCCGCTTAAAGCTCCTAAAAGATGCTATGTATATATGCTCAGGAGCAGTGACAACGGCAAAACTTGGTCAGACCCGGTGGATATTACCAAGGACTTTCTTATCAAAGAGGATGGCACCTTCAATGGTGTTGCACCGGGGCTGGGTCTTACGACAAATGACGGAAGGATTATTATGCCGCTCTATGTTGACAGGAAGGAGACTGTTTCAATTTACAGCATTGATAATGGTGAAACATGGCACAGAATGACACAGCAGCCATATGCATGCAACACTGATGAATGGCAGGCTGTTCAGGCGCCTGACGGTGTTATAATAGGACTCGGACGGCAGAAACGCTATGGCAAAACACCTATGTCAATCTCAAACGACGCAGGGAAGCACTGGGTTAAGGCAAAGCCTACAAATCTTTATGCGCCCAAGTGCCAGAAAAGCGTCATTAATATAGGCAACTATGTATTTTGTTCCCACGCGTCGGAACGCAGCAGAGCAAACGGTGTTATCACAATAGGCAGGTTCAGGCGCGTTAAAGGAAAAACAGTCGGAATTGACTGGTATTCCGAGGTTGAAATCAACAAAGGGTTTTTTGCATATTCCTGCCTGACACAAATAGGTGATGAATACATCGGCGTCCTTTATGAAGCTGCACCGAGTTCATATATTCTTTTCAAAAAATTCAAGATAAGTGATCTGATAGGATAGTACATATTTTAGTACTGTAAAAATAAATATATTGAAATAAAAAACAGCAAAAATTAAAATAATCACGAGAGGAGTGATTTGTTTGACCGAGACTGTAATATATATTGCAGGAATGTCCGTAATAATCGTTTTGCTTATAATCCTGCTGGTAAGAAAGCCAAAAAGTGATAATTCAATCGCTTTGCTTGAACAGAAAATTGATATCAACGCAAAGCAGACAGATGACAAAATTGAAAAGCTTTCTGCGCAGATGAAGGGTCTGACGGACAAAAATTATGAACAACAGATTAAATTGATTGAAACGCTCAACGCAAACGCTGACAAGCAAACAAGGGTTACAGGTGATGCAATCAGTTCTATGCAGAAAAGCAACGAAGAAAAGCTCGAGCTGATGAGGAAGACAGTTGATGAAAAGCTGACGGAAACGCTTAACAAAAGGCTCAATGCGTCATTCCAGACTGTCAGTGAACAACTTTCAAATGTATACAAAAGTCTTGGTGAAATGAAAGAATTATCCGCAGGAGTTACAGACAATGTTAAGGGGCTAAACAGAGTACTCACCAATGTCAAGAGCCGCGGAACTTGGGCAGAAGTACAACTCGGAAATATTCTGGATCAGACTATTCCTAATATGTATGAAACCAATGTTCAGACAAATCCGAAATATAACGGCAGGGTTGAATTTGCCATCAAAATACCTAATCAGGACGGCGGAGGACATACATATCTCCCGGTTGACTCAAAGTTCCCTATGGAAGATTATGCAAGGCTTTCAGCCGCAGCCGAATCAGGTGACTATGAGGGGCTTGAAAAAGCCAAAAAGGCACTTGAAATGAGAGTTAAGGATGAGGCAAAGCTGATTAAGCAATACATCAGCTCACCTGAGACAACGCCGTTTGCTATTATGTACCTTGCGACCGAAGGTCTTTATGCAGAAATCACTGCATCAAAAACGGGAATTGCAGAAAAGCTTCAGGCAGACGGAATAATGATAGCAGGACCATCAACAATAACTGCGCTGCTTAATTCACTTGCAATGGGCTTTAGGACAATGGCAATCAACGAAAAAGCAAACGAGGTATGGAAGGTACTCGGCGCTGCAAAAACGCAGTATGAAAAATTCGGTGAGTTGCTTGCAAAGGCAAGGAAAAAGGTTGACGAGGCAGGCAAGGTATTGGACGACGCAGACCACAGAAATTCAATTATTCAAAAGAATCTGAAAAAGATTGAAACACTTGATACAAGCGAGGCCACACAGATTTTAGGCATAGACGAAATAGACTAATAAAAATCAAAATAAATATTAACTTGAAAGAAAATGAGCTCGGTACAATACCGGGCTCATTTTTAAATTTTGCTGCAATTTGCTTAGTGTTTAATACCGTAAATAAAATAAACTTTAAATCGGAGCAGCGCTCCATCAAGCTCGCTTGAAATGGGGCCTGCGAACGA
>CAZGRZ010000038.1:0-6691 GCA_964528285.1 uncultured Bacteroides sp. | reverse complement strand
GTTTTTCATCATTGCATTAAAATCTTTTTTATTTTCATTAGCCATAATATTAATTCTTCCTTTCCTAATTAATTATTATCAAAACTCTGTTGCTTAATCGACTGTTATACCCTTTTCTTTTCTCTGCTGTGCGAGCTCCTTTTCCATTTTCTCTTTGTATTCTCCCGTTATGTTATAGAATAACATTGGTATAATACAGATGAGGAGGGATATAGCAGGAATGAGAGATACTATGCTGAACATCCCTGTTCTTACAGCGCTGCTCATTTCAAGCGGATTTGCAGTTATATTCGCACTGAAGGATGATACATCGAGGTCAACTATGATATATATCAGAATTATAAACGATGTGCTTAATGCGTTACCGAGTTTGAGTACAAAGCTCTGTATAGCTGAGCCCATACCTGTAAGTCTTCTTCCTGTTTTCCATTCCATATAATCAAGGCAGTCGCCAATCATAGCAAAGGCGCATACATTGATTGCACCGCATGGGATGGTGGACAGGATAAGACAAGGCACACATCCCCAGAAATTGTCATATCCGATAAACCACATTGTAAAGCTTGCGGCAGAGCCGATAAGCGATGTTACAATAATTATTTGCTTATAGTTGAATTTTTTGATTAACGGCGTTACGGCAAGCATTGCGCCCATCATACCGATTGCCGAGCATAAAGAAAATACTGTTGATACAGTTGAAATATTTGACTGTAATGCAGTTTCAATTTCAGCAGGTGTAAGTCCGTTAAGATCCTTTCCGATATAGAAGGAATACCTTGCAACATGGACTGCACCTGCCTGATACATATATCTTGCCGATGACAAAATACCCATAAGTGCAGTCAGCATTAACGGCTTGCATTTCAGGATAAGCTTAAGTGCGGATTCCTGATTTTTATTTTTCTTCGGCGGATTAGGGATATTAACGCGTTCTTTTGTTTTGAAATAAACGCGGATAAATAAAATATTGCCTATTATTGAGCTGACAAGTGCCATAATGGTGTACTTTGTCTGCTCAAGTTCGGTCCCGGCCAAATTTATTTTAGGAAGAATAAAACCTAAAACCATAAATATAGCTATAGGAATTGCGGAGCCGACTCCGTTAGCGGTTCTTGCCTTTGAAATGATTGAGCCGCGTTCCTCTGCGTTCGGCGTCATAATATTAGGTAATCCCCAAAACGGAACATCAGAGGCTGTATAAATCATACCCCATGTAACATATGTTATTCCTGCGTAAACCATTTTACCTGTTTCACTGATATCGGGTGCATAAAACAAAAGCAGTGTAAGGATTGCCACAGGTATCGGAGTATAGAGAATGTACGATTTCATCTTTCCCCTTTTCGGGTTAACGCGGTCAACAATGAAGCCCATTATCGGGTCATTGACTGCGTCCCAAATTCGTGCAAGGAGCATCAGTAAAAGCACAAACACGGGAGTGACCTTCAGTACATTGAGATAAAAGTCTGATATGTAAGAGCTCATAATGGCATAAATCATACCCTGACCTAATGCCGCGATACAATATGCCATCCACTCTTTAGTAGGTACATGTTTTACCTGTTCCATAAATTTCCTCTGCTTCATTAAAAATTATTCAATTTTGCTTATACCGGGATAATACTTAAATTTTACTTTGCCGAGGATTTTATCTTTATTAACATATTTATTATTCCAGAAGCGTGAATCGTGACTGTTATTTCTGTTATCACCCATCATAAAATAACAATCTTCAGGCACCTCATACGGGCCGTAATCACCGTAAGGCTTGCAGTTTGTTACAAAGCTGTCATCAAGCTGGATAACCTCGCCGTTTGTCTTTGTTACGTAAACAATACCGTCAACAATCTGAACGGTTTCACCCGGGAGGCCGATAATCCTTTTAACGAAGCATTCATCCTCATTATCGGGATTTCTGAAAATTACGACGTCATATCTCTCAGGGTCATTGTTTATATATGCAAGCCTGCTTGCAATAATTCTGTCACCCTCCTGAATTGTGTTTAGCATTGAGCCTGTCGGTACAACTGCATTTGCAAATACAAATGTTTTGAGCAGGATTGCAACTATAATAGCAATGACAATCGGGATAAAGAAATCCACAATCTCACGCAGCTTGCTGTTGGATTTTTTCTGTTTATTGTCATCGGCAGGAATTATTTCACCGCAGTCCTCACATCTGTAATATCCGCTTTCTTTGATTAGTTTTTTACTATTGCATTTATTACATCTCATAATTGTCTCTTCTTTCTTTTTTTGCCTACTGTTGTGAGGATTTCACGCAGTGTGATTATTTCATCATAAGGGGTAGCCTTGTCCCTGACAGTGAATTCCGGCGCCGTGCTTTGCAGCTGTGTTGAAATCTGTGCCTTTGATTCGGGATTGTAAGCTGATGCATCAAGCCATTTATCAATATATAGTTTGATCATCTTATTCTTTTCCCTGACAATAGTAATTTTATGGTTGTTTGAGCTTATTATGCTTTCTGAATGAATTTCACATCTGTCACAGATAACACTGATAAAGCCCTTCTTCACATATATCTTTATGTCGTCATTTTCTGCAATATCAATATTTTCTTCACCGCGATATTGAAATGATATTGTAAAATCATTTATATCGGAAAGGTAATCGTATCTTCTGTCCTCTTTACCAAACTGGAAGATTTTTATCTCGAATGGTTTTAAAACCATATCAATTTTATCACCGTATGAATAGCTGTCGAAATTTTCTGTTGCAGATTCGTTATAGATATTATATCTTCTGACATCCTTCATATCCTTGGGACATCCCATAAGCTTGTTGAGAGTCAGCGTCAGCAGTGCTTTTTCATCAGACGGATTTCTTAGTGCAATTATTCCGTCACCGTTTTCTGTCCAGCCAAAGTAACCGTAAACATTGTTTTCCTCAGGATTGCCGCCGAAGAAGGAAACCCGTTTGAGAATATCAAAATTGCTTTCCTGCCATTTGAGTACATTTGAAAGCGTACGCCATTTTGACTTATTCATCATTGTATAGCTGAGATAAAGCTCGTTCAATGCTTGTCCGCGGCAGGCATTGAAATACAGGTATTTTTCAAACTCCTCATCAGTGTAATCCACTTTGGCACAATTTCCGTAAATCGGTTCGTGATTGTACCAGTATTTATTGGGAACCTGCCATGCTCTTGTGCAAAGACAGTTGAAATATCTTGCATCACGGTAGGTAAGCTGCGCATCAAGCTGTGACTGGTTTTCAAGATTTTCAGCAAAGCCGATATCAGCACTGTTTTGCAGCCAGAGCGAATTTACATATTGAAGCCACCAAGGAGAGGGATTGACATAGCAGGTCATATTAATCCAGACGTTCTTTCCCTGATTTGCTTTGAGCCTACGGATCTTTTTGAAAATTTCTATCCAGCCCTCCCACATCTCAGTTAAGAAATACATATCATTTTCTCCGCCTGTAATGTGATTGTGCTTCTGATTATTACAAGGGGAAAGGCAGAAACCGTCAAATTTCCAGTAGCTTATATCAAATTCATTTGTTGTTTTAAATATAAAACTGCCGGCATTCTTTTGATATGTTTTGTCTGCTACACAAATATCATACGATTGAGAATTATAAGAGCCAAAGCCTTTCTTTTCCATCTTCTTGGCAAACTTTGTTTGGTAATTATATCCGCCCCTCGGACTGAACCAAAGACCGAATGATGAGCCTAATTTCTGTGTGATATTACTTGAGTCGTAAAGCTTGTTCGGGAACTTTTTATTAAAGGACCAGAATGGCGCTTTATAGTCATTCCAGCCATCATCAATTACATAAGCGTCAAGTGGACGCACACCGTTTGATGACAGATGTTTTTCAATTTCAAAAAACGACTTTTCAATATTATCGGCATCAATATTGAGCATATGGTCATACCAGCTGTTATATTGAATTCTGAACTTGTTTGGTACTGCAACAGCATCAATATAATCAAAAAAGGCATTCTGCACATCAAGCATTGTATTACTCTTTGCGCCGCCGACAACTGTTGCAGGGCAGTAAAATTTACCTCCTATATTTTTACCGAGATAATATTTAACCTGACCGATACCGTATTCAATATTATTCATTGTTGCAGGGAATTCACAGCCGAAGAATAGGCTGTCAATATAAAACGGCTGACCAAGGGCAGAATGATATGCACCCATCTCAGTCCCTTCAATATCAACAGGGACGCTGAAATGAGTTTTGGAATTAATTATTCCTATGTGCTCAAGCAGAATATAGTCGATTACTTTTTCATCCGACTGAACAAAGGATATCTGCTTTTTAAGAGTGTTACCGTCATTCCCTGTCCGGAAAGAAAGCGTGACGGTAATACCCATACATTCCTCAAAAGTAAAGGATAATTTACCTTTTTCCTCTGTACTGTCGGTAACCTTGAGCCCCTTTGAGGTAAATTCACGTCCGTCAGTAAAACGGAAAAGAAATTCCACACTGTTGCCATCAGGAATAAAATCCATTTTTGACAATGTATTTCTTATTTGAGAAGCATAAAGATTGTCCTCATACACCTTGAATTCTCTTTGTAGGATTTTACTTTCAAGTCTGAACATTTCAATATCTCCTTAGAATTCATTTTTAATTTGCTCGAGCGCCCTTGCAAGCTGATCCGGGCAGGATGTTCCTTTTATACCGCAGGTAATTCCTTTTAATGCAGAAATAACTTCATCAAGAGTTTTACCCTTTGCAAGTGAAGATATACCTTTGAGATTACCGTTGCAGCCGCCTAAAAAATTTATATCTTCAATTGTCTCATCATCGTTTATGTCAATGGTGATTTGCTGAGAGCATACACCGACAGGTATGTATGTATAAACCATAATCTGTTTTCTCCTTAAGTATTTAGATATCTAAATATAATATATTTATATTATACATATATTTTTTACGCAGTGCAACCTCAAGTTAAAATATTTACAACTCATCTCAAATTTATTTGCATTTGTTTGTTTCAATTATTGAATTATGATTTTTTATATGATATCATAAAAACTGTTAGGGGAGTATCCAAATTAAGAATAAAATTTGCGAGGTAGAAAATATGAAAAAAATCAAGATTGGAATCATCGGCGCCGGACGAATTGGTCAGGTACATGCTAAATCCATTACTTACAATGTTCCGCAGGCGGAAATTGCTGCAATTTCCGATATCAATGTTGAAAGCGCCAAAAAGGTTGCAGAAGAGCTTGGCATTGAAAATTATTATGAGGATTATCACAAAATTTTAAATAATCCCGAAATAAAAGCGGTCCTTATCTGTTCTTCAACTAATACACACGCAGACATCGCTATTGAAGCAGCTAAGGCAGGGAAGCATATTTTCTGTGAAAAGCCTGTTGATCTGACCATTGAAAAAATCAAGGCGGTTATTAACGCCGTTGACGAGGCAGGCGTTAAGCTCCAGATAGGCTTTAACCGCCGTTATGACCACAATTTTGCTTATATAAAGGATCTTGCCAATAAGGGCAAGATTGGTGCTCTTCAGATAATTAAAATCACTTCCCGTGACCCTGAGCCGCCCCCTGTTTCATATGTCAAGGTATCCGGCGGCATCTTCCTTGATATGACAGTTCATGATTTTGATATGGCTCGTTTCATCGGCGGTGAGGTTGAAGAGGTATATGCAAATGCTGCTGTTACAGTTGATCCTGCAATCGGCGAGGCAGGCGATGTTGACACAGCACTTGTGTCACTAAGGTTCAAGAGCGGAGCAATCGGTGTTATTGATAACTGCCGCAGAGCTGCTTATGGATATGATCAGAGACTTGAGGTGTTCGGCAAAAACGGGCAGGCAAGCGCGTCAAACGATACCCCTACTCAGGTTGAGCTTATTAATGAAAATGGTGCAGTTACTGATAAGCCGCTTTACTTCTTTCTTGAAAGATATATGAAATCCTTTACTGATGAGATGGCTGAATTTGTTGACTGTGTTCTCAATGACAAGGAGACAAAGACAACTGTATATGACGGGCTTGAGGCTCTGCGTCTCGGACTTGCAGCAAAGCTTTCAGTAAAGGAGCACAGACCTGTTAAACTTTCAGAAATCGAGGCATAATTATGAAGCGTATAAGACTTACAATGTCACAGGCACTTGTTAAGTTTCTTGACAATCAATACATTGAATGTGACGGAGTTGAAACAAAGTTCGTTAAAGGTATATTCGGCATATTCGGGCACGGATGTGTTGTTGGAGTCGGTCAGGCACTTGAACAGGGCGGACATAACCTGAAATTTTATCAAGGTAAAAATGAACAAAATATGGCTCTTGCCGCTGTTGCGTATGCAAAGCAGATGGACAGAAAGGCAATTATTCCATGCGTTTCATCAATCGGACCGGGTGCAACAAATATGGTAACTGCCTGCGGCTGTGCAACTGCAAACAGAATCCCGCTGCTTGTCCTCCCCGGAGATACTTTTGCATGCCGTCAGCCTGACCCTGTTTTGCAGCAGGCAGAGTTCTTTGATAATCATGGGAGAACTGTTACAGATGCTTTCAAAGGCGTCTGCCATTATTTTGACAGAATAAACAGACCTGAGCAGTTAATGACAGCCTGCATAAATGCAATGCGTGTCCTTACTGATCCTGCTGACACAGGAGCAGTTTGCCTTGCTATGCCGCAGGATGTTGAGGGTGAGGCTTATGATTATCCTGAGCATTTCC
>CAZGRZ010000037.1:0-7313 GCA_964528285.1 uncultured Bacteroides sp. | reverse complement strand
GGCAGAGCTCTGCAAAAGCTTTATGCCCCAGTTCAAATCTGGGTGGTGCCTCCAAAAAACGACACATATTAATGTGTCGTTTTTTTATGTGAAATTTTTATGTAATCTATTTGTAACATATTAACTGTTGCAAAATAATTTATTATAATATAAAATAATTATATATGTTGTTTATTGTGAGGTCATAAGATGACTGATTATGTTATCAAGGGCAATGAGTCCCTCGGCATTGAGTTCGGCTCGACCAGAATTAAAGCAGTTCTCATAGATAATGATTTTAATCCTATTGCTGTCGGAAGCTATGAATGGGAAAATGAGATTAAGAACGGTTATTGGACTTATGACATAGATGAAGTATGGAACGGTCTCAGAGGTGCATATAAGAGCCTATGTGTTGACGTCGAAAATAAATATAATTCTAAAATTGTTAATTTGACATCAATAGGCTTTTCTGCAATGATGCACGGTTATCTTCCTTTTGATGAAGCCGGAAATCAGCTTGTTGAATTTCGCACCTGGCGTAATACAACAACACAGGTTGCATCTTCAAAGCTGACCGAGTTATTTAAATTTAATATTCCGCAAAGGTGGAGCATAGCGCATCTTTATCAGGCAGTTCTTAATAATGAAAGTCATATTGATAAAATCAGTTACATAACAACTCTTGCAGGTTATGTGCATTGGAAACTGTGCAGCAAAAAAGTTGTCGGTGTAGGCGAAGCATCCGGAATATTTCCCATTGACAGTGTTACCTGTGATTATGACAGTACTATGATTGAAAAATTCTCTTCCCTTGAGGAGATTAAAAGTCGCAGCTGGAAAATAAAAGATATTTTACCTAAGGTAGTCAAGGCCGGTGAGAGCGCAGGTGTTTTGTCCGCAGAGGGTGCTTTACTCCTAGACCCAAGCGGTACTCTTAAGCCGGGAGCAATAATGTGTCCGCCAGAGGGTGATGCAGGAACCGGTATGGTTGCAACAAACAGCGTAAGAATAAGAACCGGGAATGTTTCTGCCGGTACCTCAATTTTTTCAATGGTAGTTCTTGATAAGCCCTTGAAGAGGGTTTATAAAGAAATTGACATGGTAACAACACCGTCAGGAAAACCTGTTGCTATGGTGCATTGCAATAACTGCTGTACCGATATTGATTATTGGGTAAATGTTTTTTCTTCATTTTTGGAATTAACAGGAACTAAAATGCCAAAGTCAAGCATTTATAATATTTTATATAAGTCTGCTCTTGATGGTGACAGTGACTGCGGCGGTCTTATTAATTTCAATTATTTTTCAGGTGAGCCGGTTACTAAACTTGACAGCGGAAGGCCAATGTTCCTGAGAAGGGAAAAGGCAAAGTTTAATTTATCTAATTTTATGAGAGCACAGATTTATTCCGCAATGTCTGCACTTAAGATAGGTATGGAAATTCTTGAAAATGAAGCTGTCTGCATCGATTCATTAATGGGACACGGCGGATTGTTCAAGACAGAATATGTAGGTCAGAAATTAATGGCAGGTGCCATGAATACCCCTGTATCGGTAATGGAGACAGCGAGTGAAGGCGGTGCATGGGGAATAGCAATACTTTCACGCTATGCTTTTGATAATAAGGGCCTTACTCTTGAGGATTACCTTGATAAATTCATTTTCAGCAGATATAAATATACTACTGTCAGACCGGATAAAAAAGATGTTGACGGCTTCAATGAATATATGAAGCTTTATAAAAAAGCAATTGCGGTTGAAGAAAAAGCGACACAATGTATATAGGAGATTTTTATGTCAATAGGTGATTATAAATTTTGGTTAATTGTCGGAACACAGCATTTATATGGTGATGAAATTTTTGCAGATATTAATTCACACGCTGCTGAAATATGCAATGAATGGTCAAGCACACTTCCTTTTGAAGTAACAGCAAAGCCATGTGTTAAAACCTCTGCAGAGATTTTGGATGTTATGCGCCGAGCAAATAATGACGAAAGCTGTGCCGGTGTAATTACCTGGATGCATACGTTCTCACCGTCAAAAATGTGGATTGCAGGACTCTGCGAGCTTAATAAACCATATTTACATATTAATACACAGTATAACCGCGATATACCTTGGGATAAGATTGATATGGACTTTATGAATCTAAATCAGTCTGCACATGGTGATAGGGAACACGGATATATTCATGCACGAATGAGAAAAAAGGTTAAGGTTGTTGCAGGATACTGGAAGGATAAAGATGTCAAGTCACAAATCGGCGTATGGATGCGTGCTGCAGTTGGAGCTTCAGAATCACGCAAGCTTAAAGTGCTCAGAATTTCAGACAATATGAGAAATGTTGCAGTAACTGACGGCGACAAAATTGAAGCACAGATGAAACTCGGCTGGCAGGTTGATTATTACGGTGTGGGCGATATAATCAGTGCCGTTGATAATGTCACTGATTTTGAAATTGATTCACAGATGAAAGAATATGAAAAGTATTATGATTTTGATACCGAAAATATTGAAGCCGTAAGATATCAGGCTAAGGAAGAAATTGCAATTAAAAAATTTCTTGATGATAATGATTATGGCGCTTTCCATACCAACTTTGAAGATTTGCAGGGCTTAAGACAATTACCCGGTCTTGCCTCTCAGGATCTTATGCGTCAGGGATATGGCTTCGGGGCTGAGGGTGACTGGAAGGTTGCTGCACTGACAAGACTTATGAAACTAATGTCAGAAGATATGGACGGCGGAACTGCCTTTATTGAGGATTATACTTATCATTTTGAGCCGGGCAACGAGATGCTCCTCGGTTCGCATATGCTTGAGGTATGCCCGACAATTGCCAAAGACAGACCTAAAATTCAGGTTCATCCGCTTAGTATTGGTGACAGAGAAGATCCGGCACGTCTTGTATTCAAAGCAAAGAGCGGTAACGCAATTGTTGTAACGCTTGTTGATATGGGTGATAGACTGAGAATGATTGTTAATGATGTGGAATGTCAGGAACAGAAAAATGATATGCCTAATCTTCCGGTTGCAGGTGTATTGTGGAAGCCTCTTCCGAATCTGAATACATCTGCACAGGCATGGATATATGCCGGCGGAGCACACCACTCAGTCCTTTCATATTCTCTGACGGCAGAACATATGCGTGACTTTGCCGAGATTATGGGTATTGAATTTATACATATCAATGCGTCTACAGAAATTAACTCTTTAAAAAAAGAATTATTCTATAATGATGTTGCTTTTAAATTGGGAATGTAGCAGGTGGGATAATGTTAGAAAAGTTAAAGAAGGAAGTATTTGACGCAAATATTCAATTGCTTCGTTATGGTCTTGTAATACTTACTTGGGGGAATGTTTCTGCAATTGACCGTAAAAAAGGATTAGTTGTTATAAAGCCGTCAGGTGTATCATATGATTATATGAAAGCAGAAGATATGGTGGTTCTTGATTTAGACGGGAACATAGTTGAAGGCAGGCTTAAGCCTTCATCCGATACACCAACGCATATTGAATTATATAAGAATTTCACTAATATCGGCAGTGTAGTTCATACTCATTCATTGTGGGCATGCTCGTGGGCGCAGGCTGGGCGTGATATAAACCCTTACGGAACAACGCATGCGGATTTTTCTAATTGCGGCATACCTTGTGCAAGAACCCTTTCCGAGATGGAGGTTAAGGATAAATATGAGCTTAATACAGGAAAGGTAATTGTGGAGGAGTTTTCAAAAAGAAATATTTCTCCAGATGATTGCCCGGCTGTTTTAGTTCAGCGTCATGGACCTTTTACTTGGGGAAAAAATGCAGTTAAGGCTGTTGAAAATGCACTCATTCTTGAACAGGTCTCAGAAATGGCTTTCAGGACAGAGCAGATTGCATCCATTGATAATTGCAATATAGGAATTGAAGAATATCTTTTAGATAAACATTATCTGAGAAAACACGGTAAGAATGCTTACTATGGGCAGGAGGACTAAAATGAAAAAGAAATTATATTTATTTACAGCTGTTTTTGTTTTGATAATTTGCTCTTTTGTTGCAATGACAGTTTATGCAGATGAAAATAATATAAGTACAGATGCTTTTTCTGCAACGCTTTCAAGCTCGTCATATGTCTATGATACAAAAGCGAAAGAGCCGGTACCTACAGTAAAGTTTACTGATTCTGACGGAAAAGTAAAAACACTTTCAAAAAATATCGATTATACTGTTTCTTATGAGAATAATATTAATGCCGGCAATGCTTCGGTTATTATTACGGGTATTGGTGACTATACAGGAACAGTTACAAAGAACTTTAAAATCAATCAGCTGAATATCTCCGGAAATAAAGCAGTTTCTCTTGAACTCGGTTATTATCAGACAGTATATTCCGGATATAAGAAGACGCCGACTCCGTATCTTTATCTGAATGTTGACGGCACAAAGCAATTGCTTAAAAGAGATAAGGATTATACAATTCAGTTTAAAAATAATGTAAATATGGGTCAGGCTTCTATATATATTTACGGTTGTGATAATTTTAAGGGCACTATTTCAAAAAATTTTAAGATTTTACCAAAGAAGATGACAGGGCTTAAATCAACTGTTTCCAACACTGCAACAAGCCATTCGATTACATTGAAATGGAATAAAATCAGCGGTGCATCCGGATATCAGATTTATACTTATGATTATAAAACAAAGACATATAAATATCTAATCAGAATTGCACCGAATAAAAATTCTTATACAGTTAAAAATCTTAATGCCGCAACTAATTATTATTATAAAATCAGAGCATATAAAACTGTAGCTAAAGGTACTTATTACTATGGAGCTTTCAGTGATTATACAAATATTTGTACTTCACCAAACAGAGTTAGCTTAAAAAAAGTATATAAATCAAGTGCTAACAGTATTTATGTCAGCTGGAACACATTAAAATGCACGGGATACCAGATTTATTACAGTTCTGATCCTAAATTTAAAACTGACAATCATTGTGTCAGAGTTACCGGTTCATCAAAGAGCTCATATACAATAAAGGGTGTCAGCAGGAACAAAAATTATTATGTAAGAGTAAGAGCTTATACAATATGCAAAAATGTTCAATACAGCGGATACACGAGTTATTATCTCGGCACGGCATATTCATATCTTTACTCTTCGTATACATCAAGCTACGTAAATAATTACAACAGAACTCAGAATCTTATAATTGCATCAAAAGCAATTTCAGGTACAATTATTCAGCCCGGTGAGACTTTCTCCTTTAACAAGGTGGTTGGACCGAGAACTTCTGCAAAGGGCTACAAAAATGCCCCTGTTTTCTCCGGAAGCAGTGTTGTTAACGGAATAGGCGGTGGTATATGCCAGGTCGCATCAACTATGTTCAACTGTGCTCTCTATGCCAATGTTAATATTATTGAAAGGCATCAGCACAGTCAGAGAGTAAGCTATGTTCCGCTTGGAAGAGATGCTGCCATTTCAGGTACAGAGCAGGATTTCAAATGGAAGAACACAACAGGTCAGCCTATCAAGGTTGTTATGACTGTCAGCGGCGGAAAAATTAATTGCAGCTTTTATACCTCAATAAAGGTAAAGTCACCCGGCGTTTCCCTTAAAGTTTCTCAGAGTGGTAAGAATTTTACTATGAGAAGATATGTTGGCAAAAAAGTTAACTATACTTGTCATTCATATTATTAATAATTAACAAAGGCACCTCCGGTTTGAGGTGCCTTTGTCGCTTAATATATAAAATCCCACAGTATCAACTGTGGGATTTTATATTTTATCTCTTTATATCGTCCCATTTAACGCCGTTAATTTGGAACAAATCATCAAACTTGTAAACATTTGACTCTTCCTTTGTATGACTTGGATACCAAACCTGTGCAAAGAATGGATTTGTTTTAGCAACTGCATCATAGTTCCATTCTTTCTGTGGGATGTAACATTCAGGACACCAATGACCGCCAAGAAGGATGAGGGCAGGGGATGCTTCAAATTCCGCACCGCAAAGACCGCATTTCCATTTTAACTTTGTTGCCATATCACCTTTTACCATTGTTTTACTGAGACATTCACCGCCACGGAATTTAGCTGCAGTCTTCATATCTTCAATATCAAGCTCTGATTCGGGCTTTGTTTCATCATAACCATGGTCAAGCTTAAACTTATCGGCTGCACTGTTGTCTTTGTCATATTTGATAATCTCAAAATCTTCCCATTTTGATGGAATCTTTCTGTAATCATCCATTGTGCCGTAGTAAGCAGAAATTCTTTCAGGAGTTTCGTTTTTAACCCAGTCAAGAGTACCAAAATCAGGCGTTTGAGCAATTTTTTTCATAAACGGCTTTGCACATGCTGCAACGAGATTCTTTGGAAGATACCTCGGAATTTTGAAATAGAATTCAACCTGAGTAGCAAGTCTGTCAAAGTAATCCTTAACAGGAAGATTTTCACGAAAATGAAGGAAGTCTTCAAGCTTATCGCCGTCAGCATAGAACTGACCGTGGAAGTTCTTTGTTATAAACCAGTTCGGGTCAAAGAGCTTTTCAGGACCTGCCAGACCAAGTGTTCCAAGAAGAAGACATTCAAATTCATAGTTTGAAATTCTGTATTCCTTACCTGATCCAATATTGAAAAAGTGGTTCCAGAAATCTGCCCCGAGATTTCCTGCCTTGTCTTCAAGAACGAGGTTACACATAAGACGTCCGGAATCTTCAACTGTGCACCATTCAAGAACACCGTTGATAGGAACATGGAACATAATAGGGTCCATATTTTTAAGAATATTAGGATAAAGTATTCCCGACTGACGCATAACTACCCAGTTTTTAATACCGCTTTCTACAAATGTACGTTCTGCAACTGTCTTTGAGATTGCATAGTGGTCGTAAATAGAAATCTTTATTGGATCACCGCAGCGTCCCCAATGGATAGGGTAGTTTCTTCCGCCGGTTTCAGCAACAGTACCTATGTAACAAACTTTGATTGCATCTGAATTTGGCTGAGCAAGAACAGCTTTACAGATATTTTGAGCAGCACCAATGTTTGTTGCCTGTGTTTTGTAAGGTTTCCAGTCTGCTGCCGGTGATACCATTCCTCCGACATGGAGGACATAGTCAGAACCGGTTACGCCCTCTAAAATTGAGTCATAATCACAGAGGTCGCCCCAAACGATTTTAACATTCGGCTTTGCCATAAGTGGTTTTAATTTTTCTTCATTCTTAGGGCTTTTTCTGGCGAGCATTTTAATGTTGATGTCATTAGGATGTTTAATCATTTCCTGAACGGCAGCCCAGCCCATATTACCGGTACCTCCGGTAATAAATACA
>CAZGRZ010000036.1:0-9490 GCA_964528285.1 uncultured Bacteroides sp. | reverse complement strand
ATAAAATACTATGTTAAAGATTATGAAAAATATATGTATTTGTTAGACTAAAAATCTGGGAAAGAGGAAAAAGTTATAATTGAAATAAAAAACTATACGAAAATTTATAATGGAGAAAAGAAAAGGGTATAACAGTCGATTAAGCAACAGAGTTTTGATAATAATTAATTAGGAAAGGAAGGCTTTATTATGCCGTTTATTGAAGTTAAAACAAACCAAAAGATTTCTGATAAAGTAACACTCAAAAAGGAACTCGGTGAGGCAATAACCGCTATCCCCGGTAAAAGCGAAAGCTGGCTTATGGTTGAGATTGAGGATCGTAAGGATATGTATTTCAAGGGTACTGACGATGCGTGTGCGATGTTTGAAATTGCCATTTTCGGCAATTCAAGCGACAGTGCATATGACGACCTGACAAGGCGTATCTGCTCAATCAGTGAAAACCTGCTTGGCATCTCCCCTGACAGAACATATGTCAAATACACAGAAATTGACCATTGGGGTTACAATAATTTCAATTTCTAAAACAACAGCAAATCCCCCCTGATTTTAATCAGGGGGGATTGTTATATCATAAACCTTTATTTAATTTCCTGCTCCGGAGTTCTGAAAATACTTTTCAAACAGAGCCTTTGTAATCAATCTTCACTGTTGTTAACATCAATTATATTTCTCGCAAGCTCCATTTTAAGCAAGCTTTATGGAGCGCTGCTCCGATTTAAAATTTATTTATTAACAGCTCTCTGAATTGCCTTGACAATTTCAACTATTGGAATTACAAAGAATGCAAGGAGAAGTGAAATACCGTATTCAATCAGACTGATATGAGTAAAATTAAATGCGTCTGCAAGGAACGGAATATAAATTACAACTGTTGAAAGCACAAGGCTAAGAAGCATTGCACCGACGAGATACCAGTTAATGCTGCCCATTTTTGCAATTGACTGACGGCGGGAACGCATATTGAAAGAATGGAAAATTTCCGACATTGATAAAGTCAAAAACGCCATTGTCATACCGTTAAGATGAATTTCCTCAGGTGAACCGAAAGCGAGTGTAACGCCCAATTGATTTGTACCGAAGAAATATGCAAGGAGTGTAAGGACTGTTACCATAATTCCCTGATATAAACAGTCAAATCCCATACCGCCTGCAAAAATGCCTTCCTTTGAGTCCCTCGGCTGGCGTTTCATAATATCTCTCTCGCCTTTTTCAAGTCCGAGAGCGAGAGCAGGGAAACAATCTGTAATAAGATTAATCCACAAAAGATGAACCGGCTCAAAGATTGTGAATCCGAGAAGAGTTGCAATAAAGATTGTTACAACTTCACTGAGATTAGATGAAAGAAGAAACTGAATTGAATTTCTGATATTGTCATAAATTCTTCTGCCCTCTTCAACAGCAGAGACAATTGTTGCAAAGTTATCATCAGCAAGCACCATATCGGCAACATTCTTGGTTACATCTGTGCCTGTAATACCCATACCGACACCGATATCGGCATTTTTAATTGACGGTGCGTCATTAACGCCGTCACCGGTCATTGCAGTAACTTTTCCCTTTGCTTTCCAGGTCTTAACTATTCTTACCTTATGCTCCGGCTGGACACGGGCATAAACAGAATATTTTTCTATCTCGGTCATAAGGTCTTCGTCACTGATATTATTAAGCTCTGCGCCTGTAATTGCACCTGACGCGTCCTCAATAATTCCAAGCTCTTTTGCAATTGCAACAGCGGTATCTTTATGGTCCCCAGTAATCATTATAGGCTTTATACCGGCGTCACGGCATTCCTGAATTGCATCAATGACCTCAGGCCTTACCGGGTCAATCATACCTGTTAAACCGATATAGCACAAATCCTTTTCCAGGTCGTCTGCTTTTTCACTTTCAGGCTTCTCTTTATATACACGCATTGCGCAGCAGAGCACACGCAGTGCCTTGTCTGCCATATCCTTATTGCTCTTCGTTATTTCTTTTCTCTTTTCGTCTGTCATAGGTACAGGCTTTCCGTCCTCATAATATGAGGTACAGTGTGAGAGAACGATATCAGGTGCTCCCTTTGTATACTGAATAAATCCGTTTTCACTCTTATGAATGGTTGACATCATCTTTCTCATAGAGTCAAACGGCGCCTCCATAACTCTCGGGAACGATTTTTCCAAATCATATTTAGGCATTTCGAGTTTATTTGCATATGCAACAAGTGCTGCCTCAGTCGGCTCGCCCTTTATCTCTCCGCCGTCCTGAAGCTCAGCATCACAGCAAAGTGCCATTGCCGAGGCAAGGAGTTTTTCGTCATTACCGCTGAATTCAACAACGGTCATCTTATTCTGAGTAAGAGTACCTGTTTTATCTGAACAGATTATCTGTGTGCAGCCGAGCGTTTCAACAGCAGTCCGCTGACGGATAATCGCATTTCTCTTGCTCATCTTTGTTACACCGATAGAAAGAACGATTGTAACAACGGCTGCCAAGCCCTCCGGTATTGCGGCAACAGCGAGTGAAACGGCAACCATAAAGGTGTCAAGCGTTGTACTGAATGTAACACTTTCCCCTGTTACGAGTGAGCGAATAATATCAAAAGCGAAAATAAATACGCATATACCGATTACGAGTTTTGAAAGAATTTTTGAAAGCTGATTAAGCTTTATCTGCAACGGGGTATCGTTCTCCTCTGCCTTTTCAAGAGCATCGGCAATCTTGCCCATTTCAGTATCCATACCTGTTGCAACAACAACAGCCCTTCCGTGACCATATACAACATTTGAACCCATATAGCACATATTCTTTCTGTCACCGAGAGGGACGTCGTCATTTTCCTGAGCGCTGATAACATCTGGTGTTTTATCAACAGGGACAGACTCTCCTGTCAGAGCAGCCTCCTCAATCTTCATTGACGCGCTCGAAATAATACGGCAGTCAGCAGGAACACTGTCACCTGCATCAAGAACGACAATGTCACCTATAACCAAATCTTCTGACCTGATGTCAATCAGCTTTCCGTCGCGTATTACTTTTGATGTTGCAGCAGCCATTTCCTGCAGAGCTTCAATTGCCTTTTCAGCCTTGCTTTCCTGAATGACGCCGAGTACAGCGTTGATTAAAACAACTGCCATAATGATTATAACATCTGCATAGCCTTCACCCTCGCCGCCAAAAACAGCAGTAACCGCAGAAATAATTGCGGCGACGATAAGAATTATAATCATTGGGTCGGCAAACTGCTTCAGAAATTTATGGAAAATGGATTCCTTTTTGCCTTCGGCAAGCTTGTTTTTGCCGTTCTTTTCAAGTCTTATTTGTGCTTCTGAGCTTGTAAGACCGTCCTCGGCAGATGCCGTTTGCGCCATAACATCATTAATACTTTTTAAATATTCTTTCATAAAATACCCCTTTCAGATATGAGCAAGCCATTCTAAAACAAAAACCCGTACATAGTATTACACTATGTACGAGTCTCATTCTTTAAAACTAAACCAGCCTATATGGCATGATGTTGATTCAGCTCACACAAAATGCGTGCGGAATTACTCCCTCAATACAAATGAACTATACCACATTTTTCCGAAAATGTCAATATAAAAGACATCTTTCTATTAATTTAGACACTAATACCTTATTGATTTAGTTTTTATAAATTATATGTATTAAGCTTGATTTTATTCTGTGTATTAAACTCTTGCAACCATCTCGCCATACTCTTTCTTGCATTTTTTGATAAAGTCCTCAACCTGCTTTGCAGACGGCATTGCGTCCGAACAGGAATGTGCAGAAATAAGGATTGACGCAGATGCAGAGCCAAATTCAAGACACTCAATAATTTCCTTACCCTGAAGAAGACTGTAAAGGAATGATGAGCCGTATCCGTCTCCTCCGCCGAATCCCTTGAGCTTAACTGCAGGAAACGGCTTGATTGAATAAAATTTTCCGTCATTGGTATATGCAGTTGAACCTTCCTTGCCGTGCTTGATAACACAAATTGCCGCACCGAAGGACTGCCAGTACTTTGCTGAATCTGTGTCAGACGGCTTAACTCCGACTATGCCCTCCGTCAAATCAAATTCCTCTCTTGAGCCCATAATGATGTCTGCATTCTGTGCAACAATGCTGTAATAAACTGCAATCTCGTCCTTTGAAGTCCATGTATATTCACGGTAATCAATATCAAAAATAATTCTTACATTATTCTTTTTCGCAAGTATCATTGCCTTAAGGCATGCCTCTCTTGACGGTGACTTGGCAAGTGCAGTTCCGCTGATAATAATAGCCTTTGCGGACGCAATATATTTTTCCTGAATATCCTCGGGCGCCATACAAAAATCCGCAGCATTGTCACGGTACATAAGAATTGATGACTTTTCCTTTGACAAAATTTCAGTAAAAGTCAGACCGAGACATTCACCGTTTTTTGCCCTGGTGATCCGGCTTGTGTCTATACCCTCTTTATTAAAATAATTTACAACGAAATCACCAAACTGGTCATCGCTGACGCAGCCGCAAAAACCAACCTTGCAGCCGAGACGGGCAAGACCGACTGCAATATTTGCCGGAGAACCGCCGACATATTTATTAAAATTAGATGACTCTGAAAGAGGCATATACATATCAGTCGGATTAAAGTCAATCGCAATTCTGCCGATTGGAATAAAATCAAGCGGCTTTGTCATATCAAATTCAACATATTTCATATTGTTCACATGCCTTCCTTTAACATAAAGTAAATTATGCTTTGTTATCTGTGCCGAAAATCAGAATATGCTTCTTTGCGTTCTGATAAGCGCCCTCAACCTCAGCCTCCTGCAAATCATAATAACCTTTAATTCTATTATCACTATAACACTTATGCACTGTATTTTCAACCATATCAAAGGTTGCAGTCGCAATATTTATCTTCTTTATACCCGTGTGTGAACAGCGGACAAAATCATCGGGAGTAATACCTGTTCCGCCGTGGAGCACAAGCGGCACATTCGTATTTCTTTCAATCTGTTCAAGAATATCAAACCTGAGCTTCGGCGTGCTCTTGTAATTTCCATGAGCATTACCTATTGCAATTGCAAGTGCGTCAGGTTGAGCTTCGCTCTCAAATCTGACTGCATCCTCAAGCTTGGTGCAGTTGACGGCAATATTCTCCGAGCCGTCCTCGGACCCGCCGACACAGCCTATTTCTGCCTCGACCGAAGCGTCGTATTCCTGCGCAAGTTTAATAACCTTTTTTGTCATTTTAATATTTTCATCGAGCAAAAGCTGTGAACCGTCAAACATAACTGAAGTAAAGCCTATGTCCAGTGCCTGAGAAATCTTTTCAATAGTTTTGCCGTGGTCAAAATGTACGGCAACGGGAGTGTCTGCGTTCTCTGCCGCCGCTACCATTAAAGGTCCGATTATCTCAAGCGGACTCTGTTTGAGCCTGACCTGGGCAATCTGGAGAATCACAGGTGCATTAAGCTCCTTTGCAGCCTTAAGTACACCAAGCACCATTTCCATATTTGCAACCGAGAATGAGCCGACCGCATAGTCGCCTGCCTGTGCGTCTTTAAGCAAATCACGCATATTAACTAACATAACTATTTCTCCTTAAAAAAATACGAGTTGGCAGTAAGCCGAGTTCTGTCGTGGGCAATCATCTATCTCGACGCAGCATTACTGCTGCGCTCCAGCCATCCGTCAAAGTTATGTGTCGAGCAAACAACCCTTTAGTCGATGTTGCAGCGGATAGGGTTTACATGGCAGAGGATGTCTCCATCCCCTCGGTGAGCTCTTACCTCGCCTTTCCACCCTTACCGAAACCGGCGGTTTATTTCTGTTGCACTTTCCCTAAGGTCACCCTCGGCGGCCGTTAGCCGTTATCCTGCTCTGCGCTGCTCGGACTTTCCTCATATCATAATGATACGCGACTGCCAAGCCAACTCGCATAGATTTATTTTATTCCAATCATACAGCAAAAGTCAATATTTTTTACAAAATGCAGGTTGAAAATAATATTGATATGTAGTAAGATTTTATTTATGGAGGTGGTATAATGCCCCGTTTTGAAAACGAAGGCTTTGATCCGACTAAGAGAAACAAAAACGAGCAGGAGGACCGAACCGTTCCTGACGATGAAAATTATTATAATTACTCACCGATTGACCTGAATTTTAACAGCAGGCAGCGTGATGACGTCATAAGTGATAATCAGAAAAATTCAAACGGGATAAATCCGTGCGATAATCAGTATCAGTCAGGTGAACAGCCGCCGCTTGAACCTGCGCAGAGATTTGTAAGCGAGCGCGCCGATGATTATGTGAATGCACAGCCGCAGCGCAAAGCGGATAAATCCGGGAAGAAATCCGGTTTTGGTGCTTCTAAAAAAAAGGGTAAAGGCAGAAAACATAAATTATCGCTGGGGAAGCGTATATTGATTATCATTCTTGCAATAATCCTCGTCATCGTCGGCAGTGTTGCTGTGGTAATGGGAAGAATTAATTATAAGGACCGGCAGGAAAATACCTATGTTACCGAAGCTTCGCTTGAAAGCAGCGCTCTGGTCAAAAACATTCTCCTGCTGGGCGTTGACGCAAGGTCAGGCGAAAGCGGAGACGAAACAAGGTCTGATACAATGATGCTCATCTCTCTTGATATGAAGCACCGCTGCATAAAGATGACCTCCTTCCTGCGCGACACCTGGGTATATGTTCCGACTCTCGGATATGAACAAAGGCTCAATGCCGCTTGCTCTTCCGGCGGATATCAGGGCGTTGTTGATGCTATTGAATATAATTTCGGCGTTGATATTGACGGATATGCCGTTGTCGATTTTGAAATGTTCAAGGTGCTGATTGACAGCCTCGGCGGTGTTGAAGTTGATGTTACGGAAGCTGAGGCAAAGGAAGTTACCGAGCATCCGTCCAGATACGGCAGCGTTAAGCTCGATTCAGGGAAATATAAGCTGACGGGCGAACAGGCTCTTGCCTATTGCAGAATAAGGAAAATTGATACCGACTTTGTCAGAACGCAAAGACAGCGTACTGTTATGAGCGCAATCCTTGAAAGCGCAAAGCACTCCGGCCCGATTAAGCTGTATCGTATGGCATTTAAGAGCGCGCCTTATATTGAAACGGATTTGACAAAAGGACAGCTCGTCAGATTTATTGCCGACGCAGGCTTTTGTATTACCGGCGATATGCACCAGCAGAAGGTGCCGTTTGAAGGCACATGGGAATATGCTACAATTCAGGGCAACAGCGTAATCAGTATCGACACACAGAAGAACAAAGATATGCTGATTGATTATATATATAATCAGAGTTCAAAGGAAATTAACGCGCAGGAACAAACAGAGGATAACGGATAAAAATAACGGCGTATGATTAAATCATACGTCGTTTCTTTGTCCATATAACAAAAAGGAGACGGCATTTCTGCCGTCTCCCCTTTGTTCTCTTTAAGCCGTGGGATTAATCCCAATCAGGCAACTGTTCAATTGATGTTGTTACAACATCAACTGTCTTGAACTCATCGACCTGTGATACCGGCTTAATGTAAATCTCTTTCATTAGTTTAGTCCTCCCTATACTAAGAAATTAATCATAAGTATATGTCTGAGGATCAGCATAAGTTACCTGGGTGTTACCCTGTGCGTCAGTATAGGCAATGAATGCTCTTGCTGTGATTGTACCTGCCTGAGCAGTTACACCATATGTGAGAGCAAACTGTTCTGCCGCTGTGACGCAGTACTTAACTTTTACTGCTTTACCGTCAACATCACTAAGTTCGATATTCTTGTCGGCAACATTCAAGCCATAGATATAACCGGCATTTACGTAATTATAGCCGTCAGTCATAGCCCTTGTAGCAAGGAATGAACCTGCCTTAAGGCCATTTGATGCGGTTACTCCTGTTTCTGAAACAGCGGTTACTGTCGGAACCTGAGCGGTTTCTAATTCAAATACAGGTGTAACTGTTACGTCAGCACCTACATAGAATGTATAAGTATCGCCGTAAGAAACAATAGCATCGCCGATCTTCCATGCCTTTGCGCCTGTAGCTGTTACTGTAACTGCTGTGTCATAAGGTACTGTAGCGGTTGTTTCACCGTTAATTGTTGCACCTTCTGTAGCTGTTACTGTGTAATCAGCTTCTGTCTTCTCATATACTGCTGTGATGGTGGTTGCTTCTTGAAGAGCAGCAATCTCTTCATTTGTCAATGACCAGCCGGCAAATGTGTAACCTGCAATTACAGGTGCTTCAGGAACTGTAATATCAGCGCCTGATGCTACATTCTGTGTGCTGATTACATTACCGTACTTGTCAGTGAATACTACTGTAAATTTATCAGCAGTCGATTCAACAAAGATTGGCTCGTATGTTACAACGTTGAGAGCTTTAACTGTAATAGTCGGCTCTGTTGAAACAAGCTTGCCGTTTGCGTTCCAGCCTGCGAACGTTGCGCCGTTAGCCGGTGTAGCCGTAAGGACAACATCACTCTCAGGTGCAACTACTGCCGTAACATCGGTTGTTGTTACTTCCTTGCCGGCAATTGTTGCTGTTCCGAGAGCGGAAGCCTTAACTGTGATAGCTATTCCGCCTTCAAGCACAGGCGTCGTTACATGCTCTGTCTTGAGAACTTCACCGCAAACTGTACACTTTGTTACAAGATCATACGATCCTTCTGTCTCATAAGTCGGGTCAACAACATTTTCCTTAACCGGCTCGCCTGCTGTATGATCAAGCTTAGCAATTACCTCGCCCTTCGTTACAACAGTGCCGCAAGCGGTACATACTGTGTCGCCCGTGTATCCTTCTTCAGTACATGTTGCAGCTTTTGCATTCTGTACTTCTGTAGGACCTGCATGGTTGTCTGCATCAATAGGAATTGCCTCTGTCTTTGTCTCTCCGCCGACTTCACAAGTGAAGGTCTTTACACCTTCAGCAACGCAAGTAGCAGGAGTTGTTACAACGCCGGCATCCCACTTATGGTCAACAACTGCAATAGATTCTGTCTTTGTCTCACCGCATACTGTGCAAGTAAAGGTCTTTACGCCCTCTACCGTGCAAGTTGGTTCTTGGGTTACAACTCCGTCATCCCAGGTATGATCAACAACCGGAATGGCCTCTGTCTTTGTCTCACCGCACTTTGTGCAAGTGAAGGTCTTTACGCCCTCTTCCTTACATGTTGGCTCTTTGGTTACAACGCCGTCATCCCATACATGATCACATGTGAGCTTAGGAAGCTCTGCGGTGTATGAATAGCCGCAAACTGAACATGTGTAGGTAGCTTCACCGGCTTCTGTATAAGTCGGTTCCTTCGTCACAGTTTCTTCAAATTGACAATTTTCTGTTACATCATTTGCAATCTCAGTGTACGCCGTTGTGCTTGCATCGAAATCAGGCCAAGTGTAAGTTGTTGTCGTATGTGTCTCAGTATCTTCAACATGCTTAACAACTGACGGTGTGTTATCCGGAGCAGTCGGCGTTTCACCTTCGTTAACTGTTACAGTCGTTG
>CAZGRZ010000035.1:0-9945 GCA_964528285.1 uncultured Bacteroides sp. | reverse complement strand
TTTTTTTCTTCACCCGAAACATCATAAATGATTTTTCCGTCATTCATCATAATAAGTCGGTTGCCTATTGCTATAGCCTCCTTCATATTATGTGTAATCATAATGGTTGTAAGATGGTCTCTTTCAACTATTTTTTCTGTCAGGTCAAGGACTTTTTTTGCAGTCTTCGGGTCAAGAGCCGCTGTATGCTCGTCAAGGAGAAGAATCTTCGGCTTTTTGAGTGTTGCCATAAGGAGCGTTACTGCCTGCCTCTGTCCTCCTGATAAAAGACCTACCTTTGAAGTGAGACGGGTTTCAAGACCTAAATCAAGGTTCTCAAGGATTTTAACATATTCCTGCTTTTCCTTGTGGCTTACGCCCATTTTCAGAGTTCTTCTCTTTCCTCTTCTTGCTGCAAGGGCAAGGTTTTCGTCAATTTGCATATCAGCGGCAGTTCCGTTCATAGGATCCTGGAATACTCTGCCAATGAATTTAGCACGTTTGTGTTCGGGAAGCCTTGTGACATCAGCTCCGTCAATGACTATTGAACCACAGTCAACAGGGTAAACGCCTGCAATCATATTGAGCAGTGTGGATTTACCTGCTCCGTTGCCGCCGATGACAGTAACAAAATCACCCTCGTTCAAAACGAGGTCAACGCCTGTCAGTGCCTTCTTTTCATTGATAGTACCGGCATTGAAGGTTTTGTGAACATTCTTTATTTCAAGCATTATTCTTTAACCTCCTTAACCTTGATGTGCTTGCTCTGGATTTTTGCTTTCCAGTAAGGGATGCCGAGGAACAATGCAACAACCAATGCGGTGAACAGCTTGAGGTCGTTTGCATCAAGTCCGAGCCTGAGAACCAATGTAATTACAATATAATAGATTATGCCGCCGCACACAGCAGAAAGCAGCTTGAGTGCAAAATTCTTGAACAGCTTGCCGAAGATAACTTCACCAATTATAACAGCAGCAAGTCCGATAACGATAGCGCCTCTTCCCATATTGATATCAGCAAATCCCTGATACTGTGAAAGGAGTGCGCCTGAAAGAGCAACAATACCGTTTGAAATCACCAGTCCGAGAACCTTGCAGACATTTATGTTAATACCGTTTGCTTTTGCCATATTCTGATTTGAACCGGTAGCACGCAGTGAATGACCGATTTCCGTTCCGAAAAACCAGTAAAGAATTGCAATAATAACAACTGTTACAATAAGACCCACTATAATTGATTTTGGAATGTACCTAAGCGAAAGCATAAGGTCGTACTTGTCAACACTCAGTGTCTGGTTAGCTTTTCCGCCGAGTATCCGCAGGTTGACGGAATAAAGAGCCAGCTGTGTAAGTATACCTGCCAGAATTGCGGGTATGCCGAATACAGTGTGAAAAATACCTGTTGCGAGTCCGGCAAGACAGCCAGCCAAAAAAGCAATAAGAAGTGAAACATATATGTTCATTCCGCTGACGGTACACACAACAAGAACTGCACCGCCCGTACCGAATGAGCCGTCAACAGTAAGATCGGCAACATCTAATATGCGGTATGTAAGATAAACGCCTATTGCCATAATACCCCAGATGATACCTTGGGCAACGGCGCCGGGCAGTGATGCAAAAAAAGCAGCCATAATATCTTAATCCTCCATAAAAAAACGGCATGCAAAGCTGAGAAACCTATACTTTGCTATGGAATCTCAGCTAAAGCCTTGCCGTTCTTGATTTTAGTAATTATTAATCTTCAGTAATTGCTTCATAATCAGCAGGAACAGTTATGTTGAGCTTTTCTGTTCTGCTTGGAATATATTCCTTTGTGAGATCCTGTGCATACTGGATATCCATTTCTGCTGGGTTTGCACCTTCTGTAAGAATCTGTGCAGCCATCTTTCCTGCTTCGTATCCAATGCTGTAATAGCTGATTGAAAGTGTTGCAATTCCGCAGCCCTTGCAAATACCCTCTTCACCGCAGATTATTGCTTTGCCTGCAGGGTCTGCGATGTTGTTGATTACCTCTGTGTTTGAAGCCATTGTGTTGTCGGTAGGAATATAGAGTGCGTCACATTCATCACAGGCTGTTGTTGTAACAGAAGCGATGTCGTTTGTGTCTGCTGCTGAGTATTCCTTGTAAGCAATATTGAGCTCATCAAGAGTCTTTTCAATTTCTTTAATTTGATACAGTGAGTTAGCTTCAGCAGAGCAGTAGAGAAGACCTACTGTCTTTGCATCAGGACAAAGCTCCTGAATCATCTTAGCCTGGTCAGCAAGCGGAGCAAGGTCCGATGTACCTGTTACATTTGTGCCTGTCTTTCCTGTCCAATCGTCAATTGCAAGCGCAGTAGCAAAGTCGGTAACTGAGGTCGCAACGATTGGAATGGTGTCTGTTGATGCAATTGCTGCCTGAAGAGCAGGAGTAGCATTTGCCATAATAAGATCAACACCGTCTGCAACAAACTGATTCGTGATTGTTGCACAAGTAGCTGAATCACCGGCTGCGTTTTGTTCGTCAAATACAACCTTGTCACCAAGCTGCTCTGTCAAAGCAGCTTTGAAGCCTTCGGTTGCGGCGTCAAGAGCATCATGCTGAACAAGCTGGCAGATACCTACTTTATAAGTCTTATCTGTGTCAGTTTTTCCTGAACAGCCGGCAAATACAGTTGCAATAAGTACACCTGAAAGCGCAACGGCTGTTATTTTTTTAATCATTTTCTTCATAATAGTTCCCCTTATTTTGAAATTTGATATTATATCATATTAATTTTAACACATAAAAGTGCTAAAATCAATAGCAAATCGGTATAAAATTACATCTGAAAATTGTGCAAAACATACAAAACAAGTGAGTTTATCATATAGCTATAACTGTTCGGCAATGGTATAAATCATATCCTTTGTTTTTTCCCAGCCAAGGCAGGGGTCGGTTATAGATTTTCCGTATATTCCGTCCTCAACTTTCTGACTTCCGTCCTCAATGTAGGATTCAATCATAAAGCCCTTCACCATTTTTTTGATATCACCGCTGTGGCGCATTGAATGGAGAACCTCATTTGCAATTCTAACCTGCTCAAGGAATTTCTTTCCCGAGTTGGAATGGTTTGTGTCAACAATGACAGCAGGATTTTCAAATCCGCCCTCGCAGTATAAATTATGAAGCTCGATAAGGTCCTCGTAATGATAATTTGCATGGTTGTTTCCGTGCTTGCTGACACTCCCTCTGAGTATTGCATGGGCAAGCGGATTGCCCTTTGATTCAACCTCCCATCCTCTGTAAAGAAATGTGTGGCCGCTCTGTGCAGCTTTAATTGCGTTGAGCATAATTGAAAGGTCGCCGCTTGTCGGATTTTTCATTCCGACAGGGATATCCACACCTGATGATACAAGCCTGTGTTCCTGATTTTCCACAGACCGCGCGCCGACTGCTATGTATGAAAGCAGATCTGACAGGTATCTGTAATTCTCCGGATAAAGCATTTCATCCGCACAGGTGAGACCTGTTTGTTCAATAGCCTTTTTGTGCAGAGAACGGATTGCCTTGATACCTTCAAGCATATCAGGCTTTTTATCAGGGTCAGGCTGGTGCAGCATTCCCTTGTAGCCTGCACCTGTTGTTCTCGGCTTACCTGTATAAATTCTCGGAATTATAATGATTTTATCCTCTATTTCAGGCTGAATAAGAGCAAGGCGGTGGATATAATCAAGTACAGAATCTGCCCTGTCAGCAGAGCAGGGACCGATAATGAGCAGGAATTTGTCACTTTTACCCGTAAACACAGCTTCTATCTGCGAATCTCTTTTTGTTTTGATTTGCTCCGCCTCTTTTGAAAGCGGCATTTCCTTTTTAATTTCCTGAGGAACAGGGAGCTTCCTCCTGAAATCGGAACGCGTCATATTGTCCATAAATATCACCTTTTAAAATCAGCATATATATTATTATAATGGTATGTTTTTTAATGTCAAGGCTTGTCGGCGGCAGGTTGTAATGATTTTTAAAATTGTAAACATTTATTTAATGTATTTATAAATATAGATTTTATTTTTTATATATGTTAATATGTTGTTTATAGAAAAAGGAGTTTCATAATATGCCTGTTAAAAAGAACGATACGACTAAAAAGATAAATATAAATAAAGATAAAAATGTTAACGCCATAATTGTATCAATAGCCGCCGTGCTGGTGCTGTCGATTATTGTATCAATCGCTGCAATTTCATCAAACAAAAAAAATCAACAGCCGATATATGATTTCGGTAAAAAAATTGCACAGGGTATTGATGTTTCAGAGCATAACAAGGATATTGACTGGGAAAAAGTTAAGTCTCAGTATGACTTTGCTTTTATCCGTGTGGGTTACCGCGGATACAGTAATGGAGAGATTGTTGAGGATAAAAATGCAAAGGATAATATGAAGAATGCTCAAAAAGCTGGGATTCCCTTCGGTGTGTATTTTTATTCACAGGCAGTGTCAGTCAAAGAGGCAAAGGAAGAGGCTGCCTTTGTCCTTGATATGATAAAAAAGTTTGATGTATCTCTGCCGGTTGTTATCGATTTTGAGTATGCCGCAGACAGTGACGGCGAGCTGACAGGCAGACTTTTTCAGAGCAATCTTGATTCAAATCAAAATTCGGATATAATAAACGCTTTTTGTGAAAAGGTGCAGGACAAAGGACACATCGCAGGCGTTTATGCAGCCTCAAGCGTCTTTCACGGGAGTATTAATACAGATGAATTAAGTGAAGATACAGTGATATGGGTTGCCGATTATAACGATAAGGTCACATATAAAGTGGATTATACCATATGGCAGTATTCCAAAACAGGAACAGTCGATGGAGTCGGAAGCAAGTATGTTGACTTGAATTATTGGTATAAAAATTAGAAAAAGGGTCGCTGACGCAGCTGTCAGCGGCCCTTTTTAATACATTATTTTTTCTTTTTCTTTAAATCAGCTCTGTTGAAATCAAGCACAAAGCTAAGAAGTACAACGGTGATAATACTTATTATGGCCTCTACTGCCATATATGAACCGTTATATGTAAAGCTGTAAACCCATACAGATTTCCATCCGTCTGCATATTCGCCCCAGATTGTTACACCTGAAATAAAGTGACAAATGAAACGCAGCAGTGAGCCTGCAAAAGCTCCGAGAGCAAGGGCAACAGTCTGATTTTTCAGCTTTTTGAATATTGCACCGCCGACTCCGAGTGACATAAAAGCAAGCAGATAGTCAGCAAGGATAAGTATCAGATAAGCGCCGAAGCCCTTTACATAAGCAAAGTTGCCGAGTCCTTGGAGCAGCATTTCAAGTAAGCCGTAAATTATACCGGTTGAAACACCCCATTTTGCACCGTATCTGTAACCTATAATTATGATAGGTACCTGACTGAATAATGTGATTGAACCGCCCATAGGGAGCCGCATAATTGTCACATAGGAAAGTCCGACTGCAAGTGCAAGCATAATAGCGGTTTCAGTTAATCTTCTTGTCAGATTGATTGACGATTTGGTTGCCGCAGTATTTTTTTGCTCGTCCATTTTTCTCCTTTCTTATTTTATTTCAAAATAAGTCAAAAGAAAAATCCCCATTATAAAGCTGCGGTACGATGCCCTGCTGAAAATGGGGAATAATGTCATATCTCGTCTTACCGTTCGTACTAACGCACGGCTCGAAGGGTATAATCTCAGCCGACGGAAGCTCCGTCAGCACCCCTGACTTATTAAGTTGTCATAATTATACAACCGTCATCAGTCGTTGTCAAGTAATCCTTTATAGAATTCACAATAGTCCTTACGTTTATCAGCAGTAAAAGACATTGCCTCACGCGGATGGCGGTTAAGCTGACCGGTGAGCATATACTGAACATCATATCCCCAGACAACGCCGCTTTCCCTGAGCGGAAGAATATGTTTTTCAATAAAGGTCAGCAGGCTGTAAAGATTGTATTTCGGATTTCTGAGAAAGCCCAAAAGCAGCTCCATTGCACAGTTACCTGCACCTCTGCCCATACCTGATGCAGTTGCATCAAGGAAAGATACACCGTAGGACAGCGTTTCAATTGTGTTGGCAAAAGCAAGGTTTTGGTTGTTGTGAGCGTGAAAACCAATTAATTTCCCGTATTTTTCAGCAGTCTCAAGATATACTTTTGCAAGCTTTGCTGCATTTTCAGGATAGAGTGAGCCGTATGAGTCAACAAGGTATATTACATCAACATTACTCTGTCCGAGCATTTCAAGCGCCTCGTTAACCTGATCGGAGTTTGCCTGACTTATTGCCATGATATTGCAGGTGGTTTCATATCCAAGCTCGTGGAAATATTCAATCATCTCAACAGCAGCAGGAATCTGGTGAATATAGCACGCAACACGCACCATATCAATGATGGATTCCGATTTCGGAATGAAATCCTCTTTGAAGTCACATCTTCCCACATCAGCCATAACCGATATTTTCATATCACTGATGTTATCGCCGACTATTGAGCGGATATCCGCTTCGTCACAAAACTTCCATTTTCCGAAAGCTTTGGGGTCAAAAAGATTTTTTGACGCACGGTATCCGAATTCCATATAGTCAACGCCGGATTTGATATTTGTTTTATATAGTTCTGTAACAAACTCGTCTGAAAATTCAAAATTATTGCATAATCCGCCGTCACGGATTGTGGCATCAAGAACCTTGACATCGGAACGAACTGTCATTAAATTACCTTTTCTTGCGGTCATTATGATCCTCCTAACTTAATTCACTTTAGCAATTTAAAGTCACATTACTTTAAAGCGGATTAGTGCATATTATAACAGAGAAAATCAATGTTGTCAAGGTATTTATGATTTTATTATTTTGAAATAATTTTTTCAAAATCTTTAAGCGGAGAGAAAAACATACTTATAAAATTTCCTATTAATTTTTCTTTTTGTAATATAGAACCTGTTGAACAAAAAAGAGTTCGCAACGGCCGTTGCGAACTCTTTCAATTTTAAATATTTTACTTTATAGCTCTTACCTTGATTACTCCGCTGATTGCAGTTATATCATCAATAACGAGTTGTGACGGTTCACTGTCCGTATCAATTATGGAATATGCAAAGTCACCTCGGTTTTTATCTTCAAATGAAGCGATATTAACGCCGTCTTGACTGATTGTATTTGTTATTGTAGCAATCATATTCGGCTGGTTTTTGTGGATAACAGTGATTCTTGCCATACCTGATTTAGCAACAGATACAGAAGGCATATTTACCGAATTTTTAATGTTGCCGTTTTCAAGAAAATCAATAAGCTCAAGAGCCCCCATTGAAGCGCAGTTTTCCTCACTTTCAGGAGTTGAAGCGCCAAGGTGAGGGATTGCGATAACACCGTCAATGCCAATAAGATCCGCTGATGGGAAGTCTGTTACATAAGCTGCCATTTTGCCCTCTTCCAGTGCGCTTACAATATCACCTGATACAGCAAGATCTCCGCGGGCAAAGTTCATAATTCTTACTGTATCCTTCATCGCTGCAATTGTTTCTGCACAGATAAGACCTTTTGTTTCAGGTGTTAGAGGAACATGCAAAGTGAGATAATCAGCAGCAGGGAATATTTCATCAAGATTGTTATTTAGCGTAATACCTGCCTTAAGCTCTGTTCCTTCAGGGAGAAATGGGTCATAGCCAATAACATTCATTCCAAGGTCAACTGCTGCTTCTGCAACAAGCTTGCCAATTGCACCAAGACCGATAACGCCGAGCGTCTTTCCCTTGATTTCCGGACCGGCAAAAGCACTCTTTCCCTTTTCAACTGCCTTACCTACATTATCACCCTCGTCCTTGATTGTTTTACACCAGTCAATTGCCTTTGTTACCTTTCTGCTTGAAAGGAGCAGACCGCAGATAACAAGCTCCTTGACAGCATTTGCATTGGCACCCGGCGTATTGAAAACAACAATTCCCTTTTCGGCACAGTCAGCAACAGGGATGTTGTTAACACCTGCACCGGCTCTTGCAATTGCAAGGAGGGACTCGGGCATTTCCATATCGTGCATTGATGCGCTTCTTACCATAATTGCATCAGGATTATCAATTTCATTAGCGTATGTGTATTTGCTTTTATCGAATTTCGACAAGCCCACATCACTGATTTTATTAAGTGTTTTAATATTAAACATTATTATTCTCCTAAAATGATAATTTGATTTCGGCGGTTATGAATTTGCCTTTTCAAATTCAGCCATAAATTTAACAAGCTTTTCAACGCCCTCAATCGGCATTGCATTGTATATTGATGCTCTCATTCCGCCAACTGTTCTGTGTCCCTTAAGATTAACAAAGCCTGCCTCTGTTGCTTCTGCAATAAATTTCTTTTCAAGCTCATCGTCACCGATGACGAACGGAACATTCATAAGTGAGCGGTCCTCGGGTACAACAGTACCCTTAAACATCTTTGAATTATCAAGAAAATCATATAGCACAGCGGCTTTCTTTTCATTTCTCTCTTTCATCTTGTCAAGACCGCCGATATCATTCTTTATCCATTCAAGTACGAGCTTGCAGATATAAATTGTCCAGCATGGAGGAGTATTATATAATGAATTTGCATCAGCCTGTACTTTGTAATTCATCATAACAGGTGTTATGTCTCTTGCGTTGCCAAGCAAATCCTCACGGATAATGGCAACAACAAGACCGGCAGGGGCAACATTCTTCTGCGCGCCAAAATATACCATACCGAACTTACTGATATCAAGCGGTTCGGAAAGAGCGCATGAAGAAATATCAGCAATAAGAATTTTTTCCCCGACAGGCGGAAGCTCTTTATATACAGTACCGTAAATCGTATTATTCATGCAGATATAAACATAGTCCGCATCTTCTCTGAAATCTTCAGCCTTTGTCTTGGGAATATAAGTGAAGGTCTTGTCAGCAGATGAAGCGGCGGCAACTACATCACCATATTTCTGCGCTTCTTGAAAAGCCTTTTTTGCCCACTGACCTGTGATGATATAGTCAGCCTTGTTATTTTTGTTCATAAAGTTAAGCGGAATTGCCGAAAACTGCGCGGACGCACCGCCCTGTAAGAAAAGGATCTTGTAGTTGTCGGGAACGCTGTAAAGCTCTCTCATAAGAGCTTCTGCTCCTTTGATAATGTTGTCAAAAACCTTTGAACGATGGCTCATTTCCATAACTGACTGACCGCTGCCTTGATAATCCATCATTTCTGCCGCAGCCTGCTCAAGCACCTTTTCGGGTAAAGTTGATGGACCTGCACTGAAGTTGTAAACTCTTGCCATAATAATTCTCCTATATAATTAAAATTTTTTGAATTAATTAAATCTGTGTTATTCTATTATATTATTGTAAAAGATTTTGTCAATATCAATATGAAAAGTTTGTTGATTTTAACAAAAGATTGACAAAAAAATCACAGCATCAAACATTTTTCGTATAAACTTTTGCCGAATTTATGAAATTACCCGAGGAAAGGCTGACAGTCTTTAATAAAAAGCACCGCAGGTTTAACCCACGGTGTTATGGTGAAGACGAGTGGACTTGAACCACCGACCCCTTGCATGTCAAGCAAGTACTCTAACCAACTGAGCTACGCCTTCATATATTTTTTTATTGATTATACAATAATTTGTCCAGATAATCAATATTTTTTATCTTTTTAAATCGGAGCAGCACTCCGTCAAGCTCGCTTAAAATGGAGGTTGCGAACGATTGCAGCCTGTGCGGAGACATCGGCGCACAGGTTATATTTCATAAAGAAAACTTACAGTCAGCAAACTCCGTTCTTGATGGAACGGAGTTTATTCTGGCGCGCTTGAGGGGATTCGAACCTCCGACCTACCGCTTAGGAGGCGGTCGCTCTATCCTACTGAGCTACAAGCGCATATAATATTTATCAAAAAAGGCACCCTTTGGGGGTGCTTTCCTTTTGGTGACCCGGACGGGAATTGAACCCGTGTTACCGCCGTGAAAGGGCGGTGT
>CAZGRZ010000034.1:0-10519 GCA_964528285.1 uncultured Bacteroides sp. | reverse complement strand
TTGCACAAATCAAGTTGTGAAAAAGTTTAAATTTAAATAAATAATCAACAAAATAACTAAAAAGTGTTGACAAATTTATTTCATACCTATATAATGGCAGTGTAGTAAGAACAAGGGCGTTCCGATAATTTCGGAGCGCCCCTTTTTATTTGTTTTTTATTAAAATAAACATAAATAAGAGAGGAGTATTTACTATGGGTAAGTACACAAAGGAAGACATTCTTAAAAGCGCAGAAGAAAACGCCGTTGAATTTATCAGGCTTCAGTTTACCGATGTATTCGGTATTATGAAAAATGTGGCTATTACAAGGTCGCAGCTTGAAAAGGCACTTGATAATGAGTGTATGTTCGACGGATCATCAATTGATGGATTTGTACGTATTGACGAGTCGGATATGTATCTTCATCCCGATTATGACACATGGACTATTTTCCCTTGGAGAAAGCATCAGAATGCACAGACAGCCCGTCTTATTTGTTCAGTATATTGTGCAGATAATAAGACTCCGTTCTTAGGCGATCCGAGAAATGTATTGCAGAAGGTTATTGATGAAGCAGCGGAAATGGGTTATAAATTCAATGTAGGTCCCGAGTGTGAATTTTTCCTTTTCAAGGTTGATGAAAACGGTATCCCTACGCTTGAAACAAATGACAAGGCAGGCTATTTTGACCTTAATCCAATTGATACGGGTTCAAACTGCCGCCGTGATATTTGTCTTGCCCTTGAAGAAATGGGCTATACAATTGAGGCGTCACATCATGAGGTTGCAGAAGGTCAGCATGAAATTGACTTCAAGTTTGACGAGGTTATGACAACCGCTGACCGTGTAATGACCTTTAAGCATGTTGTAAAAACATATGCTACAAAGCATGGCCTTCACGCAACATTTATGCCGAAGCCTGTTTTCGGTATTAACGGCTCAGGTATGCATACAAATATGTCACTTATGACGACAGATAAAAACGGAAATGTTGTTAATGCCTTCTATGACCCTGAAAGCCCTGATGAGCTGAGCAATATTGCGCATAGCTTTATTGCAGGTATTCTTGCTCATATTAAGGGAATCACAGTTTATGCTAATCCAACAGTTAACTCTTATAAAAGACTTGTTCCGGGTTATGAAGCGCCGACTTATATTGTTTGGTCAGCATCGAACCGTTCATGCCTTGTTCGTATCCCTGCATCAAGAGGAATGGGTACGCGCGTAGAGCTTCGTTCACCTGACCCCGCTTGCAATCCGTATCTTGAAATGGCTCTTTGCCTTGCAGCAGGTCTTGACGGTATCAAAAAGAATATGACGCCTGCCGATGCTGTTGATTATAATGTATTTGATCTTTCTGATGATGAGCTTGCCGAAAAAGGCATTGAGTGCTTGCCGTCATCTCTTGAAGAGGCTATCAAAGCGTCAATCAGCGACCCGTTTGTCAAAGAAACAGTCGGTGAGCATGTTTTCAGAGCATATACCGAAGGAAAGCTGCACGAATGGAATGATTATAAAACGAGAGTTTCTCAGTGGGAAATTGATAAATATATGGTTAATTATTAATACTAACTGCTTTTGGTTTTTTTAACTAACCCTCTCTTATAGCAAGTTTTCTTGCTGTTTTAACCGGCGTCTGTTGTGACGCGGGCGCCGGTTACTTTTTCAGGCACAATGAGGTGCTCGTACTTTATGTACGAGTGCCTTTTTATTTTTAATTCTTTATACGACTTGTCCGGCTGCAGCAAGTCGTATGGATGATTTTTAATGAACTATTGCAGCCGGAAAGGCTATGGAAATTATTATGGGAACAGGATCAATACTTGAAACGATGAATACTGAAATTTTCGGCGTCTGGTTTCTTATAGGCGCGGTGCTTGTATTCTTTATGCAATGCGGCTTTGCAATGGTAGAAACAGGCTTCACCAGAGCTAAAAATGCAGGTAACATCATTATGAAGAACCTTATGGATTTTTGTATAGGTACTCCGATGTTTCTGTTACTCGGCTTCGGTCTTATGATGGGTGAGGAGGTTCTCGGAGGCTTCTGCGGTATGCCTACTATAGGAATGTTTTCAAATTATGAAAATGTTGACTGGTCAAACTTTGTATTTAATCTCGTTTTCTGTGCAACTGCTGCCACAATTGTTTCAGGTGCAATGGCAGAGCGAACAAAGTTTTCTGCTTACTGCATTTATTCGGGTGTAATTTCTGCAGTCATTTATCCGATCGAGGCAGGCTGGATTTGGAATCCGAACGGCTGGCTTGCTAATCTCGGTTTCCACGATTTTGCCGGCTCTTGTGCAATTCATATGGTCGGCGGTATATCTGCTTTTATCGGCGCCGCTATTCTCGGTCCTCGTATCGGTAAGTATAAGACTGATAAGAAAACAGGTAAAAAGATAGTGCAGGCTATTCCGGGACATTCATTGACACTCGGTGCATTAGGCTGTTTCATTCTTTGGTTTGGCTGGTATGGCTTCAATGGCGCTGCTGCTACAAGTGATTCCCAACTTGCCTCAATCTTTCTTACAACAACATGTGCACCTGCTGTTGCAACTGTTGTGACAATGATTTTCACATGGATAAAGGACGGAAAGCCAGATGTTTCAATGTCACTTAACGCTTCACTTGCAGGACTTGTCGGTATTACTGCAGGATGTGATGTTGTGGATGCTCTCGGATCATGTATTATAGGTGCTGTTGCCGGTATACTCGTTGTACTTGCTGTTGAATTCATTGATAAAAAGCTGAAGGTTGATGACCCGGTAGGAGCTGTTGCCGTTCACTGTGTAAACGGTATATGGGGAACAATTGCAGTAGGTCTTTTTGCAACAACAAGTGTTCCCGGAAATGACAGCTATAACGGACTTTTCTATGGAGGCGGTTTCTCGCTTCTCGGAAAACAGCTTCTCGGTATTATATGTGTAGCTGCTTGGACAGCAGTTACAATGACAATCGTTTTCTTTGTGATTAAAAAGATTAACGGTCTTCGTGTATCCGCTGAAGAGGAAATCAAAGGGCTTGACGCAACAGAGCATAACCTTCCGTCAGCATATGCCGACTTTATGCAGCCCGGCTTTACTCCTGCTCTTGCAGGTGCAGCTGCATCAGTATCTGTTGCTCCTGCAGCCCCTTATGTTGCTGTTGAGAAAGCAGTTCCTGTTGAATCATATACTGCAAATAAGGATGCAAAGCTTTCAAAAATTGTAATGATTTTCAATCCCGCAAAGCTTGAAGAAATTAAGGAGTCAATGAATTCTATCGGTGTAACAGGTATGACAGTTACAAATGTTATGGGATGCGGTACTCAGAAAGGTCATATCAGAAAATACCGTGGTGTTGAGATAGAGGAAATGAGCCTCAATCCAAAGATGAAACTGGAAATGGTCATTTCCGCTGTCCCTGTTGAGAAAGTAGTTGACGCTGCAAGACAGGTGCTTTATACCGGTAATATCGGTGACGGTAAAATCTTTATTTATGATGTTGAGGATGTTGTTAAGGTTCGCACAGGTGAGCGCGGATATGACGCACTCCAGGGTGTGGATGATGAATAAATAAAGGAAAATGATGATTAATTATTTAATGCCGGAAGGACAGTTTTCTTCCGGCATTAAACGTTTATACTTATACATTAATATTCGTTAAAATAGAATAAATATACAAAAAAATTAATATTTATTGTGAAATTATACATAAAGTCGTACGAAATTCATATTATTTTCTATACCCGCAATAATTGACGGACAATATAATTTTGGTGTAAAATTTAATTGTAAAATGAATTAAGGAGAGATGGCTGTGCTTAAAGAAGGACAAATCAGGATTCCGTCAGGTTGTGCTATTGCCGCAATAATTGACAGAAAAGGCAAACGTATCAGCGGTTCCGAAATTATAAAATCAATTTCTCTTATGCATGACCGTTCAAATGGTCTCGGCGGAGGATTTGCCGCATATGGTATTTATCCTGAGCATAAGAGTGACTATGCAATACATGTTTTTTATGATACCAATGACGCAAGAAAGAAGTGCGAGGATTTCTTGTTCAGACACTTTAATATTGATGTGGCTGAACGAATACCGACAAAGCAGGTTGCTTCAATAGAAAAAGGACCTGATATCTGGCGCTATTTCGGTAAAGCAAACAGAGTAAGAATGAAGGACGCACGACTTGATGAACAGGAATATGTTGCTCAGTGCGTAACAAATGTTAACAATGCAATCGAAGGCGCGTATATTTTTTCAAGCGGAAAAAATATGGGCTGCTTTAAGGCAGTCGGTTATCCCGAAGATGTAGGCGAATTTTATATGCTTGACCGGTATGAAGCATATATTTGGACCGCACACGGCAGATTTCCCACAAATACACCCGGCTGGTGGGGAGGTTCACACCCGTTTAATATTCTTGACTGGTCAATAGTTCATAATGGTGAAATCTCCTCTTATGATACAAACAGAAGATATATTGAGCAGTTTGGTTATATCTGCACAATGCAGACGGATACAGAGGTAATAACATACCTTTTTGACCATTTGCTTCGTCATCATAATCTGCCTATTGAGGTTGCCGCTGATGTGCTCACTGCTCCGGAATGGGAAGAAATTGACAAAATGGACGAGGAAAGAAAAACCTATTTTACTAATCTGCGCTCAATATATAACGGCGCGCTTGTAAATGGCCCGTTCTCTGTTATCCTCGGTTCAAATAAAGGTCTCCTTGCAATTAATGACAGGCTTAAGCTACGTTCTTTGACTGCCGCCACAAAAGGCAACAGAGCATATTTTGCTTCAGAGGAATCGGCAATAAGAATTATTTGTCCTGATCCCGAAAAGGTCTGGTCCGTATCAGGCGCAGAGCCTGTATTCATCCCGCTAGAAATTGATGATGCAGAGGAGGATGAATAATGATTAATTATATTCCGCGTAGATTTACTGTAATTCGTGACAGAGAACGCTGCATCGACTGTGGCTGCTGCGTCCGTCAATGCTCAAATGAGTGCCATTATTTTGATGAAGACGAAAAGACAGTCCTTTGCTCCAGCGATAACTGTGTTGCGTGTCACAGGTGCGTTGATCTCTGCCCGACAGGCGCTTTGCGTATTGAAAAATATGTCTGTGATTATCGGGAAAATGCAAACTGGACTCCTCAGTATCAGCAGGAAATATGCCGTCAAGCAGAGACAGGCGGCGTGCTTCTCTCCGCGATGGGTACTCCGAAGCCGTATCCGATTTACTGGGATAAGATACTGCTTAATGCCTCACAGGTGACCAATCCTTCGATTGACCCTCTGCGTGAGCCGATGGAAATTCGTACTATCCTCGGCAGAAAGCCCGAGAAGCTTGAAGTTGAAAAAAAGGGAAAATCAATCACAAAGATGCCCCCTCAGGTAATTCTTGAAACTCCGATAATGTTTTCTGCAATGAGCTTCGGTTCAATTTCCATGAACGCACAGAAATCGCTGGCAATGGCGGCAAAGGAGCTCGGAACTCTCTTCAATACAGGTGAGGGCGGACTTCATCCCGAACTTTCTGAGTATTGCGACTGCGCCGTTGTGCAGGTTGCTTCAGGACGATTCGGTGTTCATAAAGATTATCTTAATAATTCAAAATTTGTTGAAATAAAAATCGGTCAGGGTGCAAAGCCGGGTATCGGCGGACATCTGCCGGGTGAAAAGGTTAATGTTGAAGTATCAAATGCCCGTATGATTCCTGAAGGCTCCGACGCAATTTCTCCTGCACCGCACCACGATATTTATTCTATTGAGGATTTGCGTCAGCTTATATGGTCACTCAAGCAGGCAACTGACGGGAAAAAGCCTGTTTCAGTAAAAATCGCGGCAGTGCATAATGTTGCGGCAATTGTCTCAGGCTGTGCAAGAGCCGGCGCCGATATCGTCGTTATTGACGGTTTCAGAGGCGGTACCGGAGCTGCTCCAACACGCATTCGTGATAATGTCGGTATTCCTATTGAGCTCGCGCTTGCTTCGGCAGACCGCAGGCTCAGAGATGAGGGAATACGTTCAACGGTTTCTCTTGTTGCAGCAGGCTCTTTCAGGTGTTCAAGCGATATAGTAAAAGCAATAGCCCTTGGAGCTGACGCGTGCTATATTGCCTCTGCTCCTCTTATTGCAATCGGATGTCATATGTGCCAAACCTGTAATACCGGCAAGTGTAACTGGGGAATTGCAACTCAGCGGCCTGAACTGACAAGGAGACTTAATCCGGAAATTGCTCATAAAAGAGTCATTAATCTTATCAATGCCTGGAATCATGAAATTAAGGAAATTATGGGCGGTATGGGTATTAACTCGGTTGATTCACTCAGAGGCAACCGACTTATGCTCAGAGGTATAGGTCTTACTGAAAAAGAACTTGAAATACTTGGAATAAAGCATGCAGGTGAATAGAGGAGGCAGTGATAATTATGAAAAAAGTATTTGCGCGTGAAGAACTTTGTATAAATTGCCGCCTTTGTGAGGTTTACTGCAAAGCAAATCATTCCAAATCAAAAGATATAATTAAAGCATTTAAAACTGAAAATCCTGTACCTGTCAGCCGCATTTCGGTATACGGTGATAAAATGAGATCGGTAGCGGTCAACTGCAGGCATTGTGATGACCCTGCATGTGTAAGAGCTTGTATCACAGGTGCAATGACAAAGGATAAAAAAACCGGCATAGTTTCAGTTAATGAAAATAAATGTATCGGCTGTATGACCTGTCTGGCAGTTTGCCCGGTAGGCTGTATAAAGGAAGGAAATATTGCTTTCAAATGTGACCTTTGCGGCGGAGACGAGCCTGCTTGTGTCAAAAACTGTCCGAACAGAGCACTTCTTTGGATTGAGACTGGAGGCAGCGAATAATGAAGTATGTTATCATAGGCGCATCTGCAGCAGGACTTGCAGCCGCTCAGGAAATAAGAAAAACTGATAAAGAAGGAACGGTAACTGTTATTACCGAGGAAAGCTATATGCCTTATTCAAGGCCGTCAATCAGTTATTTTCTTAAAGGCGAGGTTAAAGAACGCGATATGTTCCTCAGAAAGCCGGACTTTTATAAGAAAAACAAAATTGATGTCATTACCGATACAAAGGTAACATCCATAGATAAAGAAAAGAAAATTGTTAAATCAGGCAGAAAGATTTATCCTTATGATAAGCTTTGCCTTTGCACAGGCTCTGTTCCTTTTATCCCTCCTATGGAAAATGTAAAGGGAAAGTCAAATGCACTTACTTTTCTTGATCTTAAGGCAACTAAAGAGGTTAAAAGGCTTGCATCGAATAATACAAAAGCCGTGGTTATCGGAGCAGGACTTATAGGAATGAAAGCAGCCGAAGGACTTGTAAAGGTATGCAAGAGTGTTGATGTTGTGGAGCTTGCACCAAGAGTTCTTCCGTCAATTCTCGATTTCAATTCATCAAAGCTCGTAAAAAAACATCTTGAGAATAATAAAATTAAATTCCACCTTGAAAATACTGTTATCAAGGCAGAATCAAACGGTGACAGAATTACCTCTGTAATTCTAAAGAACGGAAAGAAGCTTCCTTGTGATTTGCTCATCATCGCAGTCGGCGTCAGACCTTGCAGCGAGCTTGCCGAAAAAGCAGGTCTTGAAGTCAACCGAGGGATTATTACCGATACCCAAACTATGCAGACGAGCAATATTGATATCTATGCGGCAGGCGACTGCACAGTATCAGTAGATATGCTGGATAATTCAAAAAAAATTATTGCTCTTTGGCCGAATGCGGTGCAGCAGGGTATGGCGGCAGGAAGTCAAATGGCAGGCGGAGAAATAACTACAGGCAATACATATTCCGTAAATGCAATTGATTTCTTTGGCTTAAGAATATGCACATGCGGACTTATAAATGCACAGGGCAGTCAATATAAAGATAAGATAAAAAAAGATTCGGATTCATATAAGCGTCTTATCTTTGAGGGCGATAGGCTTGTCGGATTTGTACTTATTAATTCCGGTCAGAATTCAGGTATTTATACAAGCCTCATCTCAAATAAAATTCCGCTTAATTTGATTAAGGGCGACCTTATGGATACTCCGTCTTTATTTATTTTTGATAAGGATATAAGAACATTTAAACTCACAGGGGGTATGCAGTTATGATTATTGAAGCAGGACTTACTCGCTATGAGGAAGTAAATAAAAATATTAAAAAGCAGCTTGAAAATAAAAATAAGGTAACTGTTAAGAATGTTAATGGTCAGCGTTACATCGGATGTGCGCTTGATGAGGGCAAGACGATTGAGGTCTACGGTACGGCAGGAAATGATTTGGCGTGTTATCTAAACGGCGGAAGAGTTATTGTATACGGTAACTGCCAGGAGGCAGTCGGCAACACTATGAACGGCGGTGAAATTATTATACACGGTCACAGCGGTGATGCTATGGGTTACGGAATGCGTGACGGTCAGATATATATCAGAGATAATGTCGCCTGCCGCGGCGGTATTCATATGAAGGAATTTCGCAATATGAGGCCCGTACTCGTGATAGGTAAGAATGCGGGATCATTTCTCGGTGAATATATGGCGGGCGGAACAATTGTCCTTCTTGGATTAGGGCTCAAACGCGGAGAAAAGCTTTTTGGTACCCATTGTGCTTCAGGTATGCACGGAGGAAAGATTTTTGTGCGCGGAGGTTTTAATAAGGATAATCTCAGCGAAAATATTAAAATCACAACTCTTGATGAAAAAGACAAAAAAGAACTTGAGCGATATGTGAAAAAGTACAGCAGATATTTTGATGCCGATTATAATGAGATTATGTCAAAGCCGTTTAAAAAATTAATTCCGGCAACATCAAGACCGTATGCAGATTTATATACACCAAATTAAAAAGAGTTTACATTATAGTACAGGAGTATTTATGTTTAACAGTCTTCACGAGGAATGCGGAGTTTTCGGTATTTTTGAGAATAAAACAACTTATGTTGCACAGTCGGCTTATCTTGCCTTGTTTGCTCTTCAGCACAGGGGGCAGGAAAGCTGCGGAATTGCTGTCAATGATGACGGCGTGTTCAGACATCACAAGGGTGACGGTCTGGTGCCTGATGTTTTTACTGAGCAGCAAATTAAAAATCTTGGCTTGGGGAATATGGCAATAGGTCATGTAAGATATTCCACAACAGGCGGCAAAAACGCAAATAATATTCAGCCGCTTGTTATCCGTCATATAAAAGGTAATCTTGCTGTTGCCCATAACGGAAATCTGGTAAATGCACCGGACTTGAGAAAATATTTTGAATTACGGGGCGGTATTTTCCACGGAACATCTGATACTGAATCAATAGCATATTCAATCGTATCCCAGCGCCTAATAAGTAAAAGTACCGAAGAGGCAGTCGAAAAGGTTATGTATTCTCTCAAGGGCGCATATTCCTGTGTTGTTATGACTGCGACAAAGCTGATAGCATTTCGTGACCCTAACGGTTTCAGACCTCTCTGCCTTGGCAAGACAATTGACGGTGCGTGGATTGTTTCTTCAGAATCCTGTGCACTCGATTCAATCGGCGCTCAGTTTGTCAGGGATATTAAGCCCGGTGAAATTGTTGTTATAAGTCCAAGCGGCGTCAGGTCAATTGAAACTCATTGCGGCAAAAAAGGAAATATATGTGTGTTTGAATATATTTATTTTGCAAGACCTGATTCTGTTATAGAAAAATCTTCTGTGCAGCATGCAAGAATGAAAGCAGGCGCTTTCCTTGCAAAGGAACACCCTGTTGATGCCGATATTGTTATCGGAGTCCCGGACTCGGGACTTGATGCTGCTCTCGGTTACGCTTATGAAAGCAATATACCATACGGTATAGGCTTTATTAAAAACAGATATATAGGACGCAGTTTTATTCAGCCGACACAGGATCAGCGTGAGGATGCTGTCAGAATTAAGCTTAATGCAGTAAAGGAAAATATTTGCGGTAAGCGTGTTATCATGATTGATGACTCCATTGTCAGGGGAACAACAAGTGCCAGAATTGTAAGACTCCTGCGTGAGGCAGGGGCAAAAGAGGTGCATATGCGTGTCTCCTCACCGCCATTCAAATATCCATGCTTTTTCGGAACAGATGTTGATTCACAGGAAAATTTGATTGCCTATAAATATGATACCGTTGATGAAATTGCAAAGGTAATCGGAGTTAACAGCCTTGGCTATCTTTCAATTGAGGCAACGCATAAGCTTGCCGATAAGGCTGATTGCGGCTTTTGTGACGGGTGTTTTACAGGCAAGTATCCAATTGAAGTACCCAAGGAACAGGCTAAAAATAAGTTTGAGGAAAAGCTCAATAACTTTTCTCCCTATTATCAGGTACTTGACTGAAATATAATGTTACATTAAAATAAAAGAGATACCATGGTTGTTACACGGTATCTCTTATATTAATGCCTTGAAGGCATAATAAAAACCTGCGGTTTTACCGCAGGTATGGCGCAGATGTGGGGATTTGAACCCCAGAAGCCTCGTTAAAGACTTACACGATTTCCAATCGTGCTCCTTCGGCCAGCTCGGACACATCTGCAT
>CAZGRZ010000033.1:10021-12128 GCA_964528285.1 uncultured Bacteroides sp. | reverse complement strand
CATAATTGTGCTGATGTTCTTGTTCGGCAAAGTCCAAAGTTACATTGAATGTACCTGTTGAATCAGGCGAATACATTCTGCAGGCATAAATATATGTTTTGCCTGCCTGCAAATCATATGTTACGGAAAAGTTAAAGCTTTCCCCGCCGTCGTCGTCGTCAAATAAAAGATTCATTTCCTCATCATATAGATAACCGTAGGTGTCATATTCGCCTGAAGAATAAAAAGTGTATTGCTCAGTCTGCGAGGGTGTAAACTGATAATAGAAAGTCTCATCTTTATTTTCAATATTAACAGTTTTGGTTTCATTAAGATTTATTGAGGGTAATACACAATCCGGATCCTTTGCACCGCATAAAGAACAAAAGCCGTTGATAAAATTGTGATGAGCAGATATTTCTTCCCTATGAGTTGTTCCGCATAATACACATATATATTCAGTAAATCCATTTTCTATGCAAGTTTCTTCTTTACTGTATGAATAAAACTCACAATGTTTACCGCACGCGCAGTCATAATCATCCAGCGCAATAAAATCTCTATGATATTTTTCTGCATATGCCTGTGCTGTAGATTCTCTAAACCCGTAAATAACAGAGTTACTGCTAAAAGTTCTTTCTCCCTGTTCTTCCTCAATATCATAAATATTACTATTTTTGTTTAAAACTATAATATTTTTTAATTCGTCACAATCCGCAAAAGCACCTTCTCCTATATACATTATGCTTTCGGGTAGAATGATATTTTCTAATTCGGTATCCCATGTGCAACACCAAAATGCAAAGTCAGAAACCAAAGTCGTGCCGTCTTTTATTACATACGATTTCAAATTATCAATATCCATTAAACTTCTATCAAAATCTATTAATGCAGATCCTATATAGAGCAAGCCATTTTCATAGTTTGAAACATCATTCTCATATGCTGTATTAGAAAAAGCAGAAATGCCTATGCTTACTATATTTGCAGACATAATAATATTTTTTAAAGCTATACAATCCCAAAATGCATAACGGCCTATATTTGTTACACTGTCAGATATTGTTACTCTTGTCAAGTTTTCGCAATATTCAAATGCTTGATTTCCTATATTTGTTACGCTATTGGGTATTGTATATGATGTTCTTGTATTTCCTATAGGATACTGTATCAATTCTGTTTTATCTTTATTAAACAATACTCCATCGGATGACGAATAAAATTCATTTTCTTGAGATACATCTATATCAATTAAATTTTTACATTCGTTAAATGCATAATCTTCAATATAATTAACTTTTTTAGGAATAAAAATACTGTTAAGTCCCGAATCAGCAAAAGCACGCCAAGCAATCCATCTTAAATTATCCGGCAAAATAAGCGAATTGAGCGATACACAGTCCTGAAATGTTCCGTTGTTAATATCTGTCACTTTCCAAGGCAAATTTATATTTTTTAGATTAGTACAACCCATAAAAGTATAATCATCTATTTCCGAAACAGTATCCGGAATTATCACCTCTATTAAATTAACGGCATCTTGAAACGCCCCATAACCCGTAATTTCTATTACACCATTTGGTATTTCATAAATAGTTCTTTTATCCCCCGAGGGGTAATGAATAAGTTCCGTCATGTCCTTATTGAACAATACACCATCAAATGTGCAGAAATACTCATTATCAGAATCTACTTCGATAGTTTCTAAATGTTCACAACCAACAAAAGCGCAATATATATGTGTTACGCTGTAAGGTATACTTATACTTGTAATTTCAGTGGCATCATCATAAAATGAATAATTAGCTAAATTCGTTACAAGTCGACCTTCAATATTTGAAGGAATAACAACCTCTGATGATTCACCTATATAATTTGTTATTTGCACTGTGCCGTCATCAAGCAATTCATACTCAAAATCGCCGCTCGTCTTGGCATACGCCGAAAGGTCTATTCCTGCCGTGATGCTGAAGAGCATTACAAGTGACAAAAAGAGGCATAATGTTTTTTTGATTGGGTTTGTGTGGTTTGACGGGCGAGTGAAGCTCGCCCCTTTGATAGTTTGTTTCATAGTTTTCTCCTTTAAATGAAAAAATGCGCAGCCGAAGCCACGCATAAAAAACGCATA
>CAZGRZ010000033.1:0-9921 GCA_964528285.1 uncultured Bacteroides sp. | reverse complement strand
TTTTCTCCTTTAAATGAAAAAATGCGCAGCCGAAGCCACGCATAAAAAACGCATAACTCCAACCGTCGCCAAACGAATTAAACATACATCTTATAATAGTTAAGCATAGTATGATAAAACAGAGTATGCATTTTTATCAAAAGACAAAAATATACTATGCTTAATAAGAAAAATTATTTAATTCGTTTGGCAATTCCATTTTATCATTATTGAAACGAATAGTCAACATCATTGTCATAGGTTTTATCGAGCATCGGATTTTGACATACAAATGAAAAAACAGCATAGAAAACTATGCTGTAATAGGACAAACTGCGCCTTGGGGTACATCCTCTTTATTGAGTATATCCCAAGGCATCAGCCTTATAGAATTTTTGTGCCTTATTTTAATAATTTTCAGGCTTGAGTTCAAAATAGGATTTTGGGTGCTTGCAGACAGGGCACATATTCGGAACTTCCTTTCCGATGACAATATGACCGCAGTTAGAGCAAATCCAGATTTTGTCCTCATCACGGCTGAATACAAGTCCATCCTCAACATTTGCAAGCAGCTTACGGTAGCGTTCCTCATGCTCTTTTTCAATTTTAGCAACCTCTTCAAAGAGGTAAGCTATGTGGTCAAAGCCTTCCTCCTTTGCCTCTTTTGCAAATCCGGCATACATATCTGTCCACTCATAATTCTCGCCCTCTGCTGCATCAAGAAGATTTGCTGCGGTATCGGGGATTTCACCGTCGTGAAGAAGCTTGAACCAAATTTTCGCATGCTCTTTTTCATTGTTAGCAGTTTCTTCAAAAATTTTGGAAATTTGAACAAAACCGTCTTTTTTTGCCTTACTGGCATAGTAGGTGTACTTGTTTCTTGCCTGACTTTCACCTGCAAAGGCTGCCATCAGGTTTGCCTGTGTCTTTGTTCCTTTTAAATCTTTCATAGTTGTCTCTCCTTTATTTTATGTCATTTTGACTTAATCCAATAATAAATGCGAAAAACGGATACTTTTCAATGCAATCTTCACATTGTTCAAGTTACAGTCCAAGTCTTTTTAGTTTGGACAATAATTCTACAAATATACACCACAGTGCCTGAAAAACAACAACACTCACAGGATTCAGTTCATTCATTCCGCCCACAAATCCAAGCAGAGTTACTACGCCGAAGCCGATTGCACAGCCGAACGAAATAAGAACACTGAGTATTTTTCTTGTTTCCTCAAGATTTTCTGCGCCGCACATTGCCGATACAAAACCGAGTGCCGTTCCATTATGAACAACATATGCCGGTGACTTTTCCGTGCACATATTTGAATACTTTTCAAATACACGACCATTTGATGACGTCATTGCCCTAACAAAGCCATCGGGAAGAGAAAACAACTGTGCAATACTCTCGTCATTGATAAATGGGTCAGCACTGTTTACAAGTATGGTCATACCGCTTTTCTCAAGTTTTCTGAGCGCTTTTTTCAGCTGAGGGTCTGCATTATATGATACAACGAACATTGCCATAAGCTTCCCAGTAACAGCGAGGTATAAAATCTTCCTTCCTTTTCTTGTATATTTCTCCTCAAATTCCTCTTTTGGCACCTGAACACCATGGTGTATCAGCAGCTCTCTGGTACCGACAAGTATTTTCTTTCTGTATATCCATGCTGAAGTTCCAAGCCTGTCCTCATAAATAATGTCATCCACATCGGGCAGAATTGTCTGCTTGCCTATAACAACATCATCAAAGACATACGAAAGCGGACTCTTTGTCTTCATTATAACAGCAGCAGTTTTAAGAATAACATCATCAGCCTTTGCGCCGTTAAAGGTTTTTATTCCGTGTATTTCACAGCTTTTAGGACCAAATAAATCCTGTGCTTCAATAACAATGGCATTGACATCATCAGCTGCCTTCGAACCCTCGAAGCCGTTCACCATCGAACCGTTTTTTTCAAGCGCATTTGACACTCCGATAAGCGCTCTGTTAGTCTCAAGCAGGGATATACAGGGTAATGAAACACAAAGGCCGCACATTGCGAGATTAATGCCGGCATACCAGCTGCCTGTATACATTGAAAATCCGATAAAAAGAATAACATTAAGAAAAATCATTATCATTCCCGTCGTTTTTGCTATTGCATCAGCTGGTTCATCACCGCTGGCAATATCAAGAAATTTGGTCGGGAAGTCGGTCTTTATACTTGTTTTTAATTTTGCTTCACCACTGAGGAGTCCTCGGCTGATTATGGAAGCATCAATATCGTTGATGATATTTTCAACAGTATGCTTTTCATCCTGAGAAATAAGAAATTCAAAGTTGCCGATAATCCTTCTCAGCATTGTATTTTTACCTATTCCGCTGATAAGCAAAGCAAATATTCCGGCAAATGCATAAACATTACCATCGTCAATATACAGGTTACTGTCCGCAATCATCATTCCCGTGTGGATAAGAATAATCAGACTGACAAATGACACCGGCAAATCACTGTTTATTCCGTTTTTAAAATTAAAGCCATGTATAATCGTTTTTCCGTTAACTACAATGGCAATAAGATACAGCGCAAATACAGCAATAAAATATGCAGTATAATCAAGCAGGAAAGACGGCATATATGCACTGTCTTTAAAAACAGTTAAAAATCCTGTAAGTATTAAAAGTACAAATGTTATAATATTTGAAAGTGTTATTGATGACTTGGAGGCAAAAAGTTTTTCAAGAAAAGCGGTTTTTTCATCATCATTATTATATTCATTTTCCAAAGCCTGTCGATTACTGCTTTCCTGAACAATTTCTTCAGAACCGAATAATCTGAATTTATTAACCTTATCCTTTCTGCGTTCACGGAGTTGCTTTTCAGCAAGTTCCTCATCGATCGTTGAAATCTGCTCGTTCAAATCCTCAAAACCGTCTAAGACAATCTGTTCTCCTTCATCATAATCGGAATTCCCCTGATTATAAGAATTTTGCCTTGTTGAGGCAATACGTGTATGCTCAAGCTCGTCAACCGCAACAATTGTTGGTATTTCCTCCAAATCCGAGGTCTTATCAAATTTAGATTTACTCTTTATTGTCGCAGGGCGCTCAATAATTTCAGGCGGTGCTTTTGAATAAAGAGGCTCATCTGACTGAGTTTTAAAAAAGCTCTTTTTCTGAGAACTGATATTTTTTATATTCTTAACAACTGTTGTTTTGCTGTTTGAATCTATGTTTCGCGTCTTTTGGTCAATAACTCTTGTTTTTGAATTATCAGGAGCTGAGGTGCGTTTAAAGTCACCTGTATTAACAACAGCCGTTTTCCCTAAAGCATCTTCGTCTGCCTTTTGATCATAAGTCGTTTTCTGTGTTGTCAGGTTTGCATGATCTTCCGCTTTATCCAAAGCAGACTGAGACTTTTTTACAGTTTTCTTCCTTATTTCCTCTGCTTGCCTGAGTATTTCTTCAATTGACAAATTCTCACTCATTTTTACTCACTCACAGTCCATGTCTTTGTTTGGTTACTTCATACATAATTACACCTGCTGCAACAGACGCGTTAAGAGAATTTATTTCTCCACACATAGGCAGACTTACGGTTACGTCACATTTTTCCTTAACAAGCCTTCCCACGCCTTTTCCCTCGCCGCCGATTACCAACACACATCCGCCGGAAAAATCCGTTTTACACCAAGGCTGTCCGTCCATATCGGCGCAATATGCCCAAATGTTTTTCTTTTTTAAAGCATCAATCGTACATGCGAGATTACTTACCCTTGCAACACGCATATATTCGAGTGCACCGCAGGAGGTTTTTGAAACAATAAAATTCAGACCGACATTCCTTCTCTTCGGAATAATTATTCCGTGAACACCGCATGCCTCGGCAGTCCGTATAATTGCACCCAGATTATGGCTGTCCTCAATTCCGTCACATATAATCAGAAACGGCGGCTCATCCCTGCTCTCTGCATATTCAAGAATTTCATCAATCGTGGAATACTCGTGTGCAGGAACATTCGCCGCAACTCCCTGATGATTGGCATTACCACACATAAAATCAAGTTTTTTTCTGTCAACGATCTTTACCGTAATTGAGCGTTCTTTGCAAATTGAAAGGATTAAATTAATTGTACCTTCCCTGTTGCCCTTTGAGATTAGAACATTCTCAACCTCTCTTCCGGATTTCAGCAACTCAATAACCGCGTTTCTGCCTATAATCAGGTTATCATTTATCATTTCTTCTTTTGGCATATCTACATCCTCATAAAATTGTTTTTATTTAATTAATTATAGCATTATAGCAATAACAAATCAACCGTTAGAAAAATTTGTCAAAAAAAATAAAAAAGCGCCCTTATCTGTTTAAAATAACAGGTAAAGGTGCTTGTCCGTCAATTTAAAATTTATAAATAATTCAGTATTCCTTTTGATACAATTGCACCGTCTGCAACAGCTGTTACAATCTGTCTGCAATTTTTCCGTCTTATGTCGCCTATGGCAAAAACTCCGTCAAGCGAGGTCATACAATATTCATCTGTGACGAAATAACCCTCACTGTCCATGTCAGCTTTATCAATCATAAAGTCACTTTGAGGTGACTGTCCGATTGCAACAAATGCGCCGCTGAGTTTTAATTCTCTTCCGCTTTTCAGTTTAATAGATTTGAGCAGGTTTTCTCCGCAGAACTCCTCAACCTCGTCATTTATTATTAGGTCGGAATTGTTCATCATAAGAAATTTATCCTGTAGTATTTTGGCTGCTCTAAGCTCACTTCTTCTGTGAACTATTGTCACAGAGCTACACATCGATGCAAGGTATATCGCATCCTCAAGCGCTGTGTCTCCGCCGCCGATAACCGCAACATCTTTATTGCGGAAGAATGCGCCGTCACAGGTTGCACAATAGGACACACCCCTGCCGGAAAATTTCATTTCGCCCTTTGCGCCAAGGCGTTTATGTGCACTGCCCATAGCAAGAACAACTGCTTTTGCAGAAATTTTTCTGCCATCCCTCAGCACAGCAGTCTTACCATCAAGGCTGACAACCTCACCGACAATGATTTGCGCGCCGAGTCCTGCTGCATGATTATGAAATTTCTCTGACAGCTCATCGCCTGATATGGATTCAAAACCGGGATAATTTTCTATGCTACCTGTCAAAAGCATCTGTCCGCCGGTAAAGGCCTGCTTTTCCACAACGGCAACCGTCAGCATTGCCCTTCGCAAATATATTGCCGCGCTCAATCCTGCCGGTCCTCCGCCGATAATTAATACATCATATTTCATATTAATTTCCATTGTCTTTCCGCTGCAAACAGTTAATTAAAATCATCCATACGACTCGTTGCAGCCGGACAAGGCGTATAACATAAGCTCCGTCATCTCAAATTATGCCGCCGGCAAATTTTGAAGGTGATATAACCTATTCGCCGATGTCCGCCGCTCTTAGGCGGCGTCCGTTTCAGACGAGCTTGACGGAGAGATGCTCCGATTTAAGATTGAAATTAATCGTTAGGTATAAATGCTTTATGAACAGCACTTACTGCTCTGTCTGCATCATCTGCATCAATAATGACGGAAATTTTGATTTCCGATGTTGAAATCATCTGAATATTGATATTCGACTCATAAAGAGCCTCAAACATCTTTGATGCAGTTCCCGGATGTGACTCCATACCTGCACCGACAATTGAAACCTTTGCAACATTGGTGTTGCATATAATTCTGCAGCCATTGAGCATATCTTCAAGGAGCGATACCGCAACCGGACCGTTTTCCTTATTTACTGTGAATACGATATCCTTTGTGCCGTCTCTTCCGAAGGACTGAAGAATAATATCAACATTGATATTTTTTGAAGAAAGCTTTGAAAAGATTTTAAATGCTATACCGGGGGTGTCCTGTAAATTTAAAATTGAAACAAGTGCGACATCCTTATCCTTGGTTACACCTCGAATTAACATTTTTTCCATTTTTGCTGCCTCCTTAACAATAGTACCCGGAACCGGATTTAATGATGAGAGAACTTCAAGCTCGACTCCGTATTTCTTTGCCATTTCAACTGAACGGTTATTGAGCACCTGTGCGCCCAATGTTGCAAGCTCAAGCATTTCATCATATGTGATTTCCTTTAATTTTTTAGCATTTTTAACCTTTCTCGGATCTGCTGTATAAACGCCCTCGACATCAGTGAAAATCTGACATTTATCAGCCTTCAGTGCTGCCGCAATTGCAACTGCCGATGTGTCTGAACCGCCTCTGCCGAGAGTAGTTAAATCGTCATATCTGTTTATACCCTGAAAGCCTGCAACAACAACAATGTTATGCTTTGCAATCTCAGCCTGGAGTCTGTTTGGTTTAATATTCTTAATTCTTGCGGCAGTGTGGATTGAATTTGTATTAAATCCTGCCTGCCAGCCCAAAAGGCTGATTACAGGACAGCCGATTTTTTCAATTGCCATTGCAAGAAGTGAAATGGAAATCTGTTCGCCTGCTGTAAGGAGCTGATCCATTTCTCTCTTATGAGCATTCGGGTTAATGAGATTTGCTTTTTCAATCAAATCATCTGTTGTGTCGCCTTGAGCTGATACAACAACAATTACATCATTACCCTGCTTGTAAGTATCCGTTACAATTTTGGCAACATTTTTTACACGCTCGGCGTTTGCAACAGACGAACCGCCGAACTTCTGAACAATAAGTCCCATAGTTGAATCCCCCTAATATTAATAGTTTGCAACCTTTATAATATTGATAACATCAATATCAGTGAGTTTTTCCCTCAATTCATTTTCAGTCATATCATCAGTGATAAATGCAACCTCATCTGACGGCTGCCCCTGTCTTAAAAGGAATTTTATTTCACCGAATACACTGCTGATTTTAGCGCAGTCAGATTTTGCGCGGACATAAAACGGCATTGTTATTCTGCTCTTATAATCAACGACATAATCCTCATCTCCTGCTCCCCAGCCGAATATTTTTTTCCTGTCCTTATGCTTTGCGCAGTCGATAATATCGGCAACAACAGCAGATGCTGTCGGAAGCTTTCCTGCGCCGGGACCGTAGAAACATACATCGCCTACCGAGTCACCGCGCACAAGAATTGCATTGAAAACATCCTTGACAGATGCAAGCTGAGAGCCGTTATAAACCACAGCAGGACTGACAAATGCAGCGATCTCGTCATCATTAATATATTTGATTTGACCTAAAAGTTTAATAACCCCGTTTGCGGAATTTATATATGAAACATCCTCAAGAGTAATATTTGATATACCCTCTGTCTCAACCTGTGACGGATATACATGCTTGCCGAAAGCAAGAGATGCAAGAATACAGACCTTTCTGCACGCATCATGGCCCTCAACATCAGCGGTCGGATCTTTTTCCGCGTAGCCCTTTTCCTGTGCAATCTTGAGAGCATCGGCAAATGACATACCCTCTTCAATCATCATTGTTAGAATGAAGTTTGTTGTTCCGTTGAGGATACCTGCAATTCCTTCAATATTGTTTGCTGCAAGGCACTGCGTAAGAGGACGAATAATAGGAATACCTCCGCCGACAGACGCCTCAAAAAGATAGTTTACGCCGCTTTCATCGGCTGCATTAAGCAGCTCAAGACCTTTCTGAGCAATAAGCTCCTTGTTTGATGTTACAACGCTTTTACCCGCCTTAAGCAGCTTCATTGTAAAATCAAACGCAGGATTTATACCGCCCATTGTCTCGACAACTATTTTTACCTCAGGATCATTTAAAATATCATTAAAATCCTTGGTGAAAGCATCCTTATGCGGATCATCGGGGAAATCACGCAAATCTAATATACGCGATACCTCCAAATCTTCCCCTCCTGTTTTTTTAGGTATTGTATTTTTATGGGTTTCAATAACTTCAACAACGCCGGAACCTACTGTTCCGTAGCCCATCACTGCAACCTTCATTAATTACCCTCCTATACTGACGGCATTAACACCGATAATTCTCTTTATATTTTCAACCAGCTTTTCAACTGACACAGTCATTTCCGTTACTCTCACGGTAACAGAAACATCTGCAACAGAGTTAACAGGTACGCTCTGACTGACGGAAAGGACATTTGCACCGGCTCGGTAAAGCTCATTCATCATAGCGGACAAAACACCTGCATTATCCTTCAGCTTTGCATTAATAGTTTGAGTCTCATCATTATTATCAGTATTATATTCAAAAACGGCATCCTTGTATTTATAGTATGCACTTCTTGAAATTCCTGCCATTTTTGCTGCCTGCGCAGCCGAAGACGCCTCGCCTGAAGCAAGATAATTCTTAGCCTGAATAACCTTTGAATACACCGGAGGCAAAATATTTGAATTAACAAGATAATAATTTATATTTCCCATTTTTTGTACTCCACTCGCGCACAGTTGTTTTGCTGTGAAAAACACTTAATATATTAACAAAAAAGCTTCAAAGTATCAAGTATTAATTTTAAAAAATTGTAAAAATATTCTATGTATACTTGATTAATCTATATAATTGCACTAAAATGATTATATACTTAAAGTAAAAAGGAATGTAAAAAATGACAGAAAAAGTTAAAAAAAGAAGAGATACTATAATAAATTTTGTATTTCTTGCGATGATACTCAGCTTAGTATATTTGTTTTTCAAATACTGCTTCGGCGTTGCCGCTCCCTTTCTTGTTTCCTTTTTCCTTGCGGTAATTCTCCAAAGGCCGCTGAGATGGCTTGATAAAAAAACTAAAAACAAATGCCATACATTATGGGCAATTCTTCTTATATTATTTACAGTTATTATTATTTTAGGGCCTATTGTCATAATTCTTACGCTTATAGGCAAAGAAATAAGTCAATTCCTCTCTTTCCTCGCAGACCAGCTTAATGACATTCCTACACTACTCGCAACTCTTGAAAAGGAAATACTTTCTTTTCTCAAATTTCTTCCTGACAGTATTTATACATCCGCTTCCGACTCAATAACCGAAGTGTTCGGAAAAATGATTAACAACTTTGACCTGAGCTCACTCGGAATTGATATCAAATCTATTGCTTCAGGTGTCACAACCGGCATTACCGGTGTATACAGTATTGTTAAAAACATTCCTTCAGCTCTTCTCGGGATTGTCATAGGAATTGTGGCGTGGATATTTTTTACTAAGGATTATAACAGAATCGTTTCTTTTATTAAGCTTCAACTGCCTGACAAAAGGAAAAATCTGCTCAGTGAGATCAAGCAGGTTTTTTCAAAGACAATTTTGAAAATGCTCAGAGCATATGGCTTTATTATGCTGATAACCTTCTGTGAACTGTTCCTTGGTCTTACTATTCTTAATCTTGTGGGTGTATCCGATAACGGATATGTTGCTGTTATTGCAATGTTGATTGCAATCTTTGATATTTTACCTGTTGCCGGTTCAGGCGGTATTTTAATTCCGTGGGCGGTAATCAGTCTCATTCTCGGTATGACGGGACAGGCAATCGGTCTTATTATTGTTTACATTGTAATTACAATTATCCGTCAGTATATTGAGCCTAAGATTGTCGGTAACTCTCTCGGGGTTCACCCAATTGTAACCCTTGCCGGACTTTACTTTGGTTTAAAGCTTTTCGGTTTCCTTGGTATGTTTATTGTGCCGATTTCAATTATGACAATAAAAGCCTTTAACGACACCGGTAGAATTCATCTCTATAAATCTCCTGACAGGAATTAATTTAATCGTATAAAAACGGGCGGAAAAATCCGCCCGTTTTCTCGTTTCTTATTCATTTTAAAGTCCGGTATTCTCTGCAATATACTTGCGTGCCTTGACTGCATATTCAAATGGATTTGCCTTTGCAGGATCCTGCTCTGCCTCAACAACCAACCAGCCTTCGTAGTCATTTTCTTCAAGGATATCGAATATCGGCTTGAAATCCACATCACCGTCACCGGGCACTGTGAATACACCTGCACGAACTG
>CAZGRZ010000032.1:0-12851 GCA_964528285.1 uncultured Bacteroides sp. | reverse complement strand
GGCTAAAAAGATAAAAGATAATATCAATAACATAGAGAAGATTTTTTCATTATAATAAATAAAAGAAACAGAATGTTTATTTTTTATGTCAAGTATTGTTTAACCAAAGTCAGTGGGTTAATAATCACTGCTTTTAATCTATGATAGTTAACCGATAAGCTCACCTCCGTAAATAGTACAGCATTAACATATGATGCTAATGGGAATGTATTGACATATGGTGATAAATCATTCACTTGGTCAAGCGGCAGAAATCTTGCTTCAATTACTGACGGTACAAACACATATTCATATTCAGCAAAAGGATATTTTGCACGAGTAGAAAAAATATTACGAATCAAGAGAATATTACACATATTGGATGTACTTTTGTGCAAAATATAACTCTTCAAAAGTCGATATAATAAACTTATGGGTAAAAAATTTCAAATAAGGGGGTTATTGTTATAAGTAGAAATAATAAAAAGATGTTAATTTTTGGGATAATGCTTATTTGCTGTATTATCATTGTAATAGTTGCATTGTTTCCAAAGTTTTATGATGATAGTGTTTTCTTTTCAGAAAACGAGTCTCACATACAAACAGATATCGTTGATTCCTATACTGTTGTTGATAAACAAGGAAAATCATTATTATATGATAAGTCATCTGAAAAATTCAATGTAATTAATAATATATTATCGACTGCAAAGGTATATCATGAGAAAAATGAATTATATATTTATGATGAAATATCTTCAGAATATATAGTTTTAAAATCCAACAATAAAAAAATATTTTTCATTGTTTATTGCGAAAAGCAGGATGATGGTAGTATATTGCTTATATTAAAGGATTTTTGTAAGAACAAAAGCACAAGATACTTACTTGATAACCATGATTATTTGGTTACAACCATAACTGAAAAAGATTATAATGAAATATTCAGATAACTTAATCACATAAATGTCAAGATATACTAACACTAACACATGAGCAGATATGTATTGACATATGGTGATAAATCATTTACTTGGTAAAACGGAAGAAATCTTGCACAGATTACTGACGGTATAAACACATATTCATATACATATGATGAAAACGGCATACGCACAATTTTGAAATTGAAAATACTCTTGCAAATATCAATCCACTGCGTTACCGTGGCTATTATCTTGACAGCGAAACAGGCTATTACTATCTTCAATCAAGATATTATGATCCAAGCATTTGCAGATTTATTAATTCTGATTCGTTCTTATATGCTATAATTCACAAGGATACTATTACAGGAACAAACCTTTTTGTATATTGTTATAACAACCCTATAAATAATAGTGACAATAATGGCTTTAGTGCCGCATTGGCAGGTAGTGCATTTTTCTACTATTTTGTAAATTATGTTTTACCGGAAATTATTATTTATGGTATCGTATTTATTTCGGGAGTATTGCTTGTATACCTATTAATAAAGGTTGTAACTGATGCATTAAACAACAATTCTTCAAGTAGCTCATCTAACGGCTCTAAAAAACCTGATGATGACCCTAAAATAAAAAAATATTAAAGAAAATCCCCAATTCATTAAAAAAAGATGGTAAAGTTGATTTAACCAAATTTGATAAGAAAGTCAAAGGGGAAACTGCATGGAAAAGCAGTAATGGTTGGAAAATTTCTAAAGATACTGCAAATCATGGTGGTAGAGTTTGGAAATTGTTTGATAAATCTGGAAAAAGAATAGCATCGTTAGGAGCTGATGGAAGTGTGTTGGCAGGATAAAAATATTTTTGGAGAATTAGAATCAAATAAACTTATAGATATAAATGAAATAGAAGCATATATTTATTCTATTGATTATATTAAGGCTCAATCGCCTGTTGAGTGTGCGGATATAAAAAACATTTATAATCCTGCTCGTTCTTTATATTTTTTTGAGGTTGAGAAATATTCTAACGAAGAAAATTATGAAGAGATTTATTTTCAAAAATTTCTTGAAAATGATATTTCTTCCGACGATTATTACAAATATGAAAATTCTTTCAAAGAAATGCTTAGTTTATTGTCATCAACTGGAAAAACATATATTTATTTTAATTTTTTTACAGACATTGAAAAAAATTATCCTTTTATAAAGAGTGATGATATTTCTATTGATACAGATTTTATAAAATGTAATAATTGTAAAATTGTTCAGGTTTGCGAATATAAAACATTAAAACAAATATTTACATTGATAGCACGCGAAATAATTAGTTCATATTTGATTTTTCCCAGTATAAAAACAGTTGTTGTAGCCAGTGGCATGCATGGATATTTTATTGCTGATGCAGAATTAGACGAAAGACTCTTAAAAAAGCTATCTAATTATATTCAGATTAAAAGAATAGAAAATAATAATTAAGTTTAATTAGATGAAACGCTTATATTAGTGTATTACTTTTCTTAAAGGACTTTTGTAAGAACAAAAGCACAAGATACTTACTTGATAACCATGATTATTTGGTTACAACCATAACTGAAAAAGATTATAATGAAATATTCAGATAACTTAATCACATAAATGTCAAGATATACTAACACTAACACATGAGCAGATATGTATTGACATATGGTGATAAATCATTTACTTGGTAAAACGGAAGAAATCTTGCACAGATTACTGACGGTATAAACACATATTCATATACATATGATGAAAACGGCATACGCACAATTTTGAAATTGAAAATACTCTTGCAAATATCAATCCACTGCGTTACCGTGGCTATTATCTTGACAGCGAAACAGGCTATTACTATCTTCAATCAAGATATTATGATCCAAGCATTTGCAGGTTTATTAATGCGGATTTGCCTGAATATGCAAGCATTTGTAAAAATGCTTTTTCTGGCATAAATTTGTTTACTTATTGTTTTAATAATCCGATTAATGATATTGACCCCACGGGTGAAATAACATTAATAGCTTGTGTTGTAATTGGGGCTGTAATAGGATTGGTAATAGGTAGTGGTGCAGGTGCCTATATTTCATATAAAAAATACAATAAGGTTAAATGGAAATATGTGATTATAGGAGGTTGTTTTGGTGTTGCCATTGGTGCTCTTGCTGGATATTCAATAGGCGTTGCAATTAATGCAGTTAGAATTACTTCAGCTGGTTTAGCAACACAAGCAGCAAATTTAGCTAAAAACACCAGCAAATTAAAATATTCAGCTTCAATACAAAAGTATGTAGGAGTTCGAAAATATTATAATTATAGCAGTTTGATAAAAAAGATAATACAAAGTGCAATTCCGCTTAAAGAAAGTTCGTCAACATTAAAATGGGTGATACCTGGAAGTATGAATGGCAAAAGTGGTATGTGGGAATTAGTAATAAATCCCGTAAGTAAAACCATTTATCATTTTTTATTCAAGTCATAATCAATTAGGAGGTATATATGAAATTTAAAATAAAAGCGTCAAATGAAATCTACGATTTTATACCATTTTATGATAAAAAAGAACATTCTATTACAACTAAACCATTTTCACCATGTGATTTTTCAATTTCTTTTGGTACATACACTGTTATTGATTTTACTAAAGATAATAATTCTGCATGCGCAATAATTGGTTATTGTCCTTTTAATATTTGTACTGAAATGGATTTAGAAATACCAAGTTATATAAAAGGAACTCTAATTGTAACAAGTGATTTTTCAATTGGTAGTTGTGTAAATTATAACAATATTGCAAAAACCTATTTTGATAAAGAAAAAGGTATTATATGCATAGGTAATTGTTCATATGATGAGAATATTCAAACCGTGGAATTTAATACAAATACTTACGCAACTCTACATAATGATGAACTTGTTTGTATTTGGATAAAATTTTAAATAAGGAAACATAGATATATTATGTGGGTTTTTGCTCTTATGGTTAACAATATTTAATTTATTTTTTGAACTTTGAATTAAAGTGGGGAGGAATGGTCATAATTATGAAAAAATTTGTTTCTGTATTATCAATTGTATTTGCACTAATATTAGTTTTGTATGGATGTTCTAATTCGACAGATAATAATTTTTCTCTAGTTAAAAGTGAAAAGAATTACAAACTTTATGCTTTCTCGAATTCAGATGGGATTGAATCAGATTACAATTATTTTATTTTTAATAACAATGGCGACAAGATTGACAGTGGATATTACGAATCTGCTGCGCCTCAATTCCATAATTTCGATAACGGTGTTTTGAAAATATCAGTCAATGCTGGAACATTTGCTAATGAAACGACTTATTATAATTTGGAAACATCACTTGTTTCCGATAATTATGAAAATGTTTATTATGATGACGGCGAAATTACTGTTTATATTAATTATGTTGATGATTCCGCCTATATATTTGCCAAAGAAATCTTTAATTCTAATTACCTATTAAAAGAAAAACTTGACACAGGCGGAGTTATGATAACTGATTTTAATGTGAGCATTAACGATAAAAAAATTACCGTTGAGCATACCAAGGGCAAAAACTACAATAATATTATTGAAACCTTTAATTTGAGTTAGGAAGGCACAAATTTATAATTTGAAATAAAAATAAATAATTAGTAAAGCTCATCTGAAATATTCTAACCTTTCTACAAATAATAATAATTTCATTTCATCTAATCTTAACGGCAAGAGAATAAACTCTTGCCGTTGTTACTTTATAATGTTTTTACCAGCTTCCTAGCCCCAAGCAAAACCTTTGAAATCTTTATTCAAATAGAATACTAATAGCAATACCTAAAACGAATACAGCTGATTACACCGATTGCAAGTTGCGCAGGGAGCGTTAGTTCCTCAGGGTTTCACTGGGAGATTTCGCTCCCACTGAAATTCTAAAATGTCCCCCGCCGCCTAAGAGGCGGGGGACATCGGCGAATAGGTTATAATTTCAGATTTAAAAAATTTTTCTTGAAAGTTCACTTCTTTACCAATTTCTTCTTTTGTAAAAGTCATTCCCTCTGGAGCAACAACCCATTTTTCTTCAACATCATCTTGTCTATGAATAACTGCAATAATAGTTCCTGAGAATTCTTTTACAGCTTCATTAACACCGATAATATAAGCATCTTGTTCTTCTCCATCAGGTGCAATAATACCCTCTATATATCCATAATTAATTGGATAATATAAATCTTTATGTTCAGGATGGTAACTTCCTAAAGGTCTATCGACAATAACTTTTACCTTTTTTCCAATCATCTTATTAATCCTCCTAAATAAATTATATTTAATTATTTTAGTATATCTTATTTTATATATAAAATTCAACTTAAAGATAAAACTTAATAATAAAGTTTTCAACAACTTCCATTTCCAATATTAGTGTTTTTATAATAAATAAAATTATAACACCGATTGCAAGTTGCAATCGGTGTTTTTTTGACTAAAAATATTTTCAACAATTAGGTCAATTTTTTCGACAGATAGGCAAAGTATAATTGTTTTTGTTTTTAATTAAGTTAATTTAATATTGAATTTGGTGGAAACTATTATTAATTTTTAACAAATGTAAAAACAGAAATGACGAAATAATGATGATAAAATAAAATTCTTTTTCGACTATAAAAATCGACTGAAATTATAACCTTTGCTGACCTGAATAATTGTTCGGATTTATTAGATTCACCTTGACCAAAAAGAAAAAAGGTTATTTTTATAAAAAGAATTTCATATATTTTTCAGGTGATAGTATGAAGAAGAAAAATATATTAATGCTGATAATCCTGATGTCATCTGCGGTTATTATAATTGCTTCTTCTGAACAGGCAAGAAACGGAGCGGCAAAGGGCCTTGCGCTTGCAGAGAATACCATTATACCAAGTCTTCTTCCGCTCCTGATTATATTTTTTATAATTATGAAAAGCAGTGCAAAGGATATTATTGCAAAATATTTCGGCTTCATATCAACATATATATTCAACCTGCCTCAGGTCACATTCCCTGCGATATTCTTCGGTTTAATCGGCGGTTATCCGACAGGGGTATTATTAACAGATGAATTACTGTCAAACGGTGAAATTGATGAAAAGCAGGCTCGCAGAATGATAAGATTCAATTTCTGCGGCGGATGCGGTTTTATTATCACAGCGGTTGGCTCCGCGGTACTTGGCAGTATAAAAATCGGAATGATCCTCTTTGCGTCAAATGTACTGTCATCACTGACCATAGGAATAATCCTCTCTTTTACAGAAAAAAGAAATAATCAGCCTTTTTATTCTTTCAGTGAAGATAAAGATTTCGGAGATGTGCTTATCAGTGCAACTGAAAGCTCAGTTCGTTCTGTGCTCAACATCACCGCATTTATTATATTATTTTCCACATTAAATAATATTGTTCACCTGCCTCAAAGTATTGCACCTTTTATTGAAATTACAAACGGAATATGCGGCGGTTCAGCTTTCCCTGTCTCTCAAATCAGCGCGTATCTTTCTTTCGGCGGAATATGTATTCATTTTCAGCTGCTGAGTTCAATATTAAAAGCAAAGATGAAATATGCAGATTTCCTTTTTTTCAGGATTTTTGGTGCTCTTCTCTCATATTGCTTCACAAAATTTCTGCTGATAATTTTCCCATCAGAGAGCGCTGTATTTTCAAACTCAGCAATCAACGCAGTTGAAATTTCAAGCATAAATATTCTTTTGTCCTGTCTTATGGTTATAGGATCATTTATATTTATTGCTGACATTTCTTCAAAAAAACAGAAAATTTAACTTATTCGCCGATCCCCGGCCTCTGAGGCGGCGTGGTGATAAAAGAGTAAAATGAGGATATATAAACTGCGGCCATCGATTGCACAGCAGTCGGAGTGTACGGCAGCTTCACATTCCGGTTTAAGAACAATACGGATATAGATTATAATTGAATAAATAATATAATCAAAGCCGCCGGGAAACAAAATCCCCAGCGGCTTTTTTTGTATCACAGATATTAATTTTACAGAATATCAGCAAGAGTTTTTGAATTAAGATACTCATCAATCAAATCATCAAGCCCTTTCCATAAGGTATATGTCTTACAGCTATGTGAATTTTCACAACTGTCTTCTGCCTTAACACAGGCAACGGGAGCAAGGCTTCCCTCAGAATAATGAAGAATCGTTGCAATTGTATATTCTTCCGGTCTTCTATTGAGCTTATATCCGCCGTTTTTTCCGCGGACGCTGTCCAGCAGACCGCCCTTATTCAGCGATGACACAATAATTTCAAGGTATTTTATACCGATACCCTCTTTTTCTGCAATATCCTTTAATGAAACCGGACCCTCATTCATATGTTCAGCGAGATATGCCATAATTCTGAGGGCATATCTTCCCTTTGTTGATACCATCATTTTACTCACCGCCAAAATAAGATTTAGCTATCCTTACGCTTTCCATCGCATCTTTTGCATAAAAATCAGCATTTATCATCTTTGCATATGACTTTGTTAAAACCGCACCGCCGACAAGCACCTTTGCGTCAGTATTATCGTGAATAAGCTTAATAGTCTTTTCCATATTCGGAACAGTTGTTGTCATCAGTGCAGACAGGGCAACAAGACGGCAATTGTGCTTGATTGTCTCTTCAAGTACAGTCTCACACTTGACATCTTTGCCAAGGTCAATAACATCAAAGCCATAATTTGAAAGAAGAACTTTTACAATATTCTTACCTATATCGTGGATATCGCCCTCAACGGTAGCGATAACAATTTTATGCTCGCTTTTCTTTTCCTCCCCTGACACAACAAGGTGTTCTTTGATAACATCAAACGCCGCCTTAGCAGAATCGGCACTCATAAGCAGTTGGGGCAGAAATATTTTATTTTTCTCAAAGCCGTCACCGACAACATCAAGAGCAGGGATAATATAATCATTAATAACATCAAGAGCCTTATGACTCTTAAGCAGTTGCTTTGCGCAGGCGCCTGCGTCTTCCTTCACGCCTTTTATTATTGCTGTTTTGAGATCATATACTGTATCAGCGGAAATATTATTCCGGCTTGCTGTTACAGACTCAATGTATTCTGTGCAGTTATCGTCATATCCTGACAGAGCATTGAAGGAATAGTACGCGTTCATCATACTTTCGCTCAGCGGATTGATAATCCCTGCTGAAAGACCGTTTTCAAGTGCAAGGGTAAAGAAAGCAGTATTAATTGCCTCTCTTTTTGGCAGCCCGAAACTTATGTTAGAAACGCCCAGCACAGTGGCAACGCCAAGCTTTCTGCGGATATAATTCACTGCCTTTAATGTTTCAACTGCGTTATCCTTGTTCGTGGAAATTGTCATTGTCAGTGCGTCAATAACAAGGTCTTTTTTATCAATACCATATTCCTTTGCATGGAAAATTATTTTTTTTGCAATATCAATTCTGCCCTGTGCAGTCTCAGGTATTCCGTTTTCATCGAGACAAAGGCAGACAACAACACCGCCGTATTTCTTCACAAGCGGAAAAACCTCTCTCATCGAGGCTTCCTTGCCGTTAACAGAGTTAATCATTGCTTTGCCGTTATAGATACGCATTGATGTTTCAAGTGCCTTTGTATCAGATGAATCAAGCTGAAGCGGAAGAGAAAGTACGCTCTGAAGATTATACACAGCGGTTTTCAGCCATTCAATCTCATCAATGTCAGGCAGACCGACATTCACATCAAGTATATGAGCGCCCTTGTCCTGCTGTGCAAGACCCTCCTTTATAACATAATCAATGTCATTATTTCTTAGTGCTTCTTTGAATATTTTTTTACCTGTCGGATTAATTCTTTCACCGATTATGACCGGCTTATTGCCTATTTTAACTGAAGCAGAGTAAGAGGTAACAATCGTATCCGTCTTTTGTGACGGGATAGACTCGGGAATATCCTTACAAAGCTCAATCATCCTGCGGATATGAGCAGGTGTTGTACCGCAGCATCCACCGAGATATGATACGCCTATTTCAGCGATTTCACGCATATCTGATGCAAATTCATCGGGTGATACATTATATACAGTTTTTCCGTCAACAGACTCAGGCAATCCTGCGTTTGGCATAACGATAATCGGGATAGATGTGCAGGCTCTTAATTCCTTAAGGAGATTTATCATCTGTTTAGGACCTAAGCCGCAGTTCAGACCGATTACATCGGCGCCAAGTCCCTCAACAGTCGCACAGGCAGTCTCAACATCCGCACCCGTAAGCAGCCTGCCCTTTTCATCAAAAATCATTGACGCAATAACAGGCAAATCACAATTTTCCTTTGCTGCAAGTATTGCTGCCTTAAGCTCATATGTGTCGGACATAGTCTCAATTATAACCACATCCGCTCCGTCGCTGCCTGCAATTACAACCTCGCTGAAAAGCTCAACTGCCTTTTCAAAATCAAGATCACCCATGGGCTTTAACAGTTTTCCTGTTGGACCGATGTCAAGGGCAACCTTTTTTCCTGTCCTTTTTGCAAGTTCAACGCCTGCCCTTACAAGCTCGGGTACATTATCATATTTCAGCGCATTGGCTCCGAAAGTGTTCGTTGTAATGAACTGAGCACCTGCCTCAGCATACGCCTTATGGATCGCAAATACACGCTCAGGTTCTGAAATATTAAGTTTTTCAGGGAGCTCGCCTGCCGATAAATTCAGCATAGAGCCCATTCCGCCGTCAAAAAATTTAATCATTTTCAATACCTATAAATGCGGTTACGGATTTTGTCGGCACCATCTGGTATGTATCCGTCAATGTAAGTCCGATACGCTTTGTCAATTCCAAAAGCTCAAATATTTTTTTATTTTCTTTTATATTCAAATCAAAATATCCCGGAGAATATCTTTGACGCAGGGAAAAACCCTGTTCTCTCAGCTTATCCTCAAGAGAATCGCAAACCTCTTCAATCTTTGAAGCAAGGCATGCCTGAAGCACCATTGACCTTGAAATATCATTGATACTATATGTCCTCAGCAGTCTGTCACATTCTGTACCCAGAGTTGCACCGAACACGCATACCCTTTTACAGCCCTTAAGATTATCGGCAAGCCTTTTGCTTTCAAAAACATAAGAACCGACAGTCAGGCTATTTTCACTGACCTCGCAGTCAAAAATCCTGTGCAGTGTTTTCGGCGTGACAGTATTATCGACCTCTTCACAGCATTGATCAATAAGTGAGAGCAGTCTTTCATCATCAACTCTTGATGATGTTCTGAGGTATCTTAAAATTTCAACCTTATTCATTAATTATTGCTGACAATCCTTTCATAATCCGATGTGCAACATCAGGCTTGTTCATTGTATAAATATGAATATTATTAACGCCGTTTGCCATAAGGTCAATAATCTGTTCAGTTGCATAGATAATACCTGCCTGCTTCATAACCTCTGGCTTTTCGCCAAAGCGTTCCATAATTTTTTCAAATCTTTTAGGCAGAGAGCAATTTGAAAGCTCAACACTTCTTTTTATCTGACCTGCATTAGTAATCGGCATAATACCTGCAATTATCGGCACATCAATTCCTTTGATTGCGCACATTTCCCTGAAATTATAGAAAACATCATTGTCAAAAAACATCTGTGTTGTTAAGAAATCCAGTCCGCAGTCCACCTTTTCTTTAAGTCTTGCAATATCCTCAATCCTGTCAGGTGACTCAGGGTGAGTCTCAGGATAACAGGCGCCTCCGATGCAAAACTTATTCCTCGCTTTGATTTCATTAACAAGCTCATATGCGTGGTGGTAGTACTGGCTGTCTCCCATAACAAAATCCTTCGGGATATCCCCTCTGAGAGCAAGTATGTTTTCGACGCCGTTTCCCTCAAGCTCATCAAGAACGGAGTTGATTTTTTCTTTTGTTGAAGTAAGACATGTCAGATGTGAAAGCGGTGTAATTCCGCCCTGCTGAATTGCATTTGCAATCTCTGTTGTATATCCGCTTGTCGTACCCGATGCACCATAGGTAACACTCATAAAAGACGGCTTGTCCTTGACCATTTCACCGATAACTTTTTTGGTATCAGCGATTTTCCCCCATTCCTTCGGAGGAAAGACCTCAAAAGATACAGTTACTTTTTTATTTTCTAATATATTACTTATTCTCATTTCAACTATACCACCGTTTAAGCTATAAACTATATTATCTTACATTATACTACCTGTTTAGTAGGAATTCAAGTATTTGCTTCATTATTATTTCCACTGTTATTTTTACATATTTCGTTTCCTGCTGCTATTGTTTCCAAAGAGTCACCAAACTGTGTAAAAAATGTACTTAGAAGATTAAGCTGATCCGTGCTTTTCCCATTTGCAATTAAACAGGCAAGAACAGAAACAGTCATATTCAGAGAACATCCATCCAAAACAACACCTTCTTTTCCGTAAATAATAAATCAGCTTTTTATATAAAAAAGTAAGAAAAAGTGAGAAAAAGAGATTAATATACCATTTTTATAAAATTATTTTCAAATTTTTATTGACTATCATATTTCTCTATGCTATTATATTCGGGCAAAAGAAAAACGACTGCATATGCAGTTAATGTTAAAATTAAACGGAGGATATTGATTATGTCAACATTTATGCCAAAAGCTGACGAAATCGAACGCAAGTGGTATATTATTGATGCTGCTGACAAACCTCTCGGAAGAGTTGCTGCTGAAGCTGCTGTTCTCCTCAGAGGAAAGCATAAGCCGATTTTCATGCCACATGTTGACTGCGGTGATTTTGTTATTATCATCAATACTGACAAAGCAATTCTTACAGGTGATAAGCTCAACAAGAAGCTTTATCAGCATCACACAGGTTACATCGGCAACCTTAAGGAAGTTAAGTATGGTACACTTATGGAAGAAAAGAGCGATTTTGCTATGAAACTCGCTGTAAACGGTATGCTTCCTGATACCACTCTTGGCAGAAAGCAACTCACAAGATGCCGCATCTACAAGGGCGCAGACCACAAGCATGAGGCTCAGAAGCCTGAAGCTTGGGAATTTTAAGGGAGGTATCTGAATTATGTATGAAACAAATCCTTATTTCTACGGAACAGGCAGAAGAAAAGAATCTGTTGCCCGTGTGCGTGTTTATGCAGGTACCGGCAAAATTACAATCAATGACAGAGACATTGACGATTACTTTGGCCTTGAAACTCTCAAGCTCATAGTTCGCCAGCCTCTCACTCTTACGCAAACGACCGAAAAGTTTGATATCGTATGCCGTGTAAACGGCGGCGGTGTTACCGGTCAGGCAGGTGCAATCCGTCACGGTATCGCAAGAGCTCTTCTTCAGTATGACGAGTCACTTCGTCCTGCACTTAAAAAAGCAGGCTTCCTTACCCGTGACCCTCGTATGAAGGAAAGAAAAAAGCCGGGTCTCAAAAAAGCCCGCCGCGCTCCGCAGTTCTCAAAGAGATAGTCTTAAGATTTCTCACGACCGCACAAAGCTTTTATTTACAGGGTTTTTGGGGTTGTTAGATGGACTGAAATGCCTAGAATATTGCATTACAAGTAACAAACAAGTAACACACAAGCAACAAATTTATATGTATAAAAGAGATGTTTTTCTGAGTAGGAAAGGCATCTCTTTCTTTTCGGTTAGCGTCATTGTACCCGAATGGTCAATGATTATCGTCTGGCTTACATCTGTTTCCACAAGCATTGAAACACAAGTGTGTCTTCAACAATGCGGAGTTTGCTTTAAGCCAAGATTGGTCATTAGTGGTAAGAAATAACTATCATAGTAATTACGGTATTTGAATTGTTCTCCGCCCTCAGTGTGAAGAAGATATTCGCTGTCAGTATCATTGTACCAATTCTTGAAGAATGGCAGTACCTTATCTGCAATCGGAACTTTTCTTATACCGTTTTCTGTTTTGCTGGCTAAAACATCAAAAT
>CAZGRZ010000031.1:6820-12931 GCA_964528285.1 uncultured Bacteroides sp. | reverse complement strand
CAGTGACACCGCGGGTATGAACCGCGTGCTCTAGCCAACTGAGCTATAAAGCCATGCCGATTTTGTGCAAGCAAAATTATATCGTATTAAACCTGATTTGTCAACACTTTTTTGACAACAATTAAATTTACGGCAAAAGGGTACAAATGTTTGGACTTTAATTGACACTTTTAAAATATAATGTTATTATTAGTATAATATATAAACAAACGGGAGAATGTTCGGAAGGGTTTTATTAATGGATAAATTAAGTGAAAAACAAAATGCTATTTTTCAGTACATAAGGGAAATAATATCTGAAAGAGGAGTTGCACCGTCAGTGCGTGAAATCGGTGAGGCAGTCGGTCTTCGCTCTACTTCCTCTGTTCAGTATAACCTGAATATCCTTGAAAATGCAGGTTATATAAAAAGAGATGCGAATTTAAAGCGTACAATTCGTATCTGCGGAAGTGCGGAGAATGTCAATATGATTCCGCTTATCGGAACAGTTACCGCAGGAGTTCCTATTCTTGCCACTCAGCAGATTGAAGATTATATTGCTCTTTCCTGTGTTAAGGGAAGGGATTTGTTTGCCCTTCACGTCAAGGGTGATTCTATGATTGATGCAGGTATCCTTGACGGAGACATTGTTGTAATAGAGCAGACGCCCGTTGCCGACAACGGTGATATTGTGGTTGCTCTTATTGATGATGAGGCAACTGTTAAGCGTTTCTATAAAGAAAACGGACATTTCAGACTTCAGCCGGAAAATGATAAATATGAGCCGATTATAGTTGAAAGCTGTGCAGTCCTCGGCAAAGTCAAAACGCTTGTGCGTTCCTATTGATATTTTATATATATTATGATAGAATTGCTAATTAATATTTACTTATGGAAGGTGAAATAATGAGCGAATGCAGTCAAGATTGCTCAACATGTATGTCAGATTGTTCCTCGAGAGAAAAAACGCCACAGGATTTTCTCAAGCCGATGAACAAATATTCAGATATTAAAAAGGTTATCGGAGTAGTCAGCGGCAAAGGCGGCGTAGGCAAAAGCCTTGTATCCTGTATGCTTGCATCAAAATGTGCTGAGGCAGGCTTAAAAGTCGGAGTCCTTGATGCAGATGTTACAGGTCCTTCAGTGCCAAAGTCATTTGGTATTGACAGCCGTGCAATTCAGGACGGTGAATGCCTTCTCCCAACGGTTGCAAAAAACGGTGTTAAGGTTATGAGTATTAATCTTCTGCTTGAAGATGTCAATTCTCCTGTTGTATGGCGCGGTCCTGTTATAAGCGGTGTTATTGAGCAGTTCTGGTCTGATGTGCGCTGGGGAGAGCTTGATTATCTTTTTGTTGATATGCCCCCGGGAACGGGTGATGTTGCCTTGACTGTTTTCCAGAGCCTGCCCGTTGACGGTATAATTATCGTTTCGACACCTCAGGACCTTGTAAAAATGATTGTAAATAAGGCGTATAATATGGCAAAAATGATGAATGTGCCTGTTCTCGGTCTTGTAGAGAATATGAGCTATTACATCTGCCCTCACTGTAATGAAAAAATTAATATCTTCGGCGAATCAAAGATTGATGAAACAGCAGATGAGCTCGGCATACCCGTTATAGCAAAGCTTCCTGTCAGCCCGGAAATTAATAATCTTGTTGACAGCGGAAAAATTTATGACATCAAGTGCAGTGAATTTGACGAATTTATTTCTGTATTAAAAGGCGAATAAAAAGATTATTTACTCGGTCGGTCTGCATATCATATTCAGTGCAGGCGGAAAGGCGTTTATTATGGCAAAAAGAGAAGGATATATTACTTGGGATGAATATTTTATGGGCGTTGCAATCCTTGCATCGCAGAGAAGTAAGGACCCTAACACACAGGTAGGCGCTTGTATAGTTAATGATGACAATAAGATTATGTCTGTGGGTTACAACGGCTTCCCGAGAGGGTGCAGCGACGATGAATTTCCCTGGGAACGCAGCGGTGATAAGGACAGCAGTACAAAATATCCTTATGTGTGCCACGCTGAGCTGAATGCAATTCTGAATGCCGGCGGAAATAATCTTAAAGACTGCAGAATTTATGTTGCTCTTTTTCCTTGTAATGAATGTGCAAAGGCAATCATACAGTGCGGAATTAAAGAGGTTATTTACATAAGCGATAAATACAAGAACACCGATTTGGTTCAGGCAAGTAAAAGAATGCTTTATTCTGCCGGAATTAAGCTCACTCAATTTGAGTCTGATAAATCAATTACAATTGATTTTAACAGCAAAGGTATTTGAAATGCAGATAGATATATACGATTTTGACAAAACTATTGTCCCCTTTGACAGCGGCTCGCGTTTTTGTATTTACTGTTTGCTTCATTATCCGTATTTGATTTTATTATTGCCGTTTTTCGCCCCTGTATTATTAGCAGCGCTTTTATTTATAAAGCTGAATATTATCAGTTTCACCGATTTTAAAAAAATATGTTTTATGTTTGTCCCGCTTATTCCTCTTGATAATGCGGTTAATGGTTTCTGGAACAGATATGAAAAGCAGGTGCATAAATGGTTTTATGACAGAAAAAGATACTCTGTCGTTATCAGCGCCTCACCGGATTTTTTGCTGGAGGAGATACAAAAGCGCCTTGGATTTGAAACGCTGATTTCTACACGGCACAACAGAAAAACAGGAATAATAATGGGTGAAAACTGCCGTGGTGTCGAGAAAGTCAGAAGGCTTTATGAGGTTTTCTCAAAAGATGATATTGAGGTTATAGATGTTTATTCCGATTCACTGAAACACGATAAGCCGATTTTTTCTTTGGGTAAAAATTGTTACAATATCGTTAATGGTGAAAAATTCCCCTTTATCTTTGATGAGGTATATAAAAAGTAATATCAGAAAGGTACTATATGAAAAGGTTTTTTCCAATAATTACTGTATTGGTTCTGGCAGCTGTTGTGTTTATTGTGTCAGTTCAGTATAAAAATAATAAAGTGAATAATGACCTTTCTGCTGTTTCAAACGATGTTACATACACAACGAAGCAGGAAAGTACAACAGCACAGCTTAATAAAAATACTCTGCTTCTTGAAACGAGTGACAAAGAATATCAGATTTACTTTGACGGCAAGACTCAGACCGTTGTCCACGGCGAGCATAAATATACAATTGAAAATCTTGATTGGTATGTCAATAATATTGAAGAACCGACTGCTTACAGCATTGATATTGACGGTGACGGTAAAAAGGAATTGCTGCTAAGAGAACTTTATACTTCAGTTGAAACGTATGAGGATAACTGGGAAAATTTATATGCTATTATGCTGCTTAAGCCCGTTACGAGATCAGACGGCAAAAAGGAATTTGATGTCGTAACAGCAAATGAAGATACTTGGACAACTGTTTTTGATACAGAAATCAACTGTGAAATGACACAGCTTATAAATTGTAAAAAATTCCTCCAGTTCTCAATGGATGATGCTGACGAGAAGATCTCTTATGATGAAAAAACAGGACTTTCTCTTGGAAAGTATGTCGGTTACGCAAAGGCACTTACAAACGCAAATAACGACTATTATACTTTTAAACGCTGGAAAAAAGGCGCAGGTATATACAATATGGACAAAGACGGGAATATCACTCTGGATATTCAGGTGCTTGTCACTTTTGAAGAAACTACTGCAATTCAGAATATCGGGAATATTCACTGCAGCATCGGATTGATTAATGGTAAGCTTGCAATAGTGCCGAAAACGATTTCATTTATTCCCTCAGAATACTACAAGGTCAATGACCCGAGGAAATCTGCAACGTCAAAATGGTCCTGCATAATTAATAATACAAGCAGTGAAACAGGATTTAAGAATACGGAAATTGACTGGATTGAAAACGAGTTTTCCCTTACAGATATAAGCGGTACGGTAAATCGCCAATTCGGTGCTATGTCAAGTAAAATCAAGTGTGTTGACAGTATCAAATTTACTCAAAAAGGAATTACAATAACGGCAAAGCCCGACTTTGAGTTTTCCTCGCATATGGTTGAAAACGGAAAATTCTCTGTTCTCCAAAATGCCGGAGAAAAGGACGAGGTCGATATTGCATATGAGAGTGCCGTCAAAGAGATTAACGGAAGAAGTACTCTTGTAATTGAGTTTGACAAGACATATGATAAAAAAGATCTTGAAAAAATAAAAATTAAATTCGGTGTATAAGATTAATTATTAATACTTTTGGTAATATTTTTAACAGGTTTATTCATTTGAATGGAGGCGCGGGAATGAAGAAAGTTGTTATGATAACAGCAGACTCAACTTGTGATTTGCCGCAATATCTTATTGAAAAAAACAATATAATAATTACTCCGTTGTCTATCCTCTTGGGGGATAAAACATATACGGACGGTGTTGATATTTTTCCTAATGATATTTATGAACATGTGGAAAAAACAGGTGTTCTACCGAAAACTGCCGCAGTTACCCCGGCACAGTATTATGGGCTTTTTGAAAAGCTGACTGATTCGGGCAATTCCGTCGTTCATATCGGATTATCATCTGCAATTTCTTCGAGCTATCATAATGCCTGTATTGCGGCATCTGATTTTGATGATGTTTACTGTATTGATTCAAAGAGCCTTTGTACTGCTATGGGACTTTTAGTTTTAAAGGCATGTGACTTCAGGGAAGAGGGCTTTGATGCAAAAAAGATTGCAAACAGAGTAAAAGCCCTTGTACCAAAGGTAAGCACAACTTTTGTCCTTGACAATCTGGAATATCTGCACAAAGGCGGCAGATGCTCAGGAGTTGTCAAGCTCAGTGCAAATATCCTCGGAATAAAACCGAGCATTGCAGTGGATAACAAGAACGGCACTCTTGATGTTGCAAAAAAGTACCGCGGTAAAATGGAGACTGTTTATAAGCAGTATATAAATGACAGCCTGCGAGATATAAACAAGATTGACACATCAAGAATTGCTATTGCAAACAGCGGTGGGATCAGTCCTGAGATACTGAGCTTTGCAAAAGGTGTTGTTGAGGGAAAAAATAAATTTGCAGAAATTATTACGGCAGATGCAGGCTGCACTATTTCATCTCACTGCGGTCCGAGAACCCTTGCAATATTCTATATAAAAAAATAAGAAAGCACCTGTTTGGTGCTTTTTAAACATATTAATTGTAAACCTATTTGACGTCAGGAGTTAACAATGGCATTAAAAAATGATATTCTTTATTCTCTTTTGCAGAGTAATGACTACATAAGCGGTGAACAGCTTGCACGGAAATTCAGTAAAAGCCGTGCAGCAGTATGGAAGGCAGTAAAGTCACTGATAAAGGACGGATATGAAATTGACGCCGTTACAAATAAAGGTTACAAGATGATTGACAATAACGGTATCCTTTCAGCAGAAAACATAAAATCATATCTGAAAAATGACATTGATGTTATATGCCTTGCAAGTGCGGACTCAACAAATAATGTATGCAAAAGGCTGCTTGCTGACGGAAAAAAGGGCGTCTTCCTCGTGACTGCCGACGAACAGACAGCAGGCAGAGGCAGGCAGGGGAAAAGCTTCTATTCCCCTAATTTAAGCGGAGTTTATTTCAGCCTCGTTATCAGACCTGAAACAGCCCTGACGAACGCCGTCACTGTTACTACTGCCGCAGCTGTTGCCGTGTGTAAAGCAATAGAGGAGCTGACCGATAAAAAGCCGAGAATAAAATGGGTAAATGATGTTTTTGTCGATGATAAAAAGATTTGCGGTATCTTGACTGAAGCTATCACGAATTTTGAAGAAGACATTGTTGACAGCGTTATAATCGGCATCGGAATTAATATCAGCACAAAGACATTTCCCGATGATGTTTGCGGCGCAGGCTGTCTTAATGCAGGCGTGAACAGGAATGAGCTGATCGCAGCCGTTACTGATAAGCTGGTCAATATTACTCCCGGTGATTATAAGAGCTTTATTGACTATTACCGCAGTCATTCACTCGTTATCGGAGAAAAAATCAGATTTATCCAAAACGGCAAAGTAACCCCTGCGACTGCTGTCGAGATTGACGAGACAGGCGGACTTGCAGTAAAATTGGACAGCGGTGAAATAACAGTCCTCAAAAGCGGAGAGATTAGTATT
>CAZGRZ010000031.1:0-6720 GCA_964528285.1 uncultured Bacteroides sp. | reverse complement strand
ATAATTGTAAAAGAGCAGCCCTTAAGACTGCTCTTTTATTATATCAATTACTGTCAGTACATTATTTTCAACCTTGAAATGTATGTCATAATTCATATATTTAACACCGTAAATTCGGTCTGAATCGTTTTGGTATGCAGGTCGAGGGTCGTTTTTAAGTATTCCGATTATGCCTGCCTGCTTCTCTTTAGAAATGATATTAAGGAGCCTTTGCGGGAAATTGACTTCAAGCTCATAATCCTTGTAATTTTCGGCGAAGCCCTGTACTGCCTCGGGACGGCTGTCCGTATATGTTATATACGGCTTTATATCATATATCGGGGTTTCGTTCTTCATATCAACTCCGCTGATATAAAGAACAGTCCCCTCATTCTTTGTGTACTCCACTTTGTCGAGCTTAACGCAGGAAAGTCCTATCGGATTAGGTCTGAACGGAGAGCGTGTGGCAAAAACGCCTTTCCTTTTGTTCCCATTAAGCCTCGGCGGCCGCACAGTCGGAGAAAATTCCGCTCTTATATTTTCACTAAACTGCCATAATATCCACAGATGGGAAAAATCTTCTATTCCTTTAAATGCTTCCTTTACACTGTATTCAGGCTCAAAAACGATTTTGCCTGTCAGCTCACTGACTAATCCGCTCTGCCGCGGAACACCAAACTTGTCCGGCATATCGGTATAAACCCTGCCTATGATTTTCATTACCAGGTACCTCTGCATATAATTCTTTCCACCACCGCTGTAAGCACAGTTGTTATAACATTACTGACGGCGATTGATAAAAGCAAATATTTTTTGTCTTCACTGTCCTTTTTTAACACGAAAAAGACAAAGGGTATTTCAACAATAAGTGTCATTATTAAAAACGAAATGGTAACCGTGTATGACGGTGTATTGTTTATCATCTGGTCAAAGCTATAGAGTTCATCAAAACATCTCAGTATATATGGTACGGAAAAGGACAGCAGATTGGCAATGATAACAGCAAATGCAGTTTTGGCTGCTTTATGTACTTTACCAAATTTATTGACTGCAATTACTTCAATTATAATTGTTGCTGCTGCAACAATCGGCAGAATATCCAGCGGTCTGCTTTTGCTTATCCAGTACCAAGATGAATTGGCATAAGCAGTTAACGGAAGGACAGAAACCATAATAAAAGAAATTAATGTAATAAAAAATCTCTTGTTTTGTTCATATGATTTAAATGCCTTTCTTACATCAATTAACGCTCTGAGGCAGTCGTATTGCGTCTAATAAATTATTCTTTAGTTGAGCGGTGAGTTTTCTTTTTCAGTCAGGTTGTTATTGACTTTAACCGTTTCCCTGTTGAGCTTCATAATAGGAATCATAAGTCCGGGCATACCCGTGTATGCAGTGACAGTATAGATAATTTGCCTTACAAATGGGAAAAGTTGGTCGAAGGATATTGTATGAATATCCGCTTTTTCATCTTTGTCGCCGTAGGTAAATTCTGCCACCATTTCAATTTTAATTTCAAACGGGTTCAGATCCGCATCTATAACCCTCAGCTCCATAGCTCCGACGCAGGTCTTATTGTCATCCATATAGTTGACATTATATTTAAGCTGGTTCTGGAGCTGCAGCTTCGTTCCGGGTTTAACCCTGTTTTCAACCTCAAGCTTGTTTACCTTATAGCCTTTAAGTTCTACCATTTGTTACACTTCCTTATATTTAACATTGTTGAATTTGTATTTTTCCGTCATCAGGTCAGCTGAATACCCGTCAAATCTGATCAATTCAAGGTTTTCCACATTCTCTGCATCAATTGCGTATTTGTAGCTTTCACAGATATTGCCCCAGCGGTTCCTTGTTTTTTCAATCGTAATGTTCTTTGCATATCTGATGAAAAATGCGGAGTTATCATATTTTTCAACACCCCAGTCAAGGCACGGTCTCAAGTCATACAGACCGCAGGGCCATTTGCTTGTTTTTGTAAGCTCAATACGGCAGTTTTCAAATGTGATATCTTCAATAACATTGTCTGAATTGCCGTGTATGAGTACGCCGTTTTCACCCTTTGCCGTTATGTTGAAGAATCTGATATTCCTTATTGTGCCGCTTTTTGTGTTCTCGTCTCGGTTAAAGGTGGTTATGACAATCGGCTCTGCCGTACCCCACCAGTCAGGACAGAAGCGTCTTGTTTCAATAATTATATTTTGATATGTTACATTTTCAACACATCCGCCGTCACGAATCTGGATTGAAAGTCCCCGGTTTGATTTGCTTATCACACAGTTTGAAACAATGATGTTTTTGAAATTTCCTACCCCTTCTGTTCCTATTTTAATTGCGGAAGAGGTTGAAATAAGAGTGCAGCCGTCAATGATTATGTTTTCACAGTCACCGTATTCCCTGTTGCCGTTTGATGCCTTAAGGCAGATACAGTCATCAGCGCATGTAATATGGCAGCCGAGTATTCTCACATTTGTGCAGTGGTCAGGGTCAATTCCGTCACTGTTTGCAACATCAAGGTCATTGAGTATTCTGATTTTATCAATAAGTACATCATCACAGCCTGCCGGATGAAGCGTCCAGAACGGTGCGTCAATTACGGTGAAATCTCTGAATGAAATGTGCTTGCTCTTTTCAATATAAATTACAGTCGGTCTCGGATAAAAGTCCCCTGTAACGTAATATCTGTCCTTTCGTTGCACAAAGGCATGTCCGTTTGCGTCAATTGTTCCCTCACCGCTGATTGTACAATTGTCAGCCTCATATCCATAGATAAAAACAAAGCTCGGCTTACCTGTAACAGGATTTCCAATCAGTGCGGTTTTCGGGTCATTTATTAATTTGTTCGGTCTGATATATCCGTCAATGTTTCCCGTTGCCTTGATTGACGCACCCTTCTGGATATGCAGGTCAACATTTTTCCTGAGCATAATTGATTCTGAACAGAACACCTTTCCGCTTGGAAGAATTACCTGACCTCCGCCGTTTTTTGAGCAGTCATCAATAGCGTGCTGAATTGCAAAGGCGTCATTTGCAGCTCCGTCACCCTTTGCTCCATATTGCATAACATTATAAATTTTCATTGCCCGATATCCTTTGTTTTATCTTTATTATTTCTATAATATCATAATTATCAACCCTTTACAACAGCTATAATAACTAAAATTTCACCGATCTTGTGTGACAAAATCCACTAATAATTGCATTGACAATAATTTCTCTATATAATATAATTATTAAGTAGCAAAAGACTACGATTTTTATTTTTTGTTTAGGAGAATTTAATAATGGTAAGAGCAATCGTAGGCGCTAACTGGGGCGATGAGGGCAAGGGTAAAATTACTGATATGTTTGCCGGCCGGAGTGATATTGTCATTCGCTTTCAGGGCGGCGCAAATGCAGGACATACTATTATCAACGAGCACGGCAGATTTGCATTTCACCTGATGCCGTCAGGCGTATGCTATGACCATACCACCTGTATAATCGGTAACGGAGTGGCGCTTGATATCAATAAGTTTTTCAATGAGCTTGAGGATGTCAAAAAGGCAGGACTTAATCCAAAACTTCTGGTTAGTGAAAGAGCTCAAATCCTTATGCCATATCATATCCTTCAGGATATTTATGAGGAAGAAAGACTCGGTAAAAATGCCTTCGGCTCAACAAAGTCAGGTATCGCTCCTTTCTTCAGTGATAAGTATGCAAAAATCGGTATTCAGGTCAATGAGCTTTTCGATGATGAATCCCTAAAGGCAAAAATCAAGAATATCTGTACACTTAAAAATCTTACCTTTAAATATGTTTATAATAAGCCTCCTCTTGATGAAGATGAGCTTTATAATATCTGCGTTGAATACAGGGAAAAAATAGCACCTTATGTCTGTGATACGCACACTTACCTTATGAACGCACTCAAGGAAGGTAAGAATATTCTGCTTGAAGGACAGCTCGGTACACTCAAGGATCCTGATTTCGGTATTTATCCTATGGTTACCTCATCATCAACTCTTGCCGGTTACGGTGCAGTCGGTGCAGGAATTCCGCCTCATTCTATTGAGGATATTGTTGTTGTAACAAAGGCATACTCATCAGCAGTCGGTGCAGGTGAGTTCGTTTCAGAAATTCTTGATGAGGATGAAGCACAGGAGATGCGTATTCACGGCGGAGATAAGGGCGAGTTCGGCGCAACAACAGGCAGACCGAGGAGAGTTGGCTGGTTCGATTGTGTTGCAACCCGTTACGGCGTTGAATGTCAGGGGGCAACACAGGTCGTTATGACTGCACTTGATTGCCTTTCCTATCTTGAGGAAATTAAAATCTGCGTCGGTTATGAGATTGACGGCGAGGTTATCAATAACTTCCCGACCACCCCTGTTCTTAAGAAATGCAAGCCTGTATTGAAGACAATGAAGGGCTGGCACTGCGATATTCGCGGAATCAGGAATTATGATGACCTTCCCCGGGAAACAAAGGATTATATTGAGTTTATTGAAGGTGAACTCGGATATCCGATTACAATGGTTTCCAACGGACCTGAAAGAGAAGCAATAATTTACCGCAATAAATAAGTAAAAAGGACACAGAGTTTTTTGTGTCCTTTTAAATTACAAGGTGTTTTGATAGTGAAAAGATTTGCTGAAAATGAATATGTAATCTGGCTCGAATTTGATGAGGATATAACAAATTTTTTTAATAAAAAATGTGCAATGCTTGACCGGTATAAAATCAAGCAGGGCGTAAGGCCGCCTCATATGACATTGACATTTGTAAAAACGAACTGTATCAATGAAGTAATTAAATATACAAAATCATTTTTCAGCAAAAACAATATTTGTATCAGCTTGATGTCAGTAGAAATGTTCAAAAACAGAGTGGTCTACTATGCACCGCAAAAGAGCGAAAAACTGTTTGATTTTCAAAAGAGATTTTGTATCGGGTTGATTGTTTTTGGAAAGCTGTCTTGGAAACTGTATTTGCCTGAAAGGTGGACACCGCATATTGCACTTACAGGTAATCTCAGTAAAAAGAAAAGCGCTGAAGCTGTCTCAATTATAACGGAAGGATTTTTGCCTATAAAAGATATACAACCCAAAAAAGCAGTAATTAAAAATTGTTATTCAGGCGAGATTGTATTAAATCTGAACATTTAATATCTTCTGCCCTTGAAAATGGAATGTTAATAATATATAATATTTTAATAAATTATCTAAGGAGAATATGAATGGAGAAGATTCTTGTTCTTGATTTCGGCGGACAGTATAATCAGCTTATTGCACGCCGTGTACGTGACCATAAGGTGTTTGCGGAAATTCTGCCTTTTACAACCGATATTGAAACAATTAAGCAAAATAATTATAAAGGTATAATTTTTACAGGCGGACCGAATTCAGTCTATGATATGAGTTCACCTCATTATAAAAAAGAAATTTTAGATTTGGGCATTCCTGTTCTCGGTATCTGTTACGGCTGCCAGCTGATTGCGTGGATGTGCAACGGTGAGGTTAAAACTGCACCTGTCAGCGAATATGGTAAAATTGAGCTTACAGCAGGCGATTCACTTCTTTTTGCCGATGTTCCTGAAAAGTCCACTGTCTGGATGAGCCATACAGATTATATTGCCGCAGCTCCTGATAATTTCAAAATCGTCGGAACAACAGCGGATTGCCCTTGTGCAGCTATGGAAAATGCAGAAAAAAAGATTTATGCCGTTCAGTTCCATCCGGAAGTTACCCATAGTGAATACGGCTCAAAAATGCTTCATAATTTCCTTTATAAGGTTTGCGGCTGTTCAGGTGACTGGGTAATGGATAATTTTATTGATGATACTGTCTCAAAGCTTAGGGAACAAATTGGGGATAAAAAAGTCATTCTCGGACTTTCAGGCGGAGTTGATTCTTCAGTTGCAGCAGGTCTCCTTTCCCGTGCAATAGGAAATCGGCTTACCTGTGTGTTCGTTGACCAGGGACTTATGCGTAAGGATGAAGGCGATTTTGTTGAAAAAACCTTCACCTCTCTTTTTGATATGAATTTTATAAGAGTAAATTGCCGGGAGCTGTTTCTTAAAAAGCTTAAGGGGATTAATGACACTGAGGAAAAGCGTAAGATTATAGGAACGGAATTTTTCAATGTTTTCTGGGATGAAATCAGAAAACAAGAGGAACTCGGATATTTCGCCCAGGGTACAATCTATCCTGACTGTATCGAATCAGGCAAGGGAGATGCCGCTGTAATCAAGACTCATCATAACCGTGTAAATTTGCCTGATGATGTTTCTTTCCTCGGGGTGATTGAGCCGTTATGTGATTTGTTTAAGGATGAGGTCAGAAGAGTCGGCGAAAAGCTCGGTATTCCTAAGGAACTCGTATGGCGCCAGCCATTCCCGGGACCGGGACTCGGTGTAAGAATAATCGGTGAAATCACCGCCGAGAAAATCAAAGTTCTTCAGGAGGCTGACTGGGTCCTCCGTGATGAAATGGCAAAGAACGGATACGAAAAAAACCTTGCTCAGTTTTTCTGCGTACTTCCGGGTGTAAACACGGTCGGCGTTATGGGAGACCACCGGACATATGATAACCTCATAGCAATTCGTGCAGTAACAACCGACGATTTTATGACTGCGGACTGGGCAAAAATTCCATATGATATCCTCGCCAAAGTGTCAAACCGAATTACAAATGAGGTTGAGCATGTTAACAGAGTTGTCTATGACATCACCTCAAAACCCCCAGGAACAGTCGAGTGGGAATA
>CAZGRZ010000030.1:0-15106 GCA_964528285.1 uncultured Bacteroides sp. | reverse complement strand
TAATCGGCTACAGAAATTACCGCGATAAAATGTATTTCGGTTACGGCGGTGTAGGTACATCCGGAAAAACAAGTGTCTCCTAAATCGCATTATCAATAGCCTAACATTTAAACCGTTTGTCAGGGTATTTTGTATATTTAATTGCTTTTAGCAGAAAAAAGACCTACTTCTTATGAAGTAAGTCTTTTTTCTTTACTTAATTATATTAGTTGGCAAGCTTCCTTTTTGTTATTATTAAATATTAATCCTGATAAATAAGTTCGGGAACATATTTATCGTGGACTGAAAAATGAAAATCAACGCCTGTTGAATTTGAAAGACCCGTCAAAAACTCAAAAAAGTCATTAATATTTGTATCTTTAGTTGAAAATATATCTGTCACTGAATCAATGAATATGTCTGTCAAATCATAATTGCTTGCACACAATCCGCTTAAAAAGCCGTAAAATGACAAAGCACTGTTTATTTCATAATCAGATATATTTATCAATCTGATATCCGGCGGAAGAATTCTTCCAAGCCTGTTCGTACTGTCAATAAAAACAATATTGCCGTCACTTATATGTAAGGTCGCAGCTGCAGCCTCGGCAAGGACTCTCGTCTTGCCTGTTCCGTTAATTCCCATAATATAATCAACCATAAATTAAAACCCCTTATTATTATCTTTATTTCAATAATATCTTATGATTGAAAATCAGGGAATAACATACTATTAATTAAAAATAAATATTATTAAATTTTTATTATCAATTTATTTCATTTTTTTTACTGCTTCAAACTCATCAATGATTGAACCCTCAGGCTTAGGTGTAACCAGTGAAACAATAATGTTAACAATAAGACCGATAACAAATGCAGGAAGAAGCTCATATATATTAAGAATATCAGCAAGATCTGCGATTACATATTTCCATACAAATACCATTATACCTGATACAATCATACCGGCAATCGCGCCGTACTTGTTTGAACGCTTCCAGAAAAGCGAAAGAAGAATTACGGGACCGAAAGCAGCACCGAATCCTGCCCATGCAAATGATACAATACCGAATACGGACGATTCCGGATTCCATGCAATAATAACGCCGATAACGGAAATTACAATTAAAACGACTCTTGCAGAAATCATTTTTGCTGTTTCAGAAAGTTTAAGCTTAAACAAACCGCCGAGGATATTTTCACTTGCAGCAGATGATGCAGCAAGCAGCTGGCTGTCGCTGGTTGACATTGTTGACGCCAGAATACCTGCAAGGATTATACCTGCAACAAGGGCAGGAATAATACCGCTTTGAGAAATGAGAGTAGCAATCTGAATAATAATGGTTTCACTGTCATCAAGTGAAGGAATAACGCCGTTTGCAGTCATAGCATTACCGACAACACCGATAAGAACGGCTATACCCATTGAAATAACAACCCATATGGAAGCGACACGGCGTGAAGTTTTAATCTTATTAGGATCTTCAATAGCCATAAATCTGAGAAGAATATGAGGCATACCGAAATAACCGAGTCCCCACGCAAGAGTTGAAACGATTGTGAGAATACCGTAAGGATTACCGCTGTTTGTCTCAGGACTGTATGTGCTTGTCATTGAAAAATAACCTGACATTGACTTTGCATTAAGGATAACGGCGTCCCATCCGCCTGCCTGATTTACACCGAATATAACAACAATAATAAGAGCAATAGTCATAATTATTGCCTGAATAAGGTCTGTCATTGAAGCAGCGTTAAAGCCTCCGAGAGAAGTATAACCAACGATAACAATTGCGGAAACAATCATTGCGATGTGATAGTCTACTCCGAACAGAGTACCGAAAAGTTTACCGCAGGCAGCAAAGCCTGAGCCTGTATAAGGGACGAAGAAAACGATAATAATTACAGCGGCAATTGCCATAAGTATCTTTTTATTTTCCTTATATCTTTTTGAAAAATAGTCCGGAATTGTTATTGCATTAATATGCGCTGAATAGTTACGAAGTCTTTTTGCAACTATAAGCCAGTTGAGATATGTACCGACAGCAAGTCCGATAACAGTCCAGCCGACATCTGCAATACCCGTAAGATATGCAAGTCCCGGAAGTCCCATTAGAAGATAGCTTGACATATCCGACGCTTCTGCACTCATTGCAGTAACAATAGGTCCCAGCTTCCTTCCGCCGAGGTAGAAATCACCGACATTCTTTGTTTTTTTTGAATAAGCAACACCTATAATTACAACTGTTGCAAGATAAGCAACAATGGTAATCATAATACAAATTTGTGCTGTTGTCATTTCTTTTCTCCCCATTCATTGTAAAAAATAAGGCATCATTATATTTTCACAAAATATGATGGTTTATTTTATCATATTAAAGCGATAATGTAAAGTAAATTTATAACCGAGTTTTTTTAATCGGATCAGCTTTCCATTAAGCTCGCTTGAAATGGTGTTTGCGAACGATTGCAGCCGCGGTGGGGTCATCGGCGAATAGGTTATAAAAATTCATTTAGAAATTTTATCTTCCTTTATTGGGAATTTTATATTGACATTTACAATAATAATTCCGAGAGAAACCAAAATCAAGGAAATTAATGTAATTACACCTGACTGCTCCATATTCTCATTGAGAAACAATGCGGAAAGCAGACAGCCGAATATTTGTGTCATAAAGCCATATACCGCAACTGATGACACATTGTTATATTTAAGCAGTATTCCCCATAATGTATATGCCGCTGCTGAAAGAAATGCAAGATAAATAACAAGGAGGACTGACCTAATACCAAAGCCGTTTATTCTTGCGCCTGATATCATTCCTGCAGCAATCATCACGAGACCGCCGAGGATAAACTGATATCCGCTAAGCGTAACAGGGTTTTCACTACGGGAATACTTCTTTATCAGTGCAGAAGAAAAGGCATAAGCAAGTGCACAAATGACTATAAAGCCTTCACCTGTAAAAGTAAATGAAGCTTCAAGCTTTTCGCCATTCAGGTTGATGATAACAACGCCTGCAAAGCCGATAAGACAGCCAATAATATTCTTTGTATTAAGCTTTTCCAGATGAAAAATGAGAGCAGAAACAAGCACGGCAAAAAAGGCGCCTGCTCCATTAATTATTGAGCCCTTTGTTCCTGTCGTATGTGCAAGTCCGATATAGAAAAAGATATACTGGAGTATTGTCTGAAATAGTGAAAGGACGCACACTTTTCCTATACTGCTTACTTTAGGATATAAAAACTTTTTTGATAACAGACTGCCGAATACAATTACAAGAATACCTGCGATAAAAAACCTTATTCCTGCGAAAAGGATTTGACCTGCCCAGTCATCTGATTGTATATCAAGCAGTTCATACCCGATTTTAATAAACGGAAAGGCACTTCCCCACAGTGCACAGCAGAGCATTGCAAGCAAACATACAACAAGAGGCTTGTGCAGCAGCTTATGATTTATTTCCATTACTTTGTTGTTGAGCCGAAACCGCCGTCTCTGACGCCGACAGCAGTGTCATCGAAAGTAATTCCGAACGTGGTGAAAATACCTTGTGCAAAGCCATCTCCTGCTGCCACAGCTGCGGTATGGCCTTCATCGTGAGCATCGCAGCTGATTTTGATCATAATATGACCTTCATTAGATGAATTGTAATAATCAGAATCAATTATACCGACAGTGTTATCAAGCTGACATCTGTGTTTGAATCCGAGACCTGAACGAGGATATATTGAAAGCACCCATCCTTCATCAATCTTTGCTCGTATACCGGTCGGCACTAAGGTAGAAACGCCCTTTGTAAAAGTTATGTCAGCAGGTGCATAAAAGTCATAACCTGCTGAGCCGGTTGTTGCCCTCATCGGAAGCTTGATGCTGTCATAGACAGCTTTCACATCCTCGGTAAGCGGAAAATTCTTGAGCCAATCTTTTTTAAACTGCTCAAATGAAACCTTTTCAAATAAAGCGATTTTTTTCATAACATTCTCCTGTATTTTCAAATATAATATAGTAATATATTAACATATATAACAAAATAAAACAATCCTAACAAGGATTGTTTTTCTTATTGTATATAAAGTTAAGAAAGTTCTCAATCTTACAGACCGAAGCTTACGCTCAATGCATGATTAACTTTTCCCATATCACTTGTATCAAGCGATCCCATTTTTTCCTTCAGACGGCGCTTATCAATAGTGCGCACCTGCTCAAGCAGGACAATACTGTCCTTTGCAAGCCCGCAGTTTCTGGCATCTACTTCAATATGAGTCGGAAGATTATTCTTATCTCTCTGGGAAGTGATTGCAGCGGCAATTACTGTTGGGGAGAACTTATTACCGACATCATTCTGAACGATTAACACCGGACGCACTCCGCCCTGCTCTGAACCAACAACGGGACTTAAATCGGCATAGTAAATTTCGCCTCGTTTGATTAACAATAAAATCACCTTCATAAAGCTGAGGTCCCATAACGCAGCAAAACTTGCGTTTTACGAAAGTTTTTTGCTGTGTTATAGGAAATTTTTTACGAGAAGCAAATACCTTCGTTAAAGTATCTCAGCTAAAATTCTTTCTTCTTTTCTTTCAAAAATATCATTGCCATTTTCTTGACTTCCTATACCATTATATGTAAATTAATTTTTATGGTTTTTGTCAAATAAAAAAAATAAGCATAATATGAAATAGTAAAATGAAAGGAGATAATTATGGAAAACTATGTTGACCTTTTTAAGCCGAGCTTTCTCAAGAAAGATCAACGCCCGGCTTTGCCTGAGGACGCAGCAGTCACAATGGCATATATACCTTTACAGCTTGATTTAATCACATATGAGGCAGAAAAGGGGCTTGACTACGGAACAATATTCCCTGTCCTTAACAAGCCTTTTTCAGGAAGGATGGTTAAAAAGGTATGAATAAGGATAAGCTTCTGAGACGAGTATCTGCACTCGGCTTTGCAATGTATGAATACAGACTGTTCTGCGACACACATCCGGATAATGCAGAAGCAAGGGAAATGTTTGAATCATACAGAAAAAAGTATGAGGCTGTCAAGGAGGAATACGAAAAGCAATTCGGTCCTCTCTCGCTCAACGGATACAACAGTGACGAATGGCTGAAAGACCCATGGCCATGGGATAATTCAGCAAACTGAACAGTATATAAAAACAGACAGAGCTGAAATTAATCAGCTCTGTCTTTGCTAATTATTCTGCCTATTTTCGCTGGGGCGGCGGAAGAAAATCATCAGGGTTGCTGTTGTGTTCGGGATTATCAACATGCTTTTTTGCACGGCGTTTCTTTTTTTTATTCTGATTGTTTATAATCATAAAGATATAAATAAGAACTGCTGCAACAATAACTATGAGCATAATCTTTACAATAGTGGAGGAAAAGAAAGACTTTATGGCATTGATTACCTTAAGGAATGTTGAAAGCTCAACATCATCAGCAGCCACCATATCAACCGTTGCAATAACATCGCCGCCGTAAATGATATTTGCCTTACATACATCCTGTCCTTTTGTGACAGGCGCCTTGAGCGTCTCAGGCTTATCTACAGGCTCAATAATTATTCCCGATTTATCAAGACCGGCAGGGACAATTACATTTGTGTCTGTCTTTGCAACAAGCTGAACGCTGTCAGCATCCTTGCCGTCTTCAACAGGGATTTCACTCAGCATCTCATTCTGCTTGACAAGAGTAGAATACTTGAGACTGTCAAATGCCCATTCAAACAGCGACTTTGCATCAACGAATGAACATTTTGTCTCATACGACTGTCCGTTAATTTTCTGCCTCGGTGATTTCAAAATGACTGCAAGATAATTATAACCGTCCTTTGATGCCTTAGTAACTAAACAATAGCCCGCCTCATCTGTTGAGCCTGTTTTTATTCCCTCGGCATATTCATAATAATATGTTACATAACCGGGACTCAGCATTAAATTTGTATGGCTGAGAGTAAGATTTCCGAACTTAACCTCTTTTGCGGTCGCATATTTAAGAAAAGTCTGATTCTTTATTGCATCAAGAGATATAGTTGCCATATCCCTTGCAGTTGTATAATGATTTTCATTATGAAGTCCGTCACAATTAACAAAATTTGTATCCTTACAGCCGAGTGATTTGACATACTTATTCATCTCTTCAACAAAGGTGGTGACATCACCGCTGACATATTCTGCAAGAATCTGACAGGCATCGCAGGCGGAATATACCATTGTGAGATAAAGCAGTTCATCAATAGTCAGCTCCTGTCCGACCTCAATGCCGGCAACCTGTGCTCCTGTACCGAGTAATGCATCAAAAGCTGACTGACTCATCGTTGTCTTTGCCTGAAAATCCTTTACATTATTGATTACAACCATTGCCGTAACAATTTTTGTCAAAGAGGCAGGATATAATCTTTCATCAATATTTTTCTGAGCCACAACGGGGAAAGAATCATCGTCAAGATTAATCAGCATATAAGCCTCAGCATAAATTGTCCTGTCCGGCTCATAAGTCGCAGCCTCAGATGAAATAGGAAACGCAAACAGAGATGATATGATTGTAAGTACAATTATAATATAAGAAAGTGTTTTTTTCATAAACTTGACACCTTAATTAAAAAAATATATTATATTAATAGTTTAACATCTTTTAGTAATGAATAAAAGTATATTTTATATTTTTTTGGAGAATTTTATGATTTATATTACCGGAGATACTCATGGGGATCTGTCCTGTTTCAAAAACTCAAAATTATCAAAACTCGGTGAAAAGGATATTCTGATAGTTTGCGGTGATTTTGGATTTATCTGGGAGCCTGAAAATCCTGATGAGAAAAAGAAAATGGAATGGCTGAAAAAAAGGAAATATACAATCTGCTTTGTCGATGGCGCTCACGAGAATTTTGATGTATTAAATTCATATAAACCATACAGGTGGAAGGGCGGAAACGCCCATAAAATCGCGGATAATATTTATCACCTTATGCGCGGCGAGGTATTCACATTTGAAAACAAGACCTTTTTTGTTATGGGCGGCGGTGAAAGTGATGATGCTTATATGCGCCGAGACGGAATAAGCTGGTGGGAAAGCGAGCTTCCGAGTGCTGAGGATTTGAAGAACGGCATATCGAACCTGAGTGACAGTGAAAAAAGCATCAACTATATTCTGACATATGAAGCGCCCACTATTGCAAAGGATATCCTCAAACAAAGGACAAACCAGAATATCATAATAACCCCGCTCAACACTTATCTGCAGGAGATTATGCACAATGTGGACTATATGCACTGGTATTTCGGCTCTCTGCATATTGATCTTAACATAAGCAAAAAAATGACTGCGGTATTCAACGAGATAATTCAGGTATCATAAATAAATCGGCAGGTAATGACCTGCCGATTTATTTATGATATTTTATCACACTACAGCTTTATTTTAACTTTTTTGTATGCCGAATAATAAGTTACACCGCCGACCTTTTTATATGATCGAACACGAACATAATATGTTTTCCCTTTCTTTAATCCCTTAAAGGTTTTGGTGGTAGTTTTATTTGTTGAAAACAAAGCCTTTTTAACCCCGCTTGAGAAATTACTTGTCGGTGACAAATAAACCTGATAGCCGCTTACAGCTGTATTCTTGCTCCAGGTTGCTTTTATTGCAGAGGTTCCGCTTTTTGAAAGAGTAAGGTTCGGCGTTTTTGGCGCGCTTCGCGTCGTCGCTGAACAAAGCGAGCCATAGACAGGGGTGCTTGTTCCGTTTACAGTGGAGTTAAAATACGCCCTGACATAAATTTTATACTCTTTGTCCGCCGATATTTTTACCTTTTTGCCTTTTGTATAGATATATGTCAGCTTAAATGAATTTGTTGATGACCTGCCGATATACGTCCATTTTTTCTTTGCCGTATCGTAAGCATAAACCTGATAAGCACATCCGCTTTGTGCAGTCCATGAAATATTTATATAAGTTGCCGCAGATGAAGTTTTAAGACCTGAAATTTTGGCCGGTGCGGTTTTTACTGTATAATTTTTAAAGCTACCGAATTTTTCAACCTTTTGACCGTTAATATCTACCTGATAATAAGCACGGAGCTTGAAAGTATATTTTGTATTAGCAGTCAGATTTTTCTTTGCACCGTTAACATAAATCCACGTAACATTAAGAGATGTACCTGTGGTCTGACCTATATATCTCCATTGGTTTTTAACAGTATCCATTGCCCATACCTGATAGATACAGTTGCTGCCCTGATTCTTCCATGAGAAATTCACTGATGTGGCTGACACCTTGGCAGAAACGCCTGAAAGCTGACTCGGGACAATATGAAATACATAATTACCTGACAGGCTTGAATAATTACCCGTACCTTTTATACTGAACTGATAAGCGCCGGGATTTGCTGCGCTGCCTGTTACGGTATAATTAACATCCTTCGTGAGCAATATGTCACCAAGATATACAACAGGCGACGGTGACTGACTCTTACCATTATATGTTAAATCAGGAACGGTTACAGTCATATTTACAGAATCAATATAAAAGTTCAGTACTGCTGTACCTGTGTAATTTCCTATGAACTGAATTTGCACATTACCTGTACCTACATTGATATTGTTTGAATAGCCTGTAATCTTATAATCAACATCTTTTACAAGAACAGTTTTTTCGTTACTCTCAGTCTTAATATAATATAAAACAAAATTGTCGGGCTTTATTTCCTTGCCTGTAAAATTATAATGGGCATTACTGATATAGACACCGTTAAACAGTGATGAAACATCATACTGCCTGTCAATGGTATAAGTCCACTGAGCAGATGTTCCGCTCTTTAAGTACTCGCTTGTGCTGAGTGCAGTAATAGTTATTATACCTGAGTCGCCGTAATTTTTACCGCCCTCAGCCTTTATTGAATAATCCTTGCCGGCAGAAAGCTTTGTATCCCCGATTGCAAGCTCCTGATATTTTGCTTCAATATCTATACCAAACTGCTCGCTTGTGCTGTTTGAACTAATCATACTCAGATCAGTTTTTTCAACTGTAAATGGAACGTCGATAACACCAAAGTAATTGCCGGAATATGTAATTCTGATTATGTAATTTCCCGGCAGCTTTGGATTCAGCAATAACGAAGGAGCGTCTTCGGCAAAGCATACGGCATTATATTCTTTACCCTCTACAAGCTCATTTCCCGCACTGTCATATACATGAAGATATTTATTGACTTCTATTTCTGTACCGTTGAAATCAACATTTTTTACATAGCTTATGAAATCATTATAATCTTCAACATTACTCATATCAATCGGAGAAACGATAAAGCTCTTATGATAAATAATATTGCTCAGAACTGTTAATACATCAAATGTATATGTACCGACATCAATAACAAACATATCGTCGCACATATACTCAATATCCTTTGCAAAGCTGAAAAGCTCACAGGAATAATAATAGCCTGAGTTATAGAAAGTAAAGCCGTCCGTATTGACCAATTTAAACTCACTGCCGTCTGCAATTATTTTATACAGGTTGCCGTCAGGGTCAATAATTATATAATCCTCAAGGTTATATACGCCGTCTTCAACTACAGTTTGGTCTATATCTGATGTTCTTCTTCTTGTAACCAAAGTATAAAGATTTTCTTCATTAATACCTGAAATTTCAAATTTGAAATCATCAATGCTCTGATTAATTGTTTTATATTCATCATATAGCTGCTGATGCTTTTCTGCGGAATAGTTCTCATTCTCTGTTCCCCTGAGAAAATATGTATAATCAATCATTGAAATTTCATTTGATATCTTTTTGCTCTGCTGAGAGCCGAAGGTGGCATCAACAGCATACCATTCATATCCTGTATCAACGCTGTCCTTAAGATATACCATATTCCACGCATGCGGATCTGATTCCTTGTTGGGTGTGTTATCACCCATTACTATCCGGCAATCAATATTATTGAGTTTGCACAGATAATAGAACACTAATGAATATCCATCACATACCGAACAGCCTCGGTTGTTTGCGTTAAGGGAATAAAGTCCCTGGGAATCTGTGAACTTATCAAGAGGCGCAGAGGTGATGGGATCAAATGTTTCAGAATCATATGAGCCCTGTGTGTTACCAAACAAGGCGCCATATGCTGTGTGAGAAAATCGGTATCTTTCATCTGAAGGGGAATATTCTCCCCTGTAAACCTCAAAATCATATTTATTGTTTTTTACAAGAAAATTATAAATTGTCTTGACAATATAATATTCCTTTACATTGCCTGATGAAGACTGAATAAGCGGATTTTCCTCAATAAATTCTTTGTTCCATTCAGTAAGGTACTGATTGATAATTTCTTCTTCATTGTGTGTTGTATTGCTATTAATATCAATAGTAATACGATAAAAGTCATAATCGGTACAGCTCTCGCTTGCAATAAGCTTTCCTGATTTGGAATTCAGACTGATACTGCTCATCAGCTTCAGATAATCTGCCCCATATGGGGTACCGTCATCTTTATAAACATTGCTATTGATTATATCAAAATAATCATAGATAGTTTTTTCGCTCTTAGGTACGGCGAAAAATGTATAAAGACCGGAGTCACGATCGAACATCGCCTGTCTTGTGGAATTAACCACCTCGTCAATTCCTGAAGCACATTTATGCCACGCTTCGTTATGAACAACCCAGTATTCATCATTTTTTGCATCAACATAAAACATATCACTGTATACAGATGAATCATACGGCTGATTTTCCGTAAAATCCGCAGCGCTGACAGTCATAGGCAGAACAAAAAACAAAACAAGCAAAAATACTGATACAAGCAGTATCTTTAATAAAAAACTTTTATTTTTACAGGTGCCCATATCACACAACCCCAAATTAAAATATTAATTATCTATATTATAATACTACATCTTTTATCTTTAAAACCAATAAAGTTAAAAAAATAAAATGCTGATATTTATTTACTTATTACTTTTTCAATAAAATTGTTAATGCAGGTATAAACCTCATCCTTATTGAGTTCATTTAGTACTTCATGCCTTGCATCATTAAATAATACAATATCTGTATTTTTATGACCGGTAGAAATTAATTTATTATAAATTTCTTCTACGCCCTTACCGTAATTACCAACAGGATCCATAGCACCGCTGATAAGAAGGATTTTTAAATCCTTCGCAACACTGTTATACCATTCATCTGAATTTGCAGCAATATTAAGTTTTATAAGATCATTCATTCCCTGTGCAGAGAAGAGGAAGCCGCAATACTTATCATCGATGTATTTATCCACAGTTTTTATATCACGGGTAAGCCAGTCAAAATCTGTGCGTTTTTCAAACTTGCTTCCATAAGAGCCGAATGCCATTTTATCAAGCAATTTACTCTTATGGGTATGACCGACAAGCTTTGCAATCATGGCGGAGAGCTTTTCTCCGACAGAGACGATTGAATTACTTGAACCTGTACCCATATAAATTGCTGCATCAAAGCCGGCGTCACTATACCACGCAGTAAAGCAGCGGACAATAAATGAACCCATTGAATGACCCATAACAATTATTCTTTTGTCAGGATATTCATCCTTTGCCATATCGAAAGTGGTTTTCAAATCCTTTACCAATGCCTTATATCCGTCTTTTGCACCGAAATATCCTGTTAAATCAAAATTCTGATTTGACTTGCCGTGATTTGCCATATCATGCATAAATACAGCATAACCATTGTCTGTAAGATATTCAATAAAATCCTTATATCTCTGCTGGTGCTCAGCCATTCCATGATGTATTACAATCACAGCGTTGACATCACCCTGAGGAGTATATACATTCCCATATATCTCACATGTTCCTGTTGCAGACGGAAAATGATATTCTCTGATATTCATAAATTTTACCCCGTTCAGTTATTTATTCTTCGGTAATATCCGAAGTACAGTAACAGCATTTAGCTGCGTCAATAGGAATTTCACTCTTGCAGAAGGGACAGATTTTTGTAGTCGGTACAACAACTGTTTCTTCTTTTTTCTTACCGAGTGATAATGCTTTATTTACTGCCTTTACTATACAGAAAATAATGAATGCCATAATAATGAAATTGATAATTGCTGATAAGAATGCACCGTAATCAATATAATTATCACCGATAAGATGAATTTTACCCTGGATTTCAGCGCCGCCGATACAGTTAATAAGCGGTTGTATAATATTATCAGTAAGCGATGTTACTATTGAAGAAAATGCACCGCCGATAATAACGCCGACTGCAAGGTCCATTACATTCCCCTTTGAAATAAATTCCTTAAATTCCTTTAAAAACTTTTTCATATTCTTGCTCCTTTTTACATCTTTAATCTTTAAAATTATAATATCATATTACACCTGTAAAATCAAATTGTGGTATAAACTTCTCATCTGCAGAAGAAATCTCCTGTAAAAACAGCTTATACATACCCTGATTCAAGGCATAATCAATTACCTTATTATATTCACGCTCGGTTATTTTTCGATTGATTTCCTCAACCTCCGACAAATCACCGCACGGGACGTACTGGGACATTAATGATAAGTAAGTATCTGCTAAATTATTTTTAACCCAATCAATAATCTCTGTTGAAGAATTAGTATTCTGCGGCAGAATAAGATGACGAACTATCAGACCGCTTTTCATCATACCGCCATCAAAGGCGTCAGTCACTTGCCTTCTCATTTCAATGATTGCAGATGACGCCTTTTCAAAATAGTTTTCCGCATTTGAATATCTGAGCGATTTCTCGTTCCTGATATATTTTAAGTCGGGAAGATAAATATCAATCAGACCATCAAGCCTTTTCAGCGTATCAACCTCTTCATATCCGCTTGAATTATAAACAATCGGAACAGGAGATTCCCAACTTGATAAAACCTCTGCAAGGCGGTCTGCATAATGAGTCGGGTTAATAAGATTTATATTTTCCGCACCCAGGGAAATTAAATTTTCAAATATTTCTATCAACCTGTCATCAGTAATCTCAACACCTGCATTATCTCTGCTGATTTTATAATTCTGGCAGAATACACAGCGAAGGTTACAACCGCTGAAAAACACTGCGCCGCTGCCGTTTTTGCCACTGATACAAGGCTCTTCCCAATAATGAAGTGCTGCTCTTGCGACTTTGAATTTACTTTTACTCCTGCAATACCCTGTGCCATTGTCTCTGTCAATATTGCAGTGCCTCGGGCAGATTGAACATATCATAGTAAAGCCTTGTAAATTTCACCTTTCCTGAACGGACTTTGAGCTGCCGCCTCTCTTGCGGCATTATTGACGGACATACCCTTTTCCATAAAAGTTCTCGCAAGGCTGAGCGCATCATCAAAGGTGAGTTCTGCCGGAGTGCCGTTTTTCTTTCCTTGAATAATCAGGACAATCTCGCCCTTTAATCCGCCGTCAGCATAAGTCTCTGCTGCTTGGCTGAGTGTGGTATTAATTACCTGCTCGTGAATCTTTGTAATCTCACGGACAATAGATATTTTCCTGTCACCGAGGACCTTGTATAAATCAGCCAGTGTATTTGCAAGCTTATGCGGTGCTTCATAAAAAATTATGGTGCGCTTTTCATCCTTTATATCCTCAAGATGCTCGCGCCTTGATTTTTTATTTACAGACAAGAATCCCTCAAAAGTAAATCGTCCGCTTTCCATTCCGGAAACTGCAAGTGCGGCAGCAAAAGCAGTCGGACCCGGAACGGACTCAACCTCAATCCCATACCGGTGACAAAGCTTAACCAAATCCTCGCCGGGATCGGATATTGCAGGCATCCCTGCATCAGTAACTATTGCACAGGTCTCACCGTTCAGAATACGAGAGCAAATAAGCTCTCCGCGTTCTCTCTTATTATGTTCAAAATAAGATACCATTTCTTTTTTTATGTCAAAATGATTAAGCAGCTTTACAGTAACTCTGGTATCCTCTGCTGCAATAAAATCGACCTTGCCGAGTGTTTCAACAGCCCTTGGTGAAAAATCACCGAGGTTGCCTATCGGTGTGCCTACAACATATAATTTTCCGCTCATTTTATGTACCCATCGGCATAAGAACCGTATATTTCTATCATTTCATCCGTGAACCTTCCGTTCTCTTTTTTTATTATCAATTGGGGCTCAACGCGTAAAAAAGGCTTTGCACCTTTCTGTCCCTGAATTAAAAATAAAAACGGCTGTTCCCCTTCCCTGTCCTGAACAAATCTGAGACGCTTTGGCTCAAGCTTGTATTTTCGCATAATTTCAAGCGTATCAACAAGCCTTTCCGGTCTGTGGCACATACAAAATCTGCCTGAATATTTAAGAAGATAAACAGCCGCCTTGACAGCGTCTTCAATATTACAGCATACCTCGTGCCTTGCAATCCGCGCACTTTCATCAAGTGATTCAATCCCCGTGCCGACAGGCTTATACGGCGGATTCATTGTAACAAGGGAAAACTGTTCAGCATCAAAAACACTGTTGATTTCCCTCAAATCACAATGATACGCAGTAAGCCTTCCCTCAAGCGCGTTTTCACTGATTGAACGGCATACCTGATCATACGCGTCCTGCTGAATATCAAGGCAGGAAACTTTATTGATTTTATTATTTCTGAGCCACAAAAACGGAATGATACCGCAGCCGGTGCCCATATCAAGAGCATTGTCCCTCGGCTTTATCTGAGCAAAATGGGAGAGTATCACAGCGTCGGTGCCAAAGGTGTGCTCAGGTGAAACAGCAATCCTAATGTCATCAGACAATCGTTCATAACTATACATATTTTTATTATATCATAGCAATAAAAAAATGCAACTGTTGAAAACCGACAGCCGCATTTTATATCATTTAAAATTAATCATATGCTTTTCTGAGAAACGCCCTGAGCTTTTCACTCTTCGGATTTCCGAAAATATCCTCAGGCGTGCCGTACTCATCAATCACACCGTCAGCCATGAAAATGACCTTGTCTGCAACATTTTTGGCAAATTCCATTTCATGCGTAACGACAATCATAGTACTGCTGCCTGTTTTAAGACTGCGGATAACATTGAGCACCTCGCCTGTAAGCTCCGGGTCAAGCGCCGAGGTCGGCTCATCAAAACAAAGCACATCCGGGTTTAGCATAA
>CAZGRZ010000029.1:0-18916 GCA_964528285.1 uncultured Bacteroides sp. | reverse complement strand
AAGACTTACACGATTTCCAATCGTGCTCCTTCGGCCAGCTCGGACACATCTGCATTTAACGAATGATATTATAACTTAGAAAAAATTAAATTGCAAGAGGTAATATATGATTATTAAAAAATATAATTGCCTGCCTGATGAAGCACGCTGTGTAAGGGAAACTGTTTTTGTTAAGGAACAGGGATTTCAGGAGGAATTTGACAGTATAGATAAAATAAGCACTCATCTTGTCATGTTTGATGGGGACAAACCCGTTGCGGCCTGCCGTTTCTTTTGGGACAGTAATGCAGACAGCTTTATTCTCGGGAGGCTTGCCGTGATAAAGGAGTACAGGGGGAAACATCTCGGTACAGAACTTGTCAAAGAAGCTGAAAGAATTATTAAAGCTGACGCAGGCAAAGCTCTTTCACTTCACGCTCAATGCAGAGTAAAGGCATTTTATGCAAAGCAGGGATACAGCGAATTCGGAAAAATTGACTATGATGAGGACTGCCCTCATATATGGATGAAAAAATTTTTATAATTTTTTATGAAAATATTATAATTCTTCTTGCAGTTTTACTCAAAAGTTGTTATTATAGTAATACAATATGATTTAAGGGGTGAAATGAATGGGCGAAAAAATACGCACCTATTCCGGTAAAGAGCTTGTCGGTTATCTTGCTGGTATGTTCGGACAGAACTTAATTTACAACATTATTGCCACAGGTCTTTACTTCTATTTTCAAAATGTAATTTGTCTTCCTGCAATGGCACTTGGATGGATTATGACAATTGCAAGAATCTGGGATGCAATTAATGACCCAATGATGGGTACAATTGTTGATAAAACCAGAACTAAGTGGGGAAAATGCAGACCGTATCTTATTATTTTCCCGGCAATAATTTGTGTTATTACTATCTTGACTTTCGTTAACGGAAATTACGCTGAGGCAAGTACAACCACACAGAAGGTCCTTATTGTCGGCTGGGCTGCAATTTCTTATATTGCATGGGGAATGTGTTATACCGTATGTGATATTCCTCTTTGGGGTATTACCTCACTTATGACAGAAGATGAGAATGACAGGAGTAAAATCCTCGGACTTGCAAGAATTGTTGCCGGTGTCGGCGGTATCGGTGTGCTTGTTGTTCAGGTTGCACAGGTTGTTGGAGATGCTTTCAAAAACAAGGGTATGGATTCTTCTAAGGCATCTCAGGCAGGCTTTATTGTAACAGTTATTGTAATGACAGTTATTGCAACTATTTTCTTTGAATTTGCAGGAATTAGCACAAGAGAAAAGGTTGAGTCCTCTGAAAGACATTATTCATTTAAAGAAAATTTCCAGATTATGTTCAGAAACAAGCCTTTCAGACAGATCCTTATTTCCGGTATTTTAAGAAGCCCTATCCAGCTTCTTATGATTGTTGCAATGACACTTGTAACATATTACTATGCAAACGGTAATATAATGAATATCCTCAAAACAAATCCTGACGGCTCAATTGCAGGTATTGATTTTAAAATCTTAATCGGTCTCGGCTGTGTTGCATTAGGATTGTTCGTAGGTCAGTTTGTTGCAATGGGTGTAACTCCGGTACTGATTAAAAAGATTGAAAAAAAGAAGCTTTATAATTTCTACTCAATTGCAGGTGCAGTGCCCTTTACTCTGATTTTTGTATTTTATAAAGTATCCGGCGGTGATTTAACATCAACCGCATGGTCAATTGTTATTGGTATTTGTATGTTGTTCGCAAGCGCATCATTCGGCGGCGTTAATGTCCTTCAATCTGTTATGATTGCCGACTGTGTTGACTATGAAGAATATACAAACGGTGTTCGTACTGACGGAGTATTCTTCTCAGGTCAGAGCTTTATTACAAAGCTTTCAGCAGGTATTGCAACAATTATTTCTTCGGCTATTTATTCTATAGTAGGATACAGCGGTGCAAATGTTGACACTCTTAATAAGGCAATTGAAAACGGCGCAAGCTTCCTTACATATGACGGCGGTTCTGGTCCCGGTAAATATGCTGCAACGATGTTCTTCCTTATTTCTATCCCTCCTGCAATCGGTATGCTGCTCTCATCTATTCCGACTTTGAAGTATGCACTTACCGATAAGGAGCATACAAGAATTCTTGACGAGCTTGTTGCGAAGAGAGAAAAAGCAAATACCGAAGATTGATATTTTTAAAAAAATTATTAAAGGTACAAAGTTCAAAACCGACTTTGTACCTTTTTTATATTATATAAGTATTTTAAAAAGATGTGTTTTCAAGTATATCCTTATAAATGTATTTTCCGCTGCTTTCGGCGTATTCCATATCACTGAATATGAGATTACCATCGGGTGACCAGCTGCAAAAGCCCAAATTATAAAATCCGTCATCACTCTGATATTTTTCTTTTGAGTTGACAACTTCACCGTCAAGTGAGAAAATTGCCAGATAGCCCTCTTCGTCAATATAACAGTCATAGAAATCATACATATTATATTCAGTTTCTGTCTCAATACATTTTAAGGCATCTGTCTCAGGAATATCACTGAATATTTCATAATGATTATCAGCAGAATATGAATTCCCGTCACGGTCATAATATTTAAAGTCTTCAATTTCATCAAAAGTGTAAGTATTTCCCATTTTGTCATAAACTACATCTGCACCATCTGAATTTTTATAGGTGACAATATTTGTGGAAAAATGAGCTTCAGCATATTTGCGTGAACTGTCAAGAAGAATATATGAGCCTGATATAAAAACTGCAAGCAGGAATATTGAAACCAATAAGGTTTTCGGATTTTTTCTGTTTGATTTATTTTTGCCGGCCCTGAATGTAAACAAGGCATATACTATCCAGCAGGGCAGACCTGTCAGAAATGTAAATATGCTCCATATAGTTCCTGAGCTTAGGTCTTTATCTTTTGCATCCTTTCTGATTGCCTTACTGAGCAGGACGAGATGTTCAAGCCCGACAACTGTAAGAATAACAGCTATTATACAATATAAAGCAAACGGCTTGTAGTCTGAAAAGTCAAGTCCGATAAGTAAAAACATAAACAGTGCAAAAAGAAGTAACAGCATATATACCTCTGGTTATTAAATAATTGCGGCAACGATGACGATTGCACTGACTATGGCTATCGTTGTTACTGTAATTAAAAAATACTCATATTTTTTATATCTCTTTAATATAACATAATTTCCTCTGCCGTTGATCAGTACCTTGATCTCACGCGAGCAGGTTAAACACATTATACTATGAATAAATAATATAAATATTGCCGCTGAGTAATATATTATGCAAGTCAAATCAGCTATGGCAAGGCTGAATGAACGGAAAAAGAAAACACTGCACAACAGAGTAAGCAATCCTTGAATAAAAAGTATAGTTCTTTCTCGTGCTTCAAATGCGTATTTATAAATAAAATAAGAAAGCAGAAATGAAATACAAGTATATATATAGGCAGAAATATATGATATTTCGAGTAAAAATTTATCTAATACAGCAATAGTGCAATACAGCATCAGCATATTAAGTGCAAACAGAATAAGACCTGTTATGCTGATGATTCTGTGCTTTTTGTAATTGTGCAGCAGGTTCATTTCTTCACCGAGTTTATCTGCATTCCCCATATGAGCAATTGCCTTTTCGGTTGATGTATCCGTGTTATATCCTATTTCTTCATAATAGAATATTCTGTCATCAAGATGTCCCTCAAGCTCTTGCCTGATTGTGCTGACAAAAGCCTTGTTGCTGATATGCTTTAACACATCATCGATATAGTCGTCTTTATTCATTTAACCACCTCACGCAAAGTTAAGTACCTTTGTTACATTTTGCGAGTATGATATGAATTCTTCCTTTTTCTCATTGAATTGTTTTAACCCCTTGTCCGTGATGTGATAGTACTTTCTGCGCCTGCCGTCTGCTTCCTCCCAGTATCCAGTGAGGAGCTTTTCTTTTTCAAGAGCGTGGAGAATAGGGTAAAGTGTACCCTCGCTCATTTCAAATACATTTTCTGAACGGATTTCAAGCTCACGGATGATTTTATAACCGTAGAGGTCCTGCCCCTTAAGTACACTTAACACCAAAAGCGGTGTGCCTCCTTTGAGTAATTCTCTGCTGTACCTCATTGTTGTTACCTCCGTAAAAAATACCTCGTTATAGAATGTAAATACATTGTATAACAAGGCTATAATTATGTCAAGAATTTTTTATTGATTTTTTTTATATTTATTATATAATAAAGTTGAAAAAACTAAAAGGAGAATATTGTTATGATTGCAAAAATATTCGCCGTAATAATTTTTCTGCTTATGTTTGCACTGATTATTATGGATAAAATACCGCGCCACTGGGTAACTCTCGGCTGCGGTGCAGCAACGCTCATAATTGTGTTTGGAATCTGTATGAGAAGTCCTGACGCAATTATTGAAACCTTGAATATTAAAAGTATTTTTACTCTTGAATTTTGGCATGCTTCTGCTGAGGGCAGTGAAAGCTCGGCAGGTATCAACTGGTCAACTATTATCTTTATTGCCGGCATGATGGTTATGGTTGAGGGTATGGCGAAAGCAGGCTTTTTCCGCTGGCTGTGCCTGACTATCGCAAAGGCAGTTAAATATAAGGTTATGCCTATTCTTATTACATTTATGCTTATGAGTGCTGTGCTTTCAATGTTCATTGACAGCATTACGGTTATTCTCTTCCTTGCCGCAGTAACAGTTGAACTTTCACAGCTGCTTAAGTTTAATCCCGTTCCAATGGTTTTAGCAGAAATTTTCTGTGCAAATCTGGGCGGTTCTGCAACTATGTGCGGTGATCCTCCGAATATAATTATCGGAACGGCTCTTGGCTATTCCTTCGCCGATTTCTTTACAAATACGGGTATGATTGCCGGTATTGCACTTATTGTAATAATGGTATTCTTCTATTTCAGCTTCAAAAAGGAGCTTACCGCTTCAACAGACAGCTCTGCTTTATTGGAATATCCTAATCCGAGCGGAGCTATAAGCAGTAAAAGAGATTTCATAATCAGCTGTATAATCTTCCTTTGTGCAGTCGTATTGCTTGTAACTCACGCTCAGACAGGACTTACAGTCGCATTTATCGGCGTACTAATTGCCGTTATTACTCTTTTGTCTTCATATAAAAATATCGGTTATATATTGAAGAGGGTGGATTATAAAACATTATTATTCTTTATTGGGCTGTTTATTGTGGTCGGCGGACTTGAGCAGACCGGTGTGCTTGATATGATAGCAGAGTTTATTGAAAAGATATGCGGCGGAAATGTAACTGCTATGGTATTTATCATTTTGTGGATTTCCGCAGTTGCAAGTGCAGTTGTTGATAATATCCCATTCGCTGCAACAATGGTTCCTGTTATTAAAAGCCTTGCCGCGGCAACAACAGGAGTTGACCTTTCATCTCTTGTATGGGCACTTTCAATCGGTACTGATATAGGCGGAAGTGCAACACCGATCGGTGCTTCTGCAAACGTTGTCGGTACCTCGGTTGTATCAAAGGCAGGTCATCCTGTCGGTTGGGGAAAATACTGCAAGACAGCAATTCCTGCAACAATAATCGTTTTATTAATAGCTATGATTTGTATTAAAGTAAGATATCTGTGATAAGGAGGGAGGCATCATAATATGAATGGACAGTTTATTATTTCAATTGACAGAGAATACGGCTCAGGCGGTCATATAATGGCATATTCACTTGCCGATAAGTATAATATTCCCATCTATGACAGCAATATAATTGAGTATTTGTCAGAGGAAAAAGGTCTTAATCTTGACGATTTAAAGAAATATGACGAGAAAGCAAAAAACAGATTGTTTACAAGAACTGTTGACGGTTACAGCAATTCTCCGGAGGATATTATTGCCTCAATGCAGTTTGATTTCTTGAGAGAAAAGGCTGATAACGGTATGTCATTTGTTGTATTAGGCAGATGCGCAAGCTCAATATTGAAGGATAATCCTAATCTGATAAGCATATTCGTTACAGGAGATATGCCTAATAAAATCAAGCGTATTGCAGGTATTCTCAATATCTCTGAGGATAAGGCAGAGAGTGTGGTTATAAAGAATAACAAAAAAAGAAAGTCATACCATAATCTTTACTGCAAAGAAAAATGGGGTGACTCAAGGCATTATGAATTAATTTTAAACACAAGCAGAATAGGTATTGAAAATGCAATTCAGGTTGCAGATGAATATATACAAAAGAGAATTAATAAATAATTTTATAAAAAGGTAATATCTCTGCCGGCTGTAATTATATTTATATTACGCCAATGGGTATAGAGAAATTCATTGATTCTACTGTAAATCAACTTACTCATAACCTTAAGGATAATAATATTTCTTTACAATAAATTAAAAGCATAGGACATCAGATGCACTGCGGTGCGTTAGCTTTTGTCCTATGCCTTTTTTATTTATAAGTATTTAATATTATTCTTCAATACCCTTTGCTGTTCTTGCTTCTTCAAGCTCTTTTTGTGCGCGCTCCTTAACCTTACCTGTGTAATCGTTAAAGAACATTGGAATTATTGTAAGCAGGAATCCGATAGCAGGAACTATTGTAACAAGTGCAAGCAGCATTTTCTGTGTCGCAACAGACTGCTGGAAGAAAATCTGTCTGCCTTCAATATCAACAAGTGATTTGTCAACTGCTTTGAAGTCTGACTTCTCGAGTATCTGACCGAATACGAATGTTGCAACAGCAGCATTTACCTTTGAAAGGAAGGTCTGGAATGAAAAGCATACACCTTCGTGTCTCTCTCCTGTTTTCCATTCAAGATAGTCAACTGAGTCAGCAATTAAAGCATATGTGATTACATTGTAAATGCCAAGAGGAAGTCCCATTAAGAACAGGAATACCCAAAGGATATAAATATTAACCTTGGTAACATCACTCTGGAATACAATGTAGCACAGAACGTGAACAACAAGACCGAAGAGAGCCGAGCCTATATAAATCTGTTTAAGAGAAAACTTCTTTCTAAGCATAGGGAATACAGCCATTGCCGGTACCATACCGACGCCGATTGCAACTGTCAGAGTGGTTACAATTGTTCCGCGAGGAATCCAGAAATCATAAGCTGCCTTTGCATCAACGTTTGAAAGAACATTTCCTGCCGAATCAAATATCTGGCTGAAATCTGTATAGTTTTGAATGATGAGATAGTTACCGATATAGTCTGCACACTGGTTTGCAGTTACCATTGTTGAGCCGAGGATAGAAGCAAAGATTACAATAATAAGCAGCTTATCCTTTCCAAGAACAACAAATGTTTCCTTAAAGGAAGGTGTGTGGTCCATTTTCGGTACTCTTTCCTTTGATACAAAGAATATCAGAATTGAAAGACCGCAGCCGAGAAGAGCAAAGATAACACCGCTGACAAAGAAACCCTTTGTGTAACCGAGGTTGCTCTGATAAAGAATAGGTACAAGCAGTGCCGGGAGAATACCGCCAAAGGTTGAACCGAGTCTTGCTGTTGAAATGAAAGAGGTTCTTTCATTCTCAAGCGGTGTGATTACAGATGAAAGTCCCCAGAAAGGAACATCCTGAATTGTGAAAGCAACACCCCAGAGAATATATGTAACAAACGCCCAGACGAATGCGCCGGTTGAGCCGTGCTCAAACGGAGCAGTGAACAGAAGAATTGTGCATATTGCGATTGGTACAGGAGCAAAAAGAAGATAAGGTCTCATTTTACCCCACTTTGATTTAGTCCTGTCAACAATCATACCCATCATCGGGTCATTGACAGCATCAAAGATTCGCCCGATTAAGATAATTGTTGAACTCTGCTGGAGCGTAAGCCCTGCTCCGTTTTGGAAGAAAACGAGAGTAAACATTGACATTAATGTGTAAATTCCGGATCTTCCAAACGCACCGATTGTGAAGCAGATGCGTTCCTTCATTGTTAAATACTTTTTTGTGTTTTCCATCATTTTCTCCTTTTTATTACTGCCGGTAAAATGACCGGCTTTTGTTCACCTGCAAGTTCCATTTGCTTTAAAAGCAGATATTTTAATTCCTGCCGTACATGGGCGTATTTTGGGTCTTTGACAAGATTGTATTTTTCAATAGGGTCTTTTTTAAGATCATATAAATAGTTTTCCCAATATACTTTTGAGCTGTGATGTGCATATCCCGTAATTGCATAATCGCGTATCTCATATTTAAAGCGGTCAGTCCTTATTGCCCTTGAGTTTGATGCCTCGCTGATTTGGATGAATACACAGTCCCTTTTTTCATCGGGATTGTCAATCTGTCTTGTCAAATCAACACCCATATATGTACTCGGAATAGGTATCCCTGCCATTGATAAAAGAGTAGGCGGAAGGTCAATGAGTGAGGAAAGTCTGGTTTCTTTCTTGCCGCCCTCAAATCCGCCGCCTTTAATAATCAGCGGAGTGTGTGATGCACTTTCGTGACAGCTTCTTTTATATTCGGGATTTCTTGTCTTGAAATGCGCTCCGTGGTCTGAGGTGTATATTATGATTGTATCGTCATAAATATCAAGCTCTTTTAATTTGTCAACAAGTCTGCCGACATTGTAGTCAAGCCTGTTGATTGCCGATATATAATCAGGATAATCCTTTTTATAACTGCCTTTCATAAACGTCAGGTCATTTGGAATAGGGTAATCCTTGTAATTATCAACAGTTTCCCTGTATCCTTCTATGCAGTGATGGTCATTTTGATGATGAGGCTCAAGCTGGCTGACAAACATAAAAAATGGTTTTTCTTTGTCGCACTTGTCAAGGTATTCGAGAGCGAAATCATTTATGCAGTCTGCTCTGTATCCCTTAAAGTCAATTTTATTTCCGTCTCCGTCAAATACATATCCGTCGTAACCGTGAGAGGTAAATTCAAGAACATCAGCTGCCCTCCAGTACTGATATTCACCCTGCTTTTCCTTCGGCACAGGAGTGCTTTCACAGTGTAATCCGATACCGGGAAGTCTGTCTGAAGCCAGATGCCATTTGCCGATATATGCTGTTTGGTATCCTGATTCATTAAAATAATGCGCAAGCGGAGTAACGTTCTGCGGAAGAGGAATACCGTTCCAATAACAACCGCATTGCGTTGCATACAGTCCTGTCTGTAAGCATGCCCTTGCAGGACCGCATACAGGCTGGCAGGTAAAGTTGTTTTCAAACTTTACGCCTTCCTCCGCAAGTCTGCAAAGATTGGGCGTTACCTCTTCATTAATTGTATCCCACCGCTGCTGGTCGGAAAAATAGAAGATGATATTTTTCTTTTTCATAATTTATACCTTTCATTATTTATTATTCAGGATGAAAAGCCTGTAATAGCATTGCAAATATTAATTACGGCAACAAGCGAAAGCACAACCGAAAAAATAACCGTGATTATTTTGTTCGACAGCTTCTTATTCAACTTTGAACCGATTATTCCGCCTATAACCGATACTGCCATAACAATAATTATTATCGAAAAATATTCCTTATACGGCTTGAACTGATTATTAATAAAAATTGTGATTAACTGACTGAGCTGGCTGAAAAATATTATTGCTACGGAATATACGGCGCTTTCCTTGACTGTAAATGAGAAAAGCAATATGAGAAATGCTGTGTTGATAGGTCCGCCTCCGATACCGAGGAATGCGCTCATCAGTCCGAGGATAAGACCTGTTAATGTAATCAAAACGGGATTCTTTATTTTAAATGATTTTATTTTTTTTGAATTGACATAGATTATTACAAATATTATAAATGCGGCAATTATAACTGCCTGAACACCTTTGACTATATCTGCATTGAGGCTTTCAAGAGCAAAGTCGAATATTTCATTCCCTATTATTCCTCCGAATATTGAGCCAAAGGAAACAAGAAGTACTATTTTTTTATCAAATTTTGTTTTTGCCGTAATATGCTTTACAGACGAGCTTATACTCATTGCAAAAACAGCACAGGTGGAAATGAAGCTCACAACTTCAACACTGTGAACACCAATGAAATCAAGCAGCGGTTTAATTATTACGCCTCCGCCGATACCCACTATTGCACCGACTGTGCAGGCAGCAAATATAATTATACTGTAAATCAGTTCAATCATTGTTATCCTCTAAATAATATACACGTTAGTTAATATATTAACTTAATATTGATATTATGTCAATCCAAAATGCAGTAAAAATTACTTTCCCATGCAGGAATATAAGGGCTGTGTCTGAAATAAATTTTGTAATTTTTATTAAATTCAAGTATTTTTATCGGCAAAGAAAATAAGTCCTCATTCCTGTGATATGCACAGATATATAATTTAGGATTATATGCTTTTATCAGATTTTTACAGCCGTCAAGCGCCTGCGCTTCCGCACCCTCAATGTCCATTTTTATGACAGTGACAGGGGATTTAATCAGCGAATCAAGGGCATTGACTTTCACGGGAATACCGTTTGATGAAAGCTTTGAATTTCGTCCTGCCTTTTTGGATAAGATAAGAGTATCGGCTTTGCTCCACGCACCCATATTGAATATTGAAATGTTATCCATATTTTCGGTATTTCTTTGCAATTTTTCAAAGTTCTTTTCGTCAGGCTCAAGTGCATAGATATGTTCATATTTTCCACTTGTGAAATCAGTAAATTCACGGATTGTGTCACCGTCATATGCGCCGAGGTCGGCAATAATTTCATGCTCATTGAGCTTAAGAATATCACGGTATATTTCACTTTTATCACAGAAAGTTTTGAATAAGTATTCAACTTTTGCGCTGATTTTAAAATTGATGATGTCAATGTATATTTTACGGCTTTTTTCATCTGCAAGATGATTATATACAAAATCAAATTTTTCTTCATTTTCCTTAACATATTCTATGGTGAACAGACCGCCTCCTGTAATGGGAACATCAGGGGCAAAAACAGGATGCTCAAGACTCATTTCTTTTATTCTGTCAAGCACCTTTTCAATATGTGTTGCAAATGCGATCACGATATTGAATTCCTTATATTTCATGCAGACTTCATTGTATTTCATTACCTTATATCCCCTGAAGGAATGACCTCGTACAAACTCATCGCTTGCAAAAATGTCACTGACTTTTCCACCGTATTGCTCGATTGTATCTATAATTTTATCTGCACCGTTTCCCATACCGTAGACTATAATCGGCTTACTGTCCCTTACAAGGAAGTCCCATATGTTTTCTTTTTCACTGAGTAATTTAAGCATAATTTTCACCATAATAAATTATAACAGATGATGCGGCACTTTACAAATAAATAATTTTATTATATAATATTTAAATAAAAATATATACTGTTTGGGGGTATATGCCTTTATGGGCAGCGGTCTGCTTAGACGATTAAAAAAAGAAAACTCAACCGAGAAAGAAATCAAACAGCTGGTTGATGGAGACGAACAGGTCGGCGATCTGGAAAAACGCCAGAGAGAAATGATCAATAATATCTTTGAGTTCGACGATTTGAACGCAGGGGATATTATGACTCACAGGACAGACGTTGACGCAGTTGATATTAATGATTCAATTGAAGACGCCGTAAAAATTTCCATTGAGCACGGACGCTCAAGAATCCCTGTATTCAAGGATGATTTGGACGATATCTGCGGTATTATCTATGTAAAGGATTTGCTGAAATTCGTTGGTGAAAAGATAACCGATGATGACAAAATTTCCGATTATATCCGCAAGCCTCTTTTCGTTCCTGAAACAATTCCATGCGGAAAGCTTTTTGCTCAGATGACGGAAACGAGAATAATGCTTGCAATAGTTGTTGATGAATACGGCGGAACAGCAGGAATTGTCACAATGGAGGATGTACTTGAGAGTATTGTCGGCAACATCCGCGACGAATATGACGATGAAGAAACCGAATTTGTTACCCGTATTGACGAAAAGACCTTTACCTTTGACGGCGCTGCCGATATTGATGAGGTCGAAAAAATCCTCGGTATATCCATACCCGAAGGGGATTATGATACTCTTGCAGGCTTTGTAATCAATCTTCTCGGATATCTCCCGACAGGAGAGAAAGATGAAGCCGATGTTGTAAAATTTGAAAATTATACTTTCACCGTTCTTGAAATTGATGAAAGAAGAATAGAAAAAATTAAAGCAGAGAAAAATAATGATTGAACAGACTATTGAATTTGAGGCTCTTGAGCAGGCAGTGAGCCTGTTTGGCAGCTTTGATGAAAATGTAAAGTTAATAGAGCAAGAATACGGCGTTTCAATAATTTCACGCGGTTCTGATTTGAAGATTGTCGGTGATGCGGAAAATGTTTCCAAGGCGGTAAGATGCCTTAATTCTCTTCTGTCTTTAATCGGCAAAGGTGAGAGCCTGTCAGATCAAAATGTCAGGTATGTTATTTCTCTTGTTAATGAAGGCAATGAGGATAAGCTCAATTCCATGACGTCTGACTCAATTTGTATAACCTCAAAAGGCAAACCTGTCAAGCCGAAAACACTCGGACAAAAAAAGTACTGCGAGTCAATTGAAGCCAATACAATCACTTTCGGAATCGGGCCTGCCGGTACAGGCAAGACTTATCTTGCCGTTGCTATGGCGGTAACCGCTTTTCGTGCAAAAGAGGTCAACAGGATTATCCTCACTCGTCCTGCCGTTGAAGCAGGGGAAAAGCTGGGATTTCTTCCGGGCGATTTGCAGAGCAAGGTTGATCCGTATCTCAGACCCCTTTATGACGCATTGTTTGATATGATCGGTGCAGAGAATTTCCAGCGTTATCAGGAACGCGGCAATATTGAGGTTGCACCGCTTGCTTATATGCGCGGAAGAACTCTTGATGACAGCTTTATCATCCTTGATGAAGCACAGAATACTACACCGGAACAGATGAAAATGTTTTTAACAAGGCTCGGATTTCGTTCAAAAATGGTTATTACAGGTGATATAACACAAATTGACCTGCCCGATGGTAAAAAATCAGGTCTTAAAAAGGTTCTTAATATTTTAAAAAATGTCGATGATATAGCAATCTGCAGGTTTAATCAAAAGGATGTTGTCCGCCATAAGCTTGTTCAGGATATTGTGAATGCTTATCAGAAATATGAGGAGGGGAATACTAAGTAATGGACTCTGTAAAGGTAATAATTTCCAATGATCAAAAGAAAGTAAAAATACCTTCAGGTATAAGATTGCTTATCAGAAGATGCTGCCATGCAGTTCTTGAGCTTGAAAATTTTGAAGGCTCTGCTGAGATAAGCGTCAGATTTGTTGATAATGAGCAGATAAGGGAGCTTAATAATACATACAGAAATATTGACACAGAGACTGATGTTCTTTCTTTCCCACTCGGGGAAAACGGAGTATATGATGTAAATCTTGATACAGGTGCAAAATTGCTCGGAGATATTGTCATATCTGTGGAAAAGGCTGTGGAGCAGGCAGAGCTTTATAATCATCCGCTGCAAAGAGAAATCGGCTTTCTCACCGTTCATTCAATGCTTCATCTCCTCGGTTATGACCACGATTGCGGTGGGCTTGAGGCAGTTCATATGAGAGAAAAGGAAGAGACTGTTCTTACCCGGATAGGCTTGAAGAGAGATAACAGTTATTATATGGGAGACGAATAATGACAAAAACCGCATTTATTGCAATAGTCGGCAAAGCGAATGTCGGCAAATCATCACTGCTTAACAGAATGTTGGGGCAAAAAATTGCCATCGTTTCCTCAAAGCCGCAAACAACAAGAACAAGAATTATGGGCGTTCTGACCTATGGAGAAACACAACTCGTCTTTACCGACACTCCGGGACTTCATAAGCCTCATAACAAGCTTGGCGAAAAGATGAACGAGGCAGTAGGGGATACTGTCGGAGGCGTTGATTCCTGTCTGTTTCTTGTTGAACCTAAAGGCGAGATAAATGAGCAGGAGCTTCAGCTTATCGAAATGTTCAGAAAGCAGAAGATGACGGTTATTCTTGCAATAAATAAAATTGATATTATTAAGGATAAGCAGGAGCTTGCTTCACGTATTGCTTATCTGTCATCACTTTATGATTTTCACAGTATTGTTCCTGTAAGTGCCGCTGAGGGGGACAATGTTGACGAACTGCTTGATGAGCTTGACGGACTTGCTTTTGAGTCACCTCATTTTTTCCCTGACGACACTTTGACGGATCAGCCGGAGAGAGTGCTTGTTTCGGAAATTATCCGTGAGAAGCTGCTCAGGCTTATGGATAAAGAGATTCCTCACGGAATTGCAGTTGCGGTTGAAAAAATGCGTGAGCGTGATGATAAGGATATCCTTGATATTGATGCGACAATCTACTGTGAGCGTGAAAGCCATAAGGGTATGGTTATCGGCAAAAACGGCGCAATGCTAAAAAAGGTTTCAACCTATGCAAGGCAGGATTTAGAAAATTTCTTTCAGATAAAAGTTAATCTTCATTGCTGGGTTAAGGTCAAACTTGACTGGCGCAACCGTGAAGGATTGATTCATAACTTTGGATTGGATTAATTTGACACAAATTTTACTCACCACCATAGGATAAAATAATATCGGTGGTGTTTTATATGTTTGATGATAAATACTGGAACGAATTTTGGAATTCAGGTTTCGTTCAGGATTATCTTAACTATAAGAAAAATGAAAAGGCAGAACAAAATGACAATTTCAACCAAGGGATTAGTAATCAGGGAACAAACAATAGGGGAGAGTGACCGTCTTGTCACAATCCTCACTGCTGATTACGGTCTGGTACGCGCATTTGTCAGGGGAGCAAAACAGATGAAAAACCGTCTTGCCTCCTCAACCTCTCTTTTGGCATATTCGGACTTTTCGCTGTATCACGGAAAAGATGCCTTTGTGGTTGATAATGCTGTGCCGGTGGAGGTCTTTTTTGATTTAAGACATGATATTGTACGCCTTGCGCTTGCACAGTATTTTGCTCAGCTTGCTTACGAGCTTGGAGAGGAGGAACAGCCTGCGCCGGAAATGCTCTCTGTTCTTCTCAATTCTCTTCATCTTATGTGCAACAGCAATAAGGATTTGAGAATAATAAAATCAGCAGTGGAGTTCAGGTTTATGTCACTTGGCGGATATATGCCGAGTATTCTTGCCTGTGCAAAATGTAATACATATGAGACTGATATAATGTTTTTCGATACAATGGACGGATGTATTTATTGTGAAAATTGCCGAAAGGAAGGAGCAATTACCTGCCCGAAGAATGTTATAACCGCAATAAGATTTATCTGTCTTACAGAGCCGAAAAAAATTTTTTCTTTTTCACTTCCAGATGACTCTTTAACCCTTCTGTCTGAAATCAGTGAAAAATATCTTATGTCGCGGATACAGAAAAATCTTCCGACTTTAACCTTCTATAAAGGAATACTTTGATGGATAAAAATTTTAAAATACTTGAACTTGATTTGATACTTAAAATGCTTGCAGATGAATGTACCTGTGACGATGCAAAGGAGCTTGCCCTCGGTCTTAATCCTGTTACCGATATTACTGAAACAGAGCTGCTTCTATCACAGACAGAAGATGCTTTTTCTCTTCTTGCGCGTTTTGGCGCGCCTTCATTTTCAGGACTTAAAAATGTCAATAACCCTTTACATAGAGCGGCTGCGGGCGGTTCACTTAATCCTAAGGAGCTTCTTGATATCGGATACTGCCTGCGTTCAATGAGAACACTGTCCGACTGGCGCAATCATTGCAGCGGCGTGGGAACGAAGCTTGACTTTTTCTTTGAAGGAATAACGGTTAATAAATATCTTGAAAACAAGATTTTTACTTGTATCGTCAGCGAAGAGGAAATTTCTGACAAGGCGTCTGAAACACTTTCCGATATACGCAGAAAAATCAGGTCAAAGGAAAATTCAATCAGGGAAAAGCTTGATTCAATGCTCCATTCCCGAAATTTCAGTCAGTATCTTCAGGAGGCAATCATTACTCAGAGGAACGGACGCTTTGTTATTCCAATAAAAGCAGAGCAACGGGGAAATGTATCAGGTCTTGTGCATGATACATCATCAAGCGGTGCGACAGTATTTGTTGAGCCGTCCTGCGTTGTTGATGCGAATAATGATATCAAGGTTCTTCAGGGCAAAGAGCGTGATGAGATTATGCGCATCCTCTTTGAACTTTCCGCTGAGTGCGGTGAGTTTGCCGATTCGGTAAAGCACTCATATGACAGCGCCGTTATGCTTAATCTCATCTTTGCAAAAGCACATCTTGCCTATAAGATGAAGGCAGTAAAACCGCTGCTAAATAAAGACGGTATCATTTACATAAAAAAAGCGCGCCACCCTTTGCTTGATACAAAAAAGGTTGTCCCCACCGATATTGCCCTCGGCGGTGAATATGATACTCTTGTCATTACAGGACCGAACACCGGCGGAAAAACCGTGTCGCTTAAAACTATCGGACTTATGACCGCTATGGTAATGTGCGGACTTTTAATTCCGGCCGGTGACAGATCAAGAATTTCCGTTTTTAATAAGATACTTGTGGATATCGGTGACGAGCAAAGCATCGCTCAGTCACTCTCAACCTTTTCATCGCATATGGTAAATATTATTGATATTATGAAAAAAGCGGACAGCAGTTCACTTGTGCTTATTGATGAGCTTGGTGCCGGCACGGACCCTGTTGAGGGCGCCGCTCTTGCAGTTTCCATTATTGAAAATATCAGAGCAAAAGGCGCAAAAATTGCCGCTACAACCCATTATGCAGAGCTGAAAGCATATGCGCTTGACACAGACGGTGTTACAAACGGCTGCTGCGAATTTGATGTTGAGACCCTGAGACCTACTTACAGACTGCTTATCGGTGTGCCGGGCAGATCAAACGCATTTGCAATAACAGAGCACCTCGGTATGGAAAAGTCTGTTATAGACAGAGCAAGGAATATTGTCGGTGCAGAAAATCGTTCATTTGAAGCTGTACTTGAAAAGCTTGAAACCTCTCGTCAGGAACTTGAAGAAGAGCGCAGAATTGCTGAAGAAATGACCGAGAAAGCAAAAAAAATTGAAGCGAAGGCTCAGGAAGAAAAGGATAAAATTGAAACATTAAAAAAGCGTGAGCTTGACAGAGCAAAGCGAGAGGCACAAAAACTGATTGACACGGCAAAGCGCAAAAGCGGTGAATTTCTGCTTGAGCTTGAGAAACTGAAAAAAGAACAAAACAACTCCAATGCCGCTGAAATTGCACGTAAGACAAGAAGAGCGGTAAAATCACAGATAGGAGAAATGGACGATCTCGTCAATCCTGCACAGCTTGCCGATAACTGGGATTATGATTATAAGCTCCCGAGAGCGCCCAAGGCCGGTGACAGAGTCGTTATCAGGGGAATCGGAGAAGGCGAAGTTATTGAGACCGGCGATAAGCTCCTTGTTAAATCAGGTATGCTTAAAACAAGAGTTAAGCTCAGTGACATAATGCTTCTTGACAAGCCGAAAGAGAAACCGAAAATGGCACAGCATTATGTTTACCGTACCTCTTCAAGAGCAGACGCAGATGTCACAACGGAAATTGACCTCAGGGGAGAAACTGTTGACGAGGCTCTCGGTGAATTAGGCTTGTTTATTGATAAATGTGTGCTTAATAATATTGAAGAGATAAGGATAATTCACGGCAAAGGAACAGGCGCATTGAGAAGCGCGATAACCGATTATCTTAAAACACACCCGAATATCTCCGAATACCGCCTCGGTAAATACGGCGAGGGTGAAAACGGTGTGACAATAGCCAAGTTAAAATAAATTGATGGTTTAATATACCTGAGATCCGGCTGAAAGCCACAGAAAGGATTTAATTATGAAAAATAAGATTTCTTCCCATAATATATATATATATATATATCAAAAGCGATTTAATGCGATATTACGGCAAGACTGATAAAAAGACCTTGCTGAAGGCTTTGCGGAAAAATCCAACCTTCCGTTTTCAGTTTGCGCTCAGATTATGTCAGGGTAAGGGCGCAGTAAAATTTATCGGCCGCATTCTCTGGCGGTTTAACCGGACAAGAAAAACCATTCAGATTTTACCTGAAACAAAAATCGGATACGGACTTTATATCGGCCACAACGGTCCGATTGTTGTTAGTCCGACCGCTGTTATCGGCAATAACTGTAATTTATCTCAGTTTACCACTATCGGCAGCAATCACGGCAAAGCAGCAACGATTGGCGATAATACATATATCGGACCGAATGTCTGTATTGTTGAAGATGTAAAAATCGGCAATAATGTCACTATCGGTGCAGGCAGTGTGGTTACTAAGGATATCCCCGATAATGCAACTGCCGTTGGAAATTACGCCAAAGTGATAAATTATGACAATCCCGGAAGATATGTCGGCAGAAGGTGGGAAGAGTGTTAACTATAAATCCGTAATACTTCAAAAATAAAAAGTGAGCATTAGATATTTTTAATGCTCACTTTTTGTCTGTCAACCCTAAAATGTAGTCAACAGAAACCTTATGAAATTTTGAAAGCTGGATTAATATTTCCGGCGGTATTGTGCGTTCACCGCTTTCATAATAAGCATATGTCCGTTGCGGCAGGTTAAGTTTCTCACCCATCTGGCTTTGTGTTAAATCTGCATCTTCACGCAGGTCTCGTATTCTTTGAAATTTCATTTATATCACCAATAATATTATACGAAAGAACAAAATGTTCTATTGACATAAAGAACAAATTGTTCTATAATGTTATAGAACAAAATGTTCTAAAAAATTTTCAAGGAGAGATAAAAATGAAAAAATTTTTATCGGCAATCTTAGCGATTGCAATGTTTATCAGTGTAATAGGTGCAATTCCACTTATATCGCAAGCGGCAACAATGCCAAAGTGTAATTCTTTAAAGGTAAGCAGTGTTACAACAAACAGTGTAAGGGTTGATTTTACAATTAAAAATCCAAGCTGCCTTAAGGTTAAAACC
>CAZGRZ010000028.1:0-19941 GCA_964528285.1 uncultured Bacteroides sp. | reverse complement strand
CACCTGTTACGTCTGTTGTTCTGAAATAGAACTGTGGACGATAGTTGTTGAAGAAAGGAGTATGACGTCCGCCCTCATCCTTTGAAAGGACATAAACCTGACCTGAGAACTTTGTATGAGGATGAATTGAACCGGGAGCAGCAAGTACCTGACCTCTTTCAATATCAGATCTCTGAACGCCACGGAGAAGGCAACCAATATTGTCACCGGCTTCAGCATAGTCAAGAATCTTTCTGAACATCTCAATACCTGTACATACAGTTGAGCTGATTTCGTCGTGAAGACCAACCATTTCTACTGTATCGTTTGTCTTAAGTGTACCTCTTTCAACTCTTCCTGTAGCAACTGTACCGCGGCCTGTGATGGTGAATACATCCTCAACAGGCATAAGGAAAGGAAGATCTGACTTACGGTCAGGAGTTGGAATGTAGCTGTCAACAGCATCCAAGAGCTCCTTGATACAATCACAAGCAGGATCGTCATTTGATTTAGCCTCAAGAGCCTTAAGAGCAGAACCCTTAATAATTGGGCACTCGTCATCGAATTCATACTCTGCAAGTGTTTCACGAACCTCCATCTCAACAAGTTCAAGAAGTTCCTCATCGTCAACCTGATCAGTCTTATTAAGGAATACGATGATTGCAGGAACGCCAACCTGACGAGCAAGAAGAAGGTGTTCTTTAGTCTGAGCCATAGGACCGTCAGTTGCAGCGATAACAAGGATAGCGCCGTCCATCTGAGCAGCACCGGTAATCATATTTTTGATATAGTCAGCATGACCCGGGCAGTCAACATGCGCATAGTGACGAGCTTCTGTTTCATACTCAACATGGGCTGTGTTAATTGTGATACCACGCTCTCTCTCTTCAGGAGCTTTATCGATATCAGCATAGTCCTCAAACTTTGCAAAGCCCTTGTTAGCAAGGTACTTTGTTATAGCAGCTGTAAGAGTAGTCTTACCATGGTCAACATGACCGATTGTACCAATATTTACATGTGGTTTGGTACGATTAAAATGTTCTTTAGCCATTGGAAAATTTCCTCCTTAAAATTTACAATCGTAAAGTTGTCATAGATATTCTATCAAATACACATAAAAATATCAAGACTTTTTTATAATTTTATATTTTTAGTCTTTCTTCGCACGTTCGCTGATGATTGACTCACTGATCGATTTCGGTACAGGCTCATAACCGTCCGGCTCCATTGTGTACTGACCACGGCCCTGAGTCTTTGAACGAAGATCATTAACATAACCAAACATTTCTGAAAGCGGTACTCTTGCATTAATCTGTTTTGCACCGGCTCTGTCTTCCATACCCTGAATCTGACCGCGGCGTGAGTTAAGATCGCCGATAACATCACCCATATAATCCTCAGGTACGATAACAACAACCTTCATCATAGGCTCAAGAATGATTGGATTTGCACCTTTTGCAGCATCTTTGAAAGCCATAGAACCTGCAATTTTAAATGCCATTTCCGATGAGTCAACTTCGTGATAAGAACCATCATAAAGCTCAACTCTGACATCAACGACATTATATCCTGCAAGTATACCGCTCTTCATAGCTCCCTGGATGCCGGCATCAACAGCCGGAATATATTCCTTAGGAATAGCGCCGCCGACAACCTGATTTACAAATTCGTAGCCCTTACCGATTCCGTTTTCATCAAGGTTAGGCATAATACGAATTTTGACATGACCGTACTGACCTGAACCGCCTGACTGTCTTTTATATTTAAGGTCTGACTGTCCGTTACCCTGGATTGTTTCCTTATAAGCAACCTGAGGAGCACCGACATTTGCCTCAACCTTAAATTCACGGAGAAGACGGTCAACTATAATCTCAAGATGGAGTTCACCCATACCTGCGATGATTGTCTGTCCTGTTTCTTCATCAGTATATGCTTTGAAAGTCGGATCTTCTTCAGCAAGCTTTGCAAGAGCAATACCCATCTTTTCCTGACCTGCTTTTGTCTTAGGCTCAATGGCAACACGAATAACAGGGTCAGGGAAGTTCATTGATTCAAGAATAATCGGATGAGCTTCATCGCAAAGAGTATCACCGGTTGTAGTATTCTTAAGACCTACGGCAGCAGCGATATCACCTGCGTAACAGATTGGGATATCTTCTCTGTGGTTTGCGTGCATTTGAAGGATCCTTCCGATTCTTTCTTTTTGGTCTTTAACTGAGTTATAGCAAGGCGTACCGGCCTCAATAGTACCTGAATATACGCGGAAGAAACAAATCTTACCAACAAACGGATCTGTTGCAATCTTGAATGCAAGAGCAGCAAACGGCTCATCATCTGATGAATGACGAAACTCCTCTTCATCTGTGTTCGGATTTACACCTTTGATTGACTCAACATCAGTCGGAGCAGGCATAAAATCAACAACAGCATCAAGAAGAGGCTGAACGCCCATATTACGATAAGCAGTACCGCAGCAAACAGGCACCATATCGTTAGCTATGGTTGACTTGCGGATAACTTTTTTGATTTCGTCAACTGTTATTGCATCCTCGCCCTCTTCAAAATACTTTTCCATAAGCTCTTCGTCCTGTTCTGCAACATGCTCGATAAGCTCAGTTCTGTACTTTGCAGCGAGTTCTTTCATATTTTCAGGAATTTCCTGAACTTCAAACTTCATACCCTTTTCTTTGTCAGGGTCAATATAAATTATAGCATGATTCTCAATAAGGTCAACAATTCCCTTGAATGTATCCTCACTACCTATAGGAAGTTGAATAGGAAGAGCATTACATTTAAAACGGTCCCTGACCATATCAAGTGCTCTGTAAAAATCAGCACCCATAATATCCATCTTATTGACAAATATCATTCTTGGTACTTTATATTCGTCAGCCTGGCGCCACACGGTTTCAGACTGCGGCTCAACGCCGCCCTTTGCACAAAGAACGGTAACTGAACCGTCAAGTACACGAAGTGAACGCTGAACTTCAACAGTGAAGTCAACGTGACCGGGTGTATCAATAATATTGATTCTATGGTCTTTCCAGAAACATGTTGTAGCCGCAGAGGTAATTGTTATACCACGCTCCTGCTCTTGCTCCATCCAGTCCATTGTCGCAGCGCCGTCATGAGTTTCACCAATCTTATGATTGATGCCTGTATAATACAAAATACGCTCAGTGGTGGTTGTTTTACCTGCATCAATATGAGCCATAATACCAATATTTCTTGTCATTTCAAGAGATACTTTTCTTGGCATAATATCCTCCTGTTAATATCTGAAATGAGCAAATGCTTTGTTTGCTTCTGCCATCTTGTGTGTATCATCGCACTTTTTAACGGCACCGCCGGTTTTATTTACTGCGTCCATAATTTCCGCAGCAAGGCGCTCCTTCATAGTCCTCTCTGAACGCTGACGAGCGTAAATGGTAATCCAACGAAGACCAAGAGTCTCTCTTCTTGCAGGACGTACTTCAAGAGGAACCTGATAGGTTGCACCGCCGATACGGCGTGCCTTTACCTCAAGTACCGGCATAACATTTTCCATAGCAGCTTCAAAAGTCTCTAAAGGATCCTTGCCGGTTTTTTCTTTAACGATGTCAAATGCTCCATAAACGATTCTCTGAGCAACACCTTTTTTTCCATCAAGCATAATGTTATTGATCAGTCTCGTAACGAGCTTTGAATTATATAACGGATCAGGTAAAACATCACGCTTAGCGATTTGACCTCTTCTTGGCATCTCGCTTCCCTCCTTCATAAATTTTCAATGAGTTCATAGGTACTCGGTTTTCCCGTGGAGTCAACAAAAGGTCATATACAATATATAGGTATATAAACTATTGTTTTTCCATCAGAATTAAAGCTTATTTCTTAGCAGCCTTAGGTCTTTTAGCACCGTATTTTGAACGGCTTTGCATTCTTCCGTTAACGCCCTGTGTATCAAGCGTACCACGGATAATATGGTAACGAACACCGGGAAGATCCTTAACACGTCCGCCGCGAATCATAACAACTGAGTGTTCCTGAAGATTGTGACCAACGCCCGGAATGTAAGCAGAAACTTCTATTCCGTTTGTAAGACGAACTCTGGCAATTTTACGAAGAGCGGAGTTAGGCTTCTTCGGAGTTGCTGTCTTAACTGCAGTACAAACGCCGCGCTTTTGAGGAGAATTGTTATCTGTCATAACATTCTTCTTTGTGTTAAGTCCCTTAAGAAGTGCAGGTGCTTTTGCTTTTTTCTCAACAGATTTACGACCTGTTCTTACTAATTGGTTAAAGGTAGGCAATAGTTTATCTCCTTTCAAAATTATTTTATACGCTATGCGCATAAATCATACAGCAAAAATTACTGTATCACTTAAACGCACACCTTGGGGCAAAGGTAATCTTTGCCCCAAAATGTTGTCACTTTTACCAAATACAGTGAGTGAAATTTGTCAATATTGACTAACTTCACATCATTGCAAATTAGCATTATATACTAAGACATTGTGTTTGTCAAGAGTTCCTGTAATTGTTCAAGGTTTAAAATTTCGTCACTGCCCTCCGAGGAGAAATAGCTTGGAATGACATCAACATCCCTGAAAACATCCATACCTGTACCTGCCGGTACAAGCTTGCCGATAATAACATTTTCTTTAAGACCGAGAAGCGGATCGCTCTTGCCTCTGATGGCAGCATCGGTAAGAACTCTTGTTGTTTCCTGGAATGAAGCTGCTGAGAGGAAGGAATCAGTAGCAAGTGAAGCCTTTGTAATACCCATAAGAATAGGGGTATATGTTGCTTCCTTAAGTCCGGTTTCACCCGCCTTAATTCTTTCTTCAATTTTTTCATTTGCTTCGTCTACGGCAGCAACGTCAATTGTTGTACCTGAAACAAGGTCTGTGTCACCTATATCGTCAACGATACACTTTTTAAGCATTTGACGGACAATAACCTCAATATGCTTATCATTGATATCAACACCCTGTGTACGATATGCAAACTGAACTTCTTTAATAAGATAGTTATACACAGCTTCTTCACCGAGAATGGCAAGAACATCATGCGGATTTACAGCACCGAGGGTAAGCTCTGTACCCTTTTGGATATGAGCACCCTCCACAATATTTTCACAAAGGCGTGCGCCATAAGGAATTAGATACTTTCTTTCTTCTGATGTTTCACTGTTGAATACAACAACATGACGGCTCTTCTTAATTTCTTCAAATCTGACATCGCCTTCAATTTCAGAAAGAATAGCAAGCTGCTTTGGCTTTCTTGCTTCAAAGAGCTCTTCGACTCTCGGAAGACCCTGTGTAATATCAGCGCCGCCTGCAACACCGCCTGTATGGAAGGTTCTCATTGTAAGCTGTGTACCCGGCTCACCGATTGACTGAGCAGCAATAATACCAACTGCCTCGCCAACCTGGACAGGTTCATTGAATGCCAGATTTGAGCCATAGCACTTACGGCACACACCGTGACGTGATTTACAGGTGATGAGAGATCTGATTTTGACTGACTCAATACCTGCGTCGGCAATTCTTTTTGCATCCTTTTCAGTCATCATTCTGTCTGTATCCATAATGACCTCGCCTGTCTTAGGATCAACAACAGGCTCAACACAAAATCGACCTGTAAGTCTTTCTTCAAGGGGCTCAAGCACACGGTTACCGTCCATAATTCTTGAAACAACAATACCGTCGTGGCAGCCGCAGTCATTATCACGGATAATTACATCCTGTGATACGTCAACAAGACGGCGGGTAAGATAACCTGAATCGGCTGTACGAAGAGCCGTATCGGCAAGACCTTTACGCGCACCGCGGGAAGAAATAAAATACTCAAGGATATTAAGACCTTCACGGTAGTTAGCACGGATAGGGACTTCAATTGTTTTACCTGCTGTGTTAGCAATAAGGCCCCTCATTCCGGCAAGCTGACGAAGCTGAGATGTACTACCACGTGCACCGGAATCAACCATCATATGAATCGGGTTGTGAGCACCGTCAAAATTGCCTGTAAGCTCATTGGATACTTTATTGGTACAATCTTCCCATGCTTTGATTACTGCTGAATTTCTCTCTTCATTAGTAATAAGACCATAATTATAGTTATATGTGATTTCATCGACTTTTTTCTCTGCTTCGGCAAGGTAGTCCTTTTTCTTTTCGGGAATAAGAGCGTCACATACGGCAACGGTTGTACCTGAAACAGTTGAATACTTATAACCCTGTGCTTTGAGCTCATCAAGAACCTTTGAAGCAATAGAAACGCCGTGAACATTAATACATTTCTCGGCAATCTGTCCGAGTTGCTTTTTCTTAACAACAAATGAAACCTCAAGTTCAAATTCATTGTCGGGATTTGTTCTGTCAACAAAGCCGAGATCCTGAGGTACAGGTCTGTTGAAGATTACACGGCCGATTGTTGTTTTTAAAAGCTTTGACTTGACCTCGCCGTCAATTTCCTTTGTAAACCTAATAAGGCACTCTGAGTGAAGACCGAGTGAGCCTTCCTGATATGCCATCATAGCCTCATCTTTATCACGATAAATATTATACCTTGTAATTTCTTCACCGTTAATAACTTCCTTACGAGGGCAGCCGGGCTCATCATCTTTAATCATAGTAAGATAGTATGAACCGATAACCATATCCTGTGTAGGAACAGCAACGGGCTTACCGTCAGACGGCTTGAGGAGGTTATTTGCAGCAAGCATAAGCATTCTTGCTTCTGCCTGTGCTTCAGCGGAAAGCGGAACATGCACAGCCATCTGGTCGCCGTCAAAGTCAGCGTTGAACGCGGTACAAGCCAGTGGATGAAGCTTGATTGCTCTGCCTTCAACAAGGACAGGCTCAAATGCCTGAATGCCAAGTCTGTGGAGTGTGGGGGCGCGGTTAAGCATAACAGGATGGTCTTTGATTACAACCTCAAGGCAATCCCAAACAGCAGGATTATTTGCTCTCTCAACCATCTTTCTTGCTGATTTGATATTTGACGCAACGCCTGTTTCAACAAGACGTTTCATAACAAAAGGCTTGAAAAGTTCGATTGCCATTTCCTTAGGAAGACCGCACTGGTGCATCTTAAGCTCCGGACCGACGACAATAACCGAACGTCCCGAATAGTCAACACGTTTACCGAGAAGATTCTGACGGAAACGACCCTGCTTACCTTTAAGCATATCGCTGAGTGATTTGAGAGGTCTGTTATTAGGACCTGTTACAGGTCTTCCTCGTCTGCCGTTATCAATAAGGGCGTCAACAGATTCCTGCAGCATTCTTTTTTCATTTCTGACGATGATTTCAGGCGCACCGAGTTCAAGAAGTCTCTTAAGTCGATTATTTCTGTTGATAACTCTTCTGTAAAGGTCATTAAGGTCTGATGTTGCAAATCTGCCGCCGTCAAGCTGTACCATTGGGCGAATATCGGGAGGAATTACCGGAATTACATCCAGAATCATCCATTCAAGCTTATTTCCGCTGTGATAGAAAGCATCAACAACATCAAGTCTCTTGAGCAGTCTTACTTTTTTCTGACCTGTTGCGGTTTCAAGCTCAGAACTAAGCTCGGCACGAAGCTGATTGATATCAATTCCCTGAAGAAGCTCCTTAATTGCTTCAGCGCCCATACCGGCTTTGAAATCATCCTCATATCTCTCACGCATTTCCGTGTATTCTTTTTCATTAAGAATCTGCATTTTCTCAAGCGGAGTATCGCCGGGATCGGTAACAATATAAAGTGCAAAATAAAGAACTTTCTCAAGATATCTCGGACTAATATCAAGAACAAGTCCGAGACGGCTCGGAATACCCTTGAAATACCAAATATGAGAAACAGGAGCTGCAAGCTCAATGTGACCCATACGTTCACGGCGAACCTTTGCACGGGTAATTTCAACTCCGCAGCGTTCACATACCTTGCCCTTATAACGAACTCTCTTATACTTACCACAATGACATTCCCAGTCCTTCATAGGTCCGAAAATTCTTTCACAGAAAAGACCGTCACGCTCAGGCTTAAGAGTTCTGTAATTTATTGTTTCCGGCTTTGTAACTTCGCCGTAAGACCATTCACGAATCTTTTCAGGTGAAGCAAGGCCGATTTTTATAGAACTGAATTCATTTTCATAATTATCCATTTGGAAGCACTCCTTTTTCAAAATTTAATGTCAGAAGTCGTATCAGATTATTCCTCATCTTCTGTTTTATCGCTGTAATTATCAGCAAACAAATCAGCAAATGAATCTGACTGACCTGCTTCCGTGCTTTCACCCTCAGCATTTTCTACTGCATAACCCTCTTGATTTTCAAAGTCATTTACTGTTGTGAAAGCTTTATCATCAATCGGCTGAATACCTGTGCCGTCATCAAGGTCCTGCTTCAGCTCAATCTCATTACCTTCACGATCAAGAACCTTTGTGTCAAGACCGAGAGCCTGTAATTCTTTAAAGAGAACCTTAAAGGATTCAGGAGTTCCGGCTGTCGGGATATTCTCACCTTTAACAATTGCCTCATATGTGCGTACACGGCCGACAACATCATCAGATTTAACAGTCATAATTTCCTGAAGGGTGTAAGCCGCACCGTAAGCCTCAAGTGCCCAAACCTCCATTTCACCGAAACGCTGACCGCCGAACTGAGCTTTACCGCCGAGCGGCTGCTGAGTAACAAGGCTGTAAGGTCCGGTTGAACGGGCATGAATCTTATCATCAACAAGGTGGTGGAGCTTGAGGAAATACATATAACCAACGGTAATTCTGTTATCAAACTTCTCGCCTGTACGACCGTCAATAAGCTCGGTTTTGCCGTCAAATACCTTATTGCCGTTTTCGTCAATATAATAACCGATATCGGCAAGTTCAAGGCAATCACGGATATCCTGCTCGTGTGCACCGTCAAATACCGGAGTCATCATCTTCCAGCCGAGTGCCATAGCAGCATAGCCGAGATGGACTTCAAGCACCTGACCAATGTTCATACGGGAAGGTACGCCGAGCGGATTAAGAACGATATCAAGAGGTCTTCCGTCCGGAAGAAAAGGCATATCCTCCTGAGGAAGGATTCTTGAAACAACGCCCTTATTTCCGTGGCGTCCTGCCATCTTATCGCCTACCTGTATTTTACGCTTCTGAGCAATATATACTCTTACTACTTTATTAACTCCGGGTGAAAGCTCATCACTGTTAGCACGTGTAAACACCTTAACATCAACTACAATACCGTATTCACCGTGAGGAACACGCATTGAGGTATCTCTTACCTCCCTTGCCTTTTCACCAAAGATTGCACGGAGAAGTCTCTCTTCCGCAGTAAGCTCTGTTTCTCCCTTTGGCGTTACCTTACCGACAAGAATATCGCCTGAGTGAACCTCAGCACCTACACGGATAATACCGTCAGCGTCAAGATCCTTAAGGGCATCTTCGCCGACATTGGGAATATCCCTTGTAATTTCCTCGGGACCGAGTTTTGTATCGCGTGATTCAACCTCATGCTCTTCAATATGAATTGAGGTATAAACATCATCTCTTACTATCTTTTCATTTATAAGAACAGCATCCTCGTAGTTATAGCCTTCCCATGTCATAAATCCGATAAGAGCATTCTTGCCGAGCGAAATTTCACCGTTGCAGGTTGCAGGTCCGTCAGCAATTACCTGATCTTTCTCAACTGTTTGGTGAAGAGAAACAATAGGACGCTGGTTAATACAAGTACCTTGGTTAGAGCCTGAGAACTTTACAAGCTCGTACTTATCAACCTCATTATTATTTGTGGTAACTTCAATTGTGCTTGCATCGACTGAGGTTACAGTACCGCCGCGTTTAGCTATAACGACAACGCCTGAATCATATGCAGCCTTATATTCCATACCCGTGCCGACAACAGGAGCTTCGGTCTTGAGAAGAGGAACTGCCTGACGCTGCATATTAGCGCCCATAAGAGCACGGTTAGCATCATCGTTTTCAAGAAACGGAATCATTGCAGTCGCAACAGATACTACCATCTTAGGAGACACATCCATATAGTCAACCCTTTCAGGAGGAAGGGTAAGAAATTCATCTCTATAACGGCAGGTAACTCTTGTTGAGGCAAATCTGCCGTTCTCATCAAGCGGCTCATTAGCCTGAGCAACAACATAATTATCCTCAACATCAGCTGTCATATAAACAACCTCGTCTGTTACAATACCGGTTTCCTTATCAACCTTACGATACGGAGCTTCGATAAAGCCATATTCGTTAAGACGGCTGTAGCAGGCAAGATATGAAATAAGACCGATGTTTGGACCTTCAGGTGTCTCAATCGGACACATACGGCCGTAATGTGTATAATGAACATCACGAACCTCAAATCCTGCACGATCACGGGAAAGACCGCCGGGACCGAGTGCCGACAATCTTCTCTTGTGCGTAAGCTCGGCAAGCGGATTATTCTGATCCATAAACTGCGAAAGCGGGGAGGAACCGAAGAACTCTTTTATAGCGGCAACAACAGGTCTTATATTGATAAGAGCCTGAGGTGTGATGGATTCCTCATCATCCTGAGCCTGAAGAGTCATTCTTTCACGAATTACCCTCTCCATTCTTGTAAAGCCGATTCTAAACTGATTTTGGAGGAGTTCGCCGACTGCGCGGATTCTACGGTTGCCGAGATGGTCAATATCATCGGTAAAGCCGATACCGTTAGCGAGGTTATTTAGATAAGATACACTTGCGAAGATATCGTCAATTGTAATATGTTTCGGAATAAGGTCATCGCAGTGAAGCTTAATTTCTTCCTTTAAAGCATCAACATCATCGTTGCATTTTTCAAGCAGCTCAACAAGAACTCTGTATGAAACCTTTTCATTTATACCAAAAGGCTTGCAGTCAAAGTCAACATATTGATTTATGTCAACCATTCCGTTTGATACAATTTTGACTTCCTTGCCCTCAACATCGACAAACGCAAACATAACGCCTGCATTTTCAATTTCAAGAGCTTTTTCCTTTGTGATTTTTTCACCTGCATCTGCAAGTAATTCTCCCTGTGGTGAAATAACAGGCTGTGACAAGATCTGATTTGTAAGTCTGTCACTGATAGAAAGTTTTTTGTTATACTTGTATCTGCCGACTCTTGAAAGGTCATATCTGTGAGTATCGAAAAACAAACCGTCAAGGTGTGACTGAGCAGTCTCAAGCGTGGGCGGCTCACCCGGACGAAGCTTTTTATAAACCTCAAGAAGTGCTTCTTCCTTATTCTTTGTTGTGTCCTTGTCAATAGTCGCAATAAGTCTTTCATCCTCGCCGAAGAAATCAAGAATTTCTGCGTCAGTGCCGAGTCCCAATGCTCTTAGGAAAGTTGTGATATAAATTTTTCTGTTTTTATCAATACGGACATAGAAAAGGTCATTGGCATCTGTTTCATATTCAAGCCAAGCACCACGGTTGGGAATTACAGTGTTTGTAAATAATTCCTTACCTGTTTTGTCGTGATCCATATTGTAGTATACACCTGGAGAACGAACAAGCTGAGATACGATACATCTTTCAGCACCGTTTATAACAAATGTACCTGAATCGGTCATCCAAGGGAAATCGCCCATAAATACGGTATTTTCCTTAACCTCGCCTGTCTCCTTGTTAATAAGTCTCGCTCTTACCTTTAACGGTCTTGCATAAGTTACATCACGAGCCTTACATTGTGCTATTGAATATTTTGGTTCATCGTCCATTGAATAGTCGATAAAGTCAAGTATAAGATTTCCGGAATAATCGGTAATTGAGCCGATATCCTTAAAAACCTCTTTAATACCTTCATCAAGGAACCATTGGTATGAACTTTTCTGTACTTCAATCAAGTTAGGCATTTTCATAACTTCATTGATTTTGGCAAAGTTCTTTCGTGTGGTGGTACCCAACTGAATATCCTTCACATTTACCATAAGAGTCACTCCAATCGTTTATTATTGTAAAAACAGCAAATTCGGCGTAAGTTCGACAAGAAAGCACTGACTTTCCGTTTCGATAAATCATATGAATAAATCCAAAGCACGCATAAATTTCCATTTTAATGTCCCTTAATATAAAGCAATAATAACTTTATGTCAAGTAATTTTTAAATTAATTTACAATAAAATAGAAAAGTATTTTAAACACTGCTCCACGTGTTTCTGAAAATACATAAAATAATGCCCTTAATTCCATTGATTTAGCAGTATTGATTTGTTATAATATCAAAAGGTGAATTAAATGAAAAGAATTAAAAAAATATTGTCTGTATTATTTTGCACATTGTTACCTTTCAGCATATTTTCAGGCTGTTCGGGTAATGATGACAAAATTGATTTTATATATCCGTTTGACGCTGATATAGTCAGCTTTGATCCACAGATTGCTTCAACCTCCGATGAGTATCTAATTATTGAAAACTGTTTTGAAGGACTTGTACGAGTACTTGATGACGGGACAGTTCAGGACGGCGTGGCTGAAAGCTGGGACATAAGCAGTGACGGTCTTACATATACATTTAAGTTATATCAGGGAATTAAATGGAAGGTTCAAAGCAACGATGAAAACAATCCGACAAAAGCGCAGGAGCTTATGGGGATTGACTTTAATCCGGATATAACTGCAAATGATTTTGTATTTGCATTAAGACGGGCAGTTGATCCGATAACTGACTGTCCCCTTTTTTCTTCAGTTGCCGGTATAGTTAATGCATCGGAAATTCATTCGGGTAAAATGAACACGGATAAATTAGGCGTTAAGGCAATTGATGATTATACTCTTGAAATCAAGCTTGAAGCTCCTGACAGCAGTTTTCTCAACACACTTTCAACAGCCGTTGCAATGCCGTGCAATCAGGATTACTTTTATGCCACAAAGGGAAGATACGGCTTAGGTTTGAATTATACAATATTCAACGGCCAGTTCTATGTCAGTTCCATTCTTGAAGCATCGTATATCTTGAAAAACAATGCTGATTATACCGGGGCTCATAAGTCTGCTGTATCTGACATCACTTTAAAAATTAATGATGAAGAAACAGATGTTGTAAAGAACCTTAAAAGCGGATATTTCGACAGTGCATATATCACAGGCAGTCAGTATGAACAGCTTGAAAACGAAAAGCTCACAGTACTTCCGTATGCAAACAAAATGTGGGCGTTTGTTATTAACAAAAACAAACAGATTTTCAGTAACAGTGACCTGAGACGCGCTATATGCCTCAGTATTTCAAACAATGAAGAAACAGGACACACATATCTGACAAAAGCTGCCACATTTACTCCTCCAAGCTGTATTATTGCAGATAAAAGTGCAAATGAGGCAATAGGAACAACTGTGCCTGTCCAGAATGATCAGCAGGCAATTGAAGCGTGGAAAAAAGGACTTGCCGACACGGGCTTTACCTCCGCCGACATTACAGTCCTTGTACCTGAAGGCTTTGATGACATTGCAAAAAATCTTGTTCAGGGTATTCAAGGAAGTATAGGAAGTATCACAACTTACGGCGATGAACAAAAAATTTCTTTTTCACTTAAAATAAATACATTAAGTCAAAAGGAATACGAGGAAGCACTCAGTGACGGGGAATATGATATTGCACTTTGTCAGTTCACGGCGAGCAATCTCAGCTGTGTTTCGTTCTTAAGCGATATAATCAAAAGTAACTATTCAGGTGAAATTGACGAAGCGGAAAAAGCTCTCGAACAGGCGAAAATTTCAAATGCGGCAGATATGGCATCTGCCTGCAAGAAATGTGAAAAAGCAATAATGGATGATTATTCTATTATGCCGCTGTTCTATGAATCGTCATATTATGCACAGGCTGAAGGAGTCAGCGGTGTTCAATTCCATGCAGGCAGCGGAAGGGTTTGTTTTGTAAATGCTACAAGAGAAAATTAAAGCAGGGTTCTGTTGGATATTGACAGCAGTATGTATGATAGTGATATTTTGGCTTTCATCACGGACTGCCGAAGAGTCTGCCGCACAGAGCGGTGCAATACTTCAATGGTTTATAAATCACTTTGGTGATAACGGCTTTACTGATTTTATAATCCGCAAATCCGCACACTGCCTTGAATTTGCAGGATTGTGCCTCTTGTTCAATCTGTCCTTATTTAAGACAAAGAAGGTCCCCTGCCCCGTGCTGTCGGTAATATTTTCTTCCCTTTATGCAGTGACAGATGAATTTCATCAAAAATTTGTTGCAGGCAGATCCTGTGAACTTCGTGACTGGGCAATAGATACCGCAGGATCAATAGCAGGTGCAATATGTTTTATGATAATTTTCGCTCTGATAAAGTATATTTTAAAAAAGGTAAATTCCATTGACAGAAACGATAATTAGTTTATAATAGGATTAGTGTGAAAAATCACACTGATACAATTGTATTGCATTAAAATATGGGGAACGAGAATGAACGTTTTAGTATACGATAACGACGAGCAAATCGGAATAGCGGCAGGCAATTATATGTGCGGACAGATACTTGCAAAGCCCAACTCGGTTTTAGGTCTTGCAACAGGCTCAACGCCGCTTAAGCCATATGGTCATATGATAAAGCTTTATGAATACGGTGCAGTTGACTTTGGGAAGGTGACAACTTTTAATCTTGATGAATACTGCGATCTAAATATAAATGATAAAAATTCATACCATACGTTCATGTATGAAAATCTATTCAATCACATCAATATTCCAAATGAGAATATAAATTTTCTTGACGGAAATTGTGATGATTTGGAAAAAGAATGCCAAGAATATGAAGAAAGAATAAAAAAAGCAGGAGGAATTGATATACAACTCCTTGGTATCGGCTCGAACGGTCATATAGCATTCAATGAGCCGAGTGACAGCTTTCAGCGCTGGAGTCATGTTGTTGAGTTAAAGGAAAGCACAGTAAAAGACAACAGCAGATTTTTCAAGTCAATTGATGAAGTACCGACAAAAGCAATTACCATGGGCATCGGCTCAATTATGAAGGCAAAGAGAATATTGATTATCGCAACAGGTGAAAACAAGGCTAATGCTATAAAACAGCTCATTGACGGAAACGTAACGCCTCAATGCCCTGCATCAGTACTTCAGTTTCATACTGATGTTACACTTATGCTTGATAAAGGTGCCGCATCAAAAATATAAAGGAGATATATAAATGTCAGAGAAAGAAAAGTATTATATTACAACCCCTATCTATTACCCGTCGGGAAATCCGCATATCGGTCACTGCTATACAACAGTTGCCTGTGATTCAATTGCAAGGTTCAGACGAATGCAGGGAAAGGATGTTATTTTACTTACCGGTACCGATGAACACGGGCTTAAAATAGAACAGAAGGCAAAGGAAAAGGGTATCACTCCGAAAGAGTATGTTGATGAAATTGTTGCTGTATTCAAAAATTTATGGAAATATATGAATATCAGCTATGACAGATATATCCGCACAACTGATGATTATCATATTGAGACTGTTCAAAAAATCTTCAAGGATTTATATGACAAGGGATATATTTATAAGGGTAAGTATGTAGGTAAATACTGCACACCCTGCGAGTCATTCTGGACAGAGAGTCAGCTTGTTGACGGCAAATGCCCTGAATGCGGCAGAGATGTTACTGAAGCAGAAGAGGAAGCATACTTTTTTAAGCTGTCACCGTTCGCTGACAGGATAGAGAAGCTCCTGCTTGAAACAGACTATTTGCAGCCGCGTTCAAGAGCAACCGAACTCGTAAACAACTTTATCAAGCCGGGACTTGAGGACCTTTGCGTTTCAAGGACATCGTTCACCTGGGGTATTCCTGTAACCTTTGATGAAAAGCATGTTGTATATGTATGGATAGACGCTCTTTCAAACTATATCTCAGCACTCGGCTATGACAATAACGCATATGATGATTTTGATAAATTCTGGCCTGCTGACCTTCATATGGTAGCAAAGGATATTATGAGATTTCACGCTATTATATGGCCTGCAATGCTTATGGCACTCGAGCTGCCTCTCCCTAAGCATCTTGCGGTTCACGGCTGGATTACCTTCAATGGAGAGAAGATGAGCAAATCAATCGGAAATGTTGTTGACCCGTTTGTACTGGGAGAAAGATATGGTGCAGATGCAATCAGATATCATATACTCAGAGAAATGGCACTGGGTTCTGACAGCTCATTTTCAAATGAAATTATGATTAACAGAATCAACTCCGACCTTGCTAACGACCTCGGCAATCTTGTTTCAAGGACCGTTACAATGGTTGAAAAATATTTCGGCGGAGTTATTCCTGAAGAAAAAGAAAACAATGAAATTGATAATGAGCTGATTGAAACGGCAACTTCTCTTCGTGATAAGGTTGCTCACTATATAGATGAAACCCAGCTCAACAATGCGCTCGCAGAAATCTTTAAGGTTATTTCAAGAGCAAATAAATATATTGATGAGACCACACCATGGATTCTCGGAAAGGATGAAAGCAAGAAAAAAAGACTTGCCTGTGTACTTTATAATCTGCTTGAGACAATTCGTATTTCGACCACTCTGCTCTCCTGCTTTATGCCTACAACAATGCCCAAGGTGTGGGAACAAATCGGTGCAGATAAAAGTCTCATAACCTATGACAATGCAAACAAGTTCGGTATTCTGCCGCAGAATGTCACTGTCAAAAAAGGTCCTGCACTTTTCCCGAGAATTGATGTTGAAAAAGAGATTGACGAGTTAAATGCACTTATTCAAAAGCAGGTTAAAGAGGAAAAGAAAAAGCCTGAGATTGAAGGACTTGCAGAAATAGCCATTGATGATTTTTCAAAGGTAGAGCTGCGCGTTGCTGAAATCATATCCTGCGAGCCTGTCAAGAGAGCCAAAAAGCTTTTAAAAATAATCGTCAATGACGGAACATCATCGCCGCGTCAGATTGTATCGGGAATTGCCCCTTGGTATAAGCCTGAAGATTTGGTGGGCAAGAGTATTGTTATTGTTGCAAACCTTAAGCCTGCAAAGCTCTGCGGTGAGATGAGCAACGGTATGCTCCTTGCAGGTGATGTCAGTGGAGATGATGTCAAGGTACTCTTTGTTGACGGTATACCGGCAGGAACAAAGATCAGATAACGAACAAATATAATGTAGAATAGCGTGAAAATTCGCAATATTCCGATTGTATTGCCGACTGCGGTTTTTCAAAACTCATTAATGTCTGCGCATATAAATTTTAAATTCTCATTATACGACTTGTCCGGCTGTAACAAGTCGTATAGATGTTTTTTCGTAAATTAATTGCAGCCGGAAGGGCTATGAAAATTAAAATGTATCATAATATCTTTGATACACATTCACATTATGACGACAGAAAGTTTGACCCTGACAGAGAAGTAATACTTAATTCACTTCAGAGTCAGGGTATTTCTTTGGTCGTAAGCTGTGGATGTGATATAGAAACTACTCAATACAATTTTGACCTTGCACAACAATATGATTATATATATTTTGCGGCAGGCTTTCATCCTGAAAATCTTGAAGGTGCATCGCTCAACGATTTAACAATTATTGAAAGGTTTGCAAAAAATAAAAAGTGTGCTGCAATCGGTGAAATAGGACTGGATTATCACTGGATGAGTTCAACAAAAGAAAAGCAAAAGAAATATTTTGAAGCGCAGATTGAGCTTGCAAAAAAGCTTGACCTTCCTGTAATTGTTCATGACCGAGAGGCACACGGCGATACTCTTGATATATTAAAAAGGACAAAGCCAAGGGGCGTTGTCCACTGCTTTTCAGGGTCAAAGGAAATGGCAAGAGAAGTTATAAAACTCGGAATGTATATCGGGTTAAACGGAGTTGTCACCTTCAATAATGCAAGAAAGAGCCTTGAGGTTGCAAAGGAAATCCCGATTGAAAGGCTTGTGCTTGAAACTGACTGTCCGTACCTTGCACCTATCCCTATGAGGGGTAAAATAAATAATTCATCATATATCCCATATATTGCAGAAAAAATCGGCGCGCTGCTTGGTATAGACACACAGGCACTCCTCGACATAACAAATGAAAATGCAAAAAGGTTATACAATTTAGAATAACTAAAAAGACTTGCTTAATTAACCATAAGCAAGTCTTTTTAGTTTACTGTTTATTCAGATAAAAAATCAGCTTTTCCTTTTCATCAGAAGACATAAGTCTTATTCTTAGCAACACATTCTGCTCAAAATCGGACAACTGATTAAACTTGTCATCAGGTATCCATTTCCTAAGATAATCATTATCACTGTTAAGCTTCATTACATCTGCAGATGTGATATCGTTATCAAGCAGGACATCAATACTTACATTAAAAAGCTTTGCTATCATTTTTAATACAGGAAGTTTTGGTGAGCTTTTACCTGATTCATAATATGCATACGCACATCGCTGAATACCGAGAGCATCCGCTACCTGCTGCTGAGTCAGATTCATATTTTTTCTATAAATTTTTAATTTATTTGACAATCCCATAAAAACCCCTCTGGATCATTTTACTTAAGTATATACTTTAGAGAAAAAAATGTCAATTACTGTCATAGCAGGTAAATATTACAAAAGTCTTGTAAAATTGACATTTCAGTTACAATGTGTTATTATATTGAATATTATAATAAAAATATAAAGAAGGGTTAAATTATGAAAAGAATATTATCGGTGCTTTTATCATTGATTCTCCTTATAAATACATTTATTATGCTGCCTGTCGGTAACTTAACGGCACAGGCTGCCGACTATGCTACTACATTGAGAAATAAAGGCTTCCCCGAAAGTTATATACAGCCGTTAGTAACATTGCACAACAAATATCCTAACTGGATTTTTGAACCGTTAAAAACGGATCTTGACTGGTCTACAGCAGTGAGCGGAGAACGCTCATCACACTCAAATCAACTTATTGAACAGTATTCGGGTAATGACAGCTCAATGTACTGCTCATGCTCAAGCTGTTATAAAAACGGAAAATATGTTATTCAGGAAGCAAGCAACTGGGTATCGGCATCTAAAAAAGCAGTTGAATATTATATGGATCCGAGGAATTTCCTTAATGAAACAGGAATATTCCAGTTTGAATCAACAACATATAACGGCACACAGACACTTACAGGAATTGAAGCAATATTAGACGGAACATGGATGCACAATGCGGTTATTTCTTATAAAAATACCTCAGGTAAAACAGTATCCTTTGCATCAAAAAAATATTCACAGGCATTCATGGAGGCATCAAATGACAGCGGTCTCAGTGCATATTACCTTGCATCAAAGGTAAGACAGGAGGTCGGCGGTTCTACTCCGACTGCGGGCGGTGCGAGCGGTACTAACAAGACTTATCCCGGTATATATAACTACTATAACATTGGTGCATATACTGGTTATCTTGATGGTCTTAAATGGGCTGCAACGGAAACACCTTCAGGATATTACACAAACTGCAGTTGTTACATCAGGCAAAAGCCATCTACATCAAGTACAAGTCTCGTTCTTCTTCCGAACGGAGGCAAGGTTAATGTTGAGTCAACAACAGCAAAACAGTCTGACGGATACAAATGGTATAAGGTAAACACATCATACAAGGGAGTAAAATATTCAGGATATATTCGCTGCGACCTTGTTACTTATTCATCAGGTGATAAGTACAACAGACCTTGGATAAGCCCATATATGACAATATACAACGGTGCAAAATATATTGCAAATAATTTCAAATATCAAAACACCGGATATCTTCAAAAGTTCAATGTTAACAAGGCATCAGGCGAGCTTTACGGTCATGAATATATGGCAAATGTTCAAGCTGCGGCGTCAGAATCCGCAACAACATACAACGCATATAAAAAGGCAAATATTCTTTCAATTACAAAGACCTTTTCAATTCCTGTATTCAACAATATGCCTAATGATACAGCGAGCATCAGCGTTGGAACTGTATCAGGTCTTGCAGTCACGGGATATACGAATAAAACCGTAACGCTCAGCTGGAATAAGGTC
>CAZGRZ010000027.1:0-19956 GCA_964528285.1 uncultured Bacteroides sp. | reverse complement strand
TGCCTGAACCGCCGAGAACTCTGATGCAAAGAAGCTCTTTAGCACCTGTGTTGTCTGCTACTTTAAGACGACTTTCTTGTTGTATCACAGCAATTTCCTCCTTCGTACTGCAAAATAACACTTTGCTAAGTTGCAGTTATTATTTTAATGACTAAATTTATAAAAAGACGCAAATCGTAACGATTATTTAGCCTTTTCAACTATTTTAACCACACGCCATCTCTTGTCCTTGCTGTACGGCCGACATTCCATAATAAGAACTTTGTCACCAACGCCGCATTCATTGTTTTCATCGTGTGCTTTGTACTTAACAGTACGATTTACAATTTTGTTATAAAGAGGATGACGAACCTTATCCTTAATTGTAACGACAACGGTTTTATCCATCTTATCGCTTGTAACCATACCTACTCTTGTCTTTCTGAGGTTTCTTTCCATTATTTAGTTACCTCCTTCTTAAGAGTTAGCATTTTCAAGTTCGATTTCTCTCTCAACAGTTTTGATTCGAGCGATATCTTTCTTGACTGCTTTAATTCTCATAGGGTTGTCGAGCTGGTTGATAGCCTGTTGAAAATGAAGATTAAAAAGTTCTTCTTTAAGCTCTGCAAGTTTCTTTTCTCTCTGCTCAGCAGAAAGAGCTTTGATTTCAGATGCTTTCATTATTGCTCGCCCCCTTCTTCATCTTTCTTAACAAACTTACATTTTACAGGAAGCTTGTTTGCGGCGAGACGCATTGCTTCACGCGCAGTTGCCTCGTCAACACCGCCGAGCTCAAACATAACTCTGCCCGGCTTAACTACTGCTACCCAGTAGTCTACATTACCCTTACCTTTACCCATACGGGTATCGGCAGGTCTTGCAGTAATAGGCTTGTCAGGGAAAATTTTAATCCATACTTTACCGCCACGCTTTGTGTAACGAGTCATAGCAATACGGGCAGCTTCAATCTGTGCTGCTGTAATCCATGCCGGTTCAGTAGTCTGAAGACCAAACTCACCATAAGTTACCTTATTACCTCTTGTTGCAACACCGGCCATACGACCTCTGTGCTGCTTTCTGTGTTTAACACGCTTTGGTAACAGCATTATCTTTTTCCCCCTTCCCTACGATTTGAGCGCCTCTTATTTTTATTGCGGGATTCACGAAGTACCTCACCCTGGTAAATCCATGTTTTAACACCGATTTTACCATAAGTTGTATCAGCTTCTGCAAAACCGTAATCAATATCAGCACGAATTGTCTGAAGCGGAATAGTACCTTCCTTATAAGTTTCAGAACGAGCAATTTCCGCACCGCCTATTCTGCCTGAAACCGTAATCTTAATACCGCGGGCACCAAGTCTCATTGTATTTCTGATAGCACCCTTAACTGCTCTTCTGAAAGAAACTCGTCTTTCAAGCTGCTGAGCAACATTCTGTGCTACGAGCGTTGCATTGAGGTCAGGCTGCTTGATTTCAACTATGTTAATGAAAACTTCTTTAGGATCCTTGCCTAACTTCTTTGCACAGAGAACCTTGAGCTTTTCAATCTCGGCACCCTGCTTACCGATAACCATACCCGGCTTTGCACAGTGAATATTGATTCTTACTCTTTTGGCATCTCTTTCAATTTCTACCTTTGGAACACCTGCGCCGTGAAGTGATTCAAGAAGATACTTACGAAGATTGTAATCTTCTACAAGTGTATCACCGAACTCACCCTTTTTAGCATACCAGCGAGAGTCCCAGTTCTTAATAATACCGATTCTTAATCCGGTTGGATTACATTTCTGTCCCATTAACTCTTCCTCCTCGCTTAGTCTTCCATTTCCTTAACGGTAATGGTGATGTGTGATGTTCTCTTATTAATTCTGTATGCTCTGCCCTGCGCTCTCGGCTGAACTCTCTTAAGAATCGGACCGGCAGTTGCATTGCAATAGCTTACAAATAATCTTGATGTGTCCATATTGTTATTGTTCTCAGCGTTTGCCATCGCTGATTTGAGAACCTTCATTATAGGCTCACAAGCAGCCTTGGGTGTGTACTGAAGAATAGCCATAGCTTTGTCAGCAGGCTGGTTTCTGATTAAATCAAGAACAATCTGCACCTTTCTGGGAGAGATACGGACATATGTTGCTTTTGCTGTTGCTTCCATAATAATTCTCCTTTCGATTACTTAGATGTCTTTGAGCCTGCGTGGCCTCTGAATGTTCTTGTTGGTGCAAATTCACCAAGTTTATGTCCAACCATATCCTCTGTAATATATACAGGAACATGCTTTCTTCCGTCATGAACAGCAAATGTGTGTCCTACGAATTCAGGGAAGATTGTTGAACTTCTTGACCAAGTTTTGATAACTTGCTTATCGCCTGAAGCATTAAGTGCTTCAACCTTCTTATAGAGACTTTCTTCTACATAAGGTCCTTTTTTAGTACTTCTACTCATATTAATCTTCTCCTTCCTTCTTATTTACCGTTACGACGGCGAACGATCATCTTATTTGATGCTTTCTTCTTATTGCGTGTCTTATATCCAAGAGCAGGTTTGCCCCAAGGTGTGCAAGGACCCGGACGGCCGATAGGTGACTTACCTTCACCACCGCCATGAGGGTGGTCATTCGGGTTCATAACAGAACCGCGAACCGTAGGTCTCCAACCCATATTGCGCTTACGGCCTGCTTTACCGAGCTTAACATTAGCGTGGTCTGTATTTCCGACAACACCGACAGTTGCCATACAATCTCTCGGTACATTACGGAGTTCACCTGACGGAAGTCTGAGCAGTGCATATGCGCCCTCAAGAGCCATCAACTGAGCGCTGTTACCTGCCGAACGGGCAATCTGTGCGCCGTTGCCGGGATAAAGCTCAACATTGTGTACGATTGTACCGACAGGCATATCATTAAGAGCAAGTGCGTTGCCCGGTATAATATCCGCATTAGGGCCGGACATTACTGTATCTCCGACCTTAAGCCCGTCAGGAGCAGTAATATAACTCTTTACACCGTCTTCATATTGAATAAGAGCGATATGTGCGCTTCTGTTGGGATCATATTCAATTGTCTTAACAGTTGCAGGAATATCAAATTTATTTCTTTTGAAGTCAATTACACGATATTTTCTTCTGTTTCCGCCGCCACGATGACGAACTGTGATTCTTCCGTATGAATTGCGTCCTGATTTTTTGTTGAGTGGTTCAAGCAAAGATTTTTCAGGTGCAACTTTTGAGAGAGAAGAATAATCAGTTACCGACATATTTCTCCTTGAAGGAGTGGTTGGCTTGTAATTTTTTATTGCCATTTCTTTTCTCCTTTCCGGATAACTTTGCGAAAGGATGGCACCTTTCATACCTCATCATCCGAAATCATTTTGTTGCTATACTATTATATATAATGGGTATTTGATTACATCATATCGTTGAAGAACTCAATTTCCTTTGAATCCTCAGTGAGTGTAACAATGGCTTTTTTCCAAGATGGAGTGTATCCAACATTAATACCCTGACGACGCTTCTGACCGCGAACATTAATTGTGTTTACTTTTGCAACCTTTGTACCCGGGAAGACTTCCTCAACTGCCTTAGCAATCTCAATCTTATTAGCATCCTTTGCAACTTTGAAGGTATATTTTTTCATCATAATGCCCGTCATTGATTCCTCAGTGATAATAGGCTTAATGATAATGTCCTGAGCAGTTTTCATTATGCATATACCTCCTCAATCTTTTTTGCTGCGTTCTTGAGAACTATGAAAGAGTCACAGTTAAGAATATCATAAACACAAAGTGTATTTACTGTAACAACCTTAACGCCCTCAATATTGCGTGCACTCTTATAAATCTTTTCATCTGTTTCTAATGTAACTATAAGAGTTTTCTTACCTGCTTTAAGTGATGTGAGAATATCAACAACAGCCTTTGTCTTGATAGCTTCAAGCTCAACCTTGTTGATTATCTTCATTTCATCAGCAGCAACCTTACTTGAAAGAGCTGACTTCATAGCGAGTCTCTTTACTTTCTTATTAATCTCAACCTTATATTTTCTTGGCTTCGGACCAAGAGCAATTCCACCGTGTGTCCACTGAGGGCTGCGGATTGAACCTTGACGGGCACGACCCGTACCCTTCTGTCTCCAAGGCTTTGCACCGCCACCGCTTACTTCTGAACGAGTGAGAGTTGACTGTGTGCCCTGACGCTGATTAGCAAGATAACTAACAACTGCAAGATGCATTGCCGACTCATTTGGTTCAATAGCGAATACTGAATCAGCAAGTTCTAATTTTGAAGTTTTCCTTCCTTCCTGGTTATAAACCTGAACCTGTGCCATTTATATCTCTCCTTTCGTTAAGCTTTAACCGCGTCTGCGATAACAACAATTCCGCCCTTTGGAGCGGGGATTGCACCCTTGATTGCAATAAGATTATTTTCTGCATCAATCTTAGCAACCTTGAGATTCTGAACTGTTACTGTTTCGTGACCGTAGTGACCTGCCATCTTCTTGCCCTTGAATACTCTTGAAGGGCTTGAACAAGCGCCGAGTGAACCTGCGTGACGGTGATTAGGACCTGTACCGTGTGTCATTCTGAGTCTTGAAAAATTCCAGCGCTTGATTGCACCTGATGTTCCGTGACCCTTGCTTGTTCCTTTAACATCTACTGTCTCGCCGACCTCAAAAATGTCGGCCTTGAGAATGTTTCCGACCTCAATTCCTTCAAGGCTTTCAAGGCGGAATTCCTTGAGTGTCTTCTTCGGAGCAACATCAGCCTTGTCAAAGTGACCCTTCATCGGCTTGTTGACTCTTGATACTTTAACATCACCAAAACCGACCTGGACTGCTTCATAGCCGTCATTGTCCATTGTCTTAATCTGTGTTACTGTGCACGGACCTGCTTCAACGACTGTTACGGGAATTACTTTTCCGCCTTCATCGAAAATCTGAGTCATGCCAATCTTTTTGCCGATAAGACCTTTTTTCATGATTTTATTTCCTCCTTTGGTTATTGGTTGGTTTTACCCAACATGACCTCAGCAGTGATTAGAGCTTAATTTCAATCTCTACACCGGCTGGAAGTTCAAGACTTGTTAACGCTTCAACGGTTTTATTTGATGGCCTGAGAATGTCAATAAGTCTTTTGTGTGTTCTTTGTTCGAATTGCTCACGGCTGTCTTTGTACTTATGAACAGCACGAAGAATTGTTACTTTTTCAATCTCTGTCGGAAGAGGAATAGGACCGCTTACCTGAGCGCCTGTTCTCTTTGCTGTTTCAACAATCTTTTCAGCAGCCTGATCAACAAGACTGTGATCATAGCCTTTAAGCCTGATTCGAATTTTAACTTTACTTGCTGCCATGTTATTTCCTCCTGAAAAATTATGGTGCGAGCTGCCAAATAGTCACCACGCGTCCGTGTGTTTCAACCCAATCTGTAAATAAAACCGAATGAACTACATTCGGGCATACAGGCTTTGCACATAATATCAGTGTTCGCAAGTCACTGACTGCAATGGTTCCCTATCGGTGATTTCGCCCGGTTTAAAATCGGACATACTCCGCTGAAATTACCACTCGGGTTAATAGTGCAACCTCCAGCATCAACGCATATCTATATGCAGACGCAGGCAGTATTATATATTATTAAAATATATAATACGCCCAATCCACAAGCCTGTTTATTATATATTATATATTAATTCTTGTCAAGAAAATTTTTGAATTTTTTGAAAAAATTTTCTTTGTGCAGTTTTAACGAATTTATCATAAAAATTTCTGTAATAATGCACAAAAGAAAAATCTTGTGGTACAAAAGGTAAATTTATCCTTTATACCACAAGATATAGATTTTAATAATTATGCAATTGTTTTGAGTGACAGTTTCAGTTTATCTGCAATCATGGCGATAAATTCAGAATTTGTCGGTTTTCCTCTTTGGGATTGAATTGTATAACCGAAATAGGATGACAGGACATCAACATCTCCACGGTCCCATGCAACCTCAATTGCGTGACGGATAGCTCTCTCAACTCTTGATGCAGTAGTGTTATACATTTTCGCAACAGTTGGATATAAAATCTTTGTTACCGAGCCGAGCATCTCGCTGTCCTCGATAGATAATTTGATTGAAGTACGCAGATACTGATAGCCCTTGATATGAGCAGGTACGCCTATCTGACGCATTATGTCTGAAATAATAACCTCAATATCGGCATCACCGGACGAGGAGACTTGAGTCTTGCTTTTTTCTGTCTTCCATGATGCAAGACGGATAACACGCTTTGCGACCGAAGCCGGCTTAACAGGCTTGATAAAGTAATAGTCCACACCTGCTCTTATCATCTGTTCTTCAAAATCCTGAGAATCAACAGAAGAAAGCAAAACGACAAGCGGTTTTTCAGTGGGTGAGGAATCAATATGTTCAAGAACATCAATTGCATCTTCATTCATCATAAATGCGTCCATAACAACAGCATCAATATGCTGTGTATCAAGATCGTAAATCACTTTGCTGCCGTCTTTTGAAGTCAGAATAACATCATATCCCGCTGCTTTCAATTCCTTTTGACATTCTTTACCGAATTGCACTGAATCATCCGCAATAAGGACTTTAAAATTGGTTTTCATTGTAAACCCTCCTGATTATTTTATTTCCATAAATTACCATAATAGTAACATATGAAAATCTAAAATTCAAGTGGTTTTCACAAATTATTGTAAATTATTTTCACATTATTGAATAATACGCTTTTTTACGGCAAAATATAATATATTATTTTACATTATCTGTCTCAGCCACCATTTTTTCTGCAAATATTGCATAACCCTTTTCGGGATTATCAACAATCACATGAGTTAATGCGCCTATAAGCTTGCCGTTTTGTATAATCGGAGAACCTGACATTCCCTGAACAATTCCGCCTGTCTTTTCAATCAAATCTTTATCCGTTACTTTGATTACCATATTTTTTTCACTGTTGTTTTCTCTGTAAGAAATTCGTGTAACCTCAACGGAATACTCCTTTGGCCCGCTTCCGTCAATCGTACAGATAAGCTTTGCCTCGCCCTTTTCAACCTCCTGAGATACTGCAACATCATACAGCTTTTTGTCAGACACACTGCACGAATATTTTCCGTAAATGCCGCATTTGCTGTTAAGACTTAGAGTGGCTATGGAAGTATTTAAAAAGTCACAGCACAGCGAACCTGTTTCTCCGTCTCTGCTCTTATATAATTTAGTAACCTTTGCCTGTACCGCTTCTCCGTTGAGAATTGGCATAATCTCATTTGTATCAACATCTGTAATTGGGTGACCTAATGCCGCAATAGTCGAATTCTCCGGATTATAAAAAGTAACCGTACCGATTCCTGCCGTCGAATCTCTTACCCATACACCGACCTTGTATTTCCCTTCGCTCTGAGAATAAACAGGCTTGAGCGTAAAGGTTTTATAATTACCGTTTCTTTTTACTATAATTTTGTATTCATTACCGTTATTGTCGTTAAACGCTTCCTCTACTTGTGTTGATGAAAACATTTTTTCACCATTAATGGAAACAATTATATCTCCTTTTTCAAGTCCCGCCTCTTTCGCCGGGTTACATTTTCCGCCTGAAATCTGAACATCCTTTGTACCGACAACGATAACTCCGTCAGTATATAGCTTTATACCAAAGCTTTCACCGCTGACATAAACCTTTGACGGTGCGGTCTGCGTTATGGCTGCAGTCTTAACGGGAATAACACCAAGCAGCTTTATTTCACTTTCAGAAGGTGAAACTCTTTGATTTCCCTGAAAATCGACCTGAGATTCTTCTGATATTTCAACCGTATAAAATGTTTTATAACTAATACTATTTGAGGAATAAGTATTAATGTTGTTCGGCAGAAATGCCATACCAAATCCGATAAAAGAATAAATAACAGATAATATTACTGCAAAGCAAGCATCTGCAATTCTAATAAATTTTTTCAAATAAATCACCGATTATAGTATTGACAAAAAATAAGGACATCTCACAGATGCCCTTAAAATTTTTAAATTATTTTATTTTTATCAATACTTAAGTCAAAAACGAAATCTGCGAAATTAAATAGAAACCTCATGAGCAACATTATACAGATCCAAATCTATTGACTTTGTCATATTGAGTGCTTCAAAGATATCGTAATCAAGAACCTCTTCTTTATGTGCAGCGACAACACGATTTCCGATATTGTTCATAAGAAGCTTCACTGCATAATTACCCATGCGAGTTGCCATAACTCTGTCCTTAACAGTTGCATATCCTCCGCGTTGAACATGACCGAGTGTAAGTGAGCGTGCTTCAACGCCTGTGCGTGACTGAATTTCCTTTGCAAGGTCATCAACATCAATGCCGACTCCCTCTGCAACAACAATAATGAAATGCTTTTTGCCTGTTCTCTGGGTGCTTTCCATTCTTTCAATAACATGCTTTTCAATATCAAACTCAACCTCAGGAATCAGGATAGAGGTAGCGCCGACAGCAATACCTGCATTAAGAGCAAGATAACCTGCTTTTCTTCCCATGACCTCAACTACAGTGCAACGGTCATGGCTCTCACTTGTGTCACGGAGTCTGTCAACCATTTCCATAATTGTATTAAGACATGTATCATAACCGATTGTGTAGTCACAGCAGGCAATATCATTGTCAATTGTTCCGGGAACACCGACACAAGGAATTCCTCTTTCTGACAAATCTCTTGCACCACGGAATGAACCGTCACCGCCAATAACAACAACGCCTTCAATTCCCCACTCCTGACAGGTACGGATTGCTTTGCGCATACCTTCTTCAGTTGCGAATTCAACCGAACGAGCTGAATAAAGGATTGTTCCTCCGCGATTGATAATATCTGAAACGCTGCGAAGACTCATTTCAATAAAATCTCCGTTAATAAGTCCGTTATAACCACGGATTACGCCATATACTTTTACTCCGTTTTTGCAAGCTGTACGAACTACTGCGCGAATAGCGGCATTCATACCTGGAGCGTCTCCGCCGCTTGTTAAAACTGCAATTGTTTTCATAATAATCTCCATAGCCTTTCCGGCTGCAAACAGTTTATTATATATCATCCATACGACTTGCTGCAGCCTGACAAGGCGTATAACGGAAATTCAACCATCTCGAAATTCATATGCGCGGGAATTAATGAATTTTGAAAACCATAACCGGGAATACAATAGGATTAGTGTGATTTTTCACACTGATTTCTCCTGTATAATAAAAATTATAACACATAACTGTTAGTATTTTAATCTTTAGAGAAAAAAATGTCAAGTATTGACTTATTTTTTAGGATATATATGCAAATTATTAATTTTTAAACACGACATTTTCGTCACCCAGAATACGTTTTAACTCTCCGAGTTCAGTTTCGTTCACCTCAACAAAATCCGTCCTCGGCTGAAGCTCATACTTCCCACTTTTAATATAGTAAAAATACAGCGGAATAGTTCCGTCAAAAATTGAAGTTACCCTTTTGGCTAATTTGATTCTTTCATCATTCTCATTATCAAAGCGAAGAAAAAGTGCTGTTTTCTTTTTTTTAGACTTTTGATCTGAGATATGCTCTGCACTGACAGGCGGAGAGGAAATCTCATTTGCAATAATTTTTGCATCCTTTTGCTCTTCAATAGACAAGGTACCTGAGACGCTTATGATGCTTGAGTCATAAATGAAATCCGAAAATTTTTCGAGAGTATTCGGAAATACAATAACCTCAATTGAACCATATAAATCCTCAATTGTTATAAATGCCATTTTGGCGCCGTTTCTTGTCTGTTTAAGTGTACTGCGTACAATAATACCGCAGAGCTTAACCTGACTTTTATCTTTATATCCCGTATCCTCGCCCTTGCCTGTGTCTATCAAATCAATTGTATTTGAATAACCCAGACTGTTGCAGATATCAGCATATTTATCCATCGGATGACCTGAAAGATAAAGTCCCGTCATCTCTTTTTCCATTTTCAGAAGTTCATTTTTTGAAAACTCGGGGACATCGGGGAAATCAAAGTCAAACGACATAATTTCGCCCTGACCGATGTCAAAAAAGCCGACCTGACCATAACGCGTACTTTGTCTGTAATTCTCAAGATTTGTTAAGAGAGAAGGCAGAGCCTGAATCATCTGACGCCTGTTTGTATCAAAGCAGTCAAGTGCGCCGCAGCGAATGAGACTTTCAACTGCGCGGCGGTTGAAATGTCCCTCCTGCATACGCTTGCAGAAATCCAGCAGGTCAGTGAACTTACCGTTTTTGCGTTCGTCAACAATCTCATCAACAAAATCAGAACCGACATTTTTTATCCCCAGCAATCCGTAATTGATAACTCTTCCGTTGACGGTAAATCCTTTCATTGAGGTATTGATATTCGGCGGACCGAGTTTGAGACCGATACGCTTACACTCGGCAGTATAGCGTGCAATTTTATTTGACTGATCAAGTACTGATGTCATAAGTGCCGCCATAAACTGAGCGGAATAATGACATTTCAAATATGCTGTTCTGTATGCAATCAGTGCATAACAAGCAGCATGCGATTTATTAAATGCATATTTTGCAAAATCCGACATCTGATCAAATATGGCATTTGCTGTATCCTTGTCAATGCCGTTTTTATTACATCCTGATATAAAAGTTTCTCTTTCCTGTTCCATGACATCGAGTTTCTTTTTGCTCATGGCGCGTCGGACAATATCCGCTCTGCCGTATGAGTATCCGGCAAGCTCACGAAAAATCTGCATTACCTGTTCCTGATACACCATACAACCGTATGTGTTTTCAAGAATAGGCTTGAGTTTTTCTGTCAGATAAGTAACCTTCTGAGGATTATGGGAATTTTCAACAAAGGTGTCAATCTGCTTTGCAGGTCCCGGACGGTAGAGAGAGGTGGCGGCAATCAAATCCTCAAGAGCGGTCGGTTTCAGATTCATAAGCATCTGCTTCATCCCTGATGATTCAAACTGGAATATACCCTCAGTCTGTCCGTTTGAAAATAATTTATATGTTTCATTATCATTATCGGAAATACTGTTAATATCAATTCCGGCTGCCTTTGAGGCATCATCAATAACGGTAAGCGTCCTCAGACCGAGAAAATCCATTTTAAGCAAGCCAAGCTCCTCAAGAGTTGTCATAATATACTGAGTTACAGGAACGCCATCATTAGTTGCAAGCGGAACGTAGGATGACACGGGGTCGTGAGTAATTACTACTCCTGCTGCATGGGTAGAGGTATTTCTCGGCATACCTTCAACCTGCTTTGCAGTCTCAATCAGCTCATTAACCTGAGGGTTTTGTGCCATTAAATCAGACAATTCTTTAGACTTATTGACCGCCTGTTCAATAGTGATGTGGAAATCATTTGGTACAAGTTTTGCCACTGCATCAACCTGAGCATAAGGCATACCCATAACTCTGCCGACATCACGGATAGCGGCACGGGTTGCAAGAGTTCCGAAAGTAACTATCTGTGCCACATGATCTGTACCGTATTTCTTCGTAACATAATCAATAACCTCTCCCCGACGTTCATAGCAGAAATCAATATCAAAATCAGGCATTGATACACGTTCGGGATTAAGAAAGCGTTCAAAAAGAAGATTATATTTCATCGGATCAATGTCTGTTATTTCCATACAGTAAGCTGCAATCGAACCTGCACCGGAGCCTCTGCCCGGACCGACAGGAATGCCGCTTTTTTTTGCGAAAGATACAAAGTCGGCAACGATGAGATAATAATCCGTATATCCCATTTTTTCAACCGTCTCAAGCTCATAATTCAGCCTGTCATAATATTCCTCAGGCGGATTGTCACCGTATCTATTCTTCATACCGTCAAGGCATAGCATCCTAAAGTATTCAAAATGATCCATATTATCAGGTGTTTCAAAATAAGGAAGCTTTGTATTGCCGAATTCAAATTCAAAATTACATTTGTCAGCAATCACCTGAGTGTTGTCAACTGCCTGCACAACATCTGAAAAAACTTCACGCATTTCGCTTTCACTTTTCAAATAAAATTCATTTGCGTGGAATTCAAGCCCCGTATCTTCACCTATAACATGGTTTGTTGCAATACAGATAAGCACCTGCTGAATATGTGCGTCCTTTTTTTCGATATAATGCACATCATTTGTTGCAGCAAGGGGTATATCAAGCTCTCTCGAAAGGCGTTTCATCCCTTCAAGTACAATCTTCTGCTCGGGCATTCCGTGGTCCTGGATTTCAAGATAATAATTTCCGTTTCCGAATATATCATTATACCAAAGAGCAGTCTGCTTTGCTTTTTCATAATCTTTCTGCAAAAGAGCCTGTGGTATTTCTCCTGCAAGACAGGCGGAAAGGCACACAAGTCCGTCATGATATTTTTCAAGCAAATCGTGGTCAATTCTCGGCTTGAAATAAAAGCCTTCGGTAAAAGATTTTGAAACCATTTTGATAAGATTTTTATATCCAGTCTCATTTTTACATAAAAGCAAAAGATGGTTATAATCCTTATCAAGCACCTTTTCTTTATCAAATCTCGTTCGCGGTGCAACATAGACCTCACAGCCTATAATGGCTTTTATTCCTTCCTTTTTGCACGCCTTATAAAAATCAACAGCCCCATACATATTACCGTGATCGGTAATAGCAAGCGACTGCATACCAAGGCTCTTTGCACGCTTTACTAACTGCTCGATACGGCAGGCACCGTCAAGCAGCGAAAACTCTGTATGAGTGTGCAAATGAGTAAACATATTTATCTTCCTTTTATCAATTTAAATCATTGGCAATTTCAAGAATCCTGTTGAGCCTGTGATGGACCCCCGAGCGTGAAAGTCCGCTGAGCTTTGCGAGCTCCGAGAGTGAAAGCTCCGGATTTTCTTTTCTTAAAACCGCCATATCCTTCAAATCTTTTTTTAGATAGTCAAGACCTTTTATTCTTTCAATTTTATCTATTGCTTCAATATGAGCATAGCTTGCCTTTACTGTGCGCTCTATATTAGCTGTTTCACAATTGGCAGTTCTGTTTGCCTTATTTCTTATATCCTTAACAATTTCAATATTCATCATCTCAAACATAGCGGATGACGCACCCATAATATAAAGGCAATCCTCAATTCCCTGACTGTCTTTAAAATAAACTATATTATATCCGTTCCTGTTTGACAGTTTTGGGGACAGTTCTGTTTCCTCAAGAAAGGTCACAAGACTTTTTGACAAATTCATAAATGGTACTGTAAATTCAAGATGATAATCTTTTTTGGGGTCGGATACTGTTCCGCAGGATAAAAAAGCACCCGCCAGAAAAGCGTGGTTACATTCACTGCAATCAAAATTTGAATGGTCAATTTTAAGACTGCTGTTATCGTTATGCCCGAATGCACCCAATATTTTATCACAGTCACTTTTATTCTCTATGTTAATGGAATAACTGCGACCCCTGGGGGAAACGATGACATCACAGTTGACGTTGCAATACTTTTTAACCAGTTTTTTATAAAGCCCTGCAACATCTTTATTCTCGGTCTGCATATTAATTCCGAAAGAAGAGAAGCTTTTACCGAAAATACAAAGACCATAAAGCAAAGCTTTTTCACAGCAGCTTTTTTCATATTTAATTTTCATAAGCTCTTTCTTAACCGACTGTGAAAATGACATTTTATCTACGCTCTATATCCCTGTGATTTGTGGAGACATTTTCCCACCTTTTTGAAAAATGCTCCTTTAATGCCTCTGCAAAAACAACGCTCCTGTGATTACCGCCCGTGCAGCCTATTGCAATCACGATCTGGCTTTTGCCTTCCTTAATATATAACGGATTTAGAAAATCCAGAAGATTTATCAGCTTTTCAAGGAGCTCATTTGACTGTTCAAAAGAAAACACATAATCATAAACTTCTTTATCAAGACCTGTTTTATTTCTCAGGCTGTCAACCCAATACGGATTAGGCAGACATCTAACATCAATAACAAAATCAGCCTCAGACGGAATGCCATGCTTAAAACCGAATGACATACAGTGAATATTCATAACTTCACTGTCGTTTCCGAGAAGGATCTGAGTCAGCCTTGACCTGAGCTTTGCGGCGTCCATATCCGATGTATCAATAACATGGTCTGCATTTGCTCTCAGGGGTGACAGAATTTCCTTTTCATAGCTGATTGCCTGTGAAATACTTCCGTTAAATTTATCTGCGAAAGGATGCTTTCTCCTTGTCAGCTTATATCTCTTGAGCGCTTCCTTATCATTGATATCAAGATAAACTATTTTAACCACAAAATTATAGTTTTTAATTTCATCAACACTCTCAATTATCTGCCGAAACATATCACTTGAACGAACATCTGTTACAATTGCAACTTTATTATAGTTATTTCCCTTTTCAAGTATATCTATAAATGTAGCCATAAGCTCCGGAGGCATATTATCAATGCAGTAATATCCTGTATCCTCAAGAAATTTCATTGCAGTTGTTTTGCCTGCTCCGCTGACGCCTGTTATTACCACCAGATTCTTTTTTATTTCCATAAAATTTCACCTACTTTGTAACTCTTATTTCCATTTCCAGTCTGACGCCCTTTTGCTCATAAACAGTATCACTGCATATTTTGCAAAGTTCCATAACATCTTTGCATGTCGCTGCGCCTGTATTGATTACGAATCCCGAATGCTTTTCACTTACCTGTGCTCCGCCGACACGCCTTCCTTTAAGATTACATTCCTGAATCAATGCCCCTGCAAAATACCCCTTCGGACGCTTAAAGACTGAACCCGCAGACGGATATTCAATAGGCTGCTTATTTTTCCTGCGTGACATTAAATCATCCATTTTTGCTTTTATTTCAGCCTTATTGCCTTTTTTCAGCTTAAGATAAATCCCTGTTATAACACAGTCATTGTCATAATATGCCGAGTGGCGGTAAGACAGCTTGAGCTCATCATTCTCAAGAAAGCCTTTATTCCCCATACTGTTAATATGGTCACATCTGTAAAGGACATCCTTCATCTCTCCGCCGTATGCACCTGCATTCATAAACGCTCCGCCGCCGCATGAACCGGGAATACCATATGCAAATTCAAGACCTGTAAGGCTGTGCTCATAAGCAAAGCGGCAGACCTTGATAAGCAGAGCGCCTGCCTGTGCAAAAATAATATTGTCATCAAGCAGCTTTATTTTACCCATATTGTCCTCAAGAATCATAACACAGGCGTCAATTCCATCGTCATCAACGAGGAGATTTGAACCGTTTCCGATTGTTATTATACGGATATTTTCCTCATGCGCGGTTTTTATAAACTGACTGATTTGTTCCTCACTCTCAGGATAAACAACAAGTCTTGCATTTCCGCCGATTTTGAAAGTAGTATGCTTACTCATTGGTTCGTTTTCGGCATATGCACAATTTAATTTATTACAAAGTTCAATTAATTTATCCAAATAAACCACCAGTTATTCTTTAATTTTACCAAGAATTGCTGCGCCGATAATACCGGCATCATTACCAAGCTGAGCCTTGACAATCTTTGTCTGAATTTTGCTGTGAATAGAATATCTTTCAGCCTGAACGAATCTCCGAAGCGGTTTCATAAGTGTCTCTCCTTCGTTACAAATACCGCCGCCGACACAAATGATTTCCGGCTGAAGTATATTGACAAGATTGATAAGACCGCACGCAACATATTTTATGTACCGATCAACAACTTTAATGCCTGCTATATCGCCCTTCCTCATAGCGTCAAATGCTGTTCTGCCTGAAACTTTACCTTCTTCAGCTGCAAGTTGATGCATAACAGAATCAGGATTTTTCTCCATTGACTGCTTAGTTTGATTTATGAGCGCTGTGGCAGAAGCATATGCTTCCCAGCAGCCTTTACGACCGCAGGTACACTGAGCGCCGTCAACCATGATTACCATATGTCCGCATTCACCACCGGCAAAGTTAACGCCGTTGACAATTTTACCGTCAACAATAATTCCTGAACCTACACCCGTGCCAAGAGTGACAGCAACAAAATCCTTTGCACCGTTGCCAACACCTGCATATGCTTCACCAAGTGCGGCACAATTAGCGTCATTTTCAATATATATTCTTTCAAGACCAAGGCGATCAACGAGCATCTGTCTTGCAGGGACATTATTAAACCCAAGATTATTTGCAAATTCAATAATGCCATCTCCGTTAACCGTACCCGGTGTTCCTAATCCCACAGATTCAATATCCTTGAGCTCAAGTCCTGCATTTTTCACCGCTTCTCTTGATACTCGTGCAATATCGTCAAAAATCTCTTCAGCACTTCTCGGAATGTCAGTTTCAGTCTTAGATTTTGCGATAATCTCATATTCATCATTCACTACTGATGAAACAATATTTGTTCCCCCAAGGTCAATACCGATATAATACACAGCAACACTCTCCTCCTTAATTAATTATGCCAAATTTCAACTTCTTTATCTTCAGGCCGGATATCATCCATTCCCAAACTGTGCATAAGATCCTTTGCCGCATTATATCCCATCTTTTTCTGTCTGTTATTCATAGCAGCAGTTTCAACGATAACAGCAAGATTTCGTCCCGGTGTTATCGGCACGGTAATTACAGGAACCTTAACATCAAGTATATTTGCATATTCATTATCAAGACCGAGTCTGTCATATGCTTTTGTTGAATCCCATGCCTCGAGCTGAATGACCATATCAATCTTTTCATTTGGCTTTACGGCGCCCATACCGAAAATACGCCTTGCATCAATAATTCCGATTCCGCGCAGTTCAACAAAATGGCGGATATTACTCGGTGAGTTACCCATAAGAGTTTTATCACTTATCTTTCTTATTTCAACAGCATCATCTGCAATAAGCCTGTGACCTCTCTTGATAAGTTCAATTGCAGCTTCGCTCTTTCCTGCTCCGCTTTCACCTGTAATAAGAACACCCTCACCATATACTTCAACAAGAACGCCATGACGTGTAATTCTCGGCGCAAGCTCACTGTTGAGATATGCAATCAGCGCAGCAAGAAACGGCGAGGTCTCCTCCTCTGTTTTCAGCAGCGGCACCTCATATTTTTTACACGATTCAATGAAATACTCAGGTATTTCAAGTCCCCTTGTAATCACGGCTGCTGCAGGCTTTAATCCAAGCCAGTACCCGAGTGCCTTGTCACGCTCTTCATCAGTCATATTATGAAGAAAACCCAGCTCAGTCCAGCCGAGTATCTGTATTCTCAGCGGATCAAAATAATCTGTATATCCTGTCAGAACAATGCCCGGTCTGTTGATTTCAGCAGTTTTAATCAAAATTTTATCTGCTGTTTTCGGCAGATACACAATATCCAAATTATGATTTTTAATTATCTTATCAAGTGATACCGAATAAGTCTGGCTCATATGCTTCTCTCCTAAATTATATACATTTTCTATTATAAAGTATATACTTGTTTTAATCAAGAAATATTTTAATTTAATTCTAATTAAATTATAAGTATATTTTAAACATACAAACTTGCTCTATTTACATACTTGATAATTTATGCTAAAATAATTAAATATAACTTAAATTGTGAGATGAATGGTTTGAAAGATAAATTAAAAATCGGTATCGGCACTGATGCCTTCCCGCCGACTACTGACGGGATAAGCAATGTTGCGCAGAACTATGCTTATCATATCAATAAAAGCTTCGGTGAAGCAGTAGTTATCACACCGAAAAATCCTAATCAGCTTGATTACAGATATGATTATGAAATATTCAGATATAAAAGCTGGTGGATACCATCAAAGGAAGGATATAGCATCGGCTGGCCGTTCAAGGATGAACTTCATCAGGCTATAATTAATAAAAATTTTGATTTGCTTCATTCCCACGCACCTCTTGCAACGAGCTATTATTTCCGCCGCGTCACAGAAAAAAAGAAAATTCCTGTCGTGCTTACATATCACACCAAATATGAATATGACTTTGACAGAAGAATTCCCACAAAGCCTGCAAGGGATTTTGCATACCGCTTTCTTTTGAACAATATCAATGCAGCAGATGAGGTCTGGATTACAAGTGAGGGTACAGTTGATTCACTTAGAAAAGTAGGATATACAGGTGATTATATAGTTATGCCAAATGGTTGTGACCTGCCTGTTATGAATGTATCGGATGCTGACATTTCCATGATTAAGCGCAAGCATAATATACCTGAGAATATCCCTATTTTTCTATACAGCGGCAGAATGATATGGTATAAAAACATCAGGTTAATTCTTGATGCCTGTGTTAAGCTTAAAAAAGACGGCAAAAATTTCAAACTTATAATGCTCGGCTTCGGTGCTGATGAAAATGCTATAAAGAGATATATCATTAAATCAGGATTAAAAGATAATGTAATTTGGACAGGTAAAATCCTTGACAGGCAGGAAATTCAAGGATATTACGGAATATCGGATATATTGCTGTTCCCTTCGGTATTTGACACAAACGGTCTGGTAGTAAGAGAGGCTGCTGCCTGCGCAACCCCAAGCCTTCTCATAAGAAACAGCTGTGCCGCAGAAGGCATTGAGGACGGTAAAACAGGCTTCTTATGTATGGAGTCCGCACATTCAATTGCATCAATACTTGCAAAAATTATGGATAACAAAAAGTTGCTCAATACAGTCGGCAAAAAAGCACAGTCCGATATCTATATCAGCTGGGATGATGCAGTAAGAAAGGCATATAACAGATACCATATAGTAATAGAAAATTTCAACAGTAAAAACCTTTGATAAATCATCAAAGGTTTTTATTATAAGTAGCATAAAATCAATTCCGGCATAGAATAAAACAGAAATTTAAGGAGTTGACTTTATGTTTAATTATATAAAAAAATTACAATATCCGATTAATATAAAGAAGCCCGATCCAAAGGCCGCTTCAATAATTATAAGTCAATATGGAGGACCTGACGGTGAGCTCGGAGCTTCCCTTCGCTATTTATCCCAGCGCTATTCAATGCCATATGCTGAGCTTAAAGGCTTGTTAACAGATATAGGTTCAGAGCACACACAAGAGCGTTTTTTGTTTTCAAATGTCTCGATTTCCTGTGTCCCTGCAAGAATTTTGCTCTGCCATTTTTCAGGTATCAGTTTCAGGTGAATATCCATTTTTCTGCCTTTGTGAACAACAATTCGGTCAATGATATTTCTGTAAAATGTATCGTTCCATTCTTCGCCAGTAGATATAGCATTTACATAATTTTTTATATCAATAATGATTTCCCCCTTGTCTGCAAGCAACTGCTGATTGCTTTGATCTTTAATCAGTTTTTGCTCAAGGTCTGTTATCTGATTACTTAAATTGTCACAGACCTCTCTGTACTCTTTCGCCTCAATATAGCCGTTCAAACACATATCAAGTAATTTCTTTTTCTTATCCTCATACTTGGCAATTCCACTTTGAAAATGCGACCTGTTATCATTATCGCTGACATTTTTGACTACGCTTTCTACAGTCTGCAACAGCGTGTTGACTATATTTGTTCGGCTCAGCATTGTATCGGCAACCACTGTCTGCAATATCTCTTTTATATCCCTGTCGTTGATGGAATTTGTTGTACACCCCGCAGAAGTTCCGTCTTTTTCTTTGTGCTTACCGCCGTTTTTCTGACTTTCGGCGCACACCCATTTCACATTCATTGTGCCGTCCTTTCGCTTTTTCTGCCGTCTTACAAAGCCTGCTCCGCATTCACCGCAGACGATTTTACCCGACAGTGCGTATCTGTTTGCAAAGGCTTTCACAGTACTTTGTGACGGCTTGCGTCTTTCAAGCTCTCTCTGCACAGCCTCAAAGCGTTCTCTTGCAATAATCGGCTCGTGATGATTTTTGATTGTAACTGTTTCAATTTCACCGTAATTTCTTTTCTTTTGATGTGTGAGATAGTCGGGCGTATATGTCTTTTGGAACTGCTATTCACAAAGGATAAAACCAAAAATGACCCATCGCATTA
>CAZGRZ010000026.1:0-20248 GCA_964528285.1 uncultured Bacteroides sp. | reverse complement strand
GTAAATGTTGTTGTTTCAATCGGGGATGATGTTATATTTTCATCTCTCGTATGGTTGTAAATTTTCTTGGAAGTAATATTACCACGGATAGCATATGTATATAACTTTATAAACAGGGCAGAGTTTTCGCAACCCTGTTTTTTAAAGGGGAATGATAATTATACTTTGGGTTATTATTCAATAGGTTGAATATTTGGATACATTAATCCATCAATTTCAACAGGAGTAACAGAATATCTCGTTCCATTTCTATCTATTATTGTTAAATTAACTGTATAATCATCCTCTATTACACAATAATATAAATAAAATTGAACAGATTTTCCATTAAGTTGAAATGTTTGTTTAATCATTTCAGCAGGTATGCCGTTAACTAATACAGATTCACAGGTTGAAGGCACAGTTCCTGTATATATCCCTCCAATATATTCAGACCCATTTTTTACCTCGAGTTCAGGAAAATTTGATACATTCATTTCTTTTGAGTATTCAGAAAGTGCTAATTGAGAATTATCTATTTCACGATAACTAATAATATTGTATTTGTTGAATTTTTTACCTGTTATATCACCTACTGATATGGTATATACATCATTATTGTTAGAATTAAAAGTAGAATATACAAAAAAATGTTTATCATTAATAAATAAATCGTCACTTATATATTCGAGATTATCCTTTGGAACAATTCCCCAAAAGTCTAAACTATCAGTTAATGGTTCTGGAAGCATAGAATCTATAAAGATAAAAGCAATAATGATAATAACAAGTGGGATAATAGTTAAACCTACTTTTTTTAATTTTGATTTTCTCACAAAATCACTCCTATGCTAATTTAGTTGCAATTGTCATACTTGCATTTGCAACGGTAGCTAATCCTTTCATAAAAGCTTGAGAAGATGCGACAGACGATAATACACTGCAATATATTTTTGTTGCAGCAGGTGCAATATAAGGTGCAGCAACACATACACCAGCCACAACAGCCGTAGCAGCTGCAGTTGTTGTATGCTTTATGCTAAATCCTATATCTATCGAAAAATAACACGAACTGCGAGAGTTATAATAATATCGTGTTATTACACTGACTTCATAGGCTATAGAATTACTTCCTAATGTGACAGTTCCTTTAACAGTATTGCCATTAATAGTAGTAGAACTTGAATATGATAATTTCTTTTTTCCAAAACTCAAAGAGCATTTTGATGAAATTTGCACGGAACCATTATAGCTCGATGTTTTATTTTTCATTTGAGATAACGAGGTTGATGCTGAAGCTCCAATATATAATGTAACCCCTAATTTGTTGAATTTGAATTTTTGCTTAGATTCTACGCTTGAACTAAAAGTCCAAGAATTACTAATCTTAGCAGCAAATTTCACAATTAGATTGGATATCTTTTTATTTTTCAAACTTACAGTAACATGACCATTTAAATCAAAAGAATTACTCGGATTGTTTAAACAATATAAAAAATGTTAGTACCTATATTTTTATTTTTTAAATCTTTTGCAACATCTGCATTATCCGCATTGATAAATCTGCAGATGCTTGGGTCATAGTAACGGGATTGGAGATAGTAGTAGCCTGTTTCGTTATCATAGTAATAACCACGGTAACGGAGTGGGTTGATATTAGCAAGATTATTTTATTTGTCAATACATACCGGATTATGTGTTGGTGTTAGGTAACTTTAACTTTGTAAGTTCCATTTAATCTGTCAAATTTATAGTTTTGCCCTTTGGTATAACTCTCGATACTTTACAAACGACAGTCAATTCACTATTTATACTGCTTCTATTAACTTTTGAGAATCTCTCATCTAAGCGACAACAGCACGGATACTTTTATCATTAATGAAAATTAATAGTACTTTCTTAAAAAACAGCTCAAATCCTTTCAGATAAGAGCTGTCAATGGTCGGAGTGACAGGACTTGAACCTGCGGCCCCCAGACCCCCAGTCTGGTGCGCTACCACCTGCGCTACACCCCGATATAGTAAATATAAAAGATAAAAGATAAAAGTATTTTTACATTATAAAAAGGCATCTTTAAGGATGCCCTTTTGGTACGCCGGAAGGGATTCGAACCCCCGACCTTCTGGTTCGTAGCCAGACACTCTATCCAACTGAGCTACCGGCGCAAATTAAGCTTACAAGGCACAAATATTTTGTGCCTTGTTAATATACCACATCATTTGTTAAAATGCAATACTTTTTTGACTTTTTTTGAAACCCGGAGTTTAATGATCCGTATGGTATCGGTCAATTATGTAATTGATATATTTTTTGATTACAGAATAGAAACCTGAATTGTTCAATAAGGACTTTTACATTAACTAAAATACCGGAAAGCCATTATTGAAACTGAAAGCAGCGCAGGAACAAACTGAAGCAAACGATTTGTTTAATCTTTTTTTATATATTCTTCCAGAATATTAGCTGCCATTTCAACAAACTCGGCACAGGGGCGCTTTTTATAATACTGTTTGGTACGTTTTTCAGGGATAGGAGAGTCTGTACCTTTAATACTGAGTCCGAGCAGTTCGCGGCATATTATTGATCCGTTTTCTTCTTTGAATTTCCCGGCAGCCTCCTGTACTCTTTTATAAATATTTGCTTTGTCTTCATCATAGATTGCAGATATTACAAAGGTCATACCTGAAACAGCGCCGCAGACTTCTCTCATTCTGCCAATACCGCCGCCAAAGCCTACAGTCAAACGCTTAACCGTATCTATATCCATATTCATTTCATCGGCAAATGCGGCCGCAACAGCTTGGGAGCAATTACATCCGGATAAAAACAAATCCTTTGCTGTTTCACCTTTTGTCATACTTAATTACTCCATATCGTCCAAATTTTCTATATTTCCATCTGTTTCTACAGGGTTGAACACAGCCGTAAAATTATTGTTTGCATTTGCAATAAACGTGTATTTTGCTTTGTCACTGATTTTATTACCGTTTGAGTACCAGCCGTCAAATTCATAACCGTCATTTGCTGTGGCAGTGATTGTTACACGTTTACCGTTTTCATATTCACCTGATCCTGTTACTGTTCCGCCGCCGCTGCTGTTTGCATTTATATACCATATCTGAGCAGTGGTTGACGGTGCAGTTGTGGTTGTGGTAGTGGTTGTTGTTTTTTCTGTAGTCTGCTGAGTTGTCTGTTTTGTGGTGCTTTCGGTAGTTGATTGTGTGGTTGTAACTTGAGTCGTCGTTTCATCCTTGTTTTTTGATTTATTAACTGCTACAACTATGACTGAAACGATGATTGCAACGAGAACTACCACGAGGATAGCAATTACAATTGCACTTTTTTTCTCAGCTTTATCTTTTGGTTCTTCAGGACTGTTCTTACGAGGAGGCTCATTTTGACTGGCAGTCTCCTGTGTAACAGGATTTGTTACCGCATTGAAGGTCTGTGTCTTGTCCTCTTCATTAGCTTCGGGAGTTATTTCCTCTTCATCATAAAGCGGAGAACCGCAGGTTTCACAGATATATCTGTTGTCATCATTATATGTTCCGCAATTTTTACATCTCATAATTTAATTACTCCTTAAAATCAGAAAAAATGAAAATATTGAAAAATAGTTACAATTATTATAACACAGCCTATTAAAAATCTCAACAAATATATATACGAAAATTTATACAAATAAAAAATTAGCTGTCAATTTCAAAATTACTATTGACTTTTTGCCTGATTTAATATAAATTTATTATGTAATGTTTTGTTAAAACGATTGTACAATTTTGAAAGGGGAACCCTGAAATGAACAAATATGTGAAAAAAGTCTTTTGCCTGGTACTTGCAGTAGGTCTTATTGCAAGCACTTTTGCAGGATGTAAAAAAATTAATTATGTAACTAACGGTGCGATCCAGGCAATTAATGAGATTAAGGACGGCAGCTGGCAGGAAACAAATGATACTGAACAAGGTGAAGAAAATTATGATGAGCCTGTAATTGATGAATTTGTTGCCGATACATACGGCGGAGTGAATTTCGCTACCGTTGAAGATGTTGTAAATTACTATGTTGAGGCTTATAATTATTCAAAGACTCTGATGGCAGATTATATTGACGAAAACGGCGAAAAGCAGTCATGGTATAAGCTCCTCGGTGAAGAAAATCTTGAGGTTGGAAATATTACTATTGGCGGCAGTGAGAATGCAACTATTAACAAATTGGTTCCCGGTATTGTCAAAAATCTTTATTCACCCGGTCTTAATGGACTTGTCCCAAGTACAAACCGTGATCCTGCCCTTGATACAGACGAGTGGGACGGTAACGGTGAAACACTCGTAACAAGCCGTCTTGTTGCTGATGACCTTGTAACTGCAAATGTTAAGGATAACGGTGACGGAACAATTACAATTCAGCTTCAGCCTAAGGCTGTTGATATGAGTATTCCGGGTAAGGATGCGCAGGGCCATCTTTTCCAGTCACTCGGCGCAATTGACAAAACTGTTGAAAGCATCAGTGTTCTGAGCTGGTCAGAGGGTACAACGGCAGATAATTGTAAGGTTAACTACCATGCAGGTACTGCAACAGTAACTATTGATACATCAACTAAGGAAATTGTTAATGCTGAATATGTTATGAAGGCATTTGTATCAGTTACACATGCTAACATTACAGTTCTTAAAGATAAGAGTGCATCTCTTAATGTCACAATGACATGGAAATATCCTGCTTCTGAAGATTATCTTATGGATAGCAAAAATTGCACTCGTGCTTAATTAAGGCAGAAACCCTATTAAAATATCAGCCTCGCAATTTGTGCGGGGCTGTTATTGTATATGTTAATTAAATTTAATTAAAGTGTTGCACAATATTTCATTCTTATGTATAATTAGTTTTAACCCTAATTTGTATATAATATATTATCAATAACAGCAATTATGACTAAAGCAAAGGAGCTTCTTATGGACGAAAAAACCCCTAATATGGATTATGATACTGATGAGGTAATCAATGAATTTAAGAAAAAAATTAAATGGCCCAAGAAAGGTGAAGTGCAGGCTGTTGTTAAACCTGACAAATTACCGCTCAGACTTTTTATTTCGTTTTTGATTACCCTTGTTGTCGGCGGTGTGGCATATTATTTAATGCTCCCGGCACTCAATATACACGATACACAGCTTTATCTCTTTATTATACTTCTCGTTGCAGTATTCGTTGTTGCATTTGCCATTGTATGTCATGCCAATAAAAAAATTGAGCGTAAAGAGTATGTTAAGAAAAAATCACTGATACCATTGATAATTATAGGTGTACTTTTGGTTATTATGGCAGTCGGTTATCTTGCAGGTGCAACAATATTCAGAGCAAATTCATACAGTGAGCTGATGACTGTTGAGGACGGTAATTTTGAGACTGATTTTGATGAAATCAGCTATGATAAGGTTCCCAGAATCGACGCAGTGCGTGCACATACACTTGCAGACCAGCAGCTGGGCTCTCTTTCAGAATACAAGAGCCAGTATGTTGTATCAGGAACATCTACACAGATAAATTATAAGAATACACCTGTACGCGTGTCATATCTTGAATATGCAGATTTTTTCAAGTGGATTAACAATACTAAAGACGGCTTGCCTGCATATATGTTTATCGACCTTGTAAGTCAGAAGGTTACTGCTGTTAACTGCGTTGAGCAGTTTGGTGAAGGCATCAAGTATTCACCGACAGAGCTGTTTAATGAAAAAATTTACCGCCATCTCCGATTCCAGTATCCTACAGCTCTTTTGGACACTCCTAATTTTGAGATAGACGATACTATGCACCCATATTGGATTACTGCTGTTCTTGACAAAACAATAGGCCTTTTCGGCGGAACAGATGTTAAGGGTGTAATAATTACTGATGCCCTTAATGGTGAAAGTAATTATTATGATATTGAACAGGTAAAAACAGATGCTCAGCTTAGCTGGATTGATGTTGTATACAGTGAATCACTTCTTATTGATCAGTACAATTATTACGGAAAACTGAAAAACGGATTTTGGAACTCAATCATTTTCCAGAATGATGTTAATATTGCGTCAAACGGAAGCGGTAATATTGCTATGGATGATGATGTTTGGGTATATACAGGCGTAACATCATCTGAATCTGACGCATCTAATTTTGGCTTTATTCTCTGCAATCAGCGTACTAAAGAAACAAGATATTATGAAAATGCAGGTGCAATGGAGGAAGCAGCACAGAAATCAGCAATTGACGCCGTACAGAACTATGGATATCAGGCTACCTTCCCCATACTTCTGGGTATTGACAGCACACCGACCTACTTTATGTCACTTTACGGTGACAGCAACACAGTAAAAGGATACGCCTTTGTCAGCCTTGAAGATAAGACCGTTGTCGGTACAGGACTGCTCGATGTTGCAAAGAGTGACGCAAAGGCACTTAACAGTGCACTTGAAAATTACATTGACGCGCTTAAGCAAAAGGGCGTAGCTGAAGATATTGACAAGGATAATGTAATTGTTGACGAAGATGAAATAGTAAGCTCTGATGATTTAACGGATACGGAATCTGTTGTTCCTACGTCTGATGAGACTGATGTGTCTGACAACAAGATTACAGGGGAGGTAACAGATATTAAAACATCCGTAAATGATGGAAATACAGTTTATTATCTTCAGATTGACGGTAAGTATTATTATATTAAAGTAACCGACGCAATGGAGGTTCTTCTTGTCAATAAGGGTGATACAGTAACAGTTGAGTTTGAAAAAACATCAGATACTTCTTTTATCCCTGCAACATCATTAAAGAGATAGTAAAACTACAATATAGATTAACAGGCAGTGTATTTTAAATGCTGCCTGTTTTATATGTTCAGGCAAAATATTAAAACCTGCCGCTTCACTTCATTTTAATGAGTTATGATTTATTCCTTTATTTTAGCAATCAGGTATTAACTCGGCACTTGGATTAGGGATATTTTTGATATATACACGAAATGTATATTTATACGAAATTATTTGACAAGGAAAATTATTGTTGCTATAATTCATCTGTGCATTTTTCATAATGCTTATCTGTTATTATATATTAAACCATTATGGGAGGAATCATTTTGACTTATTCACAAAGAGTTTTAAATGAATTAAAAGAAAAAAATCCTAATCAGCCCGAATTTATTCAGGCTGCAACAGAGGTGCTTGAGGCATTGTCACCTGTTGTTGATAATGACCCTAAGTATGAAAAGACAGGTCTGCTTGAAAGACTTGTTGAGCCTGAAAGACAGATTATGTTCCGTATCCCTTGGGTTGATGATAAGGGAGAGGTTCATGTTAACCGTGGTTACCGTGTTCAGTTTAACTCAGCAATCGGTCCGTACAAGGGCGGACTCAGACTCCACCCAAGCGTAAATCTCAGTATTATCAAATTCCTCGGCTTTGAACAAATTTTTAAAAACAGCCTTACAGGGCTTCCAATCGGTGCTGCAAAGGGCGGTTCAGACTTTGACCCTAAGGGCAAAAGTGATATGGAAGTTATGCGTTTCTGCCAGGCATTTATGAATGAGCTTTATAAATATGTCGGCGCTGATGAGGATGTACCTGCGGGCGATATCGGTACAGGTTCGCGTGAGGTTGGTTATCTCTATGGCCAGTATAAAAAGCTTACTAATCGTTCGGAGGGTGTGCTTACAGGTAAAGGTTTAAGCTTTGGCGGCTCACTCGCAAGAACAGAGGCAACAGGTTACGGTCTTGTTTATATTACAGAAGAACTCCTCAAGGATCATGGAAAGAATCTTTCAGGAGCAAGGGTTGCTGTTTCAGGCTCGGGTAATGTTGCTATATATGCTATGGAAAAAGCAGTCAATCTCGGCGCAAATGTTATTTCCTGCTCCGACTCATCCGGATATATCATTGATGAAAACGGTATTGATGTTGAGGCAGTTAAACAGATTAAAGAGGTTGAAAGAAAGAGAATTAAGGCTTATCTTGATATTCATCCTGATGCAACCTATGGAGAGGGTTCAATTTGGGACAATGTAATATGTGATGTTGCCCTTCCTTGTGCAACTCAGAATGAAATCAATAAGGCACAGGCGCAAAGACTTGTGCAGACAGGCTGTTATGCTCTTTGTGAAGGCGCTAATATGCCTACTGATAACGAAGCAATTCAGGCACTATTAGATAATAATATTCTCTTTATTCCGGGCAAGGCATCAAATGCCGGAGGCGTTGCAACTTCTGCGCTTGAAATGGGACAGAATTCAATCCGTTCAAGCTGGACATTTGATGAGGTTGATGCAAAGCTCAAGGGAATTATGATTAATATTTATTATCATATGAAGGATGCTTGTGAGCAATACGGCGCAAAGGATAACTTTGTTGTCGGTGCAAATATTGCAGGCTTTATGAAGGTTGCCGACGCAATGATGGCACAGGGTATTGTTTAATTCAAATGTAAACTCAAATAAAAAACTCCTTGCAGATTTTTCGCAAGGAGTTTTTGTTGTCTGAATAAAAATTTATTTAAATCAGAGCAGCGGCAATCAAGCTCGCTTGAAACAGAGCTTGCGGATAATTGCAATCTGCGCCGGGAGCGTTAGTTCCTCAGCTAATAGGTTATAGATTTGAAAAAATTTAATTAATCAATAAAAATCGGTCATAATATACTTGAATAGTACGCATAATCGCCAAAGGAAAACAGGGTGATTAGCTAACGATGATAAATTATATCGGTTGATATTGAGCAAAAATTCCCAAAGCAGTTTCAATGTAACACAATTGAAAAAGAGGTATCAAAATGATTTATACTGTTACTTTTAATCCCGCGCTTGACTATGTTATGAATGTTAAAAGCCTTAAGTCAAGCGATATTAACCGTACTGATGATGAGAGCCTTTATTATGGCGGAAAGGGTATAAATGTTTCAGTTATTCTTTCAAGGCTTAAGGTTAAAAACAAGGCACTCGGCTTCCTCGCAGGATTTTCAGGTCGGCAGATTGAAGAAATGCTCAGGGAAGACAATATTGACACCGATTTTGTTTATTTGAAAAACGGGTATACCAGGATCAATGTCAAAATTAAATCAGACAGAGAAATTGATATCAATGCCTCAGGTCCTTCAATTGAAAAGGAGGATATTGATATTCTTATGAATAAGCTTGAAAATATGATTGAGGGCGATTGCCTTGTGCTTGCAGGCTCAATCCCAAAAGCTCTGCCCGATGATATTTATGAAAGAATTTTAAAAAAATTTGCCGCGAAAGGAATAGATTTTGTTATTGACGCCACAGGCGGCTTGCTTGTCAATGCTTTGAAATACAGACCGCTTATGGTAAAGCCCAATCATCACGAGCTGGGAGATATTTTCGGTGTGGAGATCAATGACATTGACGATATTGTAAAATACAGTAAAAAGCTGCAGGAAATGGGGGCAAGAAATGTGCTTGTGTCACGCGGCAAGGACGGTGCGGCACTTGTTGACGAAAACGGGAGACTTCACACGATGGACAATGTCCCCGGTAAAATTGTAAGTTCAGTAGGCTGCGGCGATTCAATGGTTGCCGGCTTCCTTGCAGGATATTATGAAAGCGGTGATTATGCCTATGCCCTAAAGCTTGGTTCGGCATGTGCAAATGCAACAGCATTCTCACGGACTTTGGCAAATCAAGATGAAATAGAAAAAATGCTTAACAATAAATACTTGAAATAAGAGGGTAAGTACTCTATGAGAATTATTGATTTATTAAAAAAAGAGGCAATAGAGCTTAATGTATCATTAAGTTCAAAGTCGGAAGCGATTACAAAATTAATAGCTCTTCATAATAAGGCAGATAACATTGAAGATGTTTTTGTATTCAAAGACGCAATTTTAGCCAGAGAACACGAGGGCTCAACTGCAATAGGAGAGGGAATTGCAGTACCGCACGCAAAATCAGATAGTGTAAAAAAAGCAGGACTTTCTGCAATCACAGTACCGTCGGGCATTGATTATGACGCACCTGACGGCAAACCTTCAGACATTCTGTTTATGATTGCGGCGCCGATAAATAACGGTGACCTTCATCTTGAAATTCTTTCAAGACTTATGGTAATGCTTATGGAACCTGAATTTTGTGCAGATTTGAGGAATGCAAAAACACCTGAGGAATTTCTTGCAGTGATTGATAAAAAAGAAAGTGAAAAGTATCCTGATAAAACTAAGGAGACTCCCGCCAAAAAGTGCGGATACAGAATTCTTGCGGTAACGGCCTGCCCGACAGGTATTGCGCACACTTATATGGCAGCTGAAGCGCTTGAAAAAGCAGGAGAAAAATTAGGATATCCGCTAAAGGCAGAGACTAACGGTTCAGGCGGATCAAAGAATGTCCTTACTGAAAAAGAAATTGAAGAGTGTGACGGTATCATAATAGCTGCCGACAAGAATGTTGAGATGGAAAGATTTGACGGCAAGCCCGTTGTGAAGACCTCTGTATCAAATGGTATAAATAAGCCTGAAGAGCTGATTAACAGAATTATTGAAGGTAGGGCATATGTATATCATTCCGACGGTGAACACGCCGAAAAAAGTGATAACGATGAAAAGGAAGGCTTTGGCCATATTGTCTATAAACACCTGATGAACGGCGTTTCGCATATGCTGCCGTTTGTAGTCGGCGGCGGAGTATTGATTGCACTCGGTTTCCTTATTGATACATTTGCCGGTAATGCAGATGTTGGCGGAGATTTCGGTTCAACTAACCCGATTGCCGCAGTTATATTCTGGATAGGTAAAGCAGCGTTCGCGTTTATGCTTCCGATTCTTGCAGGTTATATTTCTCAGTCAATAGCAGACAGACCCGGGTTGCTGCCGGGTATAGTCGGCGGTTATCTTGCAACAACGGGTGCAACGCTGTCATCACCAACAGGGAATGACAATGCCGTTTCAGGCTTTCTTGGTGCACTGCTTGCAGGTTTCGTTGCAGGTATGCTTGTAAATGCCTTGAAAAAAGCATTCAACTGGCTGCCGAAGAGTATGGACGGAATTAAGCCTGTATTTATATATCCTCTGCTTGGAACACTTTTAATCGGGCTGTTTATGCTTGCAATTAATCCTGCGGTCGGATTCCTTAATATCGGGCTTTCAAACGGACTTTCAAGTCTTGGTAATTCAAGCAGGCTTCTTCTTTCAATTGTTCTTGCTGCGATGATGGCAATTGATATGGGCGGTCCGTTTAATAAAGCCGCATATGTATTCGGTACGGCTGCAATTGAAAGCGGAAACGGCTGGATAATGGCAGCAGTTATGATTGGCGGAATGATTCCTCCGATTGCAATTGCTGTCTCCACAACATTAAACAAGAAAAAGTGGAATAACGAGGAACTCAGGAACGGACCTGTCAACTATCTTATGGGGCTCTGCTTTATTACAGAAGGTGCAATTCCTTACGCAGCAGCCGATCCGCTTAGAGTTATTCCTTCCTGTATGGTAGGATCTGCTGTTGCAGGTGCGGTGACGTCTCTGTTTAACTGCTCATGTCCTGCTCCTCACGGCGGTATCTTCGTATTTGCAGTAGTTGATCATCCACTCGGATATATCATTGCATTGGCAGCAGGCTCAATTGCAGGTGCTTTAATGCTCGGAATACTGAAAAAGGTAAAGAAAACGGTATGAATTACTATTATATAAAATTATATAAATAAAGAGACACAGTGTGGGAATCGTATTAATCCGATTTCCAAAATCCTTTTTAATTTCTTTATTTCGCTATGCGAGTGCTCACAAATGACTCTCTCAAAATTTGACTGCGGCATAATTTTGAGATGATTTAATTTCCCGTATACGCCTTGCCGGCTGCAGCAAGTCGTATGGATGTTTTTTAATAAACTGTTTGCAGCCGGAAAGGCTATGAAAATTATTATGGTATCGGAAATTGTAAAGGTCACAAATGAATCAGGCTTTCATATGCGGCCTGCGAATGTATTCGTAACAGCTATGGTTAAGTATACATCTGATATAACAATTGTTTTTGATGAAAAGAGAGTGAACGGCAAGAGCATTATGAATATAATGGCGGCATGTATCAAATGCGGAAGTGAAATTACGCTTGAATGTGACGGCGATGATGAGCGGGAAATGCTCGATGAGGCTGTCCGACTAATTAAATCGGGTTTTGGCGAATAAAGCAAACAACAAAGGGTAGGTAAAAACTATGCTCAAAGGGATTGGAGCAAGCCAGGGTTATGGTATTGGCAAGGCAGTGATTATCAATGATATCTGTACTGATTACAGTAATGTTCAATACACGAGCGCAGAGCTTGAAAAGGGCAGACTAATGAAAGCGGCGTCTTCTTTTATTTCTGAGACACAGTATCTTGTGCAGTCAGTGCGCGAATCCGCCGGGGAAAAGGAAGCAGAAATTCTTGAAGGTCATATTGCCATACTGAATGACCCGTTTATGCTCTCACAGATGAAGGATAATATTGATTCCGGATTCGTTGCAGAGAAAGCCGTTGATACTGTCTGCAATATGTTCATTGATATGTTTTCATCTGTTGATGATGAGCTGACAAGACAGAGGGCATCTGATGTCAGGGATATAAAAGAAAGCCTGCTTAAAATTCTCTTAGGCACTGAGAGTGTTGACATATCGTCTGTACCTGCAGGGTCCGTACTTGTTGCAAAGGATTTCACCCCTTCAATGACAAGCAGAATTAATAAGGATAATGTCAGCGCCATAGTCACTGAGGTCGGCGGAATAACGAGCCACAGCGCTATTCTCGCAAGGGCTATGGGTATTCCTGCAGTTTTGTCTGTAATTAATGCAACAAATAAAATTACCGACGGTGAGATGATTGTTGCCGACGGCTTTAAAGGTAAAATTATTACAAACTCAACTGAAGCTGAGCTTGAGGAATACAGACAGAAAAACATAAAATATCTTGAAGATAGGGAAAGCCTTAAGGCGTTTATCGGCAGGGAAACCATCACCAAAGGCGGTATTAAAAAATCTGTTTATGCTAATATCGGAAAACCTGAGGATGTTCAGTCAGTTATTCAAAACAGCGGTGAGGGTATTGGCCTTTTCAGGACAGAGTTCCTGTTTATGGACAGAGACGCAGAGCCGACCGAGGAAGAACAGCTTGAGGCATATTCCACAGTTGCACGGGCAATGGACGGAAAAGAGGTTATTATCCGTACACTTGATATTGGCGGTGACAAGGAAATTACTTACCTTAATATTGAAAAAGAGGATAACCCTTTCCTTGGACACAGAGCAATCCGTTTCTGTCTTGATAACACAGAAATATTTAAAAAGCAAATCAGAGCAATTCTTCGCGCGGCAATTCACGGCTGTATAAAAATTATGTTTCCGCTTGTTACCTGTATCAAAGAGGTAAGAGCGGCAAAGAAAATTGTAAAAGAATGTGAAGCCGAACTGGAGGACAAGGGTATTTCATATCGGTCTGTTCCGGTTGGTATTATGATTGAGACGCCTTCGGCAGTACTGATTTCCGATTTGCTTGCAAAAGAGGTAGATTTCTTTTCTATTGGTACGAATGACCTTATAGGTTACACAATGGCAGTTGATCGCGGAAATGCAAAGGTAAGCTGTCTTTATGACATAAATCAGCCGTCTGTAATGCGCGCGATAGAAATGACAATAAAAAATGCAAAAGCAGCGGGAATAAAGGTTGGTATGTGCGGTGAGGCGGCAGCAGATGAAAGTCTGATACCTCAGTTGATTGAATGGGGACTTGATGAGTTTTCTGTCACACCTAACAATATTCTGCAAACACGAAAAGCAATTTGTGAATATTAAATAAAAAAGCACCGCAGCGCCGGTTTTTGACTAAACTGCCGCTGCGGCATTTTTTTAAAAAATTTTATTGAATTTATTGAATTAATGTATTATATATTGTATTCTATAAGATATAGAACATATAGTTGAATATTATAAAGGAATATTAGTGTGGAAATTCACACTAATCCGATTACAGCACCCTCAAAATTTGCCTGCGTCATAATTTTGAGATGGCTAATTTTCCATTATACGCCTTGTCCGGCTACAATGAGGTGTATAGGCGATTTTAATGAACTGTTTGCAGCCGGAAAGGCTATGGAATTTTTATGAAAAAATTTATTATTGCAGTGATTTCAATAATTGGATTGGCAGCATTGATTGTCGGAGCATTTTTTATTAATTATGCAGTTAAAGCAAACAGAAGTACTGAATCTGTCGGAAAAGCTGAAACACAGTATACGTCTGATGAAACAGGCTCAGAGATAACGAATATCCCATATGATAAATATATTTATAAATGTGAAGCTCCAAAGAAATATATTATTCCTGAAATCAGCGAGGATAATTCAGGCGAGGATAACAGCAGTATAATTAATGAAACCATAAACGACCTTTCTGAAAACGGAGGCGGAACAGTATATATCCCTCAGGGAAGGTATAAGGTATCAACTATTGTGCTTCAGAATGACATAACACTTTTTGTATCTGAAAATGCCGAATTGATTTCACTTGATTTTGATGAAAACAGCAAATCGGAATCGGCGTTATCAGGCGGAGTGATTATTGCTGACAGTGCAGAAAATATTACAATAACAGGCGGCGGAATAATCAACGGGAACGGTGAAAGCTATACGAATGAGCCTGAGACTGACGAGCCATTATATGCTCTTGAAGAATTTAATACATATACCCGTGTTATTGAGGCAAGAAAAAGGATTCGATTTGCCAAAGAGAATGCTCAAAGAAATTCTGTAATCAAACTTAACAATTGTCAAAATGCAAATGTTAATAATATAATTCTTCGTGAGAGTGCCGAATGGACATTTGTTATTAACGGCGGCAGCGGATATAATATCAATAATGTTGTAATTGATAATAATATGCATGTTGCAAACACAGACGGAATAGATATTTTAAACTGCACCGATGTTAATATTGCAAATTGTTTTATTGCAACCGGTGATGACGGTATCGTTTTAAAGCCTACGGAGGATAAAATCTTAAATGTGGAAATTTCCGACTGCGAAATAAGCAGCTTTGCAAATTGCTTTAAAATAGGGACCGAGACTGCGTATGATGTTGAAAATGTTTCCGTAAACAATTGCAGCTTTTTCATTCCTGACGGTATGACTTATGGCTATTCGGGCATAGCAATTGAATCGGCAGACGGAAGCAATATTTCAAATATTAATATTGATAATATAATTATGGACGGAGTAAGCTCCCCTTTATTAATCTGGTTAGGAAACAGATTGAGTTATGATGTCGATGAAATCGGCAGTATTGATGATATTTCAATAAGTAATATTACTGCTGAAAATACAGAATTGCCGTCTGCAATAACAGGCTGTAAGGCTGATGGGAAGATTTACAGCGTCGGGGATGTCAAGCTGAGTAATATTAATGTAAAATACAGGGATACGAAAGAAAATCTTTCCGTTATCAAGCCTGTTCCTGAAGGGTCAATGAGCGATTATCCCGATATTGTAAGGATATCCCATAAGTATTTTATAAACCATAAATTCAGCGGCTATTGGGATTTGCCTTGTTACGGAATATTTTTAAGATATGCCAATGTTGATTACAGCGGATATTCATGTACTCCGAGACAATGCAATACCCGTGATTTTGCTTATATTAAGAAATAAAAGCAGTTAACGGAAAGCCTTATGGACAGAATTAATGATGCCTGTTTAATATTTTTGTTGTGTTTGACTGCTGCTTTTTTTGGTGATATACTAACTTTAAATCAGAATTATCGGTGGTAGAGTTGACATATTTTTTCAATTTGAATAAAGAGTCCTTTGAAAAGGTAAGAAACAATGTCAAGACAATTGAGATGCGGCTCAATGATGAGAAAAGAAGAAAGCTCAAAATAGGTGATAATATAGTATTTGTCAACAGAGAAAATGAGAATGAGATTATTCCTGTGACCGTTACTGCACTTCATATTTTTTCTTCTTTTAAAGAGCTGTATGCCTCTCTTCCGTTAAGTAAATGCGGATACACTGCCGAAAATATTAAAAATGCTGACAGCAGAGATATGCTTGAATATTATTCAAGGCGTGAAGAAAAAAAGTTCGGAGTAGTTGGGATTGAATTTAAAGTTATGAAGAGAAATGAAAATTATTCTTGCGGATTAGTACTTGAAGGAGGGGGAACAAGGGCAATTTATACAAGCGGTGTATTGGACGCTTTTATTGAAAACGGTATAGAATTTCCTTATGTTATAGGTGTATCAAGCGGTTCTTGCAACGGTGTTTCTTTCCTCGGTAAAAATCTTCACAGAATGAGGGATATTACACTCGAGCATTCAGGCGATAAAGAATATATGAGCGTTGAGTCAATGCTCAAAAACGGTGAATATTTGAATACCAAATGGGTTTTCGGCGAGCTTACCTATAAAATGTATCCGCTTGATTATGATACTTATGAAAATTCAAATTCCGTATTCAGCTGCGTTGTTACAAATGCGATGACCGGTAAGGCTGAATATCTCTATCCTGAAAATTTCAGAAATAAGTGTGACGAGCTTTGCGCAAGCTGTGCGCTGCCTTTGGCAACAAAGCCTGTGCGTATCGGTAATGATTATTACTTTGACGGAGGATTAGCAGATTCAATTCCTCTTAAACATGCGTTTGAGGATGGATGTAAAAAGTGCATTGTAATATTGACGCAAGATAAGAATTATATGAAAAAGCCTATGGGACATTCAAAATTTATAAAGCTTGTACTGAAAAAATACCCTCTTGTGGCTGATGCCGTGCTCAACAGACATAATATGTATAACAGACAGCGTGAATATGTTTTTGAACAGCAAAAGCTCGGCAACGCCTTTGTAATCTGTCCAAACGTTCCTTTGAATTGTTCAACCCTGAACAAGAGCAGAGAAAAGCTGGTTGAAATTTATGATATTGGATACCGTCAGGGCTTGCAGAATATTGATAAAATAAAAGAGTTTATAAAATAAAAAATGAAGTATAATGCAACGCATTATACTTCATTTTTATAGATTTGAATTATTCAGCCTTTTTATTTGTCTGCTTTTTTGCTGCAGGCTTTTTCTTTGGCGCTTCTTCCTTAACAGGCTCTTTAACTGCTGCTGCTTCTGACTTTGCCTCAACAATTTCGATTTCATTGTCACATTCAAAGAAATCGTTATCGTCAAAGTACTGTGGTTCTTTTTTAGCAGTTAATTTTTTAACAGCCATATAAACTGCTGCCGCAACAGCAGCAATAGCAACAATGGCGCTGATAACCTTAAAAATCTTTTTAATATTCATAAGTCTACCCCCTTTGAGTATCTATATATATTATAGATTGAATGGATATTAAAGTCAAGAAAAAAATAAACTCCTGTAATGAACAATACTGCGTTGCGCATTTGTCCGTTCAGGAGTTTGTCTTTTTTGAAATAATAATTAGGCGTTAGCTTTTTTTGCAAGGCTGCTCTTTTTTCTTGCTGCACAGTTTTTGTGAATAAGATTCTTTGAAGCGGCTTTGTCAATTTTCTTAACAGCATCTTTAACAAGTGCGTCTTTATCAGCGGCATTGGTTTCAATAGCGGCATTGGCTTTTTTGATAGCAGTTTTAAGTGCTGAGTTTGCAGCCTTATTGTTAGCAGCTTTAGCAGCATTAACCTTTACTCTCTTTTTTGCTGACTTAATATTTGGCATTATTTTCACTCCTTTGATAAAGCGGTTTAGTTATAAAGGGATACTGCCCTTTGTATTTTATGCTAATGTATATTATCATACCTTTTTTAAAATTGCAAGTATTTTTTTATTTTTGGACATACTTTTATTGAAAAAACAATTAAAAAGGGTGATATTATTGGAAAATCGCACCGATTTGGCAGTAGAAAGCTTTGAATCTGTCAACAAAACGGTTATAGACGGAGTAAGGATAGAGGAAAAAAACGGAATTACAACTGTAACGGTAATTAATGAGAAGGGCGCCGACTCAATCGGAAAACCCATAGGAAAGTATATAACTTGTCAGGTTCCGTCATTTGTGAGCGACACCGACATTTTTGACGGCAGACTTGATAAATTATCTTCCGTTTTAAGATCACTTTTACCAAAGGATATGAGTTCACTGCTCGTTGCAGGAGTAGGCAATCTTGATATAACCGCAGACGCGCTCGGACCAAAGACAAATAATTATGTTCTTGCGACAAGACATCTGATAAATAATGATATGTTTAAAGACTTTTTTAATGTATCGGGAGTCTCAACAGGAGTACTCGCTGACACGGGAATTGAATCGGCAGAAATTGTGAAAGGAGTTGTTAATGAAATTAATCCCTCCTGTGTGATTGTTGTTGATGCTCTTGCAGCATCCTCGTCAGAGAGGCTCGGAACAACAATTCAGCTTTCAGATGTGGGAATTGCTCCCGGCTCCGGTGTAGGTAATCACAGATTTGAAATTTCAGAAAATACTTTGGGCGTTCCTGTAGTGTCAATCGGTATCCCGACTGTTGTTTCGACTTCTGTTATCGGCAATATTAAGGAAAAGACCGTTTCGATGTTTGTAACGCCGAGGGAAATAGACAGGATAACAGAGCAGGGTGCAAAGCTGATAGGTATGTCGATAAATGTATGCCTTCAGAAAAATATCAGTCCTCAGGATCTATTCTCATTAGTGGGATAAATAACTTTTGTTTATCATATATATATAAAGATAATTAATAGTATAATTATGTAATATGGTGACTTTATGAAAAAGGATATTTTAATACTCTTCTCAAATATAGCTGCAATAACGCTTTCAATTGTTTTGATAATTAATGCTGCGCCAAAATTTGCCGAAAAACTCACAAACATGGGGGAATCAGTGGTGTCAGTATTTTCTGTGCAGAATTTTGTCGATGAATTTACTAATATTTCCACATTTAAAAAGACAGAGGATGACAATACTAATAATGCCGCATCAGAAGAGAAGGAGTCTTCTTCCACCGGAATAACAGGGAAGGACAGCGACCTATATTCAGATATTAAGGAGACTCCCAAGGATATCTCAAAGTTGATGGACGATGCTGAAAAGAGTATTAAAAATGAGACGGTAAAGGGTAAAACGAGTGAAGAGGATTACTTTGGCGGGGGAACATTAGTATCCTTTGACAAGGTTGAAATCCAGAGTAAAATACCAGATTCGTTTTATAAGCTCAATATTGAGGATCTCCTTAATCAGAAGGCAGATTTGAATATTCAAGATATTTCAAAACCAACAATTCTTGTTTACCACAGTCACACAACTGAAAGCTATACTCTTCTTGATGTGGGTTATTATACAGAGTCCTTCGACCTTCGCTCAGATGATAATTCTAAAAATATGGTGAGGGTCGGGGACGAACTTTGCAGATACCTTGAAGAAATGGGTTTCGGTGTAATTCATGATACAGAAATTCATGATGAAAATTACAGCGGTGCATATGATTCTTCACGAAAGTCTGTTGAAAAATATCTTGAAGAATACCCCACTATTGAAATAACAATTGATGTCCATCGTGACGATATTACATATGATAATAATACGAAAGTAAAACCTACTGCCGAAATCAACGGGAAAAAAGCAGCAAGAATGATGATGATTGCCGGAGCGGAATACGGCAGAGTAGAAAATTATCCTGACTGGGAATATAATCTGCGCTTTGTTTTGGCTGTCCAAAATAAAGTGGCACAAATGTATGACGGATTAATGCGTCCCGTTCTTTTTTCGGAACGTAAGTATAATATGGATGAGACAAAAAATTCTTTTTTGTTAGAAATCGGTACAGATGCCAATACTCTTGACGAAGCGTGCTATTCAGCGCGATTATTTGCCACAGCTCTTGGCGAATTGCTGAAGGAAGAATATACAAAATAATAATGTTTGAAGGAGTTAAAATGAAAGGTAAAGTGTTTTTGATTTTTTTATGTGCCGCTATTGTATTCGGTGCGGGTACGAGTATTGCATATTACAATACAAAGTCTCTGGGATTTGATGAAAATACGCAATTAGTTTCAAGTGATGATGAGAAATTCACATTTATGGATTTTGATTTCTATTATGATGATATAAATAATTTTTATAATAAATTAAAATCTTTTTTTCCTGAAAACAGTTACAGTATTCAGACCAATCACATCATAATGTGGTTATAATAAAATGTAAATAATATATATAGTTTTATCTTAATATATTAAAGGGAAATGAAACACTTGGCATAGTGTAAAAAAAGCCAAAAAAGGTGTTGACAAAAGGGAAAATATGTGATAATATTTCAA
>CAZGRZ010000025.1:0-20752 GCA_964528285.1 uncultured Bacteroides sp. | reverse complement strand
TTTATCAGTCCCTGCTTAACACCCTCACTGACGCTATGAGCAATTATGAGTCGGCAATGGCAACCGTATCAAAGGCTACTGACAGAGTTTATACAAATTTAAGCACTGCTTACGCAGCATATGTTGCAGTACAGAAGCAGTATGACTCGCTCAAATACGGCGGCGTTGATAACGGCGCTCAAGCTGCCGCAACTACGCTGAATAATGCTGTTACGTCAATGCTTAACACATATTCTTTATTTACTTCATATATGGGTACTGCAACGCCGACCTTCGCTAAGGACAGCAATACATTCAGCGTTACTGATTCATATTATTATTCAAACCTCCTTTACTCACCGACAGCTACCGAAGATAACCGACCTATGGATGATAATACTGATGTATATTGGAAAATCTCAATTTATTGTTCTCCGAACGTTATGCTGTATGACGGCGTAAATGAGACATCATGCCCGGTTCTTCTTAACTATACACAAACTGGCTCTGGAACATCAGGTGTCTATCTCGGAATCTACGCTTGCTATATTTCGTCGGAAACGCTTTCATCCGGTAGTTATAATAACTCCCTTTCAACGTCTTCCTCGGCAATAAATGAGAGCTCAATCTTCGTTATGGGCGGTGCAAAGAATACCGGCTATTCACACCGTAACTGGAAGGCGTATTATAAGAGCGGTTTATCATGTCTTGATTTCCAACTTTGCGCAGATGCGACTTCAAATCTTTGGTATCCTATGGGAATGTATAATAACGGCAGCTTTAATTATGCCGATAATGGTGAATGTATTAAGTCACAAGGCTCGTATTGGGCTCCGGCTGTTAATAAGATAGTATATAAGGGCGATTCCTCATCAACAAGCACGAAGAAGACTTATTCGCCCTCATGGGTAGTAATTCGTCTTAAGAACAGCGGCAACACATACTATCAGCATCACCACGGCGCAGCAAACAGCTTTGCTCTTACCATTATAGATTATTCAAAGGTTCGTTCGGCATTAGGCTCCTTTGGCAGCACAATTGCAAAATATGACCTTACCGATTACAGTGAAGGCGGTTTTACAAATCTGTTTTCCGCTATGGACACTATCTCGGCAGTTAAGCCGATGAGCTATTTCTCAAGCAGTACTGACGGCACTTCAAGCCTCGTTTCAAAAATTGACACTCTTACATCAACATATGTTCCGAAGCTTTCTGCTACTTATACAACAGATTCAGCTGATTATCAGACCCTGCGTGACACATTTGATGATGACAACGGTATTGTAGATACTTACAAAGCCGGTAACGACGGCGTTTATACAACTGACAGCTGGAGTAATTTCACATCAAAATACGTGGCAGCTCAGAAGGTTATGGCTAATGTAGTTTCAAGCGGATATTCGGGAACTCCGAAGACTGCAAGTGATAATTTAATTGACGCATATAACGATCTTCAGAAGATTGCTGATTTCTCTGAGCTTGATGAACAGCTTAATTTGAAGCAGGATTACTACAATGCTGAATTCCCGCTCAATGCTGACGGAACACAGATGTATAGCGTATCCTCATGGATCAACTTCCAGACTATATATGAAAACGCTTATAATCTTGCAGATGTTGCATACGGCGATGAAACAGCACGTAACAACGCTGCCGGATATACACCCGGTGCTGACAGCACAACACCGACTGAGCTTCAGGAAGAGATAAACGACTATGCAGAGCAAATCAAGAGTAATCCCGAAGCGCCTGCTCAGGACGAAGCTTATGTCGCAGCTAAAGACCTTTCCGATACAATTGACCTTGATTCATATAAGATCGCACAGAACATTACCGACGCAATAAGTGACGGTGATACAGCAATCTATACTGAATATCCTGAGGGTTCAGGTACTGAATATATCAGCGTATCTCTGTCAGACCAGAGTGTTGTTGATAATTATACCGCCGATCTCCTCACCACAATGAATGTTGCGAAAGAGGATGAATCAACCGATACTTCAAATAACGGTAAGTTTACCACTGTAATATTCCAGAAGAACGGCGTTCAGACCTTCACTCAGGAATACGGATACGGAACACAGCTTTCCTTCCCGATAGTTGCGGATTCCGATACACCGTCTGATACACAGGTAACAAAGGCACAGTCCAAATCGCTTTACATTACCGTAACGAACGATACGGGTGTTACAAATACGATTCCGCTCAGCTCGGATAAGACGCTGAAATTTGTTGCTCAGGGTACGACTATTACCGTTAACCTTCAGTATGATGTTGCTGAAGCAGCAAACGTATTTGTCAAGGATTACTTCGGCACAGTCCTTTATTCGGGAACTATAGATTCAGAAGAAGATATTGTGACAAATGATGAAGATGCAACTGTTACCATCAATGATACAGTAGTATCTGCTAAGCCGTCACCTGCAATTACCTTCACAGGATGGGAAATTGTGCTGAGGAGCAACGGCACATACGCCGTAACTCAGGTTGGTACACGTATCGGAGATACACACCACTTTGAAGCAACGAACGGCATTGTCACAAAATACAACTCAACCGAGCCTATAACCGCATTGGAGGGCTACGGCGTAGCATACACGGTTGCACCGAACGACGGCGTAACTCCGATTGTATGGAAGATGACGGTTAACGAAAAGGAATACCTTGCTGCATATGAATCGAGCTTCACTCGTTTTGCGTATGATAAGGATGTTATTTATACTGCAATAACAAGCGAGGATGAGCTTGGCGATCTTTCAGACGCATACGGCAAGCCGATTTCATACGGTGACGGATTTATCAACAGTGATAATAAGTTCACCCTGTCCTGCTTCTATTCACAAGCACCCGGTACGACAATTACCGAGGCAGGTGTTCTTTACTCAACAAACGGCGACTTAACGTCTGAAACGATGACAAAGGGTGCAGCCGATGTATCAACAAAGATACAGACCAGAGTATCCGATTACAACACCTATACAATGACCAAGACGAATGCGTCAACAGGCACACACCTTATGCGGTCATACGCTTGTTACACAGTTGAAGAACAAGGCATAACGGTTATCCGTGTTGCATACGGTCCTGTATACAAGTGTGAAGACGGCGTAGTTTCAATCGTCGAATCATAAAAATGATTGAAAAATCATAAAATTAACAGCGGCTCCTTCGCTAACGAGGGAGCCGTTAATATTTTATCTGAGAATATGTATTAATAATATTATTGATTAATTACAATATATGTGATAAACTATTTTAATGGTGATAGTATGACTGAAATTGAAAAGAATATTATTGATCTCAGAAAAGCTCTTAAGTATCATTCAGACAGGTATTATAATGATGATTCACCTGAAATTGAAGATTACGAATATGATATGATGATGCGCCGGCTCAAAGAGTTAGAGGAAAAATATCCCGAATATGACGCACCCGATTCACCGACGAAGAAGGTTGGCGGCAAGGCTGATAACTCCTTTGAAAATGTTGTTCACACCGTCAGAATGGAGAGCCTTCAGGACGCCTTCAGCACTGATGAAATCAGAGATTTTGATAATCGGGTTAATGACGCCGTTAATGATGTTCATTATGTCGTTGAGCCTAAGATTGACGGATTATCAGTCAGTCTTGAATACCGCGGCGGTATATTTTTCCGCGGTTCAACGCGCGGCGACGGTGACGTAGGCGAGGATGTAAGTGCAAATCTCAGAGTAATTCACAACATACCGCTTAAGCTTAATAAGCCGATACCGTATCTTGAAGTTCGCGGTGAGGTATATATGCCCAAAAAAAGCTTTGACAGAGTAGTTGACAGACAACTGCTCAATGATGAAAAGCCTTTTAAAAATCCAAGGAATGCAGCCGCAGGCTCGCTCAGACAAAAAGACAGCAGTGTTACCGCCCAAAGAGGTTTGGATATTTTTGTTTTTAATATTCAGCAGATAGAAGGCGCGTCATTAAATTCACATAAGCAATCACTTGATTTCCTAAAAGAGCTCGGTTTTAACACTGTTCCGACATATAAACGAGTTGACAATATCGATGATGCTCTGGAAGAAATAATGAGTATCGGTGAAAGACGCGGAAATCTTGAATTTGACATTGACGGCGCAGTTATCAAGGTTGATGAGTTTGATTACAGAGAGCTTCTCGGCTCAACGGCAAAGTACCCGAAATGGGCAATTGCATTTAAATATCCGCCGGAAGAAAAGCAGACGAAGCTGCTTGATATTGAAATTGCAGTCGGCAGAACGGGAGTTCTCACTCCAAATGCAGTTCTTGAAAGCGTACATCTTGCCGGCACAACAGTAAGCCGCGCCACTCTTCACAATCAGGATTTTATTAAAGAAAAGGGGATAGGAATAGGCGATATTGTTACTGTCAGGAAGGCAGGCGATATAATTCCTGAGGTTCTTTGCGTAAATAAAAAGCTGAGTGACGGCACATTTACTTTTCCGACCCATTGTCCCTCCTGTAATGAGAAGGTAATAAGAGAAAACGGCGAGGTGGCAATAAGGTGCATTAATCCCGAATGTCCTGCTCAGCTTCTCAGAAATCTAATACATTTTTGTTCAAGAGACGCGATGGATATAGAGGGACTCGGTCCGGCAATTATTGAAACCTTCGTAAATGAAGGTCTGATTGAAAATACATTTGATATCTATAATCTCGATTATGGGAAGATTGCAGCGCTTGACGGTTTTAAGGAAACCAGTGCGAATAATATAAAAAATTCTGTTGAAAAGTCAAAGAACAATGATCTGTCAAAATTAATTTTTGCGCTCGGTATCAGGCATATCGGAGCAAAGGCAGGAAAGCTTCTTTCAGACCATTTCAGAAGTATTGATAACATAATGAATGCGTCGGTTGACGCCATTTTACAAATTGAAGGATACGGTACTGTAATGGCTCAAAGTGTGGTTGAATACTTTTCAACAGATTCAGCCAAAGAGCTTATTGAAAAGCTGAGGGAATGCGGAGTTAACATGCAGTCAAAGAGTGAGGTTAAGGATAACCGATTCTCAGGTATGACCTTTGTATTGACAGGAACACTTCCGAGCCTCAAGAGGAGCGAGGCGTCAAAGATTATTGAATCCTTCGGCGGTAAGACGTCATCCTCCGTTTCAAAAAAAACCACATATGTTCTTGCAGGAGAAGAAGCAGGTTCAAAGCTTGATAAAGCAAAACAGCTTTCGATTGAAATAATTGATGAAGAAACATTTTTAGGTATGACGAAATGAAAAAATTCAGAAGAAAACAAAAGAAATTATTTTCTGCTTTAAAGGCGCTGGTAATATTAACAGCAGTGTTTCTTGCAGCGTTTATAGGGTTAAAGCCCATAATTGCCGATTTCAGCAGCACACTTGCTTTAATATTAAGCTATTTTAGTGATATTCTTGTTGTTGCTACTTTAATTATTCTTTTCGTTTATTATTCAAAATACGGAAAAATCGACGCAGTATTAACTGATGTTGAAAATGAAATTAATGACGCCGGATTTTATTTAACCTCAAGAGAGGAAAAAGATGCAGACTCATATATTGAAGTGATGTGTGAAGATTTAAAAGCCTGCGGATATTCTATTAATAAAAATAGGGAAATCAATGAATTTGAATTTCAGGTTAAGGCTGTTAGGAAGAAAGAACTTTTCTATATTCTCAATATTGATAATCTTGACCGAAATGATATTCTTGCTTATCTTGATGCGGTTATTTATGATATTACGGCGCTCAATGTCAAAAGAAGAGGGAATGCCGTCTTATGTTTTGTTACAGATACAGCACAGGAAGATGCTGTTTCACTAAGTAAGATGATTACCTCACTCGGCAAAAAAGGGCAGATAAAAATTGCCCTTGCAATTGCAGAAATGTCAACATCGAGAGTTTATTTTCTCGGCAATCAGGAGACAAAGTGCCGCCGTATGATTGCTAATTTTGTAATGAATTGTGATGTTCCGATAAAAGATAAATATATTAACAAAGAGCGCTTACCATATCAGGATAAGCTTGAAGAAAAAATGGAGTCCTTTAATTTAAAGGACTTCAATAATGGGGATTTTTTTGTGCATTAAAGGTGATAATATGAATTGTAAGGCAGAGAAATATTTTGACAGTTTAAAGGGGAAAAAGGTTGCATTTGTCGGAATGGGTGTTGCCAATGTTCCTTGTGCAGAATTTATGGCAAAAAAGGGAATTAAAGTTTACGCCTGTGACAAAAGAAACAAGGATTATATCGGAACTGATATATGCAATCAGCTTGAAAAGCAGGGTGTAATCTTTTCGCTTGGTGAGAATTACCTTGATATTCTGCCTGAAATGGACGTCGTTTTCCGTTCACACGGCATACTTCCTTTCCAGAACAAATGGATAGGTGAATGTATTGAACGCGGACAGAAGGTTACAACAGAGATGGAGGTTTTTTTCAATCTCTGTCCTGCAAAAATTATTGCTGTAACGGGCTCTAACGGCAAAACAACCACAGCAACTTTAATTTCAAAAATGCTTTCACAACAGGGATACAAGGTTTATCTCGGCGGTAACATAGGAAAAGCGCTTATGCCTGAACTTGAGACAATAACCGAGAATGATATTGCTGTAGTTGAGCTTTCTTCCTTTCAACTTCTGACAATGGGTAATCTTGTTAATTCTCCTGATGTTGCTGTTGTTACAAATATTGAATGTACTCACCAGGACCATCATGTCAGTCTTGATGAGTATGTTGACGCAAAGAGGAATATTTTGATTTACCAGTCTGAAAATTGCACCACTGTCCTTAATGCAGACTGTGATTATTCAATCGGAAACAGAGTTTACCACGATATGCGCTACGATGTAAGAGGACACCTCAGAGAATTTTCAATTAAACACCCCGTTAAAAACGGTGCTTATATGAAGGAAAACGGTGACATATTCTATTCCGACAACGGCACGGAAACATATATAATGTCAAAAAATGATATTGTTATACCCGGAAGTCATAATGCAGAAAATTATTGCACTGCAATTTGTGCTGTGTGGGGACTGGTTGATATTGAAAATATTCTTAATGTTGCAAAAACATTTACAGGTGTTGAACATAGAATTGAGTTTGTAAGAGAATATAACGGAGTTAAATATTATAACGATTCTATCGCAACATCTCCATCAAGAGTTATAAGCGGGCTCAGAGCGTTCAACAGAAAAATTATTGTGATTATGGGCGGCTCCGATAAAGGTAATGATATGAGTGAAATGGTTGATGATATTTTAAAATATGTCAAGATACTCATTCTCAACGGTGCAACAGCCGATAAAATCTATGACACAATTGTTAATGATAAAAAATACATTAATTCGGATATTGAGATAATCAAGACAGATGTACTTGAAAATGCAGTAAAAATTGCCAAAAGCAAAGCGATAAGCGGAGATATTGTTTCTCTTTGTCCCGCTTGTCCTGCTTTTGACCAGTTCAAAACTTTTGAGTATAGAGGAAGAAAATTTAAAGAATTAGTTAAGGGCTTTGGTACAAATGAATAAAACAGCAGAATTATTAAAATTATTAACTTCGGCAATAGGCGTTTCCGGTGCTGAGGAAAATATTGTTGAAATATTAAAAGAACAGTTAAAGCCATATGGGAAGGTTAATGTTGATATTTTGAATAATGTCAGCTGTACCTTTGGCGAAGGGTATCATTTCATTTTTGATGCACATATTGATGAAATCGGTTTCATAGTTACTGATATAAATGATGATGGTTTTATCAAATTTGACAAGATCGGCGGTGTTGATACCAGGATGCTGCCTGCGACTGAGGTTTCCGTTTGGGGAAAAAAAGAATTAAAGGGGCTCATATCAACTCTGCCTCCTCATCTTCAAACACCTGATGATGAAAAGAAAACACCGGATGTCAAAAACCTCGCAATAGATACAGGTTTCAGCAAAGATGAACTTAAAGGACTTGTTTCATTAGGTGACAGAATTACTGTTAAGAGAAATTTTACTCCGCTGTTGAATACATTTATTTCATCCTCATCACTTGATGACAGGTCAGGTGTTGCCTCAATTCTAATGTCACTTCCCGAACTTAAAAAACTCCCATGTAAGATAACCGTATTGTTTTCTTCACAAGAGGAAGTGGGGACAAGGGGCGCAAAAAGCGGAATATATGACAAGACCGCTGACGAGGCAATTGTTATTGATGTTTCATTTGCTTATACTCCGTCTTGTGATAAAGCAGACTGCGGAGAAATTTCAAAAGGTGGTATGATAGGATTTTCACCTATTCTTGACAACGAAATCTCAAAGAAGCTTGTAGAGACTGCTAAAAAATATAATATTCCGTATCAGTGTGAAATTATGTCAGGCAGAACAGGCACCAATGCGGACGTTATATCAATTAATCAAAGAGGAATAAAAACCGCTCTTATTTCTATTCCTGAAAAATATATGCACCAGAGTGTTGAGGTAGTGGATACAGCAGATATTGAAAATGTAAGCAATCTTATTTGTGCTTATGTCAAAGAAAGGATTGGTGAAATCAATGCTTAAAAATCTTTGTTTACTCAATTCTGCATCCGGTGATGAGAAAAATGTCCGTAATTTTATAATTAAGCAGATTGACAGATACTGTCAATATACTGTTGATAATCTCGGCTCAATTATTGCTTTTAAGAAAGGTAAGAGAAAACCGTATAAAAAAATTATGCTTGCTGCACATATGGATGAGGTTGGATTTATTATTACTGATATCGATGATGACGGTTATCTTTCATTATCTCCAATCGGCGGTATTGATCCAAAGGTGGTTGCCGGCAGAGTTTTAAATATAAACGGGATAAAAGGTGTCATTGGTTTAAAACCAATTCATCTTTTATCTGAAGATGAAAAGAAATCACCGCTCTCATTTAAAACAATGCGTCTTGATATCGGGGCCAACAATAAGGAGCAGGCACTTGAAAAAATCAATCTCGGTGACTTTGCTTATTTTGAAAGTGAATATTATGAAATAGGAAACAATCTTATCAAATCTAAGGCTCTTGATGATAGGATAGGCTGTATGCTTATGATCGAACTGATTAAATCTGAGCTTGAATATGACACTTATTTTTGTTTTAACGTACAGGAGGAAGTCGGTCTGCGCGGTGCCGCTTGTACTTCTTATTCCGTTCAGAGTGATATATCAATTATTCTTGAAGCAACAACTGCGGCAGATTTATCAGGAGTGATAGGAGCAGAAAAAGTCTGTTCATTAGGCAGCGGACCGGTCGTATCCTTTATGGACGGAAGAACTATTTATGACAGGAAATTATATAATCTTACAATGGAGATTGCTGCTGAAAAAAGTATTAAAGTTCAGACAAAAACAGCAATTGCCGGCGGAAATGATGCGGGAATAATACAAACAAGCGGAAAGGGAAGTATGGTGCTTGCAATTTCCCTGCCATGCAGATATATTCATTCAGGTTCAAGCGTTGTAAATAAAAATGATATTGACGAAACAAGAAAATTGATTATGGCTTTATTAGAAAAAATTTATGATTGAAAAAATAGACACTTTTGAAGATTTTAATTCATTTTTAAATCAAAGCATATTCTATGTAAGAATAATGTCACTTGCAAAGGCATATGGATTTAAATATGATTTTGTTTCATTTTACAGACAGCTTGATCAAAGCGGAAGTATAACTGCAATTATTTCTAAACTTGATAATGATTTTACTCTATGCACGAATGATAATGCTGATAATAATGAACTTTCGGAGTTTTTCTCGGCAATAGGATATGCCTCTGTTCTAAGCGATAATAAATTTGATATTAATAATAATTTCAATGAAGGCGTAGTTATGTCGGCAATAAGCAGAATTGAAAAAAATTTTCCTTATGTTCATATTAACAAATATCCGAAACTTATGAAGCTGTTTAATTTTATCGATTATGGAAATGCCGATTTTGAAAGCTGGTATGTTGATATAAGTCACAGAATACGCCATAATTGTGCAAAAGCTTATGCCTTATGTATTAATGATGATATAATTTCAAGCGGTATATTTTCATCAATCTATAATGATAACGCTATACTTTCTTCAGTGCAAACCTCAGCGGCTTTCAGGCATATGGGATACGGCTCGGCGCTTGTGTCCGAAATGCTAAGTGACATAAATGGCATAGTTTATCTAATGCGTGAAAATAGCTTAAATGAAGAATTTTATTTAAAATTAGGTTTTATAAATTCAGGAAAATGGAGAGTACATAAATGATTCCTTTTTTTAAAATAAATGAGAAAATTGAAAAGGCATCTGAAAAGGCGCTTGATATGTGTTATGAGCAATTTAAAAGGATTGATGATATCACCGAATATAATCAGCTTAAAGTACAAAATGCCTTTATTGAATGCGGTATATCGGAAGCTCATTTTGTTTCAAGCACAGGATATGGTTATGGTGACAGAGGAAGAGAAATGCTTGACAAGGTATGGGCAAAAATTTTCTGCTGTGAAGACGCGTTAGTAAGACATAATTTTACCTGTGGCACACATACATTGGCAACTGCTCTTTTCGGTGTTCTGAGACCTGATGATAAAATACTATGTGTTACAGGTACACCATATGATACTATTCATAATGTTATAGGTATTTCAGGCGAAAATATGGGCTCATTAAAGGAATTTGGCATAATATACGATGAAATACCTCTTAAAGACAAAAAGCTCGATTTTGAGGCAATTGAACAGGCCGTCGATGAAAGTGTGACAATGGTTTACATTCAGCGAAGCAGAGGATATGAATTACGACCGAGTTTGTCAGTTGATGAAATAGGACAAGTTTGCCGACTGGTAAAAAGTATTAATCCCAATATCATTGTTATGGTTGACAACTGTTACGGAGAATTTGTTGAAAAAAAAGAACCGACTGAAGTTGGTGCTGATTTGACAGCAGGATCTCTTATAAAAAATGCCGGCGGTGGAATTGCTACAACAGGCGGATATATCGCAGGAAGAAAGGATTTAATTGAAAAGTGTTCATACAGATTAACTACCCCGGGTCTCGGCAAGGAGGTTGGAGCAACTCTCGGTATGAACAGAGAATTATATATGGGCTTGTTTTATGCACCTCATACAGTGGGCGAGGCTTTAAAAAGTGCCGTTTTTATTTCTGCTTTGTTTGAGAACTTTGGTTATGATGTAACACCGAAATATAATGAAGTAAGACATGATATAGTGCAATCAATTGGTCTTGAAAACGCAGAGAGCCTTATTGCTTTCTGCCGGGGAATTCAAAGCGGCAGCCCGATAGACAGTTATGTTCTTCCCGAGCCTTGGAATATGCCGGGATATGACAGCAAGGTCGTTATGGCTGCCGGTGCATTTACGCTTGGATCTTCAATTGAACTTTCCGCTGACGCACCAATCAGAGAGCCTTACTATGTATGGATTCAAGGAGGATTGAATTTTCATAGCGCAAAAATATGTGCACTGCTTGCCGCACAGCAAATGGATGACAAGGGGTTACTTAAATGAGTGAATATAATTTTAAAGGTATAAAGCCTGAGAGTATACAGCTCCTTTGTGAAAACAGATTTAATGATTCAAAAGCATTTTATGAAGAACATAAGGAAGAACTCAAGCAGGGAATAACTGTGCCAATGCGTCAAATTATGCTTGATTTAAGCGACTTAATGATTGATATTGATGATATGATGCTTACCGACCCTGTAAGGTCTGTTTCAAGGATTTACCGTGACACTCGCGGTAACAGGAGCAAAATTAAATACAGAGAAAATATGTGGATGTTTTTCAGAAGATATAAAAATGAGTTTCCCGGCGCACCTTTTTATTTTTTTGAATTTTATCCTGACAGCTTTGGCTACGGCTTAGTTTTTTGGCTTTACAGACAAACTTATTTTAAAGAAGTACATAAATTGATTTTAAAACACCCTGACAGATGGCTTGATGCCGTTAAAGCGTGTGAAAACGCAGGTTTAAAATATGATTGCAGGGATGAATATAAAAAAGAGATCTATTCAAATGCACCCGAGGAACTTAAACCGTATCTGCGTGCAAAAAATATGTCATTTGTATATTACAGCTCAGATTTATTCAGAATTAATACGCCTGCACTTATTGATGAATTGCGTCTTGCCTTTGATATTGCAAGACCTATGTATGAATTTTTCATTCAGGCATATGAAAATATGATGAATGACGGTTTGATTAAACTGGAAGATTATTACAGACAGTAAAGGAATGATTTTATGTTGAAAATAGTATTTGGCAGATCCGGATACGGTAAAACTGAATATGTTTTTAATTCAATAAAATCACTTGTTGATAATGGTGTAAAAGATATTATGCTTATTACACCCGAGCAGTTTTCACTTGTTTCTGAAAAAAGACTGCTGAGCGATTTAGGTGAATCAGGTATTTCAAGTGTTAATAATTTGTCATTCACGCGTTTGTCAAATGCTGTAAAAAGGGAATATGGGACGGAGAATGGTTCTGTATTATCCAAGGGCGGAAAAGTAGTTTTGATGATTCAGGCGATTGATACCGTAAAGAATAAACTGACTTTATTTAACAGAAAGCTTAATTCGTCAGATTTTGTTGATTCAATAATAAGTATTTATGATGAAATGAGATCCTGCAATCTTGATTCGGCACAGATAATATCGCTTTCTGAAAATATTGATAACACTGCCCTTAAAGATAAAATGACTGATATTGCACTGATAATGAGTGCATATGAAGATATTATTGCCGGAAAATATTTTGATCCGGCAGATGAACTCACGAGGCTATATAATCAGATTAAAGAAAAAAATTATTTTTCAGGAAAATATGTTTTTATTGACGGATTCAACGGATTCGTTGCTCAGGAGTATAAAATCCTTGAGTTAATTATTAAAGAAGCAGATACGGCAGTAATAACTCTCTGCACAGATTCGGTTACAAACAATGACAAATTCAACTTATTTGCATATGTAAATAACACTGTAAAAATCATTGAAAAAATTGCCGATAAAGCGAAAATTGAAATTGAATATGTTAATCCGGATAAGAATTACAGAGCTGCTAATGAAGAATTACTTGAGCTTGAAAAAAATATTTTTACTGATAACGCTAATAATTCAAAATGTACGGAAAATATAAGAATATATTCTGCCAAAAATATAACCGATGAATGCTCTGAGGTATCAAGGCAGATAAGAACGCTGTTAAGAAGTGGATATAAAGCAAGCAGTATTTCAGTTATTGTGAGAGATATTGACAAGTACAGAGATGAGCTTGCATCCTCTTTTAAAAAGTATGAAATACCGTTTTTTAATGATGAGCGCCAGCCAATCTCTTCACAGCCTTTAGTTGTATTTATAAAATATCTGCTGCGCTGTATAATCTTCTCTTTAAAAAGTGATGATATTCTGAGTCTTGCTAAAACAGGGTTAACGGATATTGATGATGAAAGTATAAATGAACTTGAAAATTATATATATCTTTGGAATATTAACGGCTCAAAATGGAAAAAACCTTTTATTAACTCAACAAAAGGTTTTATCAGTGATATAAATGAAAAGGACCAGAAGCTTCTTAACAGCATTAATATAACAAGAAGCAAGCTAATTTCACCGATTCTCAGATTAAAAAATGAAATTAAGAATGCAAATGCACAGAAAATCTGTGAAGAAATATATAATACGCTGATGATATACCACACTGATGAAAGAGTAAGGGAACTTGCAGTCGAGCTTTCAAAATCAAATATGCAGAGTCTTGCTGTTCAGCAGGGCGAAGTGTGGGATATAGTTATGAATATTCTGTCTGAATTACCTGTTCTCCTCGCTGATAAAGATATCAGCTTAAAGGAATTTTCAAAAATCTTTTCTATTATTATTTCAACAGAAGATTTGGGAATTTTGCCGAGCGGTATTGATAATGTTCAGATAGGACAGGCTGACCGAATCAGAACAGACAATCCCTCAGCTGTGTTTATTGTTGGTGCAAACGAAGGTGAATTCCCGAAGACCGTATCCGGTAATGGTCTTTTAAGCGAAAGTGACAGAAGGCTTTTGCTTGAGTATGATTTCAAGCTATATTCATATAGTGAGATACTTAACCTGCAGGAAAGATATTTTGCTTATATGGCTTGTTCTGCGCCGAGAGAAAAGCTGTTTGTTTCATACATAGGTAATTCATCAAAAGAAACAGCACCATCAGAAATTGTAACTTCAATAAAAAATACTTTTACAGATGTAAGAGAATATAATTTTAATCTGATTAAAGATATTGATCTTGTTGAAACAAAAACAAATACCTTTGAGTTGATGAGCGAGCAATACATATATAATACCGTATTCAGTTCATCACTCAAGGAATACTTTAAAAATGATTACAGATATAATGCGGTAAAAATGTTGGCAGAAAACGATGATGTTTCAATAAAAGATAAGAAATTATCAACCTCCTTATTTGGATATAAAATGACTGTTTCTGCCTCTCGTATTGAAGATTATTACAATTGCTCTTTCAGGTATTTTTGTAAATTCGGTCTTTCGGCAAGAGCAAGAACAAAGGCTGAAATCGACCCAATGCAAAGAGGTACATTAATTCACTATGTACTTGAGATGATTTTGTCAACTTACGGCAGTAAAAAATTATCAACAATGTCTGATAATGAAATAATATCAGCGGTAGATAATTTCGTTGCTGAATATTATCATAATGAAATGGGTAATGTTACTGATGTTTCCGTAAGATTTATGTATAATTTCAAACGTCTTTCCAAGCTGATATATGATGTTGTAATTCATCTTGCACGGGAATTTTCGTGCAGCGATTTTGAAGCAAAGGCATTTGAACTTAATATTGATAAGGACAGTCCGGTTAAACCTGAAATATTGAAGCTTGATGACGGCGGTACAATTCAGATTAGAGGTTCAATTGACAGACTTGACACTTATGAAAAAGACGGGAAGAAATATATCAGAGTTGTTGATTACAAGTCAGGCAATAAAACTTTTAATTTATCCGATATTATTAACGGCTTAAATCTCCAAATGTTTGTCTATCTTTTTTCTGTTTATGAGGATAAGACCTCTGAATTTAACGGAATACCTTCCGGAGTATTGTATATGCATTCTTCAAGAAATGTATTTTCCTTTGATTCAAAAAATGAGGCTATAGAACAGATTGAGTCAGAAGAATCCAGCTCTTTAAAAATGAAGGGTATAGTTATATCAGATAATGACGGCGAAATTGCATATGCGATGGAGCATGAATTAAACGGTAAGTATATACCCGTTAAGGTAAAAAAAGACGGTCAATTATCAGGACATCTTGCAAGTCTTGAAGAACTTGGTATGATACACAGGAAAATCAATGAGTTGATTACCCAAATGGGAGTTGAACTTCATATGGGTAAAATATGCAGAAATCCAATTAAAAGCAGTACTCATAATAATACTTGTGAATACTGTGATTATCAGGACGTTTGTGCAAATACAAAAGTTATTGAAAACAGAATGGCAATTGAGATATCTGATGAAGAGGTAAAAGCACAGTTAAAAAAGGAGTATGGTGATTATGCCGAAGTGGACACTACAACAGAATAATGCCATAACAGCAAGAAACAGAAATGTTCTTGTCAGTGCAGCAGCCGGTTCGGGAAAAACAGCAGTTCTTGTTGAACGTGTAAAGCAGCTTATTACAGATAAAGATGCTCCTGTAAGTATTGAAAATCTGCTTATTGTAACCTTTACAAATGCTGCGGCCGCTGAAATGAAATACAGAATTTCAAAGGCTTTGAATGATTTAATCAGGCAGTATCCTCGGGATAACTTTTATCGTCAACAGCTTTCTTCATTACCAAATGCAAAGATATGCACAATTGATTCCTTCTGCACAAATCTTGTAAGGGAACATTTTTATGACCTTGAAATAAGTCAGGATTTTTCAATATTTGATGAAAGCGAGCTACAGCTTTTACAAGACACCGTCATCAATGAAATTCTTGACAAAAGGTTTGAAAACAGTACACCGGAATTTATTTCTCTTATTGAAACTTTCACAACGCCAAATAACGATAAGCCTGTCATTTCTGCAATAAAGAAAGTTCTGAGATTTATTTATGCGCAGCCTTTTCCATATAACTGGCTCGACAGCGTTGTTGAAAAATATAATCCTGATAAAGAATTTTCCGATACAATATGGTATAAGTATATTCACACACAGCTTGATAAATTATTCAATCTTGGCATCAGTCTTGTTGAAGAAAATATAAAGCTTACGGATTTTGAAGATATAAAACTAAATGAGAAATTTCTAAGAGTTTTTGAGGATGATTTATCCGAGTTTAACAGATTTAAAAACGCATTTGAAAAGTCTTGGGATGATGCAGTGAATCAAAGAGCACCGGCTTTTATGCGTATGCCGTCATCATCAAAAATTGATAAATCAATCAGCAGCAAATTAAAAGCGAACAGGGATATTTATAAAAAACTCCTAATGTGCGATATTCAATCTTTTCTCACCGACAGTAAGGAAAGCTATTACGAAGACGTAAAAGGACTTTATGACTGCCTTAAAGCCTTTAAGGAGCTTATTAAAGAGGTGGATGAACGACTTTTAGCTGAAAAAAAGGAACGCAATTCATTTTCTTTCTCTGACATTGAACATTTTGCAATCACTCTTCTCTTTAAAATGGAAGATAATGGGCAAGTAATCAGAACAAGGCTTGCCGAAGATTTATCAAAATCTTTCTATGAAATACTTGTTGATGAATATCAGGATACAAATGAGGCACAGGATCTGCTGTTTACATATTTATCAAACGGAAGGAATTTATTTTCCGTAGGTGATATCAAGCAAAGTATTTATCGCTTCAGACTTGCAATGCCTCATATCTTCAATGAAAGGAAGAAAAGATACTCACTATATAACGCCGATGAAAATCAGACTTTTGCAAAGATAATACTTGATAAGAATTTCAGAAGCAGAAAAGAAATATGTTCATATGTAAATTTCATTTTTTCAAACCTGATGAGCGAAGAACTCGGCGAGCTTGATTATACGGAAGAAGAGTATCTTAACTATGGTGCTTCTTATGAAGAAAACACTTCACAGAGCGCAAAGATTTGCATTCTTCAAGGCGTAAAGGGTGAAGATGCTGATAAAAAAGAGGCAGCTTATATAGCACATACTATCATCGATAAAGTCAATTCAGGTGAACTTATAAAGGACGGAGATAATTACAGACCGATAAGATACGGCGACTTTGCTATCTTAATGCGCAGTCTGAAAAATCATATAAATGAATACAGTGAAATCTTAACCGACTTTGGTATACCTGTTATCTGTGATAATTCAACAAACCTGTTTGAAAATAATGAAATAAGAATGATAATGTCAATGCTAAGAACAATTGATAATCCGCGTCAGGATATTCCGTTGCTTGCAACGATGATGTCACCGTTTTATGCTTTTACGCCCGATGAACTTTCAAAAATAAGACTTGATAATAAAGGAGGAAATCTTTATTACTCCGTTTTTAAATCAGATAATCCTAAGGTGCTTGATTTTATTAATGATCAGCGAGAACTAAGACGTATCAGCGTTACCATGCCTGTTGCATCATTCATTCGTTATATTGTTGAGGATAAGGGATTAATATCATATATAAATGCAATGGGTAATGCTGAACAGAGATATCAGAATATTTTAAAATTAATATCATTTGCACATAACTTTGATAATGGCATAAATGTCGGCTTAACAGCTTTTTTAAGATATATTGATAAAATTATTGAATCAGATAAAAGTCTTGATTCCGCAAGCCTCAGCAGCACAGGTAATGATGCTGTAACAATTATGTCTGTTCATCACTCAAAGGGACTGGAATTTCCTATATGTATTTTTGCAGGTACAAACAGGCAATATAATAAAAGCGACCTTAATGATAAGCTGCTGCTCAATCCTGATTTTGGTTTAGGTATAAAATGTCATAATGAGGAGCATATGTATCAGTATAAATCAATTCCTTATTCTGTAATCAAAGATAAGAATACAACGGAGCTTATGAGTGAAAATCTCAGGGTATTGTATGTTGCGCTTACACGAGCAAAAGAGCAATTCATAACCTTTATTACCTGTGATAATCTCGAAAACAAAATGAAGAGACTTTCTTCGTACATTATTAATAATCGAGTATCTCCTTATTTATTAAAAAAAATTAACTGTGACGCTGATCTTTTTCTTATATGCTGCCTACTCCATAAAGACGGAAAAGAACTTCGTGAATTAGCCGGAAACACTGTTCAGTTGAATAAAACTGATTTTGAACTTCAAGTTGAAATAAAAGATGATATTGAGATTTCGGATATTAATACTGATATAGTATATAAAGAGCCTGACCCAAAAATTATTGATGAAATTAGTAAAAAGCTGAGCTTTCATTATGAAAGAAAAGAGCTTGAAAATATTTCATCTAAGCTGACGGCTTCATCTCTTGATGACATGGGTAACAATTATGAATTTATTACATCATCAAAACCGTCATTTTTATACAAAAACGGTTTGAACGCTGCTCAGCGCGGAACTGCTATGCACACATTTATGCAGTACTGTATATATGATGAAGCTAAGAAAAATCTCAATAATGAAATAGTAAGATTAGTCAATTGCGGCTTTATGTCTCAAATTCAGGCTGACTCACTCGATAAAGAAAAAATTAATAATTTTTTCAAAGGCGAACTTGCACAGCGAATATTTTCAGCTGATAATATTTACAGGGAAATTAAGGTATCTTCATTTGTTCCTGCAAATAAGGTGTATGACGTAAACTTTGATGATCCAATCATCATTCAGGGTATTGCTGACTGCGTTTTTGAAGAAAACGGCAAATTAATACTTGTTGATTATAAAACTGATCAAGTTAAGCATGAAGAAGAACTGCTTGAAAGATATCAAAAGCAGATTATGTTTTACAAATCAGCTGTTGAAAAAACCCTTAATAAGCCGGTTAAGGCTGCCGTATTATATTCTTTTGAACTCGGTAAAGCATGTTATTTTAAATAATTATAAAAAATACTTGCATTTTATATTTCCTTGTGGTAATATAACAAGGCATAATGAGATTACTTGCAAAGAGGTGAAGGTAAATGAAAGACGGTATTCATCCTAACTATGATACTTGCACTGTTAAGTGCGCTTGTGGTGCAACATATGAAACAAAGAGTACGAAAAGCGAATTAAAGGTTGATATCTGTTCAAAATGTCATCCGTTTTTTACCGGTAAACAAAAGCTTGTTGATACAGGCGGTCGTGTTGACAGATTCAATAAGAGATATGCCAGAAAGGGCTAATCTGTATTTATGGGCAGCGGTTATTAATCGTTGCCTTCTTTTATCGGTGATTTTATGAATGAATACAAAACTATTGAAATTGAAAACTGTGATGAATTTGTTGAAAAAAAATCAAGATTTATTGGCCATGCAAGTCCTGTTAGCTCAATTGATGAAGCGGTAGAATTTATAAACAGAATTAAATCAAAGTACTGGGACGCGACGCATAATGTATCTGCTTATGTACTCAAGGATAACAACATTCAGCGTTCATCTGATGACGGTGAACCGAGCGGCACAGCAGGTGTTCCTGTACTTGATGTAATTTTAAAAGAGCAGCTTGTTAATGTTTGTGTTGTAGTGACACGTTATTTCGGAGGAACATTGTTGGGTTCAGGCGGACTCATAAGAGCATATTCGCATGCTTCCAAAATTGCACTTGAATCAGCTAACATAATAACTATGGCACTGTGTAAAACGGCTTCTGTCAATGTTGAATACAGCTTTTATAATAACCTTATTATTCTTTTAAAAGACATTGGTGCTAACATCGAAGAAAGTATTTTTAAAGAAAATATAACCGTCAATTTTAGTCTTAGAGAAAACTTAATTTCATCACTTGAGAACAAATTGACCGAATTAAGCAACGGAAAATACAGTATAAAAATTATCGGCGAAAAATTTGACAAAGTATAAAATTGTAAAAACCTGCCAATCATCTTTTTGAAAGGCAGGTTTTAATTTTGAGAATAAGTAAAATTTTTATACCCATATTTATGATTTTAATTTTAGTTTTTGCTATTGCGGAGCCGGTTATAGCTACTGCTGAAAACATAAGTGATAAAATACTCAGGCTTCATATTATAGCAAATTCAGATTCTTCAGAGGATCAGAATATTAAGTTGATGCTTAAGGATTATTTTTTGGAAAACACCGAGCAGATTTTTATTGGGAGTAATCTAAAAGAAAATATTTCAATTGCAAGGGAGCAAAGAAAGAATATTGAAAAGCTATGTAATAAATTTCTTAAAAAATATGGTTGTAATGCAAAAGTTTCTGTAGTAAAGGAATATTTTAATACAAGAGCATATGATGATTTTACCTTGCCTGCAGGAGAGTATAATTCAATTAAAATTGAAATAGGGCAGGGGAAAGGTCACAATTGGTGGTGTATTGTTTTTCCGTCAGTCTGCTTATCTGCTTGCACTACTTCAATGAATGAATACCTGTCAGACGAAGAAATGGAGTTAATAGAGGATGGCTATACACCAAAATTCAAAGTAGTTGAAATATATGAAAATATCAAGAATAAATTAAACAAAAAATATTAAACTGATACAAATGTAAAAAATCAGCTAAACCCAATTTGAGTTTAGCTGATTTTTGGTGCCGGCGGCGGGGGTCGAACCCGCACCCTGTTGCCAGGACTGGATTTTGAGTCCAGCACGTCTGCCAATTCCATCAC
>CAZGRZ010000024.1:0-21519 GCA_964528285.1 uncultured Bacteroides sp. | reverse complement strand
AACCCCTGACCTGCTGATTACAAATCAGCTGCTCTACCAACTGAGCTACACCAGCACATTTCTAACGCGTTAATAATATATCACAACTTAACAATATAGTCAAGGATTTTTTTATTTTTTTAATTTCCCCAATTAATAATAACATTTTCAAGCATTTCAGGCTCTTTTGTGGTGATATTATCGGGTTTCATAACGAGTGCTTTTTTCGCATTTCTCTCACTGTCAATTGTCCATAAGGAGAGCTTATATCCTTTTTTATGAAGCAATGTTGACAGCTGAGAATTAGCATATTTATAATTGCAATTTATACCTACGGCACCCGTTTCCTCAAGCAGGTAAATCAACTTTTGTCTGTATTCCTCAAAAAAGACCTTTGGCCTTATAGGCTTATAATTGAGATAATAATCCATATTGGCACAGTCAGATTCTTTGACCGCTTTAACATTAATTACCTCAATGCCTGTTAAAAAAGAGCGCTCAACAAGATTATTCTCAACCAGCAGCCGGTAAAGAGAATTGAGTACTCTTGTCTCTTTTATATCCAAATTAATTTTGATATCAGTATCCTTAAGCAGAACGAGAGCATCTTTAAGAGCAATTCCGTCATTATTTGTAACTACCAAATCATGGCTCATAACAACCGTATGGTCAGGGCGCTGACGGATATCAAGTTCTATAATTTCAGCATTATTTGCAATAGCTGCCTTCACAAATTCAATTGAATTCATTTCTGTACCGTAGGCACCTGTATGAACGGTAATTGTAAAGTCTTCCACAAAAGTCAGTTTCCTTTCATCATAGCTTTTTGTTACGGCATAATCGGCAACTCCGATAACCATTGCAACAGAAACGATAAAAGCAAAAATTTGATAAGACACATGCTTTGCCCATGTCGGAGTCATATTTCGTTTTAAAAATCTCTTAAATTTAACCCATTTTGACTTGTTCACAGCCATATATCTCACACCTAAAAATAATTAAGGGCAGTAAAAATATTACTGCCCTGTCTAAAATCAATTAATCCTGATGGCAGCTGCCTGAATAGTTTGGTGCTTCCTTTGTAATTGATACATCGTGCGGGTGACTTTCCGCCAAACCTGCACCGGTAATTTTAATAAATTTTGCTTTTGTTCTTAGTTCCTCAATAGTATGGCAACCGCAATATCCCATACCCGAGCGAAGACCACCCATCATCTGGTAAACAGTGTCGCCCAATGGTCCCTTATAAGGAACACGGCCTTCAACACCTTCAGGGACAAATTTCTTTGAGCCTTTCTGGAAATATCTGTCCGCACTGCCTTGATTCATTGCGCCAAGTGAACCCATACCGCGGTAAACCTTGAACTGACGACCTTGGAAAATTTCTGATTCACCGGGCGATTCTTCACATCCGGCAACGAGTGAGCCTACCATTACAACCGCACCGCCCGCAGCAATAGCCTTAACAATTTCTCCGCTATACTTGATACCGCCGTCAGCAATAATAGGAATACCGTATTTATCTGCTCTTTCAGCAGAATCATAAATTGCTGTAATTTGAGGAACACCGATACCTGCAACTATACGAGTGGTACAGATTGAGCCCGGTCCGATACCGACCTTAACGGCATCTGCGCCTGCTTTAATAAGGGCCTCTGTTGCATCTGCTGTTGCAACATTGCCGGCGATAAGCGAAATTTCAGGAAAAGCATTTTTAACCTTTCCGACTGTTTTCATAATATTCATACTATGACCATGAGCAGAATCAAGAACGAACGCATCAACACCGGCATCATAAAGAGCCTTTGCTCTGTCAAGGACATCGTATGTAACACCGAGAGCAGCAGCACAAAGGAGCCTTCCGTCATTATCTCTTGCGGTATTAGGATACTTAACACTTTTCTCAATATCCTTAATTGTTACAAGACCTGTGAGCTTACCTGCCTTATCAATAAGCGGCAGCTTTTCAACCTTTGATGACATGAGAATTTTTTTCGCGTCCTCAAGAGTTGTGCCCTTTTTTGCTGTAACGAGCTGGCTTTTCGGAGTCATTACAGTTGAGATTTTAACGCTGTAATCAGACATAAATCTCATATCACGGTTTGTTAAAATACCAACGAGAGTCCCGTCCGCCTCACAAATAGGTACACCGCTGATGTGATATTTATTCATCAGTGCCTCAGCGTCAGAGGCAAGGTGGTCAGGTGAAAGAAAAAACGGATTTGTTATAACCCCGTTTTCAGATCTCTTCACCTTATCGACCTCGGTTGCCTGATCTTCAATAGTCATATTTTTATGAATAACACCAATACCGCCTTCACGAGCAATAGCAATCGCCATTCGTGATTCAGTAACAGTATCCATTGCTGCTGTCATCAATGGAATATTAAGTGTGATATCTTTAGTAAGCTTTGTCTGAAGCTGCACCTTGTCGGGCGTTACATCAGATTCTGCCGGGATAAGAAGAACATCATCAAAGGTTAATCCTTCTTTTACGAACCGTGCGCCATATTCGCTCATAATAATTTCCATAGCCTTTCCGGCTGCAAATAGTTCATTAAAAATCATCCATACGACTTGTTGCAGCCCGGCAAGCGTATAATGGGAATTTAACCATCTCAAAATTATGCCGCAGGCAAATTTTGAAGGTAATAGAATTGGATTAGTGTGAATTTTTGCACTAATGCCTCCGTCTATATTATAATTTTTACTATAATACCACTTTTTATATTAGTCTGCAAGTATTAATTGTTCTGTTTTTTACAGCAGCACAAATTGCCTGCGCTGTCTGCTCAACGGTACAGTTGTCACAGTCGATAATTATGTCTGCCCATTTCTTATAAAGCGGCAGCCTTTCATCGTACATATCCTTTAATGTATAGCCTGATTTCATAATAATGCCGCGTGTTGAAAGATCACTTATTCTTTTGCACATGCTGTCATAGCTCAGATTTAAAAACACTACCGTACCGAGAGATTTGAGATGTGTCATAGCCTTATCGGAATAAATAACCGAACCGCCCGTAGCAATAACAGTGCCTTTTATGTCAAGACTAAGTAATGACCTTTCCTCAGCAGTTTCAAAATATTCATTTCCTTTATTATCAATTATATTCTGAAGGCTGATCCCCTCAATATTCTGAATCAGCAAATCTGTATCAAAAAAATTTTTTAAAAGCATTTTTGCTGCAACGACACCACAGGTTGATTTCCCGCTTCCCGGCATACCAATCAGAATTACATTTGATGTCATTATTTTACACCAACCTTTTTACATACATCAGAAAGTATGCAGCTGTCACATAAAGGCTTGCGTGCAGAACAGGTCTCTCTTCCGAATAAAACTATTCTGTGACAGAAATCCGAGCCCTCTTCGGCAGGAACAATCTTCTTAAGAGCAAGCTCTATTTTCTTCGGGTCCTTAACCGTAACAAGACCGAGCCTGTTTGATATTCTGATCATATGTGTATCAACAACGATGCTTTCCTTGCCGTAAATATCACCCACAATCAAATTTGCTGTCTTTCTGCCAACTCCGGGAAGAGTAATTAAATCATCAATATTATCAGGCACTCTGCCGTCAAATTTATCCCTTATCATCTGTGCCATACCGATAATAGATTCCGCCTTGCTCCTGTAAAAGCCGCAGCTATGTATAAGCTTTTCTATATCCTTTATATCAGCGTTGCAGTAATCATCAAGTGTTTTATATTTCTCAAACAGTGCAGGAGTAACGAGATTAACCCTTGCATCCGTGCATTGTGCAGAGAGTCTGACAGCAACAAGAAGCTCAAAAGGGTTTGACGCATTAAGCGAACAAAGTGCGTCAGGATATTCCTCCTTTAATATTTCAATTACCTTTAATACTCTCTCTTTTTTAGTCATAAATTATTTATTCCCTTTTATCTTATCCCAATAGTTTTTGAATGCCTGTTCATTTTTATTTTGACCATATATATAATAATGTTTGTCCTTGATTTCATCAGGCAAATATTGCTGAGGAGTCCAGTGATTATCATAATCATGCGGATAGAGATAAAACTGTCCCTTTACCTCCCTGTCCTCACCGTCATAATGTTTATTCTGAAGCCGGCGCGGAATCGGACCGTAATTACCGTTTTGCACATCGGCAACAGCGGAATTTATGCCGTTGTATGCAGAATTACTTTTAGGCGCTTCAGCAACAAGAATAACGGCATCTGCGAGAGGTATTCTTGCCTCAGGCAATCCGACCATCATTGCAATATCAACTGCTGATTTAACAATTGGGATTATCTGAGGATATGCAAGTCCGACATCCTCGCACGCACACACCATAAGTCTTCTGCAGGCAGACGGAAGATCCCCCGCCTCAAGCAGTCTGGCAAGATAATGCAGTGCCGCGTCAGGGTCGGAGCCGCGCATACTTTTCTGATATGCTGATATAATATCATAATGCTCGTCACCGTCTTTGTCATATCTCACAGAGCTTTTCTGTGTAAGCTCATCTGCGGTTTCAAGCGTTATATATTTTTTCCCATCTTCTGTATTTGCTGCAAAAAAGCAGTTTTCAACACTATTGAGCGCTTTCCTGACGTCGCCTCCGCATCCATCTGCAATACGCTTTAAAACTCCGTCTTCAATGTCAAGCTCAACATTGTATTCATCTGACAATATATTAAAGCCTCGTTTTATTGCAGGAATAATCTCACTGCTTTCAACACTCTTGAATTCAAAGACTGTTGAACGAGAAAGAATTGCCGGGTATATATAAAAATACGGATTTTCAGTCGTTGAGGCAATCAGCGTTATTTTCCCGTTTTCAATAAACTCCAGAAGGCTCTGCTGCTGTCTTTTATTGAAATACTGAATTTCATCAAGATAAAGCAGTATTCCATTCGGTGCAGTAAAGGTGTCAAGCTCTGCAACAATGTCCTTTATATCTTGAGTTGATGCAGTTGTTCCGTTCAGCTTGCGCAAAGTTTTGTTTGTTGCATTTGCAATAATTGACGCAACAGTGGTTTTGCCGACGCCTGACGGGCCGTAGAATATTAAATTGGGAATTTTACCGTTAGCTATAAGATTATATAATGCTTTCCCTTCTGAAAGCAGATGCTTCTGACCCACTACATCATCAAGAGTTTTTGGCCTAATTCTGTCAGCAAGGGGATTATTCATAATCGTTTTCTCCTTTTGAATAGATACATCCGCAGTAATTCTGCCGATAGAGATTATAAATGTGTGAAAGTTCAATTGAACGCTTGTATCCTTCACGCTTTTTAAAGTCCGACGGAAGCCACTTTACGCCTGTCTTTTTTTCAATATCAAAGCCGATTTCATTAATCTTCTGTGCATTTTTAAGCGGGCTGATTGACAGTGTAGAACAAAAATAATCAAAGTTATTTTTCTTTGCCTCAACTGCAGTTTTATTCAATCTAAGGCGATAACATCTGAAGCATCTTTCAGCTCCCTCTCTGCACTGCTCATAACCCTTTGCAATATCAAAAAATTCTCTTGGATTATATGCACATTCCATAATCTCAACCTCATTATCAGTCGGCATTGAATTAATCAGTCGTATCTGCTCTGACTTTCTTTTTTCATATTCATAGGCATCGGATATATTAGGATTATAATATAAAACTGTTATTTTAAAATACTTAGATAAGTATTCAATTGTATAACTTGAACACGGCGCACAACAACTATGCAGTAAAAGAGAGGGCATTATGTCCTCTCTTTTATTTGCTTCAATAATTTTATCAAGTTGATGCTGATAATTAATTTTATTCATTAGCCTAAATAATTCTTTGGGTTTACACGAGTCGTATTAAACCTTAATTCAAAATGACAATGCGGACCGGTTGAATTTCCTGTTGAACCGCTTTTTGCTATCTGCTGACCTTTTTTAACCGTATCTCCGGTGGATACGAGAATTGATGAATTATGTCCGTAAAGGGTGATAACCGAACGTCCCTTTGAATCTGTCCCATGATAAATCATAATGTAGTAGCCATAGCTGTAATCAAGACGCTTTACTGTGATTACTATACCATTCTGTGCTGCAACAACCTTTGAGCCCATAGGGCAAGGAAAATCTATACCGCCGTGATATTTCCCCGATGAATAGTTCGGAAAACCTGCGGAAATACCGGTATATCCCGGAACAGGATAGGTCATATTCAATACCGCGTCGGAATTTGAATACACCTCCGCCTTGGATATTGTCACCTGAGACGATGAAGACTTTTTCCCTGACGCCTTTGCTGTTGTAACCTCATCAGGTGATTTGATACCTGAAATAAGGTCCTGAATTTCTTTTTCAACAGCCTCTACAAGCTCGCTGTCCTCATTTCTGAATTCGGTATACTGTTGATTTTCCGAATTGAGCTTTGCAAGCATTGCGTCACTCTCTGCCCTATCGGTAGCAAGAGTTGCCTTGTTCTTTGCAATTGTTTCACTGTTTTCCTCAATCACTCTTTGCTTGGCATCAAGTGTTTTTTTCTGTAAATCCAGCTTTTCCTTGGTGGCTTCATATTCCTCGATTTTTTCGTTTAGTCCGTCCTGCTTGTTAACAATCTCTTCTGTTTTTTCCTTGACTTCTTTCAGCAGCTCAGTATCACTTTTTGAAACAGATTTTACCATTTCGTATCTTGTGAGAAATCCTGAAATGTCACTTGAGGATAAAAGCGCCGAAAGAATACTGTAATCACCGCTTATATACATAACTCGTAAACGATAACAATACGTCTCATATACAGCATTAAATTTCTTTTGCAGCTTTTTAATTTCCTTCTTTGTGGCATCAACCTCATCTGAAAGTGCTTTGAGCTCCTTTTCATTTTTTTTAATTGTCGGGAGAAGCTTATCAATATCTTCCTGAATGGTAGTATTCTCGTTCTCAAGCAGGGTTAACTGCTCGTTTATGTAGCCGATTTTACGGTCAAGAGTATCAATATACTCCTCCGTACCCTTTGAAGTTTTTTCCAGCTCCAGAAGCTTATTCTCAGTATCGGCAATATTCTTTTCCAATTCTTTGCGCTGTGTTTCAAGAAGATTCTGTGCTTCTTCTTTTGTTATTTCGCTTTCCTTTGCAGTGGTGCTGCTTTCAGAGGTTGATTTGTCAGCCTCATCATTTGCATATGCACTCATTCCCGCATTAACGGAAAACAACATTACAACGGCAAGAACAAGTGACAGAATTTTCTTATTCAAATTCAGGACTCCTTTTGCTGATGTTTGCTATAAAATTATATAAATTTAAGGTAAATAAGATCTTGGGTTTACACAGTCATTATAGTTGCCTGTTGGTGTTCTGACCTCAAAGTGGCAGTGCGGACCTGTTGAATTTCCCGTTGAACCGCTTTTTGCTATCTGCTGTCCTTTGCTTACATAATCACCCACAGATACCAAGCGCTGTGAATTATGAGCATAAAGAGTAAATACATAATTACCCTTTGAGTCTTTCTTATCATGCGCAATAACAATATATCTGCCATAACTTCTGTATGTGCCATCGCTGTTTTTTAGGTCTGTGGAAATAATTACCGTACCCGACTCAGCAGCAACAACCTTTGAGCCGCTTGAACAGCTGAAATCGACACCGGTATGCCCTGAATACTCGCCGTAATCACAGGTGATCCGAGTCTGTGAAGGGACAGGATATGTCAATGACAATGTGCTTGAGGCTTTTTTGGTCGTCGTCTTTGTAGTAGTTTTTTCAGTTGTTTGCTTTTGGCTTGAGGAATTATTTTTTGTTGTCGTTGTTGTAGTTGTTGTTTTTTTAGCAGTAGTCGTGGTTGCCCTTTCTTTTTCTTCCTGCTCCTTGATATATTTTTCGGCAGCCTGTTCAATCTCGGCATTAATTGCATCAAGCTCTGCCTGATCCTGATTTCTCATCTCGCTGTAATTTCCGGTCTGCTGATGAAGCTTTAGCAGCAATTCGTCAGACTGCTGTTTTTCCTGCTGATAGGTCTCCTGCTTTTGTGTAAAATCAACCTGCTGACTTTCAAGGTCCTTAACAGTTTGAGTTAAGGTCTCCTGTGTTTCAACAAGAACAGTCTGGTCATTCTCAAGTTCTTCATTCTTCTGCTGAAGCTCTTCTTTTGAGGCGAGCAACTGCTCTCCCTCTTTTTTCAGTCCTTCAAGTAATTCTTTATCGTGCTTTGAAACACGCTTTATCATCTCAAGCCTCGTAAAAAGAGTGGAAATGTCATCACAGGTTAAAAGCAATTCAAGAACACTGACATTACCGCTGATATACATCGCCTTTGCTCTCTTTGCATATTCGCTGTAAGAGACATCAAATTTTTCCTGAATAACATCACTTTCTTTGGTCAGCTCTTTAATTTCAACCTTAAGGTCTGCAATTTCCTTTTCGTTGCTATCATATTTCTTTTTAAGATTTGTAATTTTATTCTTTGAATCGGTTATTCTCTGCTCATCAAGTGCAAGCTCGTTTTGAAGATAACCGATCTTCTCGTCAAGAGTATTGATATATTCCTCAGTCTCTTTTGACTGTTTGCCAAGCTCGGAAAGCTTTGCATTAACCTCCTTAAGCTTCTGTTCAAGTACAGCCTGCTTTTGTTCATTTGAAAGGTTATCATAATTATCAGCATATTCATTGCCGAGTGCAATTATGACAGTCTGAGGCATAATTCCTGTTATAAAAAGGCAAAAAGCCAATAAAACAGGCATAACCTTAAGTAAAAATTTTGACTGTTTCATTGACTTCACTCCTTATATAGAATTATAAATTAAAGATAACTTAAAGGATTAACCTGAGTACCATTTAAACGAACCTCAAAATGACAGTGCGGACCTGTTGAATTTCCTGTTGAGCCGCTCTTCGCAATAACCTGTCCCCTTGAGACTGTTTGTCCTGCACTTACAAGCAACTGGCTGTTATGGGCATAAAGGGTTGAAAGGCCGTTGCCGTGATTAATCATAACATAATATCCATAACTGTAATTGAGATACTTTACGAGAGAAACGATTCCGTCTGCCGCTGCATAGACATTTGAACCTGTAGAAACAGGAAAATCTATACCGCCGTGGTATCCGCCGCTTGAATAATTGGGGAAACCTGCAGAAATTGTCCTGCTGTCAGTCGGATAGCTCAGCTGACCTGTACCTCCCGATGCAGGAGTATAATCATATGACGATGAAAACGAAGCCTGACGGATTTCATCCTCGATTTCAGCAAGCTGTTCCTGATTCGTTTCAATCATTTCCATATATTCGCTTGTTTGGCTGTTCAGCTTTTTCATTAATGTATTTGCTTCAGCAACCTGTGAATCAAGCTCTTTTTTGGAAGTATCAATTTCATTTATACTTGACTGAAGAGAAGATTTATCTTCTTCAAGATTTTTCTTATCCTCATTCATTTCATTACGCTTAACCTCAAGGCTCTGCTTTTTCTTTTCAATCTCTTCCATCTTCTTCATAAGATCATCAAGAGCATCGCTGTCCTGCTGTGATACGGATTTAATCATCTGCGAGCGTGTAAGCATTGAGCTCATATCGGTACAGGTGAGCAAAACTTCAAGAGTTGATGCCGAGCCTGAAACATACATTGCTCTGAGGCGTTCGCAGTAAAGATCATAATTCTTATCGAACTCAGCCTGCTTAACATCAATTTCGTTTTGAATGGAAATAATATCATTTTCTGTTTTTGTAATTTTTTCCTGAACAGCGTCGATTTCTTCCTGAAGAACACTTTTTTCATCCTCAAGAGAATCAATCTTGTCCTGCAACAAATTTATTTTTGACCTTAATGCTGACAAGTATTCCTCTGTTTCATTTTTTTCTTTTGAAAGAGAATCAATTTTATCCTGAGCAGAATCAATTTCGCTCTGAATTTTATCTCTTTCCTCTTTTAACTCTGAGGTTGACTTTGCCTGAACGGTAAAGCCGAGATTGAATGTGCTGAGTGCAAATATTAAACATAAAAACAAAGAAATGATTTTATTTTTTGACTTAAACATTGCTTATCTCACTGCCTTCCTTGTTAAGATACTTGCTCATTGTTACAAGCGATCCGCCGACGCCGCATACAATACCGATGAGGATGAATATTCCGAGCATTGGGAGTGCATAGTCTGAAAACGGAATTGCCTGAAGATTGAGTGATGTCAAAACATCTTTGAACTGAGTAATGGCAAGTTCATAAATTCCCCATACAAATCCGAGTCCGATTGCGCCTGAAAGCACACCGAGAATTATACCTTCAATCACAAAAGGAAATCTTACAAAATTATTTGTTGCGCCAACCGATTTCATAATGCTGATTTCAAGTCTTCTGCTGTAAACAGTAAGTCGTATTGTATTGGAAATAATGAACAATGAAATTAAGAAGAGAGCTACGATAATAACAATTGCTATAATTGAAATGCCCTGTCGGATCGTGACGAGCTTTTGCGCCAAATCCTTATTTTCTCTGATTGTATCAATATGATCCAAGCCTTTGAGTGAGGAAACGGTCTGATCAAAGTAATCCAGATTATCGACTGTTACTTTATAAGCATTCGGCAGAGGAATATCAGAGCTTACCTCTGTAAAAAATTTAGCCTGAGCCTCTTCCATAGTATCAAGCTGTTCCTCCCAAGCCTCTTCCTTGGAAATAAATTCAACCTCTTTAATGTTGTCAATGGCACGGATGTCACTTTCCATCTGAGTGATTTCATCCTGTGTTGTTTCATCTGTTATATATATCATAACAACATTTTCTTCTTCAATTCGTTCAAGCAGGGAATTAATATTGACGAACATCATTGATGCCGTACCGATAAGGATAAGACAGCTCATAAGCACACAAATTGATGCAAGCGACATCATTCTGTTCGTCCATACATTCCTGAAACCTTCTTTTGTAAGATACTTAAGACTTGAAGCAGTCATTATTCCTCACCTCCTGCATTTTCCTCATCCTGTGACTGTGTTACAACATCCTCAAGATTATCAAATACATCGTCAAGCTCAACCTTGTCAATAGAAACATCTTCTTCAAAGAAAAACATATCTGTATCTTCCTTTGGCGTTGAGCTTTCAAACTGAGCGTGAGTCGGGTCTGGTGTGTCGGAAACGACCTCACCGTTTTTAATAACGATAACTCTTCTTTGGAAAGAGCGGACCAAATCGTGTTCATGGGTAACCATAATTACAGTTGTGCCTGAATTGTTGATTTTTGTAAGAAGTCCGACAATCTCATGGCTCATTTCGGGGTCAATATTACCGGTAGGCTCGTCCGCAATAATAACCTTTGGGTTATTGACAAGCGCCCTTGCAAGAGATACTCTTTGCTGCTCACCGCCTGAAAGCTCATTAGGATATGCCCTTGCTTTCTGTGAAAGACCGACAAGCTGAAGAATATAAGGAACTCTCTTCCTTATTTCCTTTTCCTTCGCGCCGATAACGCGCATAGCAAATGCGACATTATCATAAACTGTCATTTTAGGAATAAGTCTGAAGTCTTGAAAAACGATCCCCATATCGCGCCTGTAATACGGAACCTTTTTCTTTTTTAATGTGGAAGAGGAATATTCATTAAAGATAATTTCACCTTCCGTCGGCTTTTCCTCGTGCATAATCAACTTTAAAAATGTACTTTTGCCTGCACCTGATGCGCCAACGACAAAAACAAATTCACCGTCTTCTATCTTTATATTGACATTTGACAGAGCATGTGTTCCGTTACTGTCATAAACCTTTGATACATTTCTGAATTCAATCACAGTATTTTACCTCATTAAATAAAAGATTTGCGCAAAAGCGCATTTCATATATCCAATATATATAATATATCAACTTATATAATAAATCAAGGCTTTTTTGTAACTCTTTTGTAAACAAAATGCATATCAGTGTATAATATGCAGAATACCACGACAGATAACGACACTGCCGTGGTGAATTTTTTAATTTAATACTTGATAGGGCTTGATGCAAGGTATTTATTAACCATAAGAGCGACCTTAAATACAATCGCATCATCAAACTCTCTTAAATCAAGTCCTGTTAACTTTTTGATTTTTTCAAGCCTGTAAACAAGCGTATTTCTGTGAACAAACAGCTTTCTGGAGGTCTCGGAAACATTAAGATTGTTTTCAAAAAACTTCTGAATAGTGAAAAGAGTTTCACTGTCAAGAGAATCTATTGACCCGCGCTTAAACACTTCCTTGAGGAACATATCACACAGAGTGGTGGGGAGCTGGTAAATCAGCCTTGCGATACCAAGATTTTCATAGCTTATTATAGTTTTTTCGGTATCAAACACCTTACTGACCTCAAGTGCGACCTGAGCCTCTTTAAATGAATGAGCGAGTTCCTTAACGCCTGTAACACAAGTTCCTATACCGATAACGGCATTGAAATAAAACTCCGAAAGGAGCGTATCATTAATTGAGCGAGCCAGTTTTTCAAGATCCTTGCTGTCAACATTCGGCCTTACCTCTTTAACGAGAGCAATGTCGCTTTCATTGACATTTATTACAAAGTCCTTCGTCTTGTCAGGGAAGAAATTCTGAATAATATCAAATACAGGAATTTCAGTCTCCTGATTTGTACGAATAAGAAAAACAACTCTTGTGGCATCGTTATTGAAATGAAGTTCCCTTGCTTTTATATAAATATCACCGGGAAGAATATTGTCAAGTATAACATTCTTTACAAAATTCGACCTGTCAAATTTTTCATCATTATTCTGCTTAATCTGATCAAGTGCAACTGCTACGACCCGGGAATAACAATGTGCAAGTTCATCAACTCCGTCAACAAAAACAGCGTATTCCGGATGAATCAGTACATCAAAAGTGGTGTATGTTGCATTATCAACGCAAGTCTGTGTTCCGCTGAAAACGCCGCTTGTTACAACATTTTTGCGAACCTCGCCGATAATACCGAGATCGCTGCACGCAATAACATTACCTGTTTCATCAACAACACCGACAGTTCTTCCGATAGCCTCGCGCATCTGGTTAACTATACCCTGAAACAACCTGTTTGGCATAATATATTCATCCCCTTCATAAATAAGCAATAAAAATTTGCACAAAAAGAAACTGCTTTACTTGTTAATATTATACAAGAGTATTCCCCATTTTGCAACTATTTTCACAAAAAAATATATATTTTTTTGTTAGAGTTGCATAAATGAATTTGTGCAAATAAAAAATACAAGATATAGAAATTGAAAAAATATTATCATATGTATAGTTATTGTCCGTTTTCAATCAGTTCAATTTCCTTAACATTAAGATACCTGCATTCACCGTATCCAAGCACATTGTCAAGTAAAAGTCCGCCCATTTTAATTCTTTTAAGTTCAAGAACGGTTATACCGAATTTCAAAAACATCCTCTTTATCTGGTGATACATACCCTGTTTTATAACAATCTCAACAAGAAGATTACTGTTATCGAGCGGTCTTAAAGAAGCAGGCATACATTCATTGTCCTCCAGCATTATTCCATTTTCAAACTCAGAAATAACCGTTTCATCAATCGGTTTATTAAGAACTGCCTGATATGTTTTCGGTATATGATTCTTGGGGCTTAGAATCCTGTGTGCAAAATCTCCGTCATCGGTTATAAGAATAAATCCTGTTGTATCTTTGTCAAGCCGGCCTGCAGGGAAGAGATTTTTTCTTCTCATGCTTTCAGGCAGAATATCAATAACTGTTTTATCTTTGCCTCCCTTGGCGGCAGATATTATGCCCTTTGGCTTATTCATCATAATATAAACAAATTCATTGTATGACAAGGCCTGTCCATCATAAACAAAGGAGTGGCTGTCAGTATCAAACCTCTGTTTTGTATTTCTGACAACTACTCCGTCAGCCTCTATTTTACCTGATTTAATCAGGGCTCTGGCGTCATTTCTCGATATGTTCAGTGATGTTGAAACTATTTTATCAATACGCTCCATTATTCTCCGTTAAATCCTACTAAAAATCCGTCATCAGCAGAAGTGTTACAGATATCTCCGCCGATTAACACGCCGTCACACACAAGCATATCAGCCACCATTCCCTCGCTGATATCCTTGTAATTTGTAATTGTATAAGTATAAAGAGTGACCTTTTTCCCTTTATACGCTGTCAGGTCAAATCCCTGGTTGACCTGAATTTCGTTATAATCCGTATAGACCTGATTCCAGCTTTGCGGAATTGTCAGCATCTTTTCCTCGCAATCCTCTGCAAGCTCATATCCGAAGCCTGCCAAATAATTTCTTCTCTCCTCATCAGTTGAGGCACTTATTACAGCGGACACACTTTTGCTTTCAATCAAATGATTTGAAATAAAGGTCAGAACAATAACAACTGCGCCTGTAAGTACCAGAATCAATCCGAATATGGTCTTCGGCTTCAGCTTGAATGTAAACATTTTCATAAAATCACCTAAGTAATTCTATGTTTAAATTTTACACAATATAATCTTTTATAGTTTCTAAATATGAAATTTCAACAGTTGCATAAACAGTCTCCTCAAGCGTTGAGCGAAAGACATCAACAAGCTGGTGTGGAAAGCGTCTGATAAAGCTACTGTATCAACGGAAATCAAAAGTGCTCTTTCCTCTTCATTTTTATTAATCAAATCAAATTCCATATATTATAATTTAGACAAACCCATATTTAATGCTTACTTATTAACTATTGCCTGGAGCACTCTGTTTGCAATAGGTCCTGCGACCTGAGAACCTGAGCCGCCGTATTCAACGAGTACAACGAAAGCATAAGGATTTTTATCGTCGTCCATAAAACCGACAAACCACGCCGTATTATGGTCGGTGTCGCCGTCAATCTGTGCAGTACCCGACTTTGCACAGAGATTTAGTCCCTCATAATTATAATCGCCGTACTGTTCTTTTACATTATTTCTGAGAAGAGATTTCATAACAGATGCGGTTTGCGTGCTTATCAGCTGAGTTTCACGCCTTGTGAAGCCGAGATCAAGTGCCTTTCCTGCTTTATTTGCAAATGAATTTATAAGATTATATGAAACACTTTTGCCGTCATTTGCAATAGCGCCTACAAGCCTAAGCATTGCAACAGGTGATACAAGTGTGTCGCCCTGTCCTATTCCTGTCCAGCCGATATAATCATCGGCATCCCCCTGCTCAAGGAAAAATCTTCCTGTTGAGGAAATAATATCTCCGCTGACGGAAACAGGTGAAGTAAGTCCAAGCTGCTGGGCTGTCTTTGCAAGCTTTTCCGGACCGAGTTCAATTGCAATTTGTGCAAAAGCAGAGTTACACGACTTTGCGAATGCATCTGAAAAAGTAATCTTTCCGTGATAAGCATTACACTCGATAGGCGTACCCTTCCCGGGGTCATATTCACCCTCACACATAAAGGTACGGGTCTGAATATCAGTAATATTCTCAATTGCGCATATAGCGGTAACGATCTTGAAAGTTGAACCGGGGGTATAAAGTCCTGTCAAAAGCCTGTTGATATACGCACCCTCATATGTCGGATTTTCGTCAATATCACTCGGCTTATTCTGAATATCATAGCTTGGTGTTGAAACCATACAAACGATATCGCCCGTCTTGTAATTGACAACGCCGACACAGCCTGCCTTATAATCCGAAAGGGCATTATATGCAACATCACAGATATCAGCATCAATAGTGAGCTCCATATCATTAGTTTTTCCCTTACTGAGACTATAAATTCCCGTTAGTGAATTATATCCTGTCAGCTTTGACTCATAAACATTTTGAACGCCTGTTGAAATAAAGCCCTTTGTATCGCCGACAGTATGAAGAGTTGATTTCCTTGTAGTCTCAGAGTCATTATATTCACGCCTGCCGTCAACAGTTTCTGCAAGGCTTCTGCCGTTGCAATCGGTGATTTTGCCGGCGCCGATAAGCTCACCGTTATAATAAACCTTACTGTTATAAGGCTGCATTGCCCAATCATGACCTTCGCTAACAAAGCTGTAAGTTAAAAATCCGAGTCCGCACAGAAATGCTATTACCAATATAAGGAGGAAAAGTCCTCTGCGTGTTATCATTTTCATTTTTTGCGCACACCTCCGAGATAGTTATAGGTACGGACATCAGATGCTTTTATAAAAGCAAGAATTGCCCAACAGCTTATCATTGAGCTGCCGCCCTGACTGACAAACGGAAGCGTTACACCTGTTAAGGGCAAAACATCTGTTATACCGAAAATATTGAGTGCGGTCTGGAACAAAAGCATACCCGCCCCTGCAACAGCAGAAATGGAATAGAATGCCGACCTTGCGGCAATCGAATTAACAAGAGCAGATACGGCAATTGCGACGAATGACAAAACTAAAGCAATTCCAAACAGAAAGCCCCATTCCTCACAGATAATGCCGAAGACATCATCAGTTGTAGTCAAATAATCATCAAAATATTGTCTTATACTTCCGTTGCCGATACCAAGGCCAAGGAGTCCGCCCGAAGCCATTCCGGTGAGAATATGAGCCTGCTGATAGCCCTTATCATATGGGTCTTCCCAAATATGGCGATAAATTGCAAAACGCTTTGTGACATAAGACTTGTACTTAATTACAATTGCACCGCCGAGTCCTGCTGCAGAAACTGCAAGACCGATTGTTTTGAAATCACCTGAGTTCATAAATGCAATAATTAAGAATGTAACAAAGAAAATGAGTGCTGTACCAAAATCACGGATAAGAATAAGAGTACCTACACAGACAACAGAAAAGACAATGAATTTGATTATATTCTTTGAGGTCTGTATTTTTTCAAGCGTTGCCGCGCCGACAAAAATGAATGCGACCTTAACAAATTCTGATGGCTGAACGGTAATTCCGCCTATACTTATCCAGTTCTGCGCACCGTGCTTAACCTGTCCGATAATAAGATTGAGTGCAAGCAGAATCAATGCCGCAATTGCGACAGGCAAGCGCAGCTTCATACACAAATCGACATCACCGAGAATAAACACCAAAATCGTATATCCGATAATACCTGCAACAGCAATCACAAGCTGCTTTAAGCACGCATCCGTGTCAACAGAGCCTATAACCGTCAGTCCCACTCCCGTAAGGAAAAACGCTATGAACTCAAGCTCAAAATTTCTTCTGTGAAGTGCAGCATAAAACACAGCAACATATACCCACTCAAGAGCAATAAATACCCCTATTGAAATTATAACCTTAGCTGAAAAATCATCACCTGCAACCGCTGCACAATATCCTGTAAAGAGCTGAAACACTGTAAGCACTGACAATAGCGCAAAGTTATTTACAGGCTTTATATGAGGTATCTTTTTAACTTTATCAGGCTTGCGCTTTACCCTGTTATCAGCCATAATCTCAACTCCTTATTTCTCATAAAAAATAAATACTCTGTCACCGAAAGTGACCATATCCTCATCAAATATCAGCTGAGGCTGTGAAATATATCTGCCGTTAAGCTTTGTTCCGTTGTGACTGTTAAGGTCTGACAATGCCCAGCCGTGAGTAGTAAGATGAATCCTTGCGTGCTCTGTACTTACCGTATCGAGCTTAATCTGAATATCACATTCGTCCCCTCTGCCGATAAGTACATCCTTACTTCTTAGATATACAGGTCTGTGAGTTTTTACATCAACCAAAACTGCATATGCAACATTATTACTCTGAATATTCATTTCGTTCGCCTCTGTTCTCATCTGAGTTTTCATTTCATCCGAAATTGCTTCTGCACACAGAAATTTCAAGGGGATTGAGCCGATATTGATTATATCGCCGTCAGATATAACCTTACTGCCGTCAATCTTTTCACCGTTAACCACTATTCCTTTTTTTGAAAAGGTATCTGTTATAACCCAGTCCTTTCTCTTCTTTGCAATAACGGCGTGAAATCTTGAAATATCAGGCATAGGAAGGACAATATCATTTGACTTGCTCTTGCCTATAGAGGTCTCCCATCTGTCAATATCAATCACGGAACCGTTATTCTGGTCAACAAGCTGAGCAAGCTTGTGAAGCCTCGGTCTGTTCCTGAATAAGGAAACGACGCAGACGGCAATAATTATAACAGCAAGTATCGGAAGAGCATATCTCAAAGCACCGACTAAAATAGCATTAATATTTTCCAACCCTGTCACTCCTACAAAAAAAATATAATAATTTATAATAAGGATACATTAGTTTGTTGATAAAAGTCAAGAAGGTATTGAATTTATTTACATTTTATTTTATACTTAATAATGATAATTTGAGATTATTTTAGGGTTTAGGAGATAGTGCAGCATTACACTAATCCGATTGAATTGCCCTCAAAATTTGTCTGCGGAATAATTTTGAAACGGCTGAATTTCCGTTATACGCCTTGTCCGCCCACAACAAGGTGTGAGTGAATTTTTTAATGAAATATTTGCGGGCAGAAGGGCTATGGGAATTATTATGAGCGTAACAAAAACAATTTTCGGTAATATTAACGGCAAAGAAGTTGAGCTTTATACAATAAAGAATAAAAGTAAGGCGTCAGTTTCATTAATGACGCTCGGCGCAGGAATACAGGCAATTAAAGTTCCTGACAGGAATGGTGAGTTAGGCGATGTTGTATTAGGCTTTGATAAGCCCGAATATTACACAAACCCCGATTTAGGATATCAGGGGCTGATTGTCGGAAGATATGCAAACAGAATAAGGGACGCTAAGTTCAAGCTGGATTCTGTTACATATAATACGCCAAAAAATCAGGGAACATGGACCCTGCACGGCGGAGGAAGATTCAGCTTCAGTATATGGAATGCAGATGAATTAACAGATAACAGTATAACCTTTTCTTTATTCTCTCCCGATATGGAGGACGGCTTCCCGGGTAATTTTACGATGAGAGTAAAATATACATTTACAGATGACAATACTCTCAGGCTTGAATATTCTGTTCTGTCCGATAAAAAAACAATTGCAAACCCGACCAATCACTCTTATTTCAACCTGTCCTGTGACGGTACGAAGACAATTGAAAATCACTTGCTCAAGGTCAATGCAGATTATTTTACCGAAACTGACGAGAACCAGCTTCCGACGGGTGAGCTTGGTGAGGTCAAGGGAACAATGATGGACTTTACAAGTATACATAAAATCGGAGACAGAATTGACGAACCGTTCAGAGCAGTTATTGACGGCATAGGGTATGACAACAACTTCTGTCTGTGTAATAAGGAAATCGGCAGACTTGAGCAGGCTGCTATTCTTGCTGATGAAACATCCGGCAGAAAAATGGAAGTATTTACAGACCTGCCTGGGATTCAGGTTTACTGCGGAGGCTGGCTTGATAAGGACTCATCCGTCGGTAAAAACGGTTCCCCCGTTTCATACAGACGAGGCGTAGCGCTTGAAACGCAATTTTATCCGGATTCCGTCAACCACTCAAATTTCCCATTTGTATATGTTGAACCGAACAAGGAATTCAAAACAACTACTGAATTTAGATTTTCCGTATTTAAATAGGAGCATCGCTGTATCGAGTTTGCTTAAAATGGACCTCGCCTCTTAAGGCAGGTACATCGGCGAATAGGTTGTAAAATATCAATAATACGAATACGCTTTACAATAAATCACATTTTTGTTATATTCTAACTTGACTATTTCAATTATCTATTTTTCATTAAAGAAACAGGTGGATTTACATTAAAAAGACAATAAAGACAATATCAATTTTTATTTCATTAATTATTCTTATAACAAGCACAGTAACCGGCACAGACTTAACATTTTCTGCAGCGGCGGCGACTCTTCCGTCAGTAAGCATTAATGCCGTTGCCGGCAGACCGGGAGGATTTGCTGTCAGCTGGAAAAGGAAGTCGGGCATAAGCGGTTACCAGATACAGTACAGCACAAGCAGTAAGTTCCCGTCAGGCGGATATAAGACCGTGGAAATAGAAAATCCCGATTGTTATGGAAGGACTGTCAGCAGCTGCATGTCCGAGCGAAGTTATTATGTAAGGCTGAGAACTTATAAAAAGGTAAGCAATAAAAAACAATATTCTGCTTGGAGTTCTTTAAAGGCAGTTAAAACAAGAAACAGAAATGAGGCAAACAGCACTGCAATAACATCTGTTTCAGGCAGACCGGGAGGATATTACCTCACATGGAACAAGGTTGCAAATGCTACAGGATATCAGATTCAATACAGCACAAGCAGTAAATTCCCGTCAGGCGGCACAAGAACAAGTGCCTTTTCCGGTGCAAGTGTTGGCTCAAAGCAGATTGCAGGCTGTATGGCAAACAGGACATATTATGTAAGAATAAGGACATACAGGAACATGGACGGTAAGAATTACTGCTCTGAATGGAGTAATGCCAAATCGGTTGTTACAAGGAATAAAAACGAAGCTAATCCAACCAGTATTACCTCTGTCTCTGCACAATCGACCTCGTTCAATATTAAATGGAAAAAAGAGGCAACGGCAGGCGGATATCAGTTGCAATACAGCACTGACAGCAATTTCCCTTCAAGCAGCTGCACTTATCTTTATATTGACGGAACAAACAGCACAAGCAAAACCGTAACCGGACTTAAAGCAGACAAGACATATTATGTCAGGATACGGACAAGAAGGGTTGTTTCAGGTAAAAGATATTATTCTGCTTTCAGCATTATAAAGACAGTCAAGCTTTTGCCGATTTATGTGTCAGGTGTAACCATAACAAACGCCAAGGGGCAGGCAGTTGAAAAGGGGCAGACAATCAAGCTCCACGCAACCGTAAGTCCGTCAAATGCCTCAAACAAGAAAATCATCTGGAAATCGAGCGACAAAACAAAGGCAACCGTTGACCAAAACGGTATTGTAACTGCAATAAGACCTACTGAATATGTCCTGATTACTGCCACCAGCAATGACGGAGGATATGTTGACAGTTATGAGCTCAAGATAACGGCAAACACGGGTTATCTCACCAAAGCTGATTTGGACAAGCTCAATCTTAAATCATATAATAAACTGATGATTGTTGCCCACCCTGATGATGAAACGCTCTGGGGCGGCTATCATCTTATTAATGATAACTACTTTGTAATAGTCCTGACAAACAGTTATAAGGATTTGAGAAAATCTGAATTTCAGGAAGTGATGAATAAAACCAACGATAAATATATAATTATGTCATATCCTGATATAAAAAACACCTGGTATGACGAAAACGGAAATTACAAATATTCGATTGATTCCTGGTCAACCTGTAAAAAAGGAATAGAAAAAGATTTGGAATTAATATTGAATTATAAGGAATGGGACACAATTGTAACACATAATCCTGCCGGTGAGTATGGTCATTACCACCATAAAACAACAAGCAGTATTGTAAGCAGTATTGTTGAAAATAATTCTGCCAACGATAAAAATTTATTCTACTTTGGAAATTATTATAAAAAGGATGAGACCAATCCCGAAAAGAAGCTTTCACCTGAGGACTATGCGCTTAAGGACAGTATTGTGGAAATATATGTTCCGTCATCACCATACGCAATAGCAAACAACCGGCATATGGTTCAATATGAAAACTGGATAAAATATCAGGACTGGGAAAGTAAAAAAAGCGGGTAATGGCAAATATTACCTGCTTTTTG
>CAZGRZ010000023.1:0-21833 GCA_964528285.1 uncultured Bacteroides sp. | reverse complement strand
CTTTCAAGTGTAAAAGCTAAATCAAAAGGCTTTACTGTTACGTGGAAGAAGCTGACCACGCAGACAACCGGGTATCAGATACAGTATTCAACAAGCAGTAAGTTTACATCAAATACAAGCAAAACAGTAACAGTAAGCAAGAACACAGCAGCATCAAAGACAATTTCAAAGCTCAAGGCAAAGAAAAAGTATTATGTCAGAATAAGAACCTACAAGACCGTTAAGGTGAATGGTAAATCTACAAAGATTTATTCAAGCTGGTCCAGAGTAAAAACTGTTACGACTAAAAAATAATATAATTCAAGTTAATTAACAGACACTGATAAGGCGTACCCTCTTTATTAAGGGTACGCCTTATCAGTATTTTTTAAAGTAATTTAGCTGAAAAGATGACATTTTAAGCAAAACTTCGTTTTGACATCTCAGCTTTTTTATCCCGGGTTATTTTAATATAATGATTATTATTCAATAGGTGTCAGATTTTTGAGGCTAACATCCATAATCGGTGCTGAATGAGTTAATACACCGCAGGAAACGAAATCAACTCCGATTTCTGCAATTTCTCTGAGCCTTGCTTTTGTAACATTACCTGAGCACTCGGTCTGAGATTTTCCGCCGATGATTTCAAGTGCTTTTTTCATTGTGTCATTATCCATATTATCAAGCATAATTATATCCGCACCTGCATTGACAGCCTCCTGTACTTGCTCAAGAGTTTCTGTTTCAACTTCAATTTTTCTTACAAAAGGGGCATATGACTTTGCCATTTTAATTGCCTTTGTTATAGAGCCTGCTGCACCGATGTGATTGTCCTTGAGCAATACTCCGTCGCTTAGGTTGTATCTGTGGTTTGCTGCACCGCCGACTTTTACTGCATACTTTTCAAAAGGACGCATATTCGGCGTCGTTTTTCTTGTATCAAGAAGGGTGGTTGAATATCCCTTAAGCTCGTTTGCATATTCTCTTGTAAGAGTTGCGATACCGCTCATTCTCTGAAGATAGTTCAGCCCTGTTCTTTCACCGCTGAGGATTGCTTTTATATCACCGTATATGACGCCAAGCAGGTCTCCCTTATGTACTTTATCGCCGTCTTTGAAATTCGGTTCAAAACAGCTTGTACTATCAAGCAGCTCGAATGTCCTTTTAAAAATATCAAGTCCGCAGATGATACCGTCCTGTTTGCAGATAAGGTCTGCTTTTCCCTGTTTGTTTTCAGGCATAACAGCATTGGTGGATACATCTTCTGAGGTGATGTCTTCCTTTAATGCGTTGAGGATATAATCATCAATATTAATTTTCATTGTTACACCATTTATCATAAAAGTCTTTGTCCTTCCTCCTGATTTCATCCATTATCAGCTTTCTGAATTCCTTTTTTCTGACTGATTTTTCGGGATAAGATTTCAAATCAATGTCAGGTAAATCAATAACCTTATCTTCATAATCATCTTTAATCTTCATCGCTGCTCTTTTGGCAAATACGAGACTTTCAAGCAGTGAATTCGATGCAAGTCTGTTCTTGCCGTGAACACCGTTGCATGCCGTTTCACCGACTGCGTAAAGATGACTCATTGATGTCTGTGCATTGATATCTGTTTTTATTCCGCCCATCATATAATGCTGTGCAGGAGTAACGGGAACTTTGTCCTTCGTTATATCATAGCCTTCCTCCATACACGCATCAAATATATTCGGGAATCTTTTCTTCGCCTCTTCGCTTGTCATAGTCGGAAGCGTGATATATACATAATTAGTGCCGAACTTTGCCATTTCATCAACAATAGCATTTGTAACGACGTCCCTCGGCTGAAGCTCGTCAGTAAACCTTTCTGAATTTTCATTCAGGAGTATTGCGCCCTCACCTCGGACACTCTCACTGATTAAAAATCTTCTGCCTCGCTTTTTGCTGTAAAGTGTTGTCGGATGAATCTGAATATAATTCATATCTTTAAGCTCTACACCGTGCTTTATTGAAAGAGCGATGGAGTCACCTGTTATATGCGGATAATTTGTTGAATTTAGAAACAGTCCGCCTATACCGCCTGTTGCAAGGACAATATCCTTTGCTATTATTGCTCCCATTTCTCCATATTCATCTTCGCAAACAATACCCTGACAGACATTGTCCTTTTCAATAAAATCAATCATTGTTGTCTGCGTGACAAAGGTGATGTTATTTTTCTTTTTTGCTATTCTAAGCATTGTAGCGGTTATCTCTTTACCGGTTTCGTCCTTGTGGTGGAGGATACGGCTTCTTCTGTGAGCACCTTCTCTTGTGTAATCAAAGTCGCCTTCATCGTCAGTATCAAACTTAACGCCAAGGTCTACGAGAGTTTTTATTACATCTGTTGACGATTCGATCATAACCCTAACTGCATCAGGGTCATTTTCATAATGACCTGCTTTCATTGTATCTTCAAAATAACAGTTGAAATCATCAATATCCTTTAGCACGCACACTCCGCCCTGTGCGAGATAAGAGTCACATTCCTTTAAATCCTCTTTTGTTATAACAAGTATGTCTTTGTCGTTTGGCAGACACAATGCAGTGAAAAGACCGGCAACACCGCTTCCGACTATAACAACATCTGTTTTAATAAAATCTTTTATGTCCATAATTTTAATAACTTTCCGCTGATTAAATTTAAATATATTTATTTTAATATTATAGTTTTTTTATTCTGTTGTCAAGGTTGATTAAGGATATATCTTATGTTAGAATGAATTTATAGACAGATTTCACTGATAGAAAATGGTGCTTTTATGAATGTTTTTGATTTTGATAATACGATATATGACGGAGAGACTCTGGTGGATTTTATTGCGTATTATATAAAAACAGATCCGCGTATTTGGAAATACGTGCCAAAACTGTTATATATCTATTTTAAAGACTCACTTCATTTGTTCACGGTCGAGCAGGCAATAAAAGCTTATGCAAGCTTCCTTGAAGGGTATTATGTGAAGATTGATACAGTTGAAGAGGATGTCAAAAGGTTCTGGGATAAAAATGAACATAAGATTAAGCCTTGGTATGAAAAGGTCCGCCGTGATGATGATATAATAGTTTCAGGGACTACTGATTTTATCCTCGATGAGATAATGAAGAGAATGAAAATTAAAAATTATATTGGCTCATCAATTGATAAAAAAACGGGGAAATTCAAACGATTATGTTTTCTGGAAAATAAAGTTAAAATATTTAGGGAAATTTATCCTGATGCGCACATTGATAATTTTTATACTGATTCAATGAATGATAAGGCGATGATGGATATTGCAGACAATGTATTTTTTGTTACGGGAAATAAAATTGAACAAATAAAATAATCTGTTTTTTATCACATAAAATATTTATAATCCTATTGACATTCAGTCAATATTGTGTTACCCTTTTGTTACCGTTTAAGCATACAATATTTTGATTATTAACAGCTGATTTTTTAAAATATACAATATATAGTATGGCAAACATAAAAAAGACTAATTTCGACCACAATTTTAAAAAGTTACATTTTGGATAAAATGTTATGCGTATGATTTATTTTGATCATATCATTTGTTATAATATGTATGTTTATGTTATACATAATTTTTCAAATACTACAAACATTAATATATATACCTGATTAAAAGAGAGGTGATATGTACTTGGAGAATTTTGTTATTAAGGGCGGACATGAGCTTTTTGGTGAGGTTAATATCAGCGGTGCAAAGAATGCTGCTGTTGCAATAATACCTGCGGCTTTGCTTGCAGATGATATTGTTCGTATTGAAAATATTCCGAATATAAGCGATGTTGAATTGATTATTCAGATTCTTGACCATATGGGTGCAGGAATTAAAATGATTAACAAAAATACAATTGAAATAGATTCCCGTTCAGTACTATGTCAATCTGTTCCGTATGAGTTTGCATCTCATTTCAGGGCAAGCTATTACTTAATAGGTGTTATGCTCGGCAGATTTAAAAATGCTGAGGTTGCAATGCCGGGCGGATGTGATTTTGGCGTAAGGCCGATTGACCAGCATATCAAGGGCTTTGAAATGCTCGGCGCCAAGGTCGAAACAATCAACGGTATGGTCTGTGCTAAGGCTGACAAGCTTGTAGGCGCATCTATCTATATGGATGTTGTTTCAGTCGGAGCAACTATGAATGTTATGCTCGCCGCTGTATTGGCAAGGGGTCTTACTGTAATTGAAAACGCCGCAAAAGAGCCGCATATCGTTGATCTTGCAAATTTCCTTAACTCAATGGGAGCAGATGTCCGCGGTGCGGGTACTGATGTTATTAAAATCCGAGGAGTTGAAAAGCTGCATGGATGCACATATTCAATTATCCCGGATCAGATTGAAGCAGGAACTTATATGGTTGCTACAGCAACCTGCGGCGGCGATGTCCTTGTTAAAAATGTTATTCCAAAGCATCTTGAGTCAATCAGCGCAAAGCTTGAAGAGGCAGGAGCAGAGATTATTGAATATGATGATGCTGTTCGTATCACTCGCTTCAAAAATCTGACAAGATGTAATGTTAAAACCATGCCTCATCCCGGATTCCCTACCGATATGCAGCCGCAGATGGCAGTTCTTCTTTCCGTTGCAAACGGTACGAGCATATTGTCCGAAAGTGTGTGGGACAACCGTTTCCAGTATGTAGGACAGCTTCTCAGAATGGGTGCGGATATTCAAGTAGACGGCAAGATTGCTGTTATTGAGGGCGTTAAAAAGCTGACCGGTGTCAAGGTCAAGGCAACTGACCTCAGAGCAGGCGCGGCAATGATTATTGCAGGGCTTATTGCCGAGGGCGAAACAATAGTTGAAGATATTCAGTATATTGACCGCGGGTATGAAAATGTTGTTGAAAAATTCGCATCACTTGGTGCTGATATCAGGCGTGTCGTTACAAGTGATACCGATACTGTGCCTGATGCCGGATAATGTAATGTTATTTAATTATCAAAAGCGTATCTCATGATACGCTTTTTTATTGGAGTTTGTCTATGTCAAAGGTTTGTCAGCTGTTTTCAGGCAGCAGCGGTAATTCAATATTGATTTCTTCAAAAGGAAAGAATTTTTTGGTTGATATCGGTGTGTCAGCAAAAAGATGCGAAAAGGCACTTTCCGATATTGATGTAAGTCCTGACAGTATTGACGCTGTGTTTGTTACTCATGAGCATATTGACCATTCCGGAGGAATACGCGTTTTTGCAGGGAAACATAAAATTCCCGTTTTTGCGCCGAGCGCCTGTGCAGAAAGTATGCTTCAGTCAGGGATGCTTGATGATAAAGTACATATTGAAAATACGCTTTTTCATATGGAGTTTGGCGGGATTGAAATTATGACCTTCAGTCAAAGCCATGACAGTGCCGACTGCATTGGCTATAGGTTTAATCTTCCTGATGGGAGAAGCGTCAGCGTTTGTACTGATACAGGGTACATAACCGATAATGCAAAAAGCGTCCTCCCCGGCTGTGATTTGATTTTTATTGAATCTAATCATGAGACCTCGATGGTTGAAACAGGACCATACCCATATTATCTGAAAAAAAGGATTCTCGGCGAACGCGGGCATTTGTCCAATTTTGCCTGCGGTGAATATATGAAGGAGCTTGCGCAAAGCGGCACAACAAGATTCGTTCTCTCGCATCTAAGCAGAGAGAATAATATGCCACATATTGCACGGCAAAGCGCAGTTGCGGCATTGAGCGAAGTCGGTCTTAAAGAGGAAACGGACTACCGCCTTTATGTCTCACCGCCTGAAAATGACGGCAGAGGAATAGTACTATGATGAATGTGACTGTAATTGCTGTCGGAAAGTTAAAAGAAAGTTATCTGCGTGACGGCTGCAAGGAATATATAAAACGCCTTGGCGCTTTTTCAAAGGTAAACGTAATCGAAGTGAATGAAGAAAGAGCAACGGATAATCCCTCCTCGGCGGAAATAGAAAATGTTATCAGAAAAGAAGGAAAACGTATAATATCAAAAATTCCTAAAGGCTCAGAAGTCATACCGCTTTGTATTGAAGGCGGAGAATACTCAAGCCCTGAGCTTTCCTCTATGCTTGAAAGGATATCTCTTGAATGTTCAAATATCTGTTTCGTTATCGGCGGCTCATTCGGCTTAAGTGACGATGTTAAATCAATGGGTAATGTGAAATTATCTTTTGGTAAAATGACATTACCTCACCAGCTTGCGCGTATGGTTCTGCTTGAGCAGATATACAGGGCGTTTTCGATATCAAATAATTCAAAATATCATAAGTAAATAAATATAAATAGAAAAGGCACTTTGTTGAAAAACAAGTGCCTTTTCTAAGGGGTAAAAATTTATGTGAAAACGTAATTGGTATATATAAAAAGGTTGAGATAAAAGTTATATCAGCAACCTTGCTTGCTGTTTTATAAGAAACCTTTGTTTCTCTCTTTAATTATATTATATACTTGCATTTGAAAAAATCAAGTTTTTTGTGCAAATTTATATATTAACAACATTTTATAGATGAATTTATTATATATTTTATGAAAAATATACAAAAATTACTCCATTTGCTTTCCAAGGAATGCCGCTGCAACCTGTATCAGCTTTACATCGGTTTCTGTCGGCAGTGCTTTATCATCGTTTTCAATCAGTGCGACTGCTCCGCTGACATCTCCTCCATATATAATCGGATAGACTACATTTGCCTTTCTGTCGAACCCTTCAATCGCATTCATACTCGGTACTGTGTCAGTTGCAATATGGATGGCTCTGTTTTCCATTAACTCCTCAAGGCTCTTTGTAACTCTGCGTTCAAGTATTTCTCTTTTACTGATTCCTGATGCGGCAATGACATGATCATTGTCCATAATTGCAATCGGCAGCCCGCCGCTTTTATGGAGTACCTCCGCATACTGATTCGCAAAGTTTGACAGCTCTCCTATCGGTGAATATTTTTTGAAAATTACTTCACCCTCTGCATCTGTGAAGATTTCAAGCGGGTCACCCTCTTTTATTCTGAATGATCTGCGTATTTCCTTTGGTATGACTATTCTTCCAAGGTCGTCAATTCTTCTGACAATGCCTGTTGCTTTCATATTTCCCACTCCTAAAAAAATGTAAATTTATCTGTAATATTTTGTTCATTTTAATACTACATATACCATTTCTTTGTTGGTTATTTGTGGAAAATAAAAAGTTACTTATAATATAAATTGCTGATTTAAAAGTCAATTTATTTTCAAAATTTGTAATTCACTCTTGACAATTGCATTTATTGAGCTATAATTATATTAGCACTCAAACAAAGAGAGTGCTAATTATTAAAAATGTAAGGTGATAATAATGAGAAAAAAACAATTCAAGGCAGAATCTAAAAAGCTCCTTGATATGATGATTAATTCAATTTATACCCATAAAGAAATTTTCCTCAGAGAGCTTATTTCAAATGCAAGTGATGCGATTGATAAATTGTATTTCAGGTCTCTTACTGACGATTCGGTCAAGCTTACAAGGGGAGATTTCAAAATTAACATTGACCTTGATAAGGATAAGCGTACTATCACATTGACTGATAATGGTATCGGTATGACAGGGGAAGAGCTTGAAAAAGATCTCGGAACTATTGCCAAAAGCGGTTCTCTCAATTTTAAAGAGGAAAATGACGATGATAAAAACGCAGAGGATATTTCCGTTATCGGTCAATTTGGCGTCGGCTTTTATTCTTCATTTATGGTTTCAGATAAGGTTGAGGTAGTTTCAAGAGCATTCGGTGATACCGTTGCTCATAAGTGGCAGTCAACAGGAGCAGATGGTTATACAATAGAGGAGTGTGAAAAGGACAGCGACGGTACTGTAATTACTCTTCATATTAAAGAAGACACAGAGGATGAGGATTATTCGCAGTATCTTGAGCAATATAAGATTGATGAGCTTGTAAAAAAATACAGTGATTATATCCGTTATCCGATAGAGATGGAAATGTCTCATCAGGTCCCCGATCCTGAAAAAGAAGGCGAGTATATCACTGAAATTTCAACAGAGGTTCTCAATTCAATGATTCCGCTCTGGAGAAAGTCAAAGAGTGAAATCAAGCCTGAGGAGTATAATGAATTTTATAAAAATAAATTTATGGATTACAGTGACCCTCTTGCCGTTATCCATACAAAGACGGAGGGGCAGGCAACCTTTGACGCACTGATGTATATTCCTGAAAATCCACCGTATGATTTTTATTCAAAGGAATATGAAAAAGGACTCCAGCTTTATTCAAACGGTGTTCTTATTATGGACAAGTGTGCAGATCTTCTGCCTGATTATTTCAGTTTCGTAAAAGGTCTTGTTGACAGTGCTGACTTGAGTCTCAATATCAGCCGTGAAATGCTTCAGCATGACCGCCAGCTTAAAATTATAGCAAAGGCAATTGATAAGAAAATTAAAAATGAGCTTTCAAAAATGCTTAAGAATGACAGAGAAAAGTATGAAAAGTTCTTCAAGGCCTTCGGCTTGCAGCTGAAATATGGCGTCTATGCAAATTACGGTATGGAAAAGGACGGCCTTAAGGACCTGCTTATCTTCAAATCATCATCAGCGGATACATATACTACACTCAAGGAATATGTAGGCAGAATGCCTGAGTCACAGGATACAATATATTATGCGTGCGGTGAGAGTGCAGAAAAAATTGCCCTTCTTCCACAGCTTGATGCAGTGAAAGAAAAGGGTTATGAGGTACTGTATTTTACAGATGAGGTAGATGAGTTTGCTATTCAGATGCTTATGGAATATGACTCAAAAAAGTTTGCAAACATCTGTAAGAATGACCTTGACCTCAGCACTGACGCTGAAAAAGAGGCAATCAATAAAAGGAATGAAGATTCAAAGGATTTGCTTGAAAAGATGAAAGATGCGCTTGACGGACAGGTTACTGCCGTTAAGTTTTCAAACAAGCTCGGCTCACATCCTGTCAGCCTGACTGCCGAGGGCTACGTTTCCCTTGAAATGGAAAAGGTGCTCAACTCAATGCCGGGCGCAAATCAAGGCGTAAAGGCTCAGCTTGTTCTTGAAATTAATTCAAATCATCCCGTTGCCGAAAAGCTATCGCACTCTGACGATGAAAAGATAAAGAAATATACGAAGCTTCTTTATTCCACTGCAAGACTTATTGCAGGGCTCGATTTGGAAAATCCGACTGAATTTTCAGACACAGTTGCAGAGCTAATGTAATTTTATGATTTGTTAAGGATAGTGGATATTTTGTTTGAGCGATATTTCAAATTTGTTTTAATATATTTTAATATAAAAAATCGGGATATACAGAATATCCCGATTTTTTATTGTCTCAGCTTATTCAAGCTTTTTTTCAATCTGTATAACAATGTCACTCATATTTACTCCGAGAGCAGATGAAATTCGATAAAGCGTCTCAAGCGTGGGCTTGCGTTCGCCTCGCTCAATGGCAGAGAGATGCGTTCTGCCGATGTCGGCAAGACCGCTCAGCACCTCCTGAGAAATTCCTTTTTGCTTTCTGTTTTCCGCGATTACCTCACCAACCAATTTTGCATCAAGAGTTGGAATAAACATTTGCATCACCAATAATAGTGTATGCCAATTTATAGCAGATAATGAACACATATGTTGACAAAACGAACACTTATGTGTTATTATCTTGTTATAAAAATAAGGAGGATATTGTTATGACAGACAATAATCAACAAAACAGTTTTTACGAAAGTAACGAAAATCCGAATAATCAGAATGTCGGATATGTTCCCCAACAACCCGTTGAAGAAAAGGCAAGTGTGGGGCTTGCAATACTATCATTCATTATTCCGCTTGCGGGATTAATTATTTTTCTTGTCGATAAAAACAAGAAGCCTAAAACTGCAAAAGTAAGCGGTATTTGTGCGCTCGTAAGCTTTATACTCAATATTGTTATAATATGTGTCACAATGACTGCGGGAGTTGGAACGGCAGTAAGCATGCTTTCTGATGATTCAGATACAGCTTCCGATTCTTCATATTCTCAGGATGTATCAGCGCAAGACGGAAATGCCGCTGAAGATAATACAATCGGTGATTACGGCTGTGTTGTAAAGAGTGCTGTTCTCTGTAAAGATTGGACAGATCAGGACGCAGTTTTAGTTACATATGAATTTACAAATAATTCAAGTGACAGTATAAGCTTTGACATTGCGCTTGATGCAAAGGCATTTCAGGACGGTGTTGGACTTGAAACAGCAATACTTGACAGCGACGAGACAGATTACCTTGATGTTGAGATAAAGCCCGGAGTAACAAAAGAGGTCAAAAAAGCATATGTCCTCCGAGATACAAGCACTGATGTTGAAATTGAAGTTTCCGAATTGATTTCTTTCAGTGATGATAAGCTTGTCAGCACGGTAAAAATTGCTAAGTGAATCAATAATGCAAAGCGGCGAGGTTTTCCTCGCCGCTTTATTTTTGGAGTATTTTTAATTTAATTAGAATTTACAGCTTTTCCGTCAACATAAAGGGTATAACCATTAAAATTGATATTGCTGTTTGATGAATCCGCATTGTCAAGTGATGTTACATAAGAATCGCCTGTGAGAGTAATGGTTGAATTTTTATCAAGAGTTAATGCAACGCTCTTTGCACTATTGTTTGCGTTGATTGTTCCCTTGTAGCTTGATGAAATTAAGTTCATCTCAAGGCTTGAAATATTATCAAGCTCAATAATTCCGCTGAGTTCCTGCTTTGTTGCATTAAGAGTAACATTACCGCCGTTTGAGCCATTGTTGCCCCATTCGTCAGTGCCCTTTGCACTCAGCAAAATATTGCTTGCGAAGCTGAGCTTTGTATTTTCAAGATTAATTACTGCATCTGTGTTTGTTACAAAAAACATAGGTGCGGTTTTATAATAGGAAGAATTACTGTCAATGCTAAGGCTTGAATTTTTAGATGTGAAATTACCTGTGCCTTCATTTGCATCGCCTGACATCGACTGATAAATCATAATTCCGCAGTCATCAACATTGTTCCTGTTTCCTGCACCGCTGCAAACCAGAGTGGAATTTTCAACTGTTGCCGAATTTTTGCCCTCAACAACAACCATTTGCGCAGCATTGGCAGTTCCTGTTGTGTTTGAGATTGAAATATCACCTGTGGAATAAATGACAGGAGAGCCGGCACCATTTGTTTCAAGCTTTGAATTTTTTGCAATAACAGTACCCTCACCCCTGTCAGTTGCGAGAGCAGCACATGAACCGCCTTGCGTGGTTATTGTTACATTGTCTGCTTCAATATATCCGCCATAGGTTGCGTCAAGTCCTCTTGCAGAGCTTCCACCTGTGGTTGTGACAGTGGAATCACTGATATAAATTTTTGCGTCTGTTCCTGTCGCAAATACAGCGTTACTGCCTGCGGCATCAGTTGAAATATTTGCGCCGCTGATTGTTGCCGTTGAACCTTCTGTTACAAGAATACCTGCATTAATACCGTAAAATTCCGAACTTTCGGTATTGGAGCTGTCGCCTGTTTTTGTGATAATTGCATCGGTCAAAGTGAGATTACCGCCGTTTTTAACAAGTATTGCATTTTCATCGGCAGTTGATGATGTATAAGTGCCGTTTAATTCTTCTGTATCCTCAACCTCTGTTGCTCCGGCAGCATCATCACTTGAAGCATTATCACCGCCTATTTGAGCGCCTTGATTACTGCCTGATACTAACTTGTTTGCAGTAAAAGCATCGGCAGTGGTTAAAGCCGCGGTTATTATTACTATAGAAAGTATATAGATTATTATCTTATCAGCTACTTTAAATGTTTCCTTAATGCCTTTTTTATTTGCACCTGACATAATAAAATACATAATTGCAGCAGCAAGGATAAGGCTCTCTATACCGAATAAAATATAGTATAATGTGCCTATTTTACTGCTTTGGTCAGTGCCCATCTGCATATTTTCAGGAGCATTCATTTCTTCTCCGTCAGAGCTTTGCGCATTATTATCTTCGCCGTCCGGCTTTTCCGGCAGAGTTTCACTGTCTGTATCTTGAGAACTGTTGTCTTCAGCTCCACTGCTGTCACCATCCGGCTTTTCCGGCGGAGTCTCACTGTCTGTATTTTGAGAGCTGTTGTTTTCAGCTCCACCACTGTCACCATCCGGTTTTTCCGGCGGAGTTGCACTGTCTGTATCTTGAGAACTGTTGCCTCCAGCTCCACTGCTGTCACCATCCGGCTTTTCAGGTGGAGTTTCACCGTTTGTATTATTGTCGCCGCTTGGCATTTCAGGCGAAGTGCTTGAGTTATCATCAGTCATATTACTGCTTTCGCTCATTTGAATATCATTCGGTTGAACGGCGGAATTTGCTTTTGCATAATATATTGTTAATCCGTTTGCCGCGAGCATAGCAACAATTATAATAATATTAATAATGTTTTTGATACTGCGTTTCATATTTACACCTCTATTGATATAATTCATTTTTTGTTTGTTTTATAATGATTTGCGTATAAAAATATTGCTCTTATTATATCATAATATTCACAGAACTAAAACTGAAAAAAGTGATTATATACATAATTGCCTATTATGGTATAGAATATCGGAATGAGCTTTATTGATTATGCTGTTTTTCACATATAACTTTTTCCTTTAACCCTTAATTATTTGAAGGAATTTATTCGTATCTTAGTGCATCGATTGGATTCAGCTTTGCTGCTTTATTTGCCGGCGTGTAACCGAAGATTACGCCAACAAGCATTGAAAAGCCTACGGCAAATATAATTGATGACACAGCAGGACTTGATGAATAACCAAGCGTTTTACTTATTATCATACCGGTTGCAATTCCGAACAGTACACCGATAATTCCGCCAATTAGGCAAATAACAACTGCTTCCGTTATAAACTGGAGTCGGATAGAATTATTTGACGCGCCGAGAGCCTTTCTTGTTCCGATTTCCTTTGTTCGCTCAGTTATTGAAACAAGCATTATATTCATAACACCGATACCGCCGACCAGCAAACTGATAGCCGCAATAGCTGCAATAGCAAGTGAAATCGTCTCAAGCATTTCTGTTAATGTTGAAATCATAGTTTCCATTGATGTTGCCTCACAGGTCCACGCATCATTTTGAGTATAAAATGCTGCAAAATATTCACCGGTAGTATTCATAAAGGTTTCCGTATCAGTGTTGGCAGCAGTAACGACAGTCAGGGATTGATAACCCTCATAATCGCCTGTTATAGTCCTTGCAGTTTCCATAGGTATATACATATCGGTAACCGTACTGCTGCTGCTGTCTTCGGAGGAGCTGGCTGTTTCGTCCAGATATTCATATACACCCTCAATATAAAAATTATAAGGTACGTCGTCGATAGTTACAGCTATTTTTTCGCCAATTACATCTCGCGCAGATAAAGATAATGTATCCTCAACAAATTGATCTGATACAACACAAACTTTTCGGTCTTCGTCATTTTCGTTATTAACAAATCTGCCGTAAAGGAGGTTAAGCTCTTCAGCTTCATCATAATCATCATTTGCACCCATAATTGTTACACTTGTTTGTGAAGATGGATCTGAGCTGCTGGTTATTGTGCCTGTTCCTACCTCGCGTGTAAGCTCAATATATTTAACATCATCAGGAAACGCTGCCTTGTATTCCTCAATCATTTCGTCTGATATCAAATCGCTTTCGGTAGTGCTTTGATGACCGAACATTGATAATTTGACGCCGTTATCTGTATCGCTGTCATCACTTGATTTTTGCGTCACTGAAACCGTGATTGATGTTGCTCCCAATGCAGACATACTGTTGCTTACAGAGCTTGACAGCGAGGAGCCGACAGTATTTATTGCAATTACAGAACCGATACCTATGATAATACCAAGCATAGTCAGCAAGGCTCTCATTTTATTCATTCTTAATGATTCAAGTGCCAAAGAAATGTTATCAAGAAATGCCAACGGTATCGCCTCCCTTACTTTCGCCTACAATAAGTCCGTCTTTAATTGTTATTACCCTGTCACATTCCTTTGCAAGGCCTCTGTTGTGAGTAATTAAAACAATTGTTTTGCCTTGATTTTTGTGCAGGTCGTGAAAAATGTCCATAACCGTTCGGCTGGTTTTTGAATCAAGAGAACCGGTTGGCTCATCAGCAAGAATTATTGCCGGATTATTGGCGAGTGCACGGGCAATAGAAACCCTTTGCTTTTGACCGCCGGAAAGTTCATTTGGCTTATGCTTCATTCGATCTTTCATCCCAACTGCATCAAGCAATTCAATAGCTCTTTGTGTACGCTCTTTTTTGGGCATGCCGCTATACATCATAGGCAGTTCGACATTTTTGATTGCGCTTTGTCTTCCTATTAAATTAAATGTTTGAAAAACAAAACCTACCTTTTTATTCCTGATGCTTGAAAGGAATTTGTCATCAGCGACAGAAACATCAATGCCGTCCAAAATATATTCGCCATCGGTTGGTCGGTCAAGTACACCTAAAATGTTCATTAGAGTTGATTTGCCGCTGCCCGATTCCCCCACAAGGGCAACGAACTCGCCCTCATAAACGGTTAAATCAATTCCGTGCAAAATCTCAAGCTCATTTGGCTGACCGATGAAAAAGCTCTTTTTGATATTGCGAATTTTAATTATTTCTTTAGCCATTTTTACTGCATTCCTCCAGGTTGGAAGTTCCCGCCGTCTCTGTCGAATTGCATATCACCGTTGCCTGTGGATTGTGAAGCATTGTTTGAAGGCATATCTCCTGATGACATTCTGTCGTTTTTACCGCCCATTCCTGAGAATAAGCCGCCAAACAAAGATGACAAATTATCAGAGCTTTCAGTTGTTTCTCCTGTTTCAATGCCCTGAGTTAAGTCGGCAGATGAACGAATAACATCACCCTCGCTTAATTCAGTGGACTCAATTTCAATATAATAATCATTTTTGTCTCCTGTGGTTACGTATATCTTTTCAAAGGTCATATCTGTACCTTCACCGCCTGTCTGGCGATAAACATAGTCACCTTTGCCATCGTCGTCATTCCCTACAGCGTCAATAGGAACCTGATAAACATTTTCTGTTGAGCTGACAAGAATTTCTACAGACGCATTCATTCCGATACGAAGCTCGTTTGTTGTGCTGTCAACCGTAACTTCTGCACCAAAAGAACCGTTTTCATTTGCTGTCGGATCAATTTGAGAAAGTGTACCGTTCAATGTTTCGTCGGAAGCATCGCTTGTGATATAGCAACTCATTCCGATTTGTGCATTATTAATGTCTGCCTCCTCAATTGTTATACTAACCTTTAATTTGTTTAAATCAGCTAAAGTAGCAATTGCCTGCATATCTGATGAGGTTGAGCCGACAGTAGCATTCAATGCTGTTACCGTACCGTCTTGCCCTGCCTTTAATTCACATTCGTCAAGCTGACTTGTAAGTTCATCTAAAGTATCACTTGATGATGCCGAACTCAATTGCTCTTTTGCCTGTGTTAATTGTGTTTTTGCCTCTTCAACAGCATCACTATACTGATTGTAAGTTTGCTCTGCCGAATCATAAGCATTGCTTGCAGTTTGATATGCAGCTTCAAGGTTTGAATAATTGCACTGCTCTTTAGCTGCTGCCAATGCTGTTGCTTTTTTACTAAGCTTGAGCAGGGCATTTGTTCCTGTAGAATAGGTCAGTTTTTTATTTGTCAGACTCTTAACGGTATTAACAACCTCGTTGCAGATGTCATTTGCGGTTTTGCTTACGGTAATTGAACTGCTGCCGGAGTTTGATGCTGAACTGCTGCCGGAATTTGATACTGAACTGTTGTTATTACCTTCGGGAGATGCTGTATTTGTACTTGAAGATGAGCTTCCGTCTGAAATATCGTAGCTGCCTACAGAACATCCGCCATAGTAGTTTTGGACGGCAGTCATATATGAGCGCGCAGCTGATGTCAGCTTACTTGCTGTTATTTTGCCTGATTTATAATTTGATACAGCGGTATTGTAATTACTTAAAGCCTTAACATAAGCAACACCTGCTGTATTAAATGTATTTAAAGCCTTATCGTAGGCCGATTGATATGACGATATTGCATTTAATGCCTTGGAATATGGTGTATAAGCACTGCTCTTTTCTGCTTTTGCCTCTGAAAGCTCAGATGAATAATTATTGAGGTTATCGATTGCCTTATTATAATTGCTTAAAGCAGAGTTATAAGAGCTTTGTGCTGAAGATTTTGTTTTTGTCAGATTTTCCTGCTCTCGCTCAATTTGGCTTTCAAGCTCAGTTGTATCAAGAGTGCAGATAATATCACCCTCTTTAACACTGTCACCGACTGCAACATTTACAGATTTGATTTTATAATTTAATGAAGTGGTAACACTTGAGGTTTCAGCACTTTCAACTGTTCCCGTTGCAGATATACTGTTTTCAATATCACCCTTAGAAAGTGTTGTTGTTCTGATAAAAGCATAGTTCGCGGTGCTTGATTTTGATTTATTTACAATGAAAATACAACCGATAATAATAGCAATTACCAAAAGAATACAAATAATTGAAGTAAGTACCTTGTGCTTTTTAATCCATTTTTTTAATTTTCTTTCTTTTTTCACCTTTTTTGTCTTTGGTTTTTCGCCATTTTCTACGGCGTCATAAATATTTATTTTTTCCTTACTCATTTTTGAACCTCCTCAATTGTATGTGTTTCGGCTTTCTTTACAGGCAAAGCACAGCAAAGACCTGAAACAATTGCCATAAGGATTGCTGAAGCTGCACCAACTGCGAGATTTATCAGACTGTTAGATTTATTATTACCTCTGTCATCTTTATCAAAGGAGTCGGTTCGGTCAAATTTTTCATTCTCGTTATCACTGTTTTCTGACTGAACATCTTGCATATCTGTTGACATTTCATCATCTGAAGGCGCTTCTCCGGAAGGCATTTCAGGCATTTTTCTTCCTCCGCTTTCACTATCATCAAACTGCTGCATTTGTGCTTGTGAAGCTGACATCATTGCTTGTGAAATCGGTTGGCTGATTGCCGTGCCTACACCTGCGCCTATGATTCCCACGATAAGCACAACAACAAATGCCTCAACAAATAACTGCTTTTTGATTGCCTTCAAAGGCACATTATTTTCTTGCATCCCTGAAAATTCTGCCTTGCGCTTTTTAGTTGAGGAAACGTTGATAATAATAAGTAGTATAACACCGACTGCGCCAATAGCCGCGGCAATTATATATGCCGTTGAATTTGAGCCGTTTCCTTTGCCGTTTCTCATACCATTCATATTATCACTGCCGTTTTCATTCGGCATCATTTGCGGTCCGTTGTCAGTTTGCTGTGCATCATCGCTGTCGCTTTCAGCGTTATCATCAACGGCTGCTTCATCATTATCCTCAGCAGACGCTTGCTCTTCAGACTGCTGATTTATTTGAGTATCATCTATCTGCGGAATTTCTGCATTGCCGTTTGACATTCCAATAGGCATACTCATAACTACGCAAATTGAAATTGTTGTAATAAGCACTACAAGTGCAGACAGAATAGTTCTTGCTTTTGCTCTTTTAAGACCTTCAATAATTACTTTCATAACAATACTCCTTTTGGTATTTTGGTTTATTTTAAATGCAGTTTATCACGCGGTTTTGATATTTTTGTGAGCAAATAATAAAAAGCTGCATAAGAAATTCCTATGCAGCTTAAATTCTAAATCGGAGCAGCGCTCCATCAAGCTCGCTTGAGATGAACCACGCCGCCAAAGAGGCAGGGGACATCGGCGAATAGTTTATATATTATCTTTTTTAGGCAGTGTAAAATAAAATTCAACGCCGTCAGCTGTATTAATAACGCCATAATCCCCAAAATGTTTTTCAATAACAGTTTTTACAATATAAAGCCCCAAGCCCACATTATTCTGTGTTCTTGTTCGTGCCTTGTCAGATTTATAAAAAGCTGTCCAAATATGAGGAATATCTGCACTGTCAATATTTTTCCCTTGATTTTTAACAGTAAATAAAATGTCGTTTTCTTGATTTATTAATGAAATTTCTATTTTTCGGCCGTATTCGGTATGGTTTACAGCATTGGAAATATAGTTTTTAATTGCTTGCTCCAAATACTTTTTGTCACCGTTAATATTAATACCGTTATCAATATTAATATGAACATCATAATCCTGCAGCATCGGTGCAAATTTTGATACTGTTTGAGAACAGAGCTGAGAAAAGTCAAGCGGCTCAAAATTCATTTTTGAAAGTCCGCTTTCAATGGATGAAATATCCAGCATGCTTTTTACCATTTCATTAAGATTGTTTGTCTCTTCAATAATAACATCGCAGTAGTAGTCCTTATCTATATCCTCAACATTGTTTTTCAAGTTTTCACTATACAATTGAAGAAGACCTAAAGGTGTTTTCATCTCGTGAGAAACATTTGCAATAAACTCTCTGCGCAATTGCTCAATTTGCTTTTGGTAGTCAATATCCTTCTTCAGCGCCTCGTTTGCGATCTGTAATTCTTCAATAGAGCTTTTCAGCTTGCGGGACATTGTGTTTATACTTACTGCTAAATTTGAAAGCTCTCTTGATGATACAGTTTCATCTGCGTATTCTGAAAAGTCTAAATTTGACAGATTTTGTGCTACCTTTTCAACAGATGTAATCGGAGCGGTAATGCTCTTTGAAAGCAATACTGCAATTACAATTCCTATTAGCAGCACGGCAAGTGAAATCATTGTGCTGACCTGAGTAAATAGTGAAACGCTGTTGTCAATTGAGGCAATCTGCAAGGACATAGTTACATCAATATCCTCGCCGTTGTATTCAAATCTTCCTGTTAATTGTATAATTGAAAGATCGTTATCCTTCTCATCTAATATAATCGTTTTTGGCGTTTCAGTGTATTCCATATCATTTGGAGCGAAATCATTGTTATGTAAATTCTTCGGTCCCTTTTTTTCAAAATCTTCGTGTTCAGTTGTATATAATACTTCTTCGCCTTTTTTTAAGGTCATTTGAATAGAATGTGTGTTTTGCAAATCAACAGCAATGCTGTTAACATCGGTCAAATCATCTGAATAATTATCTTTAACCTCATAAAAAGAGTTTTCAATAATATTCATTTTTTGGTGCATAAAATACGGCTTTGCCAAAAATATGTTAAACACTAACTGGCTGATAATTACCAATAACATTAATATTGCAAAGCAAGCGAGTATTCTTGTACGAATTGATTTTTTCATTTTTTACCTTATACCTCAAACTGATATCCTACGCAATGAATGGTTTTAATATAATCCGCACATGTGCCGAGTTTAATTCTAAGTTGTTTTATATGAGTATCTACTGTGCGAATACTGCCTTCAAAATCATATCCCCAAACATTATTGAGCAATTGCTCCCTTGAAAAGGTAATAGATTTATTTACAACAAGATATAGCAGCAATTCATATTCCCTGCGCGTCAATTCTATTTCTTTTTTGCTTAAGCAGACAGTCCTTTTACTTGTGTTAATTGTTAATTCACCTGCAATGATTTCATCAGATGACGCCTTGCCGAACCGCCTTAATACAGCGTTTACTCTTGCAAGCAAGAGCGATGGGGAAAATGGTTTTTGTATATAGTCATCAGCACCGCAGCGAAAGCCTTTGAGCTGGTCATATTCCTCGCCCCTTGCTGTCAGCATAACTATTGGAACCAAGCACACATTATCACGCAATTCCTTTAATACAGAAAACCCGTCTTGCACCGGCATCATAACATCAAGAATCATAATATCTATTTTTGTGTTGTATTCATAATATATATCTAATGCTTCCCCGCCGTCATATGCTTCTAAAACATAAAATCCATTTGCCTTAAAAAAATCTTTTAAAGCACGCACCATTTTAATTTCATCATCTACAATTAATATACATCTTTTGTTGTCTAACATATTTATCACCGAAAACAATTATAAATCATAATTGTGATGTATTTGTGATACATTTGTAAAATATAAATGTATTCAAGTCTGATTAGTGTGAGTATCTAAAAACGGCACTATCCGTAAAGGCAGTGCCATTCTTTATGTTTTCATCTTATCTTATTTATTCACCGTATATCAGTGCTTCAATTTTCCGGTTGTCTTTATCAAAACAGCGCTGGCTTATAAGTATAACCAGCTCGTCACCGTCTTTAATTATGGTGTCACCCTTTGGCGTTATTGATACGCCGTCCCTTTCAATGCTGACCACAAGACAGTGCTTGCCCCAGTCGATGCTGCTTATTGCTTTCTTTCCTATCTTACTGCCGACAGGGACAATATATGTTTTAAGCACTTTTTCATCTGTATTGTGAAATACGGGCTTTTCGGGATTTGAACTGAGTATTCTTTCAAGCAGCATTTCATAGAGAGGATTAACTCCAATCAGATTTGCTGTTGCGTAGCTTATCAGGCTGACGGTTGCAACAGGCAAAAGATTGTTCATATTTCCGGTAAGCTCAAATACAAGTACAATGCTCGTAATCGGTGCTCTGACAATAGATGCAAAAAAGCCTGCCATTCCTATAACAACAAACTCCTCCCAAAGCCGGGGACTGAGATCGAATGTATTTATTGAGAACGTACCGCATATTGCACCGAGATATGCTCCGAGAATACACAGCGGATATAAAGTTCCGCCCGGAGCACCGCCGGCAAAGCAAACTGCTCCGAAGAAGAATTTTGCAGTAACAAGAATTAACAGCGCCTGTATTGTCGGTTGGTTGTCCATAAGCAGAGCTTCCATATTATGACCGCCGCAGAGAATTTCAGGCATAATCAGTCCGACAATACCGCTCAGTAAAAAGATGACAGGGATTTTAACCGAGTTCGGCACTTTTTTTATTTTCCTAAAAATATCCTGCGCCTTAACCATAATAAGGTTGTATAAAATTCCGCTGACTCCGAGGATAATACCAATCAATATTAAAATCCAGTAATGCCTCAGAGGGAAGTTGACCGTATCATAATTAAAGGTTGTGCTCTGACCGAAAAAAAGCTTTGATGTGTAATCGGCTGTGATTGTTGCAACAATGCCCATACACAGTATGCTTTTGTCAAAGGAGTGGTGAATTTCCTCAAGTACAAACATAATTCCTGCCAGCGGTGCATTGAATGCCGCCGCCATACCTGCACCTGCGCCGCAGCTTATCATACGCAGTTGAGTTGTTTTGTCCGCTTTTGTGAGTACGGCAACACCTTTCCCTGCCATACCTCCGAGTTGGACGCTCGGACCCTCACGGCCGAGAGAGAGCCCGCAGAATACCGATGCTGTTCCGCCTATAAGCTTTGCTATGATTACTCTCCACCATTTTGCACTGAAGTAACCTTTTACCTCTCCGCAAATCTGCGGTATTCCCGAGCCTGCCGCCATAGGCTCCCACCCGATGACTAATGAAACAAAGCAGCCGATTAGTATTATCAGAGCAAACCATATTCCTATTTTCAGTGGATTTCCCTTGACATAATCGAGTATGTTCATAAGATTTTCTTCCGCTGTTGACAGCAAAAATCTGTAAAGCACTGATATAAGCCCTGCAACAATTCCTACCTCTAATCCTCGGATGATGAGATAAAAGCTTTCTTTTTTATGGTATTCGATTTTCCTGTAAGTCGATTTTTCTTTCTCTTTCATTTACCGCTTCTGCTATCCCTTGAGTATATTAAGATTAATACAATCTTAAAATATAATACCTTTAATGTCAAGAATACATTATTATAAATTGATTTTACAATATTAAACTCTGTTTGTAAACAAAAAGAAACTTGCTGTTACTTAGATTTTTACGCTTGTAACAGATTTATTGAACTTTAAATACACAAAAAATCATTTTTGTGTATTTAAAGT
>CAZGRZ010000022.1:0-22270 GCA_964528285.1 uncultured Bacteroides sp. | reverse complement strand
GCACCCTGTTGCCAGGACTGGATTTTGAGTCCAGCACGTCTGCCAATTCCATCACGCCGGCTCACTATAATTTAAGGCATAGTAAGAATACTATACCTTAAATGGTGCTGGTGACCGGACTTGAACCGGTACAGTGTTGCCACCGAGGGATTTTAAGTCCCTTGCGTCTGCCAATTCCGCCACACCAGCATGCAAAAGATATGATAATAGATTTTTTTAATAAAGTCAATAGTTTTTTTTGAACAATTCTCTTAATTTTATTTACATATTTACTACATTTCTCGGTTTGCCATCAAGGTAAGCAATAATGTTTTCTTCAAGGATATTTATAAGTCTTGCCCTTGTTTCTTTTGCCGCCCAGGCGATATGAGGAGTTATATAACAATTTTGAGCACTTATCAGAGGATTATCATCTTTTGCAGGCTCTGTTTCCAAAACATCAAGTCCTGCTGCGAGTATATCGCCGTTATTGAGTGCATCTGCAAGTGCCTGTTCATCAACAACAGGTCCGCGTGATGTATTAATAAATATTGCACTTTTTTTCATTTTCGTTATATTTTCTTTATTAATAAGCTTTGTAGTTTCCTTTGTCAAAGGACAATGACAGGTCACAATATCACTGTTTTTCAAAAGTTCATCAATAGTGACAAATTCAACCTTTTTTAAGCCTTCAGTGCTTTTTGGTCTTGGTGAATAGGCAAGTATATCCATATCAAATGCTTCAGCTATTTGAGCAACCTTTTTTCCGATTGCACCAAAACCAATGATACCGATTTTCTTTCCGGCAAGTTCTGTCAAAGGCTTTTTCCAAAAGCAAAAATCAGGACATCTGCACCATTCACCTGATTTAACTGCATCTGAATGAAGTGTTACTTCATCGGTTATTTGAAGAATAAAGGAAAACACTAATTGTGCAACTGCATTTGTTGAATATGACGGTATATTTGAAACAGGTATGCATAATTTTTTTGCGTGCTTACAGTCAACAACATTGTATCCCGTTGACTGCAACGCAATAAATTTAAGCTCAGGCATAAGTGCATCAAGAATATCGGCACTGATTACAGTTTTATTTACAATTAATATATCCGCACCCTTGGCTCTTTTGATTATCTGTTCAGGCAGGGTCCGGTCATATACTGTGTAATCGCCGAGCTTTTTTATACCGTCCCAGCTTAAATCGCCGGGGTTCGTTGTATATCCGTCAAGGTTAACAATTTTCATAATCTGTCTCCTTATAATCATTATAGTACCAATTATATCCCTATAATTTAAAAAAAGCAATATAACCTTGATACTTTAGACATAATAAGTTATAATTAAGTCATAAATATTACTGGTGTTTTATATGAAAAAAATATTAGTGATTATATTATCTTTACTCTTTACTTTTTCAAGCTGCCTTGTTGTAAATACTATTTGCAGTGAAACAATGACAGCTAATTCATCAATGAAAAATAAAAGGGTTAATCTTGTTATAGACGCGGGACACGGCGGTATTGATGCAGGAACTATCGGTGTTGATTCAGCTGAAGAAAAGGATATAAATCTCAGTATTGCACTCAAATTATATGATTTCACTATGATTTCGGGAATATCGTCATTCTTGATAAGAGATGGTGACTATCTTTATTATCGTGACGGCGACGATGAAAATAGGTCTGATTTATATAACAGAATGGATTTTATCAACAGCATCAGCAACAGCACTCTTATCTCAATACATCAGAACCATTTTGAAGACGAAAAAGAGTGCGGAATGCAAGTGTGGTATTCTCCGAATGATGACCAAAGTAAAATTATTGCCGATAATATCCTTGATATAACGAAAAGAAATCTGCAAAAGAATAATCAAAGAGTAAATAAACAGTCAGACAGCAGCTATTATCTTTTATATAAAGCTCAGGTTCCTTCAGTAATGGTGGAATGTGGCTTTATGAGTAATGCTGAGGAAAATAAAAAATTACAGGACAGTAAATATCAAAATGAACTTGCATATTCAATTATGCTTGGATTCAGCAGATATTTAACAGGGGAATAGCATGGCAAAATTGAAACCAGTATACATATGCAGTGAATGTGGATATGAATCACCAAAATGGTTTGGTAAGTGTCCGAATTGCAATCAGTGGAACACAATGAATGAGGAATTGCCGAATACTACACCGATCAGCAGCTTTTCAAAAAATAATTCTGCTGCAAGTCAGGTTATGCGCCTTAATGAAATTAAAGAAAATGTTGAAAAACGAATTTTAACAGGGAATAGGGAATTTGACAGGGTACTCGGCGGCGGAATTGTATTAGGCAGTATAGTGCTTATCAGCGGTGATCCCGGCATAGGTAAGTCAACAATCCTGCTTCAAATTTGTCAGCATTTGAGTAAAAACCGTAAAGTTCTGTATGTCAGCGGTGAAGAATCCGTGAATCAGATTAAAATGAGAGCAAATAGGCTTGAGGTAAATACAGATAATTTGTATATTATGACACAGACTGATGTTTCTGTAATTGTTGAAACTATTAAAATGGAAAAACCTGATATAGTAATTATTGATTCAATTCAAACTATGGTCTATGAAGAAGTTAATTCATCAGCCGGTTCTGTTACACAAGTCAGGGAATGTACTAATATCTTTATGCATACGGCTAAAAGCTATGGTATTCCGATTATTGTAGTAGGTCATGTTAATAAGGATGGGGCAATTGCAGGACCTAAGGTTCTCGAACATATAGTTGATACAGTGCTTTATTTTGAGGGGGAGAAAAATTATTCCTACAGAATTCTCAGGGGAGTAAAGAACCGGTTTGGGTCAACTAATGAAATCGGTGTATTTGAAATGACAAGTACCGGGCTAAAAGAGGTTGAAAATCCGTCATTAATGATGATTTCAGGCAGACCAAAGAAAACATCGGGTACTTGCGTTGCATGCGTTATGGAGGGCACAAGACCGATACTTGCCGAGGTTCAGGGACTTGTTTGCACATCTGGATTTGGCACACCACGCAGAATGAGCACAGGTTTTGATTATAATCGTATGAGTATGCTCCTTGCAGTACTTGAAAAGCGTGCGGGATATTATTTTAATAATATGGATGCTTATATTAATGTAATCGGCGGACTTAAGCTTGATGAGCCAGCAGCTGATTTAACTGTATCTCTTGCGCTTGTTTCTTCATTAAAGGATAAGGCAGTTGATGATAATATACTCGCTTTCGGTGAAGTGGGACTGGCAGGGGAGATAAGAGCAGTAAGCAATTGCGATCAAAGAGTTCAGGAAGCATATAGGCTCGGATTTGAAAAATGTATTATTCCTTTTCATAATTATAAATCTCTTCCAAAAGATATTAAAGTAAATATGGATATAGTGCCTGTCAGAAATATAAGAGAAGCCTTCACAGCATTAGTAGATGAACATACAAAATAGAAGAGGGGTGTTAAAACACTCCTTTTCTTTTATTTGACATCTCTGAATTTTTTTGATATAATTATACAAAATTAATGAAGTTTTGTTTAATCCTTGTGCGGCGCACGAGGATTTTTTAATTGTATTGTCAAGGGCTGGGCGAAGCCCAGTGTATTTACCCTTGACAATTAGACATGAAAGCGAAAGCATAATATTAACACCACAAGTCGTTTAGACTTGTGCTTATCTGCGAAAATTTCCCCCACGGGGGGGACGGCGCAGCCGAGGGGGGAACCCGGAGGGAACCCCATAGGGCAAAGCCCTATACGCTCGGGAAAGAGAAAGCAAGGAGGGCTAAGCCCGACCAACGCCGGAGCCAACCGACAGCAAAAGCCCTGAGGGCTTTTGGTATAATGCTACGGTTGCTTCCTCGTCCTCGAACGTAATAGTAGAGCAGAAACGCCCTATCTGGTCGGCGAGTTTGAAAGGTTGATCAGAGCAACTCACAGTTGAGCAAGTTGTAGGCGGAAATGTCAAGGGCTGGGCGTAGCCCAGTGTATTTTACCCTTGCGTTACATTACCGCCTGAACTTGCTACGGCGTTTTGTATATTCCTGTTCGAGCCGACCTACGGAGTGAGCCGTATTGCGGAGTGTAACGCAGCGTAGGCGAGCGGAGACCATTGACGGCTCGACGACATCAGGCAGTGCTGAGCATATATATAACTTAGGATCTATTGCTGCCTGATGGCTAGACACCTTTTTAACAGATACACCGCCGAGCGTAACTTGTAGTTTTTATCAGTAATGTACCCTTGAACCTGCGCTCCCCCGAAGTTCGGGGGCGGGGGGGGTTGTACTTACTGTTAAAGTAACGAACAGGGAGTGGCAAGGACCGCAGGAGGGGGAACATGTGTTCTTAGCCCTTAAGTTCCCCCGACGAGGAAACGAAGCCACGACACAGTAGCGTTAGTTAATATTGGTGTTACAATTAAGCAGTGGTTTTCAGAAATGTAACGAATAAGCTAGACAAGTGCAACAGCATAATAATATTATATATCAAAATTGGTCTTTTGGTCTTTGCTGTTGCCTTGTTATAGCTTATGAGTGGATTTGTTATGTTTTGTTGTTATGTTTTGCGTAAATGATAATTGAGATTGTTATTATTATTTGGTTGATTAAGCTCTCAGGCGTAATTATTTAACTTTTTTTAGATTGTTAAGTATTTTTTATTGTCATTCAAAAAAATTGATTAATGAGGCTGTGAGAGGCTCGGCAGATGCCGAAGGCATAGCAAAAGGACTTGTCCTTTTATAATCTTATCTTGATAATATAGAAACATCTCAATGTGTTTAAAAATATCCTCAAACGCCCTGATTTAGCTCAAAATGGAAGATTTAGACAACATACTAAAATATGAGCGTGCGAAAATAAATACTTATAAAGTGTTAGAGTTACTGGGGGAAAACTACCTCTTTGAAAATTACAATACTACTGAGCTATACATTGAGTTATTAGCTTGCGGTACATATTTGCAATTTGTTCTTGAGGTAGGGGACCCTCAGATAACTCATCTTGTTGGAGCTAACTTTTGTCGCAATCGGATTTGCCCTATGTGCCAATATAGGAGGAGTGCAAAGCTGTTTGCGCAAATGCAGAGAGTTACCGAAGTAATGGAAGAGGAGGGCTGGCGTTTCTTACATCTTGTTTTAACCGTGCCTAACTGTAATGGCGGTGTTGATTTGGTTAACACGATTAAGTATTTGTACGCGAGTTTTTCTAAGTTCAAAAATTACAAGGTAACAAAGCGCGCTTATCACGGCTATATGCGTGCTTTGGAAATTAGTTATAATTATGACAATGACACGTTCCACCCACACTTGCATTGTATTGTTGCTGTGCGCAATAGTTACTTTAATGATAGTAGGATATATTTAAGTTATGATAATATTGTCGCGTTATGGCAAAAGGCTTGCAAGGCTGATAAGCCATATCAAATTAGCATTGGCGCAATTAAAGCTGGGGACTATAAGGGAGTTGCTGAGGTTTGCAAGTACTGTATTAAACCGCTTGACCTTGAAAGAGGTGAGGATTGGCAGAACTTACGCATTCTTACAACATTAGGATATCAGCTTAAGGGGCAGAGGTTCTTGCAAAAATACGGAGTTATTAAGGATTATTTTAATCAAGTAATTGGAAATGATTTAGATACAGATATTAAAGATGAAAGCAAACAAATGTTTGAATATACTTATAATTGGGACGATATTAATATGAGGTATCAAAGAAATGATTTAGGAGCAGATAATGGAAATTAAAGTTGAGTATGACAGTTACGAGTTAATAGAGCTTTTAGAAGCATATTTGGAGTTAATAAAGCGTGTTGTTAATAGTGAGAAGTGATTATATTAACAACGATACAATAAGCCATATATTATGGAGCTTGACACCGCCTAACAAGCTCGTATGCGAGCTTGCGCTAGCCACCGGGTGGCGTATAGATGATTGCTTGGCGATAACTACTTGTCAGCTTAAGCGTGCGTCTGAAAGTAAAAGACATCTTATTAAAATTAGTGAAAAAAAGTCCGGGAAGGTTTCGAGACGGTATATTAGCACTGACTTGTGCAATAGAATGTTAGCTCAGGCAGGGCGGATATATGTATTTGAGGGTCGCGATGATTACCGTAAACATAGGAGTAGGCAAGCTGTTTATCTTGATTTAAAAAAGAGTGCCAAGTGTTTTAACATAAAGCTGAATTTGTCACCGCACAGCTTGCGTAAGAATTACGCAGTAGATCTATATCATGATTGTGGTAACATTGAAAAGGTTAGAGAAGCGCTTAATCACGATAACATTATTGTTACTATGATATATGCGCTTGCTGACGAGCTTGCCGGTAAGTATGATATTAAATGCAGGCATAAAAAATAACGACACTTGACAAAGTGTCGTTATTTTATTAAAATGCTAATTGTGGTTAGACAATTAGCATTTTAAGACATGGCACTATATGTACCCCGTCGCCTGCTCTAATATAATAACACAGGTATTTAGATTTGTCAAGCCATATTTTAAAGAAAGGAAGTAACAAGTGATTATACAAAACACTAATTTTGTAGGCGTGAGCTGTGCATGTGCGCGCAATAGCCGACTAATTGCTAATTTGTTAAGTGTAGGCGAGAGCCTACGCTATAAAAAATAATTAGCAATTATACAAAATTAATATTTTGTATAATTTAGGGGACTTTTAAAAAGATATATCAATTAATATTAAAAGTTATAAATATGTATTTTTAAATAAAGCATATATTTATATTTGATTATTTTAACTTTATACTAATCCTAAGTATTTATGTATCAATTTTTATATAGGAGTTTTATTGAATTATGAAAAAAGAAGAGTTTTGTTATTTACCGCAGCTTGTGCAGCAGTATTTGGTTTATATTGAAGCAATAAAAGGACACAGTGAGTTGTCTGTCATTGAATATGCTTCCGATTTGAGAACTTTTTTCAGATACTTATCAAAAGAAAAAGGGCTGTGTCCAAAGGATATTCCTGATGAAGAAATTGACTTGTCCCCTATTGATTTACAATTTATACAGAATGTAAATTTAACAGATGCGTATAAGTTTTTAATATATTGCAAAAATGTAAGAAAAAATAATGAGACAACAAGAGCAAGACGCGTTGTAGCAATAAGAAGATTTTATAATTATCTTTCTGAAAATCTTGGACTTATTGATAAAAATCCTATGAAAAGCCTCGACGCACCAAAAACAAAAAAATCTCTTCCGAAATATTTAACTCTGGAAGAGGCAGAAAAGTTTTTGTCAGTTATTGACGGAAAATATAAAGAGCGTGATTATGCAATTGCTACCCTTTTTCTTAACTGTGGTATGCGTCTGAGTGAGCTTGTTTCAATAAATTATAATGATATTAAAGATGACGGCTCACTTACGATTATCGGTAAAGGAAATAAAGAAAGAATCGTTTATTTAAATCAGGCTTGTATTGATGCTGTTGTCGCATATATGAAGGTACGTCCACACGATGGAGTTAAGGATAAAGCATTATTTTTAAGCTCAAGAAATCAACGCATCAGTCCTAAAACAGTTCAGCATATTGTTTATTCCTATTTAGATAAAGCGGGCTTTAGCGATCGAGGACTATCTGTTCATAAGCTAAGGCATACTGCTGCTACACTTATGTATCAGCATGGTAATGTCGATTTGTTATTGCTCAAAGAGATATTAGGTCATGAAAACCTCGGTACAACAGAAATTTATACTCACATAAGTGATGACGCAACGAGAAAAGCAATTGAATCTAATCCGCTTTCAAATGAAAAATCTAAATGGTAACTACTGTAAACAGTAAATTGGTCAGGCATGCCTCGGTCAGTGAAGTGATTACTATAAACAGAGCTAAAATAAGATACTTTTTTACTGATGGTTTTACATTAAAATCATCAGTATTTTCTTTTTTTGTAAGCTTAATCAGTTTTTTTGAAAGGTTTGAGCTTATCTGAATGGTATATGCTATAATTGTGATGAACATAGCAGCAAAAGGAATGAGCATAATTAATGAATAGCCGATCCCTTTTATCTGATAATTTATAAAAAAATATGCACACTTTACTCCTGTTGCAATACCTATTACTGTGGGTATAATATTCATTATAGGATAGCCAATGAGGCAAAAGCCAAGAAACATTACAAGTACAAATATAGTAAAATATATACAGAAATTTGAAATAAATAAATTCAATATTGAATGCTCTTGAGGTTTGATTAGCTCATTTAAACTTTCAAACGAAGCAATTTTGTAAAAATATGAACCAAGGAATAAACCTAAAATGTAGAAAAGTGCTGTATATATTATTGATTTATATTCATTGAAATTGAACTTTTTATCAACTTTATCTTTATTTATATTCTGTTCAAAATCATTATCAATAATCAAATCTTCATCCATTAATTTCACCTTGATTTTCTGCATGATTTAATCAATGCAACAATAATTGCAGACAGAATAATACCGGCAATTTTTATTAAAATTATTATTGAATTTGTTTTATTGAAGTAAAAATTTACTATTGTAAAAATCAATAAAGGGAAAACAGATATTAATGATAATGGCAAATAGTTATTTTTGAAGCCTTTTACACTGATTATTGTTATAATTACAGATGATAATATTGTTATTACCGCTGCTATGTATGGCAAAATATCAAGACTTATATCGGTCTTAAGAACAATTAACGAACTTAATGAACATAGAACAAAAACACTTATAATTGTTGACAAAAAAATTTTCAAAACATATTTAATAAATAAAGGCTTTGTATTGCTTGATGTGATTTTAGGCATAATAAACCCCTCCGAATAAAATATATTCGAAGGGGTTTAAATTTAGAACATATCAAAAATTAGTCTTCCTTTTTGACCTTTGTTTCATCAACAAGTTCCTTTTTTGATTTCTTTGCTTCTTTCTTAGCTTTGGCAGCCTCTCTCGCTGCTTCAACTTCCTTTTGATGCTGTTCAGTCTTTGTCTTATTTGTATTAACAGCCCAGCGCTCAATTTTAATTTTATTTCTGTCCGAACCTGTTTCAATAATCAAATCATTTTCTTTAATTGTTACAACTTTGCCAATTATACCGCCGATAGTAATAATCTCGTCACCAATTTCAAGTGAAGAGCGCATTTCCTGTTCTTCCTTCTGACGCTTTTTCTGCGGACGAATCATAAGGAAATACATAATTACTAAGAGAACAACCATCATAATAATCATAGTGTATGGACTCGACTGTCCTTCTGATGAAGATGCACTCTGTGAAAATAATAGAATTGAATTCATAAAATTTTGTCCTCCTAAATTGAACTAAGTAATATTATATTAGAAAATGAAAATCTTTGCAATACTTTTTCTATATTCTTGTGTCAAGTTTTACACAATATTCATTTTTATAATCAGCAAATGAACCATTATCAAGACTTTCTCTGATTTCTTTCATTAAATTATTATAAAAATTAAGATTATGAATAACAGCAAGACGCAGAGCAAGAACTTCTTTTGATCTAAATAAATGGCGAATATAACTCTTAGTATAATTTTTACAAACGGAACAGTTACATTCATTATCTATCGGTGAATCGTCTCGATCATATTTTGCATTATTTATATTAATTATGCCGGATTTAGTAAACAAATGGCCGTGCCTTGCATTTCTGCTTGGCATTACACAATCAAAAAGGTCTACTCCCCTGCTGACTGCTTCAAGTATATTTCCCGGTGTGCCTACACCCATCAGGTATCGGGGCTTGTCAGAAGGCATATATGGCTCGACAGCAGATATAATTCTATACATTTCCTCTTTTGGTTCTCCTACAGCAAGTCCGCCGATAGCATATCCGTCAAGGTCCATTTTTGCAATTTCTTTCATATGTTCTATTCTCAAATTATCAAAGATACAGCCTTGATTTATGCCGAAAAGGAGTTGATTTCTGTTTATCGTGCTATCCAAAGAATTAAGTCTGTCCATTTCTATTTTGCAGCGTTCATGCCATTTCAAAGTACGTTCACATGCTTCTTTGGCATATTTAAGAGTTGCAGGGTTTTTAACACATTCATCAAATGCCATTGCAATTGTTGATGCAAGATTCGACTGAATTTGCATACTTTCTTCAGGACCCATAAAGATTTTTCTGCCGTCAATATGGGAATTAAAGGTTACGCCTTCTTCCTTAATTTTATTAAGTTTAGCAAGACTGAATACCTGAAATCCTCCGCTGTCTGTCAATATTGGTCTGTCCCAATTTGTAAATTTATGCAGTCCGCCCATATCATAAATCAAATCATCTCCGGGTCTTACATGGAGATGATACGTATTACATAGCATTACCTGACAATCAATGTCTTTCAAATCTTTTGTTGAAAGACCGCCTTTAATAGCAGCTGAGGTTGCGACATTCATAAATGCGGGCGTCTGCACTGTTCCGTGAACTGTTTCAAACCTTCCCCTTCTTGCAAATCCCTCTTTTTTTAATAAAGTATATTTTGCCATATCTTTCCTCGTCTATTAAAAAATCTGTTTTTCAAACCCTTTTATCTGTTTAGTTAATTAAATTTTATTTTCGCTATTTGATAAACATCGCATCCCCAAATGAAAAGAAGCGGTATTTTTCTTTTACGGCAATTCTGTAAGCACTCATAACATTTTCATAGCCTGCAAAAGCGGATATAAGCATAATCAGTGTACTTTCAGGTAAATGGAAATTCGTTACGAGAGCATCTATACATTTGAATTGATAACCGGGATATATAAATATGCTTGTATCATCTTCATCTTTACAAATGCAGCCGTATTTAGATGCAACGGTTTCAAGAGTACGGCAGCTTGTTGTACCGACACAGATTACCCTTTTGCCGTTTTTGTGAGTTTCATTGATTAAATCAGCGGTTTCCTGTGGTACAATATAATGTTCGGTATGCATATTATGCTTTGTTACATCTTCAACTTTAACAGGTCTGAATGTACCAAGTCCGACATGAAGCGTAACATAACCGATTTTAATGCCTTTTGCTTTTATTTCCTCAAGCATCTTCTCAGTAAAATGAAGACCTGCTGTCGGTGCTGCTGCAGAGCCCGGCTTTTTACTGTAAACTGTTTGGTATCGTTCCTTATTTTCAAGCTTTTCTTTAATATATGGAGGAAGCGGCATTTGTCCTATTTGATCAAGAACAGCAAAGATATTTTCTTTACAGGAAAATTCAATTATTCTGTTTCCGTCATCAAGGATATCAATCACCTTACATTCAAGCAAACCGTCACCAAAAACAAATTCTGTTCCTATCTTTGCTCTTTTTCCCGGACCGCATAAGCATTCCCATATTGAATTTTCTTTTTGTTTTAGAAGTAAAAACTCAACTACTGCACCTGTCTCTTTTTTTACGCCGTATATTCTTGCAGGAATAACTCTTGTATTATTAAGAATAAGACAGTCGCCCAAATTGAGATAATCAGTTAGATCAGAAAATAACTTATGTTCAACATTTCCTGAATTTTTGTCAAGAACCATTAATCTTGACGCATTTCTCGGCTCGATTGGTGTTTGAGCGATTAACTCGTCAGGCAGATAATAATTAAAATCTGAAGTTTTCATTCTCTTCTCCATAAATTTATAATTGACATATATATATAATAAGTGATATTATATTGAATATATATAAACTTAAAATTTAATATGTATAGTATTATATTGCATATTAACTTGTTTTACAAGATATTTTTTAAGGAGAATCAGTTTATGGTAAAAAAGTACAAAGTTGGCATTATCGGTGCAACAGGTATGGTAGGTCAGAGATTTGCTACCCTGCTCGACAATCACCCATGGTTTGAAGTTGTATGCCTTGCTGCTTCAGCAAGAAGTGCCGGTAAAACATATGAAGAAGCAGTAGGTGAAAAATGGTGTATGGATACTGATATTCCTGCTTCAATGAAAGATATTGTTGTTATGGACGCAACAGGTGATATTGAAAAAATTACATCAATGGTTGATTTTGTATTCTGTGCTGTTGATATGAAAAAAGATGAAATCAAGGCACTTGAAGAAGATTATGCAAAGCATGAATGTCCTGTAGTTTCAAACAACTCAGCACACAGATTCACACCTGATGTTCCTATGGTTGTCCCTGAGCTTAATGCAAATCATATTGATATAATTCCTGCACAGAGGAAAAGACTCAAAACAAAGCACGGATTTATTGCAGTCAAGTCGAATTGCTCACTACAGTCGTATGTTCCTGCAATCTTCCCTCTTCATAAGAAGTTCGGTGTAAAGAACGTTTTAGTTTGCACATATCAGGCAATTTCCGGTGCATCAAAGACCTTTAAGACATGGCCTGAAATGATTGACAATGTTATTCCATATATCGGCGGTGAAGAGGAAAAGAGTGAAAAAGAACCGCTTAAACTTATGGGAACAATCGACGGTGATATTATAAGGTTAGCTGAGACTCCTAATTTCACAGCTCAGTGTATTCGTATTCCTGTTTCAAACGGACATCTTGGTGCGGTGTTTGTTGATTTTGATAAAAAACCTGCTAAGGAAGAAATTATTGATATTTGGAATAATTTCTCAGGCAGAGCGCAGGAACTTAATCTTCCGTCTGCTCCTAAAAAATTTCTTAATTATTTTACAGAAGATGACAGACCTCAACTTAAGTCAGAAAGAATGCTTGAAAACGGTATGGCAGTTTCAATCGGCAGACTCAGAGAGGATACACAGTATGATTATAAATTTGTATCTCTTTCACATAATACTCTGAGAGGTGCTGCAGGCGGTGCAGTTTTGCTTGCAGAGCTTTTAACTGCTGAGGGTTACATGGATTAATTTACGCTGTTCCAATTATTATCTGTCAGTCCGCAGACAGATTGAATAAGAATTTAATTATGCGGTCAGAAAGGTTTTAAAATATTATGAAAAATCCGATTTTCACAGGTGCAGCCGTTGCAATTATTACTCCTATGAACGAAGACGGTTCTGTTAACTATGATGAATTTGCAAAATTTATTGATTTTCAGATTAAAAACGGTACTGATGCAATAGTAGTATGCGGAACGACAGGTGAATCATCTACGCTAAAGGTTGTTGAACACATTAATGCTATTAAATGGTGCGTTGAATATGTTAACAAGAGAGTTCCTGTTATTGCAGGAACAGGTTCAAATTCAACCGCATGTGCCATTGAAATAAGCAAAGAGGCTTGTGATGCAGGTGCTGACGCATTATTGCTTGTAACGCCTTATTATAATAAAACCAGTCAGAGAGGACTCATCGCCCATTACACTGCTATTCATAATGCAACAAATCTTCCTATAATACTCTATAATGTTCCTTCAAGAACAGGGCTTAATATTGCTCCGGAAACTGCTTTTGAGCTTTCTAAGCTTCCGAGAATTAATGGAATTAAAGAGGCTTCGGGAAATCTTGAGCAGGTTGCTGAAATTAAAAAACTCTGTGGTGATGAACTCAATATCTGGAGCGGTAATGATGACCAAATTTATGATTTTATGGAGCTCGGCGGCAAAGGCGTCATAAGTGTTTTGTCAAATGTTGCGCCGTCTGAGACACATAATATTGTTTCAAAATACCTTAACGGTGATAAGACAGGCAGCAGGGAGCTTATGGATAAATATATGAAGCTTGCAAAAGCTATGTTTGTTGATGTTAATCCCATCCCTGTTAAGGAAGCTGTCAGTATGATTGGATTTAACGCAGGTCCTGTCCGCCTTCCACTTGTTAAAATGGATGATAAGAATTACAATTATGTTAAGGAAACATTAGCTGAATACGGTCTTTTGAAATAAACTATATTTAAGGAATTATAAAATGACAAAGATAATAATTACCGGTGCAAACGGTAAAATGGGTAAGGTTTTGCAGAGTATTATTGGATCCCGTGATGATTGCAAAATTGTTGCAGGTGTTGATATCAATACTGAGCAAAACGGAAATTTCCCTGTTTATTCAAAAATCAATGAAGTGAATGAAGATGCAGATGTTATAATTGATTTTTCAAACCCTGTTCTTTTGGATGATTTGCTTGAATATTCAGTCAAGAACAATCTTGCACTTGTGCTTGCTACAACAGGATATGATGAGGAACAGAAGAGAAAGATCAATGACGCATCAAAGAACTCCCCTATTTTCTTTACTTATAATATGAGCATTGGCATTAATCTTCTTGCAAGTCTTGCACAAAAAGCGGCACTGATACTCGGCAGTGATTTTGATATTGAAATTGTTGAAAAGCATCATAATACAAAAATTGATGCACCGAGCGGAACAGCGCTTATGCTTGCTGATGCAATCTGTGAGATAACACCTAACCCTATGAAATATGAGTATGACCGCCATGCAAAGCGTGAAAAGAGAAGCAAAAATGAAATCGGACTTCACTCAATAAGAGGCGGTACAATTGTCGGTGAGCACGATATTATTTTCGCCGGCAGAGATGAAATAATAACTCTTTCACATTCTGCAAGGAGCAAGGAAATATTTGCAGTCGGTGCTGTTAACGCAGCCGTATTTATGTCAGGTAAAGACGCCGGTCTTTATGATATGAGTGAACTTATTGATTGATATATACAAGGAAAGGGGTTGTCACACAAAGAAGTGAGGCAGCCCCTAATATATTTCCGTTATTTGACGATATTAATTTATATATTTTATAAAAAAATTGTTAAATGGCTTTGTCTGAAAATAATTCGGAATTTGTAATATCATAAGTAATACACCAGAGCAGGTACAGTGTACCTGCTCTTTCTCTACCCTAATTCTAATGTTATTTTTTCTTTTAGAAGCTTTGGTATATCAATCGACTGTGGACAATGAGAAGCACATTTCCCGCAATTAATACATTTTGAGGCATTTGATTTTATATTACTATATAATTCCCTGCCCTTTTCTATATTTATTTCATTTGTTTTAACTTTATTATATATAGCAAAAATTGTACTGATTTTTACTCCGCTCGGGCAGTCGGCACAGTAATCGCAGCCTGTGCATTTAATTATATCTGAATTGTTCATTATTGCAGCTGCGTTTTCACAAATTTTAAACTCATTATCTGTGAAGTAAGTAAAATTCGTAAATGAATTAAGGTTATCATCCAATTGTTCAATTGAATTCATACCACTGAGAACTGTCAATACATTACTGTGGCTTGCAGCAAAGCGCATTGCCCATGATGCAATACTGCTGTTTGGTCTTGAATTTTTGAACATATCCGTAATATCTTGTGAAACTTCAGCAAGCTTACCGCCTCTGACAGGCTCCATAACGATTACAGGTATACCTGCCTGAGTCAATATTTCATATTGCGTTTTTGCATCCTGTTCCTTCCAGTCGAGATAATTCATTTGTATCTGTGCAAAGTCCCACCTATGAGCAGAAACAATTCTTTTTAAATCATCTATTGTACCATGGAAAGAAAAACCGATATATTTAACCTTTCCTTCTTCCTTTTTCTTCTGAATAAAATCATAAGCGCCAAATTTTTCACACTTATCAAAATTTTCTTTATTTAGTGAATGAAGAAGATAAAAATCAAAATAATCGTGTCCCGTTTTTTCAAGCTGCTTTTTGAAAACTCTTTCAACATCTGATTTTTTTGGACACATCCATATGGGGAGCTTATCTGCAAGAAAATATGAGTCTCTCGAATATTTTTTTAATGCAGAGCCAATGAACTTTTCACTTTTACCGGCATGATACATATATGCTGTGTCAAAGTAGTTGACACCGTTTTTGTACGCATAATCAACTAATTCCTGTGATTTTTCATAATTGATTAAGGGATTTGATTCTCTTTTGAGCGGTGTTTTGCACGGAAGACGCATTGTACCGAGACCTAATAGGGATATCTCTTTATCTTTGAATTTTCTTCTGTCAACCATAGATTACTCCTTGGACCAAGTAACTCCCTGTGGTGTATCCTTAAGGATAATACCGCGTGCTTTTAAATCATCGCGAATCATATCAGCAGTTGCCCAATCTTTATTTGCTCTTGCAGTTTGCCGCTGTTCAATAAGTGCTTCAATCTCTGAATCAAGATCATTTGACTTCCTGTTATAGAGAATACCAAGAACTCCGCACAACTCATCAAATATCTGAGCAGCAGTATCACATACATTCTTTGATACATCTTTATCAATAATTTTTGTGTTTATATCTTTAACCAACTCAAAAACAGCAGAAAGACCGTCAGCAGTGTTAAGGTCATCATCCATTGCGTCTATAAACTGTTCTCGGCGGCTTTTTAGAATTGAGATAAGTTCATTATCATCAGCAATATCCTTTGCATTTTTAATGGCAAAATCAAGGCTCTCACGGCAGGTATATAGTCTGTCAAGTGCTGATTTGCACTGTTCAATTATATCTAAATTATAATTGATTGGAGAACGGTAATGAGAGGAAATAAGAAAATATCTAATAACCTCATATCCATAAGCATCTGCAATTTCACGCACTGTTTTGAAATTACCGAGCGATTTGCTCATCTTTACATTATCAACATTGATATACCCGTTATGCATCCAGTATTTCGAGAAGGTACAGCCGTTTGCACATTCACTCTGGGCAATTTCATTTTCATGATGTGGAAAAATTAAGTCCTGACCTCCGCAGTGAATATCAATTGTTTTCCCGAGATATCTTCTGTTCATAGCAGAGCATTCGATGTGCCATCCCGGTCTACCCTTACCCCATGGGGAGTCCCAATAAGGCTCACCTTCTTTAGCAGCTTTCCATAATGCAAAGTCCAGCGGACTTTCCTTATTTTCACCCACTGCAATTCTTGCACCTGATTTTAAATCGTCAATAGGTTGGTGGCTGAGCTTACCGTATTCATTAAATTTTAATGTTCTGAAGTAAACATCACCGTCAACTGCATAAGCATAGCCCTTTTCTTCAAGAGTTTTAATAATATCAATTATCTCATCAATATTTTCAGTTGCCTTAGGGTGCACTGTCGCATCTTTAAAATTGAGTCCATGTGCGTCAGTCCAAAATTCTTTAATATACTTTTTTGAGACATCCTCAAAGCTTATTCCTTCTTCATTGGCACGCTTTATTATCTTGTCATCAACATCGGTAAAGTTCTGAACAAACTTGACATTATATCCGCGGTACTCAAGATATCTTCTAAGAACATCAAAAACGCAAAGCGGTCTTGCGTTGCCAATGTGTATATAGTTATAGACAGTAGGTCCGCAGGCATAAATTTTAACTTCCTTCTCGTCAACAGGAATAAACTCTTCCTTTTGACGAGTCATAGTATTAAATATTCTCATTTAAATTTCCATAGCCTTTCCGGCTACAAATAGTTAATTAAAAATCACCTATTCGTCTCATTGTAGCCGTACAAGGCGAATAATGGAATTTAACCATCTCAAAAAATCCTAATGCAAATTTTGAGGGTGATATAATCGGATTAGTGTAAAATTTCACACTAATCTATCCTTTAAGGCATTAATTTCATCTTCCAGCTCTTTAATTTTCTGCTGATTATTTTCAATAGCATTCATAACAGGATCAGGGATATTAATCTGATCAAGGTCATCAACGCGTTCACCGTCAATTCTGACAATTTCACCGGGAACACCGACAACAGTACAGTTAGGCTCAACATCCTTTACAACAACTGCACCTGCAGCTACCTTTGCATTTCTGCCGATAGTAATAGGACCAAGCACTTTTGCACCTGAACCGATCATAACGCCGTTTTCAATTGTAGGGTGTCTCTTGCCAATATCTTTACCGGTACCGCCGAGCGTTACTCCCTGATAAATCATAACATCGTCACCGATTTCAGTGGTTTCGCCTATAACTATTCCGTTGCCGTGATCAATGCAGACTCTTCTTCCAATAGTTGCGGCAGGATGAATTTCTATACCTGTTTTATGAGCGCAGCGCTGACTTATATACCGTGCAATAAACGGCATTTTGTGATGCCAAAACCAGTATGCTTTTTTATGACTTCTTAGTGCTTTGAAGCCCGGATAAAGAAAAACTATCTCAAGAGGACTTCTTGCAGCAGGGTCATGCTCCATAAAACTCTTTATATCTTCTTTATAAGAGTTAAACATATAACTCTCTCCCCTTTCAAAAAAATATGCCGCTGTCAAATGACAGAGGCAATGTACTGACTGCGGTTCCACTCTTTTTATCCTTAAATTGAAAAACAATTATATAGCTTTTAACGGTGCTCAGCCGACTTGGAATACTATATTTCCTCCAAGCAACTCGGGAGTGCATTTCGGCAGGCTTTTTATATGAACATTTCAGCTATCAGTCCACTCTCTGAATAAAAAAATACTGCTTACTTCTCTCCGTCATAGTTATTTTATATTACAATATTATTATATATAATTTTTAAAATTTTGCAACAATTATTTTGTTTTAATCAAATGCCAGCCATCCTTAGCATAAATAATTCCACTTAGAACTGTTATTACGGCAACTATCCAGAATGCGATTGCGCAGTATATATTCAGCCACGATGTAGTCATATCTATATCAGCGGCTCCTTCACCAATTGCAAGTAGCAGAAATACAATTCCGGTTGTTGACATCTGTAAAAAGGTTTTACATTTACCAAAAGCATTAGCTGCAATAACCTCACCGTTTGTTGCGGCTGCCATACGAATACCTGCAACGAGGAATTCTCTTGCAAGCATAAGCATAATACAAATATCAGTATGCCATCCCATGTTAAAGAAAATAATATATGCAGCAAAAACCAAACTCTTATCAGAAAGCGGATCCATAAGCTTGCCAAAATCTGTTACAATTCCCTGCTTCCTTGCCATTATTCCGTCAACCTTGTCGCTCATACAAGCAACAAAATATACGAGTAATGCCGCTACCCAATGATATTTGAATTCTATAAATGAAAATGCCATTAAAAATGGAATACAGCAAAATCTGAACACTGTTATCTTATTAGGTAAATTCATATTACTTCTCCAATTAAATCATATCCGTCATAATCCTTAATTATGACCTGATAAAACTCACCGACAGTAAGCGCTTTATCAGAATTTATAATTATACTGCTGTCAATTTCGGGCGCATCAAGATAAGATCTCCCGACATAGTAATTATCGATTTTATTATCAATAATTACTTTATATGTATTTCCGACTCTGCTTCTGTTGGAAATTTCAGTTACTGAATACTGAATATCCATAAGAACTTCTGCTCGGCGTTTTTTAATATCCTCATCAATCTGATTATCAAAAGCATATGCCGGAGTATCCTCCTCAGGTGAATAAGCAAAGCATCCCATTTTATCAAATTTAATTTCCTTTACGAAACTGCAAAGTTCCTCAAACTGCTCCTGAGACTCACCCGGGAAACCTACCATAAAAGTTGTTCTTAATGAAAGACCGGGGATTTTGCTCCTCATTTTTTGAATCAATTTTTTAAGAGATTCATAGGAGCCATTCCTGTTCATTGATGAAAGAATTTCCTTATTACAGTGCTGAAGAGGTAAATCAATATAAGAGCAAATCTTTTCTTCACTCGCAATAACATCAATAAGTGAATCTGTAATTCTGTCTGGGTAACAATAAAAGAGTCTTAACCATTCAATACCGTCAATCTTAACAAGTTCTTTCAGCAAAGTGTCAAGCTTATATTCGCCGTAAAGTTTAAGTCCGTACTTTGTTGTATCCTGCGCGATAATAATGATTTCCTTAATGCCATTAACAGCAAGAGCATTTGCCTCTTCAACTATGCTTTCCATAGGCCTCTCAATATAGCTGCCGCGTATTCCGGGAATAGCGCAATAAGAGCATTTATTATCGCAGCCGTCACTTAGCTTAAGATATGCCCAATGAGATGGTGTTGAAAGCATTCTTTCTCCATCGAGCAAAAGATATTTTTTATTTGGATAATAACTTGTTATAATGCCTGACAGAGCTTTTTGACAAACTTTAACGATATCTCTGTCTGCTCCGATACCTATAACAGCATCAACCTCAGGTATTTCTTTTAATATTTCATCCTGATATCTTTCAGCAAGACAACCGGTTACAACAATTGCAGATATAAGACCTGCTTTTTTATACTCTGCCGCCTCAAGTATTGTTTCAATTGCTTCCTTTTTTGCTTCTTCAATAAAACCGCAGGTGTTGATTATCAAAACATCACTGTCCTCAATTGCAGAAACAATTTCAAAACCGTTATTATTGAGTTTTTGGAGCATTATCTCGCCATCAACTTGATTTTTGGGACAGCCGAGTGATATCATACCAATTTTATATTTCATTTTCCAACCTATAAAATGCAGATTTTATATCAGAGTAGGAAAAGCCTTTACGCTGAAGTGACGCAATTACTTTTTCTTTTCCGTTGCTCTGTTCAAGCTTAGATGAATATTTGTTATTTATCAAAGTCAATATTGTATCAACATTATCAATATCATATTCACTTATTATATGATTGATAATATCACTGCTTATGCCACGTTTATAACATTCCTGCCTGATATGATTTGACGAGTATTTTTTTGTATTATACAGATAATCGACCAGTGATTCACAAAAATGCTCGTCATTAAGATAGCCCGCCTCAATATATCTGTTAATCGCTTTATCTGCACTGATTTCATCAACACTCCTGAGAAGCTTTGTTCTTAACTCCTTTACGGAATGATCCCTTCTTGAGAGAAAATCAGCGCATTTATTCAAAGCCTTTTTATAGTTTATTTCTTTAAGTAAGTCCTGCCATTCCTCTTCGGAAATATCAGTACCGTCTGAAATATAATGGTCAAGCCAAAAATTTATATCCGTTGTTACGGCATACTCATCATCAAGCAGCAGGTGAATTTTATTACCCCTGCCCTTTTGGTGTTTAATTATCATTACTCGTCATCGTCTTCAACTGCAATATCAAGCTTTGCTCTTGCCTCAGCACGTGTAGTATTTGGAGCGGGAGAATCATCAACATCGGTTGTTGCCATGGGTGCAGCTTTTGCTCTGTACTTCTGCTTTGATTCCTCCTGAATTTTTGCAAGCTGTTCTCTGATTTGTTTTTCAAGCTGAGCTGCAAAATCAGGGTCATTTTTAATCATAGCCTTAACATTATCTCTTCCCTGACCTAACCTCTTATCCTGATATGAAAACCATGAACCGCCTTTATGTATTATATCAAATTCAACAGCCATATCAAGAATTTCGCCTTCCTTGCTTATTCCGGTTCCGTACATAATATCAAATTCAGCAGACTTGAACGGAGGAGCGACCTTATTTTTAACGACCTTTGCTCTTGTGCGTGAGCCGATAACCTCTGTTCCGTTTTTTATCTGGTCAGCTTTTCTTACATCAATACGGATTGAGGAATAAAATTTCAATGCTCTTCCGCCTGTTGTAACCTCAGGATTACCGTATATTACACCAATCTTTTCACGAAGCTGATTGATAAATATAATCATACAGTTAGTTTTGCTTACAGTACTTGTAAGCTTGCGAAGAGCCTGCGACATAAGCCTTGCATGCTGACCGACATGACTTTCTCCCATATTGCCTTCTATCTCACTTTTCGGTACAAGAGCAGCAACAGAGTCAACAACAACGATATCAATAGCGCCGCTGCTTACAAGCTGTTCTGTAATCTCAAGAGCCTGTTCACCATAGTCAGGCTGAGCAACAAGTAATGAGTCCACATCAACACCGAGGTTTGCAGCATATATAGGATCAAGCGCATGTTCGGCATCAACAAATGCAGCCTCACCACCGATTTTCTGTGCTTCCGCAATACAATGAAGAGCGAGTGTAGTCTTGCCGCTTGATTCAGGACCGTAAATTTCAATAATTCTTCCTCTCGGGAGACCGCCGATTCCTGTTGCAATATCAAGTGTGAGAGAGCCTGTTGAAATTGCATCAACCTTAAGATGTGCATTTTCACCAAGGCGCATTACTGCACCGGCACCGTATTTTTTTTCAATTTGTTTCATTGCAACCTCAAGTGCTGTTCTTTTATCAGAAGCCATAGTATGTTCCTCCTATATTTACATTATTAATATTATACTATATATAGTATTTAAAATCAATAGTTCTACTAAAATTAGGACTATTAAAAAAATAATTTAAAAAATGCTTGCATTTTATAAATACTTGTGATATTATACCAAATGTTCTAAATATTCAAGGAGGTGTTCGCAAATGGCAAAGTGTGAATACTGCGGTAAAGATGTATCTTTCGGCATTAAGGTTTCCCATTCTCACAGAAGATCAAATAGAACTTGGAAACCAAACATTAAAAAAGTTAAGGCTATTGTAAACGGCTCTCCTAAAAGAGTT
>CAZGRZ010000021.1:0-24382 GCA_964528285.1 uncultured Bacteroides sp. | reverse complement strand
GAATCAAGCATAGTTGTAACCGCACTGTTTAACGTTGATGTGGCAGATGACGCACCGTTGTCAACGCCGTTGTATTTAAGTGAATCATATTGTTCCTTAGCTGCAACATATGCCTCATAGGCAGCACTTAATTTTGTATAAACTTTATCAGTATTAATTGATACAGTCTTCATTGCTTCAACATAGCTGTCCATAGCGGCAGAAAGACTTTCAAGTGTGCTTGCTGCAGAAACACTGAACGCCGTCAGCGGAATTGATGTAATAATCATCAATGCAGCAAGAATAGCCGATAAAATTCTTTTTGAAATCTTTTTCATTTTCATCTTATTTTCCCCCTAATAAATTTGCCTGAATACAAAACGCATATTCAAATATGGCAAGATGATTTCTGACCCAATCAGCGCGCCGGAAAATATAACGCAGTATTCCCGATTTTATCATTCTATAATATACTTATATGTTAAAGCAGTAAAAATGGGCATAATTATCCCAATATACATACATACTCATATTTATATTAACAAAATATATCTGAATTGTCAACAGATTATAAATAATTTATAACATTAATAATAGAAGTTTACATTGCGGCAAATAAGAAAAGCACAGGACTTACGATAAAGCCCTGTGTCATCACTATAACATTAAAACATTTTTAAGTATTTATTTTTTCTGCAAATATATTTAAATTATCTTGTAAATTTATGGAATATTTTTTTACCTTTTCTAACGATAACCTCCGAGTCAAAGGTACTTAACTTTAATGTTGTTAATGCACCGGTAATTTTTTCATTATTTACGCTGACGCCGCCCTGGTCAATCAGTCTCCTGCCCTCGCCCTTTGATTTTATCATTCCTGCTTTAAGCATCATATCGAGGACTGAAATTTCACCGTCGGCAAAATCATCATCTGTCAAAACCGTGGAAGGCATATTGGAATTATCTGCACCGTCTGCAAAAAGGGCCCTTGCCGCTTGCTGCGCCTTATTTGCCTCAGCTTCACCGTGTATCATTTTTGTTAGCTCTAAAGCGAGAATTTCTTTTGCTTTATTAAGCTCAGCGCCTTCAAGCTTTGCATACTCACTGATTTTATCCATAGGAATAAAGGTAAGCAGTTTCATACATTTGACAACGTCTTCATCACCTACATTTCTCCAATACTGATAAAATTCATATGGTGAGGTTTTATCTGCGTCAAGCCATACAGCTCCCTTTTCGGTTTTACCCATTTTCTTTCCCTCTGAATTAGTAAGGAGAGTGATTGTCATAGCATTGGCGTCACCGGAGAGCTTTCTTCTGATAAGCTCCATACCGCCAATCATGTTTGACCACTGGTCATCTCCGCCGAACTGGAGATTGCAGCCGTATTTTTTATACAGAGTGTAAAAATCATAACTCTGCATAATCATATAGTTAAATTCAAGGAAAGAAAGTCCCCTTTCCATTCTCTGCTTATAGCATTCAAAGGTGAGCATTCTGTTAACGCTGAAACAGGCACCGACCTCACGAAGAAGATTGATATAATTCAAATCAAGCAGCCAGTCGGCATTGTTTACCATCAAGGCTCTGCCGTCAGTAAAATCAATGAATTTTGACATCTGTTTTTTAAAACAGTCTGAGTTATGCCGTATCGTTTCAGGCGTTAGCATTTTCCTCATATCAGTCTTACCGCTCGGGTCACCGATCATAGCCGTACCTCCGCCGATAAGAACGATTGGCTTATTCCCTGCCATCTGAAGTCTTTTCATAAGACAGAGTGCCATAAAATGCCCAACGTGAAGACTGTCTGCGGTAGGATCAAAGCCGATATAGAAAACTGCCTTACCTGAATTGACCAGTTCTCTTATTTGCCCGTCATTTGTTACCTGAGCAATCAAGCCGCGTTCTTCTAATTCTTCATATACTCCCATAATTTTTCTCCTATAGTTTGTAATTTGTATTTAATAATTCTTCAGCACTCGCAAGAAGTGTGTCCGTAACTTCAAGTCCGCCCATAATGCGGGCAAGCTCATTCTTCCTTGCTTCATAGTCAAGCGGAGTAACAATTGTGTATGTTCGGTCATTTTCAAACCTCTTGCTGATAAGAAAATGCTTGTCTGCATTTGATGCAATCTGCGCTGAATGGGTAACACAAATAACTTGTGTATTTTTTGATACTGCTTTAAGCTTGAGGCCGATTTTTTGACTGGCTCTGCCGCTGATACCCGTATCAATTTCATCAAATATCAGAGTATCGACAGTATCATTATTTGACAATATATTTTTGATTGCAAGCATTATTCTTGAAAGCTCACCACCCGATGCTATTTTTGATAACGGTTTTGCCGGTTCACCGGGATTGGTTGAAATCAAAAATTCAATCTTATCATATCCTGATACGGATAACTTCCCTTTTTCAAATTTAACAAAAAATTGAAGCTTAGGCATATCAAGAAATTCAAGTTCCTTCTTAACCTGACGTTCAAATTCAGCAGCAATTTTCCGCCTGTGTTCAGAAAGCTTATCAGCCTTCGTCACAGTGATATCAAAAATTTTGTCATACATTGAATTGAGCTTTTCTAATTCAATATCAGCATAATTAATTGAATTGCGCTTATTCCTTGCATTTTCAAGAAAATCAAGCATTTCCTGTTCGGTTGAGCCGTATTTATTTGAAAGCCTGTAAAGCAAATCAAGGCGCTCTTCAATCACTTCAAGCTCATTTGAATCAAATCGTACCTCATCAAGAGCAGAATCTGCCATATCCTTAATCGTTTCAAGCTCATCATTTATGTTAATTAATATTTGGCATATATTCTTAAGTTCATCATATGATGATAAAAAATTGCCGCAGGAGTTGACGAGTGATTGAATACCATTTGTTTCTTCATCGCCGTTTATTGTACTGAGTAAGTTATTAAGAGCGATAGTTAAAGATTCACTCTTTAATATCAGCTCACGGCGTTTGGTAAGTTTTTCTCGCTCCCCGATTTTTATCTGTGCGCTTTCAAGCTCGTTTATCTGATAATCAAGGATTTCCAACTCACGCTCTTTGTCGGTTTCAGAGTTTGTCATTGACTTGAGTTTTCTTCTTATTCCGATTAGTTCTTTAAAAGATTTTCTGTAATCCTCGATTATTGTCTTATCATCGGAAAGCATATCAATGTAATTATAATGCAAATCGGGATTAAGAAGCGCCTGACTGTCATGCTGACCATGGATATTTACAAGCAGATTTCCGACCTCTTTAAGAATTGAAACGGTTGCGCTCTTGCCGTTTATCCTGCATACCGACTTGCCGGATGAATTGATTTTTCTCGTTATAAGAAGTGATTTATCATCTTCCGAATCATATCCGAGTTCAGTCAGCTTATCGGATACATTATCATTAATATCTTCAAAGTATGCACTGACAAAGGCATTGTCCGCGCCGTTTCGCACCAATTCTCTTGAAGTTCGCTCACCGAGAATTGCATTGATTGAGTCAACAACAATTGATTTACCTGCGCCGGTTTCTCCTGTCAAAACATTGAGACCGGATGAAAATTCAACACTTGTTTTTTCAATAACCGCAATATTTTCAATATCAAGAGTTTTTAACATGTAAAATCTTCTCCATATTCATCGTGAATATTTTTGCAAAATCCTCTGTCTTGCATAAAACAAATATTGTGTCATCACCTGAAATTGTACCGACAACGCCTGTCCATTCCATTGAATCAATAGCGGTACATACAGCCACTGCCATGCCCGGAAAGCATTTTATACACACAGTATTAAGCGCATGTTCAACACTGATGATTGATTCAGAGAAAATACCACCCGTGCGCCTGATTGCATCTGAATTAGTCTTTTTCCCTGTTGAATAAATATATCTTCCCTTTTCTGAAAGTTCTTTAACAAGCCTGAGTTCTTTTATATCCCTTGATATTGTTGCCTGTGTAACATCGAAGCCGCACTTAAGCAAGTATGACTGCAATTCCTCCTGAGTTTCAATATCATTTGAATTTATAATTTCCAATATCTTTGCATGTCTTCGCTTTTTCATCAGGCTCTCCTCTCAACTAACTTTTTATTAAGTATTTCATAAAAATTTTCAGGTTTAAGTTTAATAAGATTTGTTGTCATATCTGACAGTTTTATTTTTATAGCGCAATCATTTTTAAGTTCCACAGACTCCTGACCGTCAACACTGAGAACGGGACAGTTCATTCTGTCGTTTGATGCTTTGACAATAAGCTCTTTATCCGTCGAAAAGATGAAGCTTCTGTCCATAAGGGAATGAGGACATATTGGAGTTACTAAAATACAATCAGCATCAGGACTGACAACAGGTCCACCGGCAGCCATTGAATAAGCTGTTGAGCCGGTTGGCGTAGCAATAATTACACCGTCTGCTCTTGTATTCATAACTTTTCTTTTATCACAAGTTATGTCAATATCAATTAATCTTGCGAAATTACCGCGTGAAATTACAAAATCATTAAGACAATGATGAGTTGAAATTACCTCATTGTTATATTTAACCTGTGCCTCAAGCATCAATCGTTTATCGAGTTCATAATTGCCCTCAACAAGGTTCTTTAAAAGGCAGAGCTCGTCCTTTTCAAGTCCGCTCATAAATCCAAGACGGCCTGCATTTATACCGAGCACCTTTTTACCGTATACAGCCGCTTTTTTGGCAACATTAAGTGTTGTTCCGTCTCCACCGATTGCAATTGCAACATCACAAACATTTATAAGATTATCATTATCTTCATAATTCAAATCACAATCAAAAAAGATATTTTTATAATCCTTGCAGACATAGACAGCAGCATCGAGCTTTGACAAAACGTCAAATACATTACGGGAGAGTGATTCAACACCGTAATTATTTAGATTTGGTAAAACTGAAATAATCATAATAATTCCTCATGTGACTGATTGACAAGTTTCTTGGCATCAACATCATTACTTATAAATGGCTCTACGGATTTTTCTATATAAATTAAATACTCAATATTCCCCTCAGGTCCTTTAACCGGTGAAAATTCAAGACCGAGGACAGAAAAGTTATTTTTAACTGCGAGATTTATAATGTTTTCAACAACCTCAAGATGAGTACTCAAATCACTGACCACACCTTTTTTCCCGACTTTTTCCCTGCCTGCTTCAAACTGTGGTTTAATTAGGCATACTGCCTGTCCTTTTTCCTTAAGAAAGTGATTTAAATTAGGTAAGATATGCTTAAGTGAAATGAAAGAAACATCAACTGAGGCAAAATCAATACAGTCACACACCTGTTCATCGGTAACATATCTGAAATTAGTCCTTTCAAGATTAACAACTCTTTCATCAGTTCTGAGTTTCCAGGCAAGCTGACCGTATCCAACATCAATTGAATAGACTTTCACAGCACCATTAATAAGCATGCAGTCAGTAAATCCGCCGGTTGAAGCTCCGACATCCATACAAATTTTTCCTTTAAGGTTAATATGAAAGCATTGCATTGCCTTTTCAAGCTTAAGTCCGCCGCGGCTTACATATTTAAGAGTATTTCCTCTGACTTCAATAATATCATCAGGGTTAATTTCCTTGCCTGACTTATCTGATTTCTGGTTATTAACATATACTATCCCTGCCATAATGATGGCTTTTGCCTTTTCTCTGCTTGGTGCAAGACCTCTTTGAAAAAGTGCAACATCAAGTCTGATTTTATTCTTTGCCATTATTTATCTCACTAACTATTGAATCAAAATCCATTTTATAATGTCTCATTTGACTTTCAACGCTTGCCTGCTTTACAAATTCATCTTTGATACAAATATGCTTGAATCTGCATATGATTGAGTGTTCAATCAGCATTGCAGCAAATGCCTCACCTATACCGCCGCTGCCAATACTTTCCTCATAAAAATATATATTGCTTTCATCAGTCAGTAAATCAAGCAGTGAAGCATCAATCGGCTTAATTCTGTTTAGCTTTATTACACAAGTGTCTTCGAGACTTTCATAAGCCAGATAACAAATTGAAAATAATCTGCCGTATGTTACAATAACATTTTTTGAATTAATATCACCAAATACAGAAAACGGCTCGTGCTTGTACTCATAATCATCAGGCTTGTATAATTCTTTTCCTCTGGGATATCGTATTGCAACCGCACCACTGATTTTATATATGCTTTCATAAAACATTGCTTCCAAATCAGAATAATATGAAGGCGCAAAAATGGTAAGACCAACAACAGAGTTAAGAAAAGATGTATCAAATACGCCCTGATGACTTTCGCCGTCTTCACCGACAAAGCCGGACCTATCAATTGCAAAAATCACCTTCAGCTTCTGCAAAGCGACATCGTGGATAAGCTGGTCATATGAACGCTGCAGAAATGTTGAATAAACTGCAAAAACAGGCACCATACCATTTTTGGCAAGTCCGCTTGAAAATGTAACGGCATGCTGTTCTGCAATACCAACATCAAAAAATCTCATAGGGTATTTTTTTGCAAACTCACATAAACCGGTTCCCTCTGACATAGCGGCGGTAATACAGCATATTCGTCTATCATTCTCGGCAAATTTACACATTATTTTTCCAAAAGAAGAAGAAAAATCTTCTCCGCTGAATTTCGGCTCACCTGTATTAATATCAAACTTACCTATACCGTGAAATTGTGTAGGATTCTTTTCAGCCGGGTAATAGCCTTTACCTTTAACCGTGTTGATATGAATTAATACAGAATGATTGTGAGCTTTTGCAACTTTCAAAACATCAATTAAAGCATCCATATCGTGACCGTCAATTGGTCCGTAATACCTAAAGCCTAAGTCCTCAAAAAAAGTTGAATGAAGGATTTTCTTTCTAATCTTTGCACTAATATAAGTAAAAGTCCTGCTTATCTGCGCGCCTATTCTCGGTATCTTTGCGAGCCCTCGCTGCAGCTTTGACTTGAAAGTGACATATCTTTGTGACGTTCTTATAGTATTCAAAATTTTTGCCATTGAGCCGACATTACGGCTTATTGACATATTATTATCATTAAGAATTACAATAAGATTTGAATTATCATTACCGGCATTATTCAGACCTTCATAGGCAAGACCGCCTGTTAATGCGCCGTCTCCGATAACAGCAATTACCTTGCCTTTATCACCCTTAATCTGCTTTGCTCTTGAGAGACCGACTGCGGCAGAAATTGAAGTAGAGCTGTGCCCTGAAGAAAAAATATCATGACTGCTTTCAACAGGTCGGGTAAAGCCGCTTATTCCGTTTTCAGACCTGAGTGTATCAAACTTATCTTTTCTGCCTGTTAAAATTTTATGTGTATAACACTGGTGACCGACGTCGAAAACGATCTGATCATTCGGGCTGTTAAAAACCTTATGAAGAGCAACAGTCAGTTCAACCACACCAAGATTGGATGCAAGATGACCGCCTGTTTTTGAAACCGTTGATATAAGCATTTTTCTTATATCGTCGCATAATACTTTAAGCTCTTCAATATTTAATTTTTTTAAATCTTTAGGTGAATCAATATCATCAAGAATAGACATAATATCCATCTCTCTTCATATGTAAATCAAATTTATTTATCTCTGTTTACAAGCAAAAGTGCAAGGCGGGAAATAAACTCAGTATTTTCAAAATTGTTAAGTTCCTTGATTGCATTGTCTGTCAATATTTTGACATCCCGCTCTGCTTTATCAATTCCGACTAATGAAACATAAGTTGTTTTATTATTACTCTCATCAGAACCGACAGGCTTACCGAGTTTATCTTCATCACCTATAATATCAAGTATGTCATCCTTTATCTGAAAAGCAATTCCGAGATTATATGCAAACTTAGATGCTGCCGACAGCTGTTCGGGACTTGCATCTGCGGCTATACATCCAATCAAGCACGCAGCTGAAATCAGTGCTCCTGTTTTTAATTTATAAACTGATAAGATTTCTTTAACAGTCGGGTTGCCTTTTTCAAATTTTAGGTCAATAACCTGACCTCCAATCATGCCTGTAACACCGGCGTTCTGAGCAAGCAGGCTGACTGCCATTGTCTTTTTATCATAGCTCAAATTAGAGCCGGCGACTATTTCAAACGCATGAGTCAGCAAAGCATCCCCCGCCAAAAGTGCGGTAGCCTCACTGAACTGCTTATGGCAGCTTGGTTTTCCTCTTCGCATATCATCATTATCCATACAAGGCAAATCATCATGAATTAAGCTGTAAGTGTGTATGTATTCAACAGCACAAGCAAAATCAATTGCGTCGTTTCTTTCAGAACCGCAGGCTTTTGCAAATTCCAAAGTAAAGATTGGTCTTATCCTTTTTCCGCCATTAGATAAACTGTACTTCATTGCATCAACGACCTCAGTCTGACCTTCAAGTGCTTCAGGCAGATAATTTATAAGTGAATTTTCAATTTTTCTGATATCGTTATTAAGGATATTATTAAATTCAAAATCAGTCATAATTACTCCTTGGTAAGCTCGGTTATTTTTAACTGTGCATTTTTAAGCTTTTCTGAACAAAATGCAGCAAGCTTTGTGCCTTCTTCAAAAAGCTTCATACTTTCATCAAGTGAAACCTCGTTTTTTTCTAATATATCAACAATTTCCTCAAGTCTTGAAATTGCTGACTCATAAGTCATATCATTACTCATAATTTACCTCATCAACTGTGCACACGGCATATCCATCTTTAAAATTTATATTTATTCTATCATCTACTTTGAGTTTTCCTGCTGACTTAATAAGTCTGTTGCTGCTGTCCTTCGTAATGCTGTACCCTCTGCCGAGGATTGCAAGCGGACTGAGTGCATCAAGCCTACCGGCAGTTTCTCCCAACTTAAGTTCATTCATTTTTATAATGAAATCAAACGTTTTAATCAAATCAGTATTAAGTAAAGTAATCTCATCTGAATAGAATTTAAAATATTCTTCAGGCTTACTTAGCACCGTTTCATAAGCAATTGAATCAAATCGCTGAATTTCAGCTTCCAGCTTCCTTTTCAATGAAACTGAAAGTGACTGACTGACGCTGTTGATAGACAAAGTCATTTGCAAAATATCTGGAACAGCAAGTTCTGCTGCCGCACTTGGTGTAGGTGCACGCATATCCGCAACAAAATCACATATAGTGAAGTCGGTTTCATGTCCTACTGCTGAAATTATCGGCGTTTTGCAATTGAATACTGCCCTTGCTACATTTTCAAGATTAAAAGCCCACAAGTCTTCGATTGAGCCGCCGCCCCTTCCGATAATTATTATGTCTATATCATCAATACTGTCAAGAAGGTTTATTGACTTAATAATATCGTCAGCAGCCTGCTCACCTTGAACAATAGTTGGTGCAATTACAATTTCACACAACGGATACCGCCTTGAAATGATATTCTTTATATCCTCAATGGCTGCTCCTGTGTTAGAGGTTGCAACTCCGATTTTATGAGGATATTTGGGTAATGACTTTTTATGTGCCGCGTCAAACAAGCCTTCCTTAGCAAGCTTTTCCTTTAACTGCTCATATGCAAGATTTAAAGTACCGAGACCATCAGGCTGCATATCCTCAACATAAAGCTGATACTGACCGCTCTTTTCAAAAACTGAAACCTTGCCTCTGCATATTACATTCATACCGTCTTCCGGATTAAATCTCAACTTTAACGCAGACCCCTTGAACATTACTGCTTTGATCTGTGTCTGATTATCTTTTAGTGTAAAATACATATGTCCGCTGATATGATGTTTAAAGTTGCTGATTTCACCAACTACATAAATATTATTGAGCGGCGGATTTTCATCAATAATCGCTTTAATATAAGTATTCAGTTGTGTAACTGTAATCGTACTATTCATTGTTTTCTTTCAAATAGGCATATATTGCAATACCGGCAGCATTATCACAACTGAACTCTGGCTGAGCAAAATATGCTTTAAATTTTGATTTAATGTGTTTTTTTATTATTGTGTTAGACATAACTCCGCCTGCATATACTAAAGGCAAATTACCGAAGCGTTCAATTATATTCTCAGTCAATTTTTCAATAGTCATAGAAATGTATGTAAAAAGGAATTTTGATATATCTTCCGGTGATTCACCATTACTTATCATATTTTTTACTTTATTTTCAATTCCTGACATTGAGCAATCATTACCGATTATAGTCGGTTTAATTTCAAATTCTCTGTCCGACTTTAGCGATAGTTCATCAAGCTCATTGCCGCAGGGAAACCGACAACCAAGCAAAACGCCGGCTCTGTCAACAGCTTGTCCTGCCTTTAAATCAAGGCTTCGTGATACAACCTCAGCTTTTACAATATCATTCTTATCAGGTTTCACAAGCAGTGCCTCAGTTGTTCCGCCACTGATGTGAAAAGCAATAAATCTTTCTTTTATCAAATCAAGCATACCGACAGAATATAATGCCGCGAGTATATGGCCGATTTGATGTGAGGTATAGTGCAAAGTGCAATTATTAAAGGTACTTACTGTCCGGGCATTATTCACACCTACAAGAAAACAAGGCATATAACTTCCTTCAATATTTCTCGGCCGCATACTTACAGCAACACTATTGATTTTAGATACATTTGGTAATTGCTTAAGAAGCTCCGGCATATTTACTGTATGCTGAAACACAGCATCGCTCTGTCTTAATCCCCTATCGCCGTTTTTAACAGTTAAAACCTTCTTTTTGCTTATTATGTCCTTACCGTCATAAAGCGCAACCGATGTGGTGTAATTACTCGTATCAAATCCAAGATACATCTTATTTACTCCTTGAAACAGCACCGAGAATACCATTTATGTATGACGCATCATCACTGCTTGAATATTTTTTTGCAAGCTCTACTGCTTCATTTATTGCGACATTTTCGGGAACGGAATCAATATATTTCATCTCACAGAGAGCTACATAGAGTATTGCCAGAGTAGTTTTAGGCAGTCTTGATGCTTTCCATGACTTAGAAAATAAATTGATTAATTCGTTAAATTCATTTTTTCTTTTATATACTTCAGAAAAAACTTTTTTTGCATAGTCACATACTGGAATAACATTCTCTGAATAAAGCTCAATCAATTCATTAATTTCGTCATCTGAATTGAATAAACTTTCAAAGGTAAGAAAAAAAGCCTGCTCTCTCATCTCATTTCTTTTCATTCTTTCTTATTTCTCCTAAAAAAATCTGCCGGCAAAAACAAATATTTGTCGGCAGGACTGTGTCATTCTTCAGTTTCACAAGGTTCTGTTTTTTTGACCGGTTCATCAAAATCAATTCCTGCTACAATAACATTAACTTTGTTTACTAATTTTCCCGTCATATTCTGCACTGATTCCTTTACTGCTGACTGTACATCGGTTGCAACAGTTTGGAATTTCATACCAGGCTTAAGATTAACATAAATACTTATACTGAAATTATCTCCATCCTGTATTATTCTTACAGGACTCATTACCTTTAAACTACCCTGCTTGATTGTGCTGACAACATCAACCGGGCCGTTATAAAACGACGATATCCCGTCAACATCTTTTGCAGCATTTATGGCTATTGAAGATACTACTTCATCTGAAATAACAAGCTCGCCCATTGAACTTTTTGAAAAAATCTCCATAAATAAGCCCTCCTTATTTTTTTACATTATAACATATAATGAATAAATATACAAGGTTATTTTGACTGAATAATTGTTACATCTTCAAAGGAGCATCCAAGCTGTCCTGTTGCTATATCCTTTATCTGTAAAATTAATGTATCTGTCAACTCCTCAACATCTACTATTATATCCACTTTGCTTGAATCTTCGTTTATTACAGCAAGACAATTGTTTATTCCTTTTGCAGTAATCAATGTCTCAATTTTATTTTCAGCATTTATCATATTTGAAATTTCAGCAATTTTTTCTGTTGCCGTTTTTTTTGCTTCTGAATCAACTGTTGATGAATCAACAATTTTCTGCAGTTTTTCTAAGCTCTCGTCTCTTGCGCTCTGTCGATCAACTCTTGCTGATGAAAAATAATCACTTTCCGTTGCAGGCTCAGTTGTTGCATCAACATATGTAGCTTCACCGAGTATTTTTTCTTTAGCGCTGGAAATCGTGCTTACTTTATTTGAAAGATCACTGTTTTCCCAGTACCAGTTACCCATAACACCGACACCAAGCAACAATACAAAACACGATATTGCAATCTTTGTTTTTCTTGACTTTCTTTTTTGAAGCTGCTCTTGTGTAAGTACAGGCTTTTCTTTCATTTCTTTTTCTTTTTTCTTATTACTCATTTAATCACCTTTTATGTTTTAATTTTTGATACCGATACCCTGTTTGTCGGAATATTAAATAACGAAGTAACACAATTAATTATCTTTTCCCTGACAGTAACAATGTCACCACCTGTACACACCACAGTAACGCCCTGCACCTGCGGTAGGTATTCTTTAATCAGAACCGGACTCTCGCCACTGTCGGAATCATATAGTACATATTCATCTTTTTGACTTGCCGAGGACCCGTTATCTTGTATTTCAACATCGGTTGCGTAGACATTTTCATTCGTATTTTGAAGTGTAATCATAATCTCACACTCACCAACGCCGTCAATATCAGCAATAACATTCTTCAGCTTATTTTCAAGATTTTCAGTGTATTCATCATAGCTGTAAGTATTTTCCTTTATATTATTTTCTGATTTATCGCTGTCATTAAATATATCGGACATAAAAATCAATACAATTCCAATCAAGCCGACTGCGATGATAATTTTAACTTTTTTTGAATCTCCTGCAATAAATTTCATTATATTGTCCGTTATTTTACTCGCCAAGACTATACACCTCTGCAACAAGTCCTAAATTTTCATACAAATAATTTTTAACATCATCGGTATTATATTCGTTCGGCACAGAAACTGTCAGTTCATTTATTTCTATCTCATTGTTACTATATTCAATCTCGGCATTAATTATGCAGGATTTGTAACCATTCTGAGTTAATGATTCGGATATTTGTGTTTCTATGAGATTTTTGTAAGACTGTTCTTCCTGCGCTTCAACATTTTCAATTTGAAAATCAGGAAACGATAAATCAAAATCACTGTTACCAAAAGGATATATAAATGAAAGAAAAATAAATGTCGAAAGAATAATTTTAAAGAACTTTCCCATTTTTCCCTTTGGTGCAAGCATCGAAAAAATTATCGAAATTATCAAAGTAATACAGACAGTTAACGTCCATTCTTTTATATAGTCCATTTAAACCGCCGTTTTTGCAGCAACAAGTATCCCTATTGAAATAATTGTTGTAACCATAGTTAATATTAATAAAACATCAATTATAAGCAAGGTATCTTTGAAGGTTTCAACCGCCTTTGAGGATTGAGTATCGCCGAACAAATCGCCGGACATTGCAGCAAAAGCTAAAACCAGGCGCCATATATTAACCTCAATAAGTGCAGGCAGAAAGATCACAGCAACTGCAAGTATTCCCACAATTCCTACACTCGTCTTAATCAGACTTGAATAGCTTTGAATAGAAAGCAGGCCCTCACTGATGGAGCTTCCTATCACAGGAACAACGGAATTAATTGCAAAGCGAACAGACCTTAGTCCGAGTGCATCCGCCCTTGAAGCAACGGCTGTTTTTATTGAAAGCACAGAGACAAACAACGCCGATACAGTTGATACAGCACCTGTTATAACTTTCTTCAGCATTGATATAGCGCTGTTAAGATTAAACTCCTGTCTTATTCCCGAGCAAATTCCCAATGCAAGAAAACAGTTTACCAAAGGAAGGAACAACAAATCAGATATGTAATTCAACCCTTGTGACAATATCAGTAAAGTTGTATTAACGGAAAAAGACGTCATTGTAGAACCTGATGTTGCAACTATAATGCAGAATGCAGGAAAAAAAGCGAATGCAAAATTTGCACATAACTTAATTGTTGAGCATGAAAGTGTAATACAATCAGTCATTCTGTAAACCAAAAATATTGATATTACAAGTGTTGTTACTGATTGATATGAGGAAGAAATACTTGTACTGCCAAGTTCTGTATTAAAAGACTTAAAAAATGCTGAGAGCATTATTAAGGCAATTATAATAATTCCGGATTTGAGCGGTCCGTCAATTCTCAGCAGTACAATGTTGCATATATGCTCAAATATGTCTTTGAGTGAGATACTTGTCAAACTTTCATAATCAAAGTCAAGTACTCCTAATGAATCGAGAAATTCTTTTGTTGAATCATCAAGAGTATCAAATGAGGACAAATCGAACGAGTTGATATATTCAGTATAATCTTCATCCGCTGCAAAGATGACAGACGGAATATTCATAACAATAAATAATATTATTAAAAATCTTTTCATTTCAACAATCCTGTTACAATATTAATTACGGTTTCAAACAAAGGAAGCGTCACAATCAGCATAATAATCTTTGCTGCAATTTCTGTCTGTGAAGCAAGGGCATTTTCACCGCTGTCACGGCATAAGTCTATAACAAACTGTGAAATCAATGCAATACCGAGAATTTTCATCATCAGTGAAATATAAGAATTGATACTTCCGATACCTGACGACAAGGAATAAAGCTTATCTAATATTTCTTTAAAATCATTTGCAACCGAGGTAAACAGCAATATTACAGTAGCTATTGTTAATAAAACTGCAAATTCTCTTTTTGTATCCTTAATTAAAATAATCATTATTAATGTAATGATTGTTATACCTGCAACTTTAATCATAGGTCAAACAGCGACTTTACTGTTGAGAATAAATCACTTATTTGCGGTACAAGCATCATCAGTACAACAATTACTCCGGCGAGGGTTGTGAGCATTGCCTGTTCTTCTCGTCCGCTTCTGATGAGAACGGTATTAAGCACTGCCACAATTATTCCGATTGCCGCAATTTTGAAAATAAAATCAACTTCCATTTATCCTCCTATATCAGAAATATTGAAATCACAATACCTGTCAGCACTCCGAAGGCTATGTAAAGCTTATGGTGTTTTTCGTAATATTCCTGATATTGCTGTTTAAGCATTTTAAAATATCCAACAAATTCTTCAATATATTTTAACTGGCAGTCAACATCATACTTTCCTATAATATTATAAAGATTTTTAATCCTTTCATATTCTGCCAAGGGAAGCGGAGTGTTTTCAATGTTCAAATCAAAATCAAAATTTTTCAGCCTTTCATCAGATTTCAGCTCATTCAAAATATCAGATGTTTCAGGATTTATACTGCTCATCATAAGACTGATGCGTCCGCCTATATATATAAGGTTGTCAATGTACTTAATCTGTCTTTTTTTATAACAATCAACCATTATCCCAAGGGAAGATGAGAAAAAAATTATCATTATTATTCCTGCTATTTTCACACTCTGCCTCCGATATATTTATAATTTCAAAATCATCAGTAAAATTTTTTAAAATAACAAGATAATTGAACTCATTACTGTTAATCAAACCCTGAATTATTCTGTTATCATAAATCTGACTTTCATCGCCCATATGGACAGAAACGATAAATTTCACTCCCGATGAAAATCCGAATTTTATTGCTTCAAGTTCTTCTTTATTTCCGATTTCATCACATATGACAATATCGGGTGACAATGTACGTATTGCATTTTCAATACCTTTTGCTTTTGGATATCCGACGAGTACATCAGTGTTTACCCCGACATCAAAATTTGACGCAATTTCATTTCTTTCATCAACTATTGAAATTTTCTTATATGAGGAATTATATCCGCTTGAAAGAAGTCTTGCCATATCCCTGAGCAGCGTTGTTTTTCCGCTCGCTCCTTTCCCTGCAACAATAATGCTTGGCGTACGATCTATATATATTGCATTGAGCAAAGATCTTGAGCAGTTTAATATTTCATGTGAAATTCTGATATTGATTGAAGTAATTTCCTTAACAGATGTAATTTCATCTTTTCTGTAAACTGCTGTTGAAGAAATGCCGATACGGCACCCTGATTTTGTTGTTATGTAGCCGTCTATCATCGAATTCATATTTGTATGATAAGAATTATTGCAAAGCCTGTCTGTTATATTTTCAAACTGCTCATCGTCAATACAGATACAGTTTTGTGAATAATTAGAAACAAGTTTGCCATCAATACTAACGAAACACAAATTATTTTTTATGTAAATGATTAAAGGTTTATTTTGTCTAATTCTTATTTCGGTTATATTTGTTAAAATATTACAGCCGAAGGAAGTAATTATATCCTGAATATATTTCGGAAGTAATTTCAGAAAATAATTAACATTGTCCAAATAACCACCTCAATAAACTCTATGCAGGGCTTGACTGATTTATAACAAATATTATGTTGAAGAAAAAGAATTTATATGCTATTATAAAAATGAAAATTATACAAATAGATATGGTGAAATATGGAATTTACAAAATATAAAGATAATATCAAAACAAATAAATTAATTAACGGAGAAACCGTCAGTTACACTTTTACTGCTTTTATCTCTGTTTTTTTACTGATTGCCATAAAGCAACTTCTTAAAGTTTTTTGCAACCTGGACAGCAGTACAGCTGTTTTAACAGCCTTCATAGTTTCAGAGATAATTTCATTCTTGCTTGAAAAAAGATTTGTTTTCAGAAAAAAAATTCTTTCATCAAATATAAAGCAGATAATTATGTTCTTATTCAGAGCTGCAGTTGACTATGGCTTCTATATGCTTGCTGAATTTATGTTCAAAATTCTCCTTGATATGCAGGAATCATTTGTATGGCTGGTGGCAATATCAATATGCTTTTTCTTCAACTATTACTTTGACAGGCTGCTTTTATTTGATTGCAACTATAAAGCAAGTAATATTAAATATTCAAAAATTTATATTTTTTTCTATAATAACAGATTCATATTTGCTGCTGCCGGAATCGCGTCAGTATGTATATCAATAATGTATATTATCTATACTGTATTTCCGTTTGGTGACAACACGGTTATGAGAATGGACTTATATCATCAGTATGGACCGCTTTTTGCAGAGCTTTATGACAGAATAGTAAATCACAAGAGCTTTATTTATTCATGGACTTCAGGCGGAGGAACAAGCTTCTTAGGCAATTATTTCAATTACCTTTCAAGTCCTATTTCTGCGTTGATATTTCTTTTTGATAAAAAAGATATTTCTTTTGCAATATCATTTCTTGTTTCAGTTAAATGTATATTAAGTGCAGCAACTTTCACTGCTTACATCAAATACTCACTTGGCAAGCATTCCTATTTTTCTGCCACCTTTGGAGTACTTTATGCTTTCAGCGCATATTTTCTTGCTTACTATTGGAATGTAATGTGGCTTGACGGTATGATTCTTCTTCCGCTAATTGCACTCGGTATTGAAAGAATTATTAACAAAGGCAAGTGCGCACTTTATATTTCAACCCTTGTTTTACTGTTTGTATCAAGCTATTATATGGGATTTATGACCTGTATTTTCTCAGTTATATATTTCCTTGGGTATTATGCCATATCTGCAAATTTAAATGACAAAATAGATCCTTTATATACCCATAAAAAGAAATATTCATTTAAATCATTAATGAATAATAAATTCTTTAACAGAGGAATAAAATTTGCGGTAAGCAGTGTTGCAGGTGCTGGAATTTGTGCTTTTATGCTCATTCCCATATTTATGATATTAAAATCATCCTCAGCAACTTCTGATTCATTTCCTGAAACCTTTGAATCCTATTTTAATATTTTTGACTTTATTACATCACACCTTGCCGCTCTTGAAACAACTATACGAAGCAGTGGTGATGATGTTTTACCGAATGTATATTCCGGTATGGCAGCCGTTATTCTTCTTCCGCTTTTCGTTATTAATAAAGATATAAAGTTCAGAGAAAAGCTCGTTTATATTCTTATGCTGATATTCTTCCTGTTCAGTTTTGATAACAACTGCTTAAATTTCATTTGGCATGCCTTCCATTTTCCAAATGATCTTCCGTTCAGATTTTCTTATATGTATACATTTATCATATTAATAGTTTCGTATAAGAGCTTGTCAAAAATTAAGTCACTTAGTTTGAGTGACATTTGCATCGTCGGTTTTGCATGGGTTTTCTTCATAATTATTGCCCAAAAAATGGCGACAACAAAAATGTCCGAAACAACAATTTATATCAGCATTGCTTTTATAATTATTTGGACAGGATTTTTATATTTACTTAAAAAGAACGGCATTGATAAAATTATTGCATCGGCAATTGTGGTTGTAATTGTGTTCAGCGAAGTTTTAATTGCCGATACCGGATCTATCCAAATTACTCAAGCAAATACAGATTATTCAAAGAATTATGAATCCTATACCTCCGCTATTAACTCAATCAGCGAAGAAGATGACGGCTTTTACCGAGAAGAACTGACTTCTCTTGAAACAAGGATGGACCCTTGCTATTACGGATATAACGGGATATCCATATTCTCTTCAATGGCATATGAAAATTATTCCCAGCTTCAGTATTCTCTCGGAATGTTCGGCAATAGAATTAACAGTTACACTTATAATACTCAGACGCCTGTATACAATATGATGTTTAATATCAAATATCTTATCAATTCAAATGAAAGCCTTGAACTGAATGAAAATCTCTATAATTATAAATTATCATCGTCTGATGAAAAGACTGACGTTTACGAAAACAAGTATAATCTTCCGATCGCATATTGTGTTAATATGAATATTGATAATTGGGTATATGAAGAAGGCAACCCGTTTGAAGTCCAAAACAATTATTTCTCGCTGGCAACCGGATATTCAAATGTATTTAATGATGTATGCTTTATTGATACTGAATTTGATGGAATTTCCGGTGAAGCACCCGGTGAGAACGGAACATTTTTATTTTCCAAAAATAATCCGGATAGCAGCTATGGGTATGCAGATGTAAAATTTACTCCGAGTGAAAACGGTGATGTATATTTATATGTATCATCTCCCGATGTTGAAACGATTGAAGTCAGCAGCAGTAAGCTATCCTCATATACTCAGACAATAAGTGAACCATATATTTTGGATCTCGGATACTATGAGAAAGGTGAAGAAATAACAGTTTCAATCGACTGCTCCGACATTGAAACGACCGAAACTTATGCTGAGATTTATGCGTATACAGTTGATATGGATGTGCTTGAAAAGGGATATGAAAAGTTAAAGGATAATTCGCTTGAAATTACATCATATTCTGACACAAAAATTGAAGGAACAATAACCGTTGATGAGGACAGTTATCTTTATACTTCAATTCCATATGACGAAGGCTGGAACATTTACATTGACGGAGAAAAGGCAGATACATTTGCACTGGGAGAGGCTCTCCTCACTGCTCCTATCAAACATGGTAAACATACAGTTGAATTCAGATATTCACCAAGAGGTATGAATTACGGCGTTGTTATTTCTGCAGCATCTATTGCGGGAATTTTTGGTTATCTATTATATAAAAAACTGAAAAAAGGCAGCACTATGAAAAACTGAATAATCAGTTACAAATAAATAACTATTAATTTTAATTTTAGTTATTTACAACTAAAGTTAATTGTTGTAGAATAAAGCGTAAACATATTGAGAGGAGTTTCAAAACTTATGGCAAGACAAACAGCAACCAACATTACTTCAATACCAATCGGTCCGCTTGGCATTATAGGTATGCCCGGCTGTGAAGCTCTTACAGACAAGATTGATGATTATCTTGTTGAATGGAGAAAGACACAGGCACAAGAGCACGCAGAAACAATTGCATTTTACGGATATCAGCGTGATACATATAAAATTAAAATCAATGTTCCGAGATTCGGCAGCGGTGAAGGAAAGGGTGTTATTGAAGAATCAGTAAGAGGATATGATATTTATATTATTGCAGATGTATTCAATCACAGCTGCACATATAATATGTACGGTATGACTGTTCCAAAGTCACCTGATGACCATTTCTCAGATTTAAAAAGAGTTATCCACGCATTATCTTCAAAGCCAAAAAGAGTATCTGTAATTATGCCTATGCTTTATGAAGGCAGACAGCATAAGAGAAGTTCAAGAGAATCCCTTGACTGTGCTATGGCACTTCAAGAGCTCGTTAATCTCGGAGTGGAAAATATTATTACATTTGATGCTCATGACCAGCGTGTTCAGAACTCAATTCCCGATAAATCATTTGAAAATGTAATGCCGACATATCAAATGATTAAAGCGCTCGTAAATAATGTCGATGACCTCTCAATTGACAAACATCATCTGATGATTATATCACCTGATGAGGGTGCAATGCACAGATGTATTTACTTTGCAACACAGCTTGGCGTAAATCTTGGTATGTTTTATAAAAGAAGAGATTATACTAAAATTGTTAACGGAAGGAATCCTATTGTTGAACATCAATATCTCGGTGATTCTGTAATGGACAAGGATATTATTATAGTTGATGATATGATTTCTTCGGGTGAATCGATGCTTGAGGTAGCAAGTAAGTTGAAGAACCTTGGAGCAAGAAGAATTTTTGTCTGTACCACTTTCGGACTTTTCTGCAACGGACTTGAGGTATTTGACAAAGCATACAATGACGGTGTTTTTGATAAGGTGTTTACTACAAACGGTGTTTACCAGTCGCAGGAGTTGCTTGGCAGAGAATGGTATATAAGTGTTGAGCTTTCAAAGTACACAGCTTATTTTATTGATACACTTAATCATGATATGTCTCTCTCGGTACTTCTTGATTCATCAGAAAAAATCAATAATCTCCTTGTTAAAAAAGGACTAAAGGAGGCAAAATAAGTGTGACTAAAATCACTTTGAATAAGACCCAGAAAATTATTTCAATTATAATTGCTGTTATTCTTGCATTTGTGATTGCAGGCGGTGTATACTGCATTTCCACAAAACAAACGCCACCGGAGGCTGTTAAAGCAATTTTCTCAACCAATAGTGAAAAAATCATCGGCAAATGGGAGAGTCAAAAAAATCCGGGACTTTCTGCATTTGTATTCAATGAAGACGGCACCTATGATTCATATATTTCAGTTGCTAATTTTTCGGGCGACTATGAAGTAAAAGGAAATAAGCTATATCTTAAAAATCCGAAAACGAGCAAGGAAATTGTTTACAAATTCAGTGTTAATGAAAAAGAATTAAAGCTTGAAGTTATTGAAGAGGACGGTATTGTTCCTGATGAAGAAGATATCAGCATATATAATAAAGTTGAAGAACTTAATCAGAAATCCCTCACAGACCTATTAGGCGAAATCAAAGAAGATTCAGAAGAAACCACTGAAGAATAAAAATAAAAGAGAGAACCACAATTTTCGTGATTCTCTCTTTTATTGTAAAGAGTATAATTTTCTCTTTAAGACAACATAACTTATTGTCATTGATTAAACAATATCATTAAATTTGCTTATTACATATTAACTGAATTCACACGGTTATATTTCTAAAATAATATCATATACATTACCAAGGAAGGTGAAAATCTTGATTGGTAATGTAGAAAAAAGATGTATTGATTTGGGTCACTACATTGTGCAGACAAAAGCGACCGTACGTCAGGCGGCAGCAGTATTCGGAATAAGCAAATCAACAGTACATAACGATGTTACAAAAAGATTATCCGTAATAAATCCGCTTCTGTGCAGTGAGGTCAAAGTTGTTCTTGATGAGAACAAAGCACAGAGACATATCCGCGGCGGTCTTGCAACAAAAGAAAAATACAGCAAAATCAAAGCAAAATATATGAATGAAAAGAATTGATTTTTAGCATACATCGTGTTAGAATTAAATAAAAATGACATAAGGAAGTTAAAATGAAAATTGGATTTATCGGCTGCGGCAATATGGCAACAGCAATCATTAGCGGAATAATATCAAATAATTTTATTTCAGGCAGTGACATAAATGTTTTTGATATAAACACTTCTTCCCTTAAAACTGCAAAGGGGAATTATAATATCAGCATTTGCAGTGATGAAGTTGAAGTTGTTAAAAAATCTGACATTGTTATACTTGCAGTTAAGCCTGATATTATAAGAACTGTACTTAAAAAAACTGATACTGCATTAGGTGAAGCATCTCCCCTTCTCATTTCAATTGCTGCCGGAAAAACACTCGATTTTATCGCAGGGTGTACAAAATCAAATTGCAGAACAATCAGAGTAATGCCGAATATCAATGCCAAGGTTGGTGAAGCAATCTGTGCATACTGTGCAAATTCACTTGCCACTGATGAGGATAAAAAAACTGTTGACAGTATGCTTTCCTGCATTGGTAAATCGCTTGAAATTGATGAAAAGTTTTTCTCACTATTCGGTGTTATAGGCGGCTCTGCTCCTGCATTCACTTATATGTACATTGATGCACTCGCAAGATCCGGTGTAAAGAATGGTATGAAAAAGGAAGAGGCACTCAAGATTGCAGCACAGACAGTATACGGCAGTGCAAAGATGATTCTTGAAAGTGAAACGCATCCTTGGGAGCTTATTGACAATGTCTGCTCCCCCGGCGGAACTACAATTGAGGGCTTAGCATCACTTCAGGCAGACGGATTTGAAAATGCTGTTCAAAACGCAGTTGACAAAGCACTTGAAAAAGATAAAAAGTTATAACATATAAAAAATGTCATCCAAGAGGATGACATTTTTTATATACTTAATTCAAAATTATTCTTCCTATAAACCTTCTTTGGATTTGCCGCACATACCGTTAGTTCCAATAACACGGGGCCATTTATTTGTTTCAATGATCGTTGTTGCATTGATATAACCTAAATGTGCATAGAAATGCCTGAATTAATTCCTTTTCATATATTTTTAATCAGCAACTTAAAGATACTTCTTAATCTCGTCTGCCATATCTGTTTTTTCCCATGATACTCCGAGGTCTTCTCTGCCCATATGTCCATATGCAGCAACCTTCTTATAAATCGGCTTTCTTAGGTCAAGTCTGTCAATGATAGCATACGGTCTGAGGTCAAAAACCTTATTGACAATATCATTGATCTTCTCATCATCAATTATACCTGTACCGAAGGTATCAACCATAACGGATACAGGCTTTGCAACACCGATTGCATAAGCAAGTTCAACCTCACACTTGCTTGCCACACCTGCAGCAACAATATTTTTAGCAACCCATCTTGCTGCATAAGCGGCACTCCTGTCAACCTTAGTTGGGTCTTTACCGCTGAAAGCCCCGCCGCCGTGGCGAGCATAACCGCCGTATGTATCAACAATAATCTTTCTTCCTGTAAGACCGGAGTCACCGTGAGGTCCGCCGATTACAAACCTTCCAGTAGGATTTACAAAATAATTTGTATTTTTATCAATAAGCGAAGCAGGAATTGTTGTTTTAATAACCTTTTCAATAATATCTTCACGAAGCTGTGAAAGCTCAATATCTGCACTGTGCTGACTTGAAACAACAACAGCCGCTACTCGGTTTGGCTTTCCGTCAACATATTCAACCGTTACCTGTGTTTTTCCATCAGCATAAAGATAAGGCAGCGTACCGTCTTCTCTTACTTCAGTAAGCTTAACAGCAAGCTTATGTGCAAGGCTGATAGGCATAGGCATAAGTTCTTCAGTTTCGTCACAGGCAAAACCGAACATCATACCCTGATCTCCTGCGCCATTAAGATTATTTTCATCATCCTCATTATTTTTCATCTCATATGATTTGTCAACACCCATGGCGATATCTGCCGACTGTTTATCAAGTGCGGTAAGAACAGCACAGGTATTACCGTTGAATCCCTTTTTATCGTCATCATATCCGATATCACATATTGTCTTCCTGACAAGTGCTGGAATATCGACCTGTGCATTCGTTGTAATTTCACCCATAACAAGTACTTGCCCTGTTGTGCATGTTGTCTCACAGGCAACACGGCTCATCGGATCCTGCTTTAACATTTCATCAAGAATTGCATCAGAAATCTGGTCGCATATTTTATCAGGATGTCCTTTCGTAACAGACTCACTTGTAAATAAAAACTTAGACATTTTTTAATCTCCTTTTTCAAAAAAATAACACATACCAAGCAAGTATGTGTCAACAAACCTCATCACTCGGTATACGCAGGTATTAGCACCTTACATAATGCAGGTTGCTGTGGCGTCATCAGGCCTGTCCCTCGACCACTCTTGATAAGCAATATTATATTAAAAACATAATACAACAAAGTATGAGTAATGTCAATAAAAAAATTAAATATTATCATATAATTAATAGATATTGCAATTTGATTATCATTAGTTTATAATTATATTGAATAAAATCATGCTGAAGCGTGTTTCAAGGAGGAAAAATTATGGCAAAGAAAACTGTATTTATTACCGGAGGTACCGGTAATATGGGCTGGGCTGCCGTTCAGGAAATG
>CAZGRZ010000020.1:0-26931 GCA_964528285.1 uncultured Bacteroides sp. | reverse complement strand
GGTGTGTTATCCGGAGCAGTCGGCGTTTCACCTTCGTTAACTGTTACAGTCGTTGTACTTCCATCAGCAAATGTGTATGTGTAATCAACTGTTGTAGATCCACTGCTTGAATAGTTATCATAAAGCCAAGAGAAATATCTAACATATTTATCAGTGCTTTCTGTGCCAGGATTCATATATTTAGGGTATGTGCCAATTTGGTCTGCATATCCCTTATTGTCAAAGTCGCCTTCATCAAAAGTATCAATGAAGCATCTAAGTGGGTGTTTAAGGAAAGTAATTGCATCCTTAAGGTCACAGTCTTTCTGTACTTCAAAGGTGATTGTGCCAAGGCACAATCCATATGTGCTTCCTATTTCTTCAGTAATTTCACCAAAATACTGTGAGTCAACATCACCAATCATTTGGCAACCAGCCCAAGTACAGTTACGGCTGTCAAGTGTAACACTGTTAGCTTCCTCATATAAGGAACCCATGAATGTTGTTACATTTGAAACGCAACATCTTGTATTAACGTTAGCAGATGTTAATGCACCACTTGATGAATTCTCTGTTCTGTATGCAGTAGCAGATGCATAACCGCCAGGGATAATGAGTTCAGGATCATATGTAGCCTGGAACTGAGCAGAGTAGATTAAATCCATACCAGTAAGTTCAAGAGTAACAGCGATACGTTGACCTGCCTTGAGTTCAGCCGGGTTCAGAATAGTAGCGTCATCATATCCAACCTTTGTAGACCCCATATATTCAGTGTTTCTTGCATTTACTGCAGATGAGAAATCACCCATCTGGCTATTACCATTGCTTGAAACGATTATGGCAACAGTAGGATTATAATCATCATCAACATGGTGATAAAGACCATTATCGATAAAATCGCCTAATGTTATTGTATCACCAACATACCACATATCATCGGTCGCAGGATTCAGAATTCCAAGATCGTTCATACTCTGATAAAGCGGCTCTACTGTCTTTGCCAATGCAGTAAATGGAAGAGAACATACAACCATAAGAACTGTGAGAAGACATGCAATAGCTCTTTTAAAAGTTTTCTTCACAAATGTTCCTCCCGTGTGGAATTTTAATTTTAAAAAACCAAATAATAACTAATTAATTACTAAAACTAATTTTCAATAATGATAGGTGCCATATCGGGACTTGCTGCAGAACACGCTTTAGCTATGCGTATATCGTTGATGTTTATAGTTCCATCAGCAGTTAAGTCACAATACTCCAATCCCATACTATCATTTGTAGCTGACTTTACTATACGAATATCGTTAACATTAACGACCGTATCATTATTATTGAAGTTTGCTGCTATCACTGGGATTAATGCACCTTCAATATTCTCTGCACCAACGATGATTGTAATATCATCTCTTACAAGTGCATAATCGTAAGATACTGTTGCCTTATATATACCTTCAGGCAATTCAAGTGAAAATGTATTTGTAAAGTTTTCAGCATCATATGTTGATGTAAATGTATTAACCAGTGTTGTGCCTGTTTCATCATAAACATCAATTGTATAATTACCGTATGCAGCTTTATTAGCTGTTGCTCCGGTATATGATGTTGCTACAACAATATCACCACTGATGTTTCTATTTAATTCAGGCGTTACATCACATTCCATTGAATACAAGGCTCCGGAATAATCAGGATAATTCTGTGTATCCGGGGCATATTCGTCGCTGTATCCGTCACCGTAATCGGCTTGTGCGAATGTGTAATTCGGGTCAGCAGAAACAGTAATATAATCTGCTGCGTCACAATCCTGAGTAAATGTTATTGAAACATCGGCAATAACACAATCCTCCTCGAGCGGAGTGCAATCATCACGTGTTGAAACGAAGCCGAAAATGATATTTCCGTTTGAAAGGATATAGCCCATTGAATCAAGCTCACTGTTGCTGTCAGAGATAAGAGATGAAGCAGTCTTCGCAACCTGGACAACACTCTCATCATATGAAGCTGAGACTTGAAATACTGAGCAGCTCTGCATTCCTGACAAATGCACCTTTACATCATACTCACCGGCAGTAAGCTTATTGCCGTCCACGGCAACGCCGTCCTGCTCATAAGTACAATACACATACGGAGTTTCTGTACCAAGTGTGCCTGTGGCAGCATTTGCCGAGGCAGGAAAGATGATAAACAGCATCACCATAGTAAAAAGAGCAAGCAAACCTGAAAAAAGGAAGCCCGACGTCTTTTTTGAGTAAGTTGTCATAATAATCAACCTCCTTAACACATTCCTCTCCGTAAATTCTCTCTCTATTAAATATATATATTATCTAAAAGCAGCATAAGAGCGCATAGATATTAACTTTCAGGTGCTGTGCGAAATTATTATCCCGCACAGCACCGGCAAAAATATTGCATCACAAGATATTAAATCATAATTGACTTAAAAGCAATTATTTTATTTCTACAGGTGACATATCAGGACTTGCTGCAGAACATGCTTTAGCAATACGAACATCGTTGATATTTACAATTCCGTCAGCATTAAGGTCACAATATTCCAATCCTGTACTGTCATTTGTAGCTGATTTAACTATACGAATATCGTTAACATTGACAAGCGTATCTATCTTGAAATCACATGCAATCATAGGAATTACAACGCCCTCAATATTGTCTGCGCCAACTGTGATCGTTATATCATCCCTTGTGAGCGCATACTCATAAGAAACTATTGCCTTATATGTGCCCTCCGGCAAGGTGAGTGAGAATGTATTGGTAAAGTTCTCTGCGTCATAGGTTGATTCAAATGAACCAATCAATGTTGCGCCTGATTCGTCATAAATATCAATTGTATAATTACCGTATGCAGCCTTATTAGCTGTTACACCGGTATATGACGTAGCAACAACGATATCACCGCTGACAGTCTTACCTGCACTTGTGAAGATAGGAGTAATAGCAACATCGCCCTTAACGGTAAATGTATAAGGATTACTGTTGATTACTGTATCGCCAACCTTAAATCCGCCGAATTCGTAGCCGAGATCGGCAGTTGCTTCAACTGTTACGATATCACCGAGGTCAGCCGTAACCGGTGCGGTATATACTGTTCCGTCGATTGAAACTGTACCGCCTTCAACAGATGCGACTGTAATTGTTGCCGTACCGAATTCTTCAAGTGAATTTTCAGCAACCTGAAGTCTTGAATCAACGCTGTAACAATCCGTTACCTGAGCATCATAATTATCATTATCATCAATATTGAAATAATCTCTTGCCTGATAAGTGTAATCGGAATTACCATGCTGAGCCAGCAATACTGCGTCAGCAAGCGCTGCTGTGTAAGCGCTCCATGAAGCGTCAGTATAGACTTTATCGCCTTCGTTAACGAGAGTACCGTCTGCTGACCAAGTACCGAAATCAGGAGTAACTGCACCTGTGCCCTTAGTAATTACAGCCTCTGTTGCAATTGTTCCGTCTTCGTTATAAGTAGCTGCCGTTGCGTTCAAAGCAGTATAAGTATTGCCTGAAGCGCATACAATTTCCTTTTCAAGCTGATTACCGAGATAACCGCGTTCAACGATCTTACTTGTATAGAAATCGAATAGGCGGATGTACTCAGCAACCTGAGTTGAAGAAAGTGTTGACTTAACAGCTACACTGTTGATTGTATAATCACTATTGTCAGCATATTCCTTATAGGTAAGGAACGGCACCGTGATTGTTTTTGTTTTCGCCGTCGTCACAGGATTACCGTCTGTGTCGTAGGTGGGGTCACCATTCTCATCGAGAACCGGCTCGTCATAGGTATAAGTAAGGTTTACTGAATATTGATTTTCTGCAGTCTTAGCGAGTTTAACCATCTTGTTATAAGTTACAACATCGAAGTTGTACTCTTCAAGTTCGCTTCTAACCAGTGACATCTGATAAAGAAGGGCATCGGAAATACCCGGCTTAAGTCCCGAATTGATTAAATATTCAGCATAGCTAATGCAATCGCTTGCGAGAGTATAGTAACCACGGCCATCGACCTGACCATCCTTCTGAACGAATGTAGTATCAGTGATAGCATACTTTGCAGCCCAATCATCGTTTGAGCCGACCTTATTGCCGTCAGAATCTACATACATATATTCAGTCTGTGAATAAAGCAAATTGCCCATATCATCAGTTGCCTGGACGTCGGAATCAGTGAGCCAAGGATACTTAAATGATTTTGTATCCCAAATCTGCTCATAAAGAACGTCGTTAGCAAGGAAGTACTTGTCGGCGTCATCGCCTGTACCTGCAACAACAGGAATACCTGCATTGTCCTTACCGAGAGTAGGTGTAGTAAGAAGCTGATTTGAATAAATCGGCATTGTGCAGTCGGCGTCGTAGTAGTAAACGCCTGTCTTACCGTTGTTACTTGAAGAACCGACTGTTGCAATAGCTTTTAGGCTGTCCGGCATACCGTACTTAGTTGCATTAGAAGTAGTAAATGCCTGATATGCCACATCGCCTGTTTCGCTTGTGGTTGAATGAGTAACAGCATTAAGTGCTGTAGGATCAGCAAACTTAAGGATTGAATCAGCAGTAACAGCAGTACCTAACAATTGAAGCGCTTGCTTCAGGTAATCCTGAACTTTTGTAAGAGTTTCCGAGCTGGTAAAATCGTCTTCCTTGTAGTTAGCAAGGTATGCAACGATTTCGTCATATTGGTTCAAAGCGTCCTGACTGGAATCTTCGCCGCCAACATAAAGATTAAACGGAATAAGTTCATTATTTGTATAGTAACTGCTTCCTGATGTGTATATACACATATTGATTGGATATTTACCTGCAGCAATATGGGTTGAACCGTCATACTGGAATACCGAAGTATAAATCGGACCGCCGCTGACAGTCAATTTATCGCTCTTGTTAATGATAGTACCATCAACAGGACCTCTGAGAGTAATTGCTGTAAGAAGGGTAGAGTAACTGTAGTTACCTGAACCGTTATTAAGGTAAATTGCATCATAATTACCGTCAGCATCTTTATGAGCTGCAGCAACGATGCCGGCATTTTTAGCCGCGCTCAATGTGTATACAACATGAGTCCTTTGAGTAACTGTATGACCATTATTAATTGCTGTTGTAAGCTTTTCACCGAGTTGATCACTGGTATAACCGTTGCCATTATTAGTATCCCAAACACCATTGTCAGAGAAATCGTAAAGACCGGTCTTAATAAGGTTACCGTCATCATCGCAAATTGCAATAGCGTTATCGCTTGTTACGTTAACACTGCTGCCGGTATCATTAGTTACCGAACCGGTTTCATAACAATAGAATCCTTCAACTTCTTTTTCACTGCTGCTTACGAAAGCAATTTGATAATTGTCGAGTGCAGCAAGATTATCACTTGTAAGGATCATATCTGCCGGCATAAGTGCATACATATCTGAAAATGCTGTTGTAGCATAAACATCATTAGTAGACTTGGATACCTCAGATGAAGTTGAAGCCTTTGACGGATAGTCAGGGAATTGATAGCTGTCGTTATAAGTAGCATCAACCCATTCAGTAGTATTAGTACCGAACTTTGTACCTGTTGATGAAAGTCCCGAATAAAGGGCATTTCCATCTTCATCAACAATATCATAATGGAATTGAATATTAACAGTACTTTCAGCTTCGGTCAAGCGGATACTTATCGGGAAAGATATGGTCTCACCCGGATCAATTATCTTTCCGTAATAAGAGTTCTGCCATGATGAATCCGAAAATGCAGTAACATACGCACCGGAATATGTAACAGTCGGTATGTCTGTTAACTTAACATAATAGCGGCCCATCTGCTCAGGTGTATACTCATTCATATTCTTACCATCGATGTAAGCTGTATTTACACCGGTTGAATTGTTAGTAAAGTATACATTAACTCTTCCGCTGGCAGCCGTGCCTTTAGCAACAGGATCATCAAATGAAACTGTAGCCATTGACATTGAATGTTCGGAAATATTGTTAATTGCTTCAGGAATAAAGCTGTTAACAGCCTGAAGTGCAAAAGCAATACCTCTCATCATCGAATCAGGATATGTATTGTTACCATCGACACCCTGACCGGTATACTCAACGAAAAGACAGATTAGTTTCTGAATGATACCTACGTCACTGCCTCCTGTTCCTGCAAGTGAAGTCTTCTTAACAAGATCATCAAATGGATGTGATGAAGTGTTTGCAGGAATAATTGTTGTCCATTCCTGCTGAGAATAACGAGCACCGAAGAGTCCGTTAATAAGATCAGCAAGTAAATTATAAACAGTATTGATAACAGGAGTTGTCTGGATAGGCTCTGCACAGAATACTGTCAAAAGCCTGTAGAGCAAGTTGGAAACTCCGCCCATGCCGCTCTCGTGAATTGATGTGTCGCCGATTTCAAGAATACCTTTAATTATATCATTATAAAGGAGATCCTTTGAATCTGCTTTACCATAGCCATCACCGAGAAGAGTACCGACAACAGGGAGAAGCTTATTAACAGCTAAGTTAATATTTGTCCAAAGGTCATTACTCTTTGTAATTGTGCTGTTACCATTATTATCGCAAAGACCAATAAGAGCGCCGATGCCGTTTGCTCTTTCAGTGCTTGGTCTCGTGCTTGAAGTAATATCACCGCCGTAATAGCAAACTACTGAATTGAAAAGATCGAATACATCTGCATCAGAATGATCAGGGTTTTCAGCAATCCAAGCATTTCCGTTTGTATCTGTAACAGGAACATAAGCTTCCATTACATATATAACGGCATCACGAGCCATCGGAATGATTGTACCCTCAAGTGTTGCATTGATTTTCTTGCTGCCATCTGATTCTGTAGAAATAGTAACAAGATTATCATAATCAATATTAGGAATACTGAAGGAGAGATTTTCTCTCAGGCAAAGGTAAGCAACCGCCTCTGCGTCCTTACACATATCCCAATCATCCGGATGGATAAGCTTTGAAAGCTTACCGGAGCCAAGATTGATTTCACCAATGCACGCAATAAGAAGAGGTATCATTGCTGATTCAACATTCTGCTCTGTAAGCGTTGTGGTTGTGCTGTTTGCATCATAGAATGCCTTAAGGATATTCTGATCAGTTGTGTCTGCAACATACTGAATTAATTCAAGAGCATTACTTGTAATAGTATTAGCAATATTCTTTATTTCAGTTGTGCCGATTGTTCCTGTCGGATTAATAGTGACCATAGTCGGTCTGCTTGTATCGCCGACCTTGTTAACATAAATATTATCACTGTCAACAAACAAATCCTTAACCGCTGCAACGAGAGCATCATTGAGTGCCCCTGCGAGCGATTTATACTGACTTTTGTATGACCCTTCAACAACTTTATCAGTTGTCCTGTCATAATAACCGAAGAAAGAGTCAAGGTTAGGAGTACCTGTCTGCATTAAATAAAGATTAAGCGGACCGGTCTGCATATTGAAACCATAGTCAGCAAGAGGACTATAACGGATCTTAAGGAAGAGCCTTGTAGGATCAATATCGCTCCACTTTCCTTCTCCGGTTGCAGTACGGCTAAGTTCATAGTCCGCCTTAACCTGATCTAAGAAATCTTCGGCTGATGCAGCATTGTAGCTTTCATAAACTGCATTTGCCCAAGCGTTGAGGTTTGCTTCTGAATACATTTCAGAAAGGTTGTTTTTGTCCCAACCGCCTGTAATATTATCCTTTGCCCAATAATAATATTGGTTATCAAAGTTAGTACCTGTGGTACTACTGAAATTATTATTGTTTACATGGATAAGCTTAATCGTATCCTGAAGAACTGTTTTCCAAGCAAGATCCAGAGCTTGATATCCGAGTGAGAACAGAGTGTCACTTGTGCCGAGAGAAATTTTCTCATCGCCGTAAGCAAACAGTAATACATTTCCGGTGTTTTCTTCGGAATAAACAAGATTTGGATCATAACCGAGTGACTTAGCAGCTTCGGCATAAGACATACCCGATGCCATCTTCTCGTCAATCTGATCTCTTCTTGTGCTTGAATTTGTTCCGTCAGGATATGTAACAAGTACATTAATCTTGCAGAGAAGCTCGCTTGTTAATTTTTCAAGAAGAACGGTATCATATACAAAGTTGCTGTTGTCATTTCCCGAATACTTATTAATTTCAGTTTGAGTAAACCAACCGCTGTTATTAAGAAGAAAATGCTTAGCAATATTATATACCAAATCATCCTGATAATCATCCGGCAATCCTAAAGCATTCTGTATAATACTATACAAATCAATATTAGCGAGATTGCCTACTGTACCAAGTGAAAATTCACCGCGAAGAAGAGTACCCACATCATCATTACCATAATAGTCTCCGCAGTTTCTCTGGAGAATGCCGAGAACTGTTCTGATAATATTGCATGAAGTCGTGTTCTCTCTCGTCATATCACCGACATCTAAATGAAGATATCCGGCGTTGCCAATGAAAGAACTGTAACTATTAATAAGCGACTGCACACTGTTCAGCGTGTGGAACAATTCATTGAGACTATGTGTATAGACGTCAACGCTCGCCTTAATGATACCGGCAACATTAATTCCGATTGATCTGCTGGTGTAATCCCAATAATACATACCGCTTGTCGGGAGAACGCTGGCCAAAAGAGAATCAATCTGCGGACCATACTGTTCAAGCATACTGTCTGCATAGTCGAGAAGTGCTGTAGCGACCTGTTCATCAGTAAGAACTGCCCAACCGATTGAGTTGTAATCAACCGCATCGTCGACATATGAAGCATAACTGTCATCAGCAAATGCAGTCATTGCCCCTGCAAAGCCCGTTAATGCCATAACTACTGCAAGAAACAGTGCCAACAACTTCTTTGAAAACTTTTTGGTTTTCGTTTTCATCGTCGTATTTTTACCCTCCTCAAAATAGTAAGAATAAAATATTGTAGTTCAAAAACATCTATTTGTGCCTTTATGGATACATTCTATAAAATGCTTTTTCAATCTCTGACCATCAGGCAATCTGAGTTAGAATGAAAGGCAATTCCCAGCATCCTATATAATGATAAAAGAGCGCAATATGCTCTATAAACACAAATTGATTATTACACAAAAATTAAAAAAAGTCAATATCAGTTAGCAATAAAGAACAAATTTGGCGAAATGTCTAAAAAAGTTTTAATTTTTTCAGCAATTTATCCAATTCATTAACAATAAATTTACATAAAATTTTCATTTTGTTAATATTTGTTGCCATATTTTTGCAAAAAGAAATTGATGTAAAGTTATTCATATTTACAATTTCCCGAGGTATGTAAAGTATTCCGCCATTACAAAAGGTTCGGTTTTCAAGATGCTTTCCACATAAAATCCACAGTAAAAAAACAGCGAGTAAAATTTTGACTTTTTGAGTAAATCTTAACAATTTGTTCAAAATTTCAAAAAATGTATTGACTAATTAGTTATTATTTGGTATAAATAATTTGTATTTGTTTATGCGTGCGCGGATATTGCACCCCAAAATCGAGAGTTTGTGAATAAAATGTGAACAAATTTAAGGATTTATAGGATATATACACCACGCAAATTAAAACCAATATTCGTTAATCATATTTGTAAAGGAGAGAAATTTATATGAAAACGAGCAAAAAATTACTCAGTCTGTTTTTGGCTGTAGTAATGGTTGTTACCACCTGCTCTGTTGGCTTTACTGCATTTGCAAAAGACAACAAAAACAGCATATGGACAACTGACGATGTCAGTGCACAAAATGCATTTGACTCACTCAATGGCTTGGCAGACCAATATTTACCCGGCTTACTTATGGGTATTGAAGAAGTCGCAAATTTGGTTTATGAACAGTATGCCAAAAATAATGGTAAAGATCTTGCCGATCTTACCGATGCCGAAAAAGAGGCAATAAAAGAGAGTATTACGCTCACTGACCTGCTCGGTGCGGTTCAGCCGTTGCTTATTGGTACATTAGGCGAAGCCACCCAGTCAGAATTTGTCACTGAGCTTATGCAAGAGTATGGCGGCGGTTCTTCTTATCCGGCGTCACATTATGATTATCTCAATTCCAGGGATGATTCTATATCATTTTATACTCTTTATCTTCTTTGTAAAAGATATATGACAGGCGGTTCAAATGCCGATGATGTAAGTAAAGAGACAAATGAAGAGCTTGCGAAATGGTATACCCAGCTCAAATCCCTTGCTGATCTCTATAAGAATTTAAGAGACCAACAGGAACAGTTATCAAGCAAAGTTTTGGAAATTGCAAAACAAATGGATACATACCAGACTGCATCACTTTATGACCTTCAGAATTTTGACTTCAATATTCCCGAAGAAGAAGCAGGTCAGTTCCAGTCATATTATTCATCTCAGGAACAGACTCTTAATGCGTACGGTGTTAATGTTGAAATCAATGATTTTGCAACACTTGTGTATTATACAATAGGTGCAGGAAGATTCTTTAAGGATGCCGGTACTATGTATAACCTTGTTAATGCAGGCGGCGGAAAGGTTACTTTCACCGGTACGGCAAAGGTTGACGGTACAAATGTAAATTATGATATTTCAACAGATATTACAATAGATAATTTTGTTGAAGTCCTTACTGCTCCGTTCCTTGCAGCAAAAGGAATGACTCTTGAAGCTTATGCAGAATCAAAGGGTATGACAGTTGAGCAGGCACAATCATATCTCCAGAATGAACTTTTCACAGTTTATAATGATATTATTCTTATGGGTGATACAGGAACTTCATCAAGATCACCTTTTTATCAGACAATGCTCAAAGGTCTTGCAATCGAATACAGTGACTCAATAAATACTGCTGATGACCTTGAAGCTTTGGTAATGGATCAGATGCCTGACGGTTGGGGTACAAAGGCCTGTGTTCTTACCAATACTGAAATTGAGAATGTCGCTTCAGCAATACTTACATTCTGTCCTTCACTTTATACCGGAGTTCCAAAGGAATTGGCTACTTTATTCAAAACCGGTACACTTACTGATTATGACTGGGAATGGAACAAGTTTACATTCCAGCTCCCCAACGCTATAATGGGCAGCACCGCTGCAAAAGAATATTTTTCAATATTAATGACCACGACAACAAACAACCCGAATCTTAGGGAACGTCAAAATAATTTGGGAATGGCTTTCGTTGGTCAGGATTGTTACGACAATTTCTGGGGCTATAATTATTATCACAATGCCGACGGTTATATCGTTTGGGAAAATGAGGAACCTGTAATCGGTTCTCCTAACGGACGCAATGCCGACGGTACAATTGAAACCGATTCCATCAACGGCTATTTTGCTGAAGCGGAGGACTATATCCGCTCAAAAACCGTTGCTGATATGTTCGGTGCTACTCTTGTTATTGATCAGCGCGCAATCCAAACAGTATTTGATGTTAAGCGTGTTGCTCAGAGCTGTATCGACAAAGAGCTTGCAGAAACAGGCGTTTCTCAGGAAGTAATCCTTACAGATGAGCAGAAAGAACAGCTCAATGCTAATTATGATTTAACCGGTCAAATCGGTACAGACCTCCTCAATGCACTTTTGAATACCACAGTGCTCGATATTCTTAATATGGATATACTCGGCAACAAGGTAAAAGATATGATTGCAAGTCTTGCTACTACTCCAATCAAGATCGATACTGCACTTGAAGATATCTGGCTCAGACTTATGGATTCACCGGTTGCGACGATTGTCGAAATTTTACCTGTTTTAGTCGTTCTTATTGACGAAGTTCTTGAAGGATTCGTATTCAATGGTTCCGGTGACCAGTACAACGGAGCAATTTATGCTGTTTTGTCAAGCGGTCTGCTTGAAAACCTTACATTTGACAATGGCTCATATGTAGGTATTGACCAGCTTGGCTGGGATTTGAATAAGCTTCTTCCTGAATTACTCCACTGGCTGCTTGGCGATAAGGAGTATAATTACACCTATTATGAAGCAAAGCAGAATGTAGTCCTTAAAAACAGTGACGGTGTTATCAGCTATACTCCTTTAGAGGTTACTTCAGCAGATTTTGATCACTACACGGTAAAAGATGAAAATGGTAATATTATTACTGTAAATATCGGGGAAGATGAAAATGGTAACGAAACCATTACCTCTCTCAATTACATGGGCAAACAGTACAATACTGTAGAAGCTCTTAACAAAGAATATCCGCATGCAGTATTCCACTGTTACTATTCATACGCTGAGGGAATCCCTTACCTTACAGGTATTTATATTGTTGACACGGCCCTTGCTTATGCCCAAATTTCTGACATTGAAGGTGTCTTGGGTGATGTTGTAACAGAACTTGCTACACTCTTCTTAGCAGCGGTCGAAGAGTTTGTTGATACACCTGAGCTCGTCGGCAATACAAGATATGATAATTCCGGTCAGCGCATTAACAGCGGTCTTAATAATATTTTTGTTGCCATTCCTCAACTGTTTGATATAATGGAAAACCTTGCAGCCGATAAGTACGATGTGGACAAAGATGCTTGGACATATTGTTATGACGGCAAAATTGTTGACGATAACGGCACATTAAAGAATACTTCACTTGAGAAATTCAAATCATATGGAGCGAGCGACAGTGCAGACAGAAAGTATGACATTTTTGATTGCTTTGCTCAGATATTTATGGGAGACTGGCTCAATGCTATTATAAGTCTCGTAAATAATACTGTTACAACAGACAATAAAATTTCAGAAGATATTCCGATTATCAGCGGTCTCCTTGGGGCTCTCGGCGGTTTCGGAGAGCAAAGTATAGTCACAGACATACTCAACGGTGTATTCCAGATTGACCGTGACAGTGATTATTCGTTTACATTTGAGGCTCAGTCAAACGGCTTTATCGGCTGGACAAAAGATCAGGCATACTTCCTGATTGCTAATGTTGAAACTCTCGTTAAAGTAATCATAAATCTTATTGATAACATCAACGCAAACGGACAGACATCCGACGGCGGTGAATCTCAGGATTTAACTGTAAATAAATACAGTAAAGCGAAAACTGCCCAAAAGGCAAAGGCAGATTCAAATAATTATACAACCAAAGAATTAAGTAATACCACAGATCTTATAAACAATCTTGATAAGCTGCTTTCTTCTCTCCTTTCAGACAGCACATTCAATGATTTCTCATTAGATCAGACTGATAATATTCTTGCAAGTCTTGTTACATTCCTGACTAATTATCTTGGTAATGACTTTGATTCCAATGCTAAGTCAATTGTCAGACTCATAAATGCTTATACTTATTACATTACAGGTAGTGAAACTCACAAGGCAGACAAAAACAACAATGTCAACGATAAGAAAGTTTATACAAACGATTCATTGACAGGTCTTGTTGTTGAGACATATCTGTTAGTTGAAGACATTGCTGAAAATCTCCTTGCAAAATATGATGATAATAAGATTGCAGGCGGTAATACTCAATACAATCTTATTGTTGAAGCAATAGAAGGTCTTATCTCACCTGATGCAGTTGCAATAAGACTTGACGGTTATGACAAAGTTCAGAAAAAGCTTACTGATTATAACTGCTGGCATAATGCTGCGGCTACAACATCAAGAGGAAACTATAAAATTAAGCTTGACTGGGGTATCAAGGCAGGAGATAAAGAGGCGTTCTATGATGCACTTTCATCTTCATTAAGACTTGTAACCTCAATCCTCGGTGTTCTTCTTATAGACGCCGGCTGGTATGATACGATCCTTGCTCCTGTTCTCAATGCAATCTGCAATCCAAACGGAATCAAGGTAGAATCCTCAGATAAGCTCAAGAAGGATAAAGACGCAACAGGCTATTATGATTCAACGCTTATCGCAGTCCTTACTCCTGTATCTGAATTTATCAATACATTCCTTTCAAAGCCGGCAACAACATTAATCAAGACAGTTCAAGGCTTAGCGGGAATACTTGATGACTCTAAGTCGCCGACAATTACATCAATACTCAAAAGCGTATTTAATCCGATTGCCGATGAGCTTAACAGTGCGGCAAACATCTTTGTCATTGAAAGTGATAAGCTTATAGCTACATCGCCGACTCTTGCAGCATCAATCAATGACCTGGCAGATACTGTTCGTAATTATCCTAATAGTATTAAGCTCGGCGCTTACAATACAGATAAAAACGGCAATATTACAAAAGACTATCGTCTTGCTTTAACAGGAAGCAACATTATACCTATTATAAACACATACCTCACACCATACGGAATTACACTCAAGCAAATTAACTGGAATAAGTTAAGCACAGCTAAGACTCCTGCTGCTGCTCTTGTATATGTTCTTGATTATCTGCTTGAATCAATACTTGACACAAGCACCGGCATCAGCAGTGCATTAAGCAAGTTGATTGACTCCGATATAGTTGACACAATCATTCAGCTTCTTAAGGACAATAAAATTACTTCAAAAGACATTCTTGCCTTATTGAACAAGATTCTTGAAGCTACAGATTCACCAACTCTTGCTTACTGGACCTTTGTGCAGTACCTGCAGGAAATGGCATACAGCTTCACTTATCCGTCAGGAATCACAAAGGCTATGGCCGATGCAGCAGTCGGAGACCTTGACAGCTTAGTTGCCAACCTCTTCCCACTCCTCAATTCTCTTGGTGTTAACATTGGCGGTAATAATCTCAGCGCTGTAATTAATGCAAATCTATTCAAGAACAATTTAATTACAACGATTGCAACAGCTCTTTACGGTGCTCTCGACGGACTTGATCCTACAATTAAAAGCGTACTTAAAGGACTTGGAATTGTAACATCAACAAAAGACGTTGCAAAGCTCCTTACTGATAAGAGCTACGGCGCAACATATTCTTCCGCTGCTAAGACAATCAGTGCTCAGTCCAGCTGGAAGAAGGTTAAGAATGTTAACTGGGGCTTCAAAGATGGTTCAAGCAACGCACAGCAAGGATTTATAAATGCTCTCGCTGCTGTTCTGCGTCCTGTTAATAATGTTCTTCAGATATTCCTTAACGAAGGTAATCTTCAGATTGACGATGTTCTGTATGAAACACTTTGTTCAATCACTGTTCCAAGAACGGTTACAACGTCTGACTGGGAAGTTGGCGGTGTCAAGTTTAAGGCTCGTATTGCATATGCAATGAAGGACGGTGTATTTGCTGTCAGCGTAAGAGAAGATCCAAGCAGTCACGGTAAATCAAGATCGTCTACTCTCAAGCTCGACTTTAAGTCAATTAAGAATTTAGATGATTTCAAGCTCTGCGGAACAAATGGTTATAACAGTGCAATTATCCCGTTGCTTGAAGCATTACAGTGCGGTAATATCAAGACCTATGCTCAGTATCAGAAGGACGCAGCAAAGGCAAAGGATAATATTCTTCTTGATATTCTTAATCCAATTCTCGGCTCGTCAAGCAGCTCACTGCTCAGCAAGATAACCGCTAAACCGTTCAGTGAGCTTACAAAGCTCATTCCGAACATTGCAATGTATCTTGAAGCTGACGGACTTGTTCAGCTGGTTTCTAACTTACTCGCACCTATTACCGATATTGCAGGTCTGACAGGTAAAGGCTCATCTGCATTAAGCAGTATAATTGAAACACTGTTAGGTTCCCCTATACAGGATATGATTATACCGCTTATCAACATGGTGCTTTCAAACAATAATATCAATATTGAATTACCGGATATCAACTGGGCTAAGCTCACAAGCCTTGGTACTGCAACGACTTACCAAAGTAAGGCAGTCGGCAGCAACGGCAAATATCTGACAGGTAAGATGCTCAAAAATATTGATCAGGGTAAGGTTCTTATCACGGTTCTTCGTTACATAGGAACAGTGCTTGTTGATAATGCTTCTGCAATCAAGAACCTTATTTGCTCAATCGACGGCGTTGCTAAAAACGATCTTATCGTTTCAATCATCAAGAGTGTGTTCAACACAATCAGCACTTCTACTCCTGACCAGATTATTGCGGCTCTCTTCTATATCTTAGAATCAGAACCTACAAACTCATTCTGGGATTTCACAAATTACAATACCGGCAATTACACCTTTGCTTATCCTGAAACAGTGGATGTTGACTTCTTAAAGAGCCTTCCTCCAATGCTTGACGGATTGATTGGAGGCTTACTTGACCTTAACGGTCTTGTCAGTGAAAATCTCTTTAAGGATGAACTCATCAGCAAGCTTGCAACAGGTCTTTACGGCGCAGTTGAGGGTGTTGAGATTAATGACAATATGACATTGACCTCACTCCTTGCACAAACAGATATTGACTTCTCAACCGACAATGTATCAAAGCTTCTTACAAATAAGAAGTACGGCAAGACCTATGCAGACGCCGCATCGGTAATCGCTTCTGCAGGTTCCTGGAAGAATGTTAATGTTGACTCACTTAAATGGGGCGTAACAGACAGAGACAGCTTCTTCCACGCACTTGTTGCTGTGCTCCGTCCTTTATACGGTGTACTTGATGTCCTTCTTAACGATGCTGACCTCGGTCTCTTCAAATTAGTAAGAGTTCCCGGTTCAAACGGTTATACATCTTCAATAGTTCCTCTTCTTGAGGCGTTCAGCTGCTATAATATTAAGACCCAGTATCAGTACAGACAGGATATCAACGAGGAATATGATACAATCCTCCTTGATATTATCAATCCGATCTGGGATAAAGTGGAAGACATTCTTAACGCTCCGCTCCAGACATTGACGGCAATGATTCCTAATCTCGCATTATTCATCGGCAATGATGGACTCTGCCAGATTATTGACAATCTTCTTACCCCGATTTCTGCTCTTGCGGATTCGTTCAGACCGATAGTTGATTTGAATTCGTTGCTCACAACAATCTTCAAGTCGCTAAATGTTGACCTTAATTCTTTACTTGCTAAGATTGGCGTAACAAACTTCTCACTTGATGTTTATGATCTTAAGAAGACGCTCAGCCCAATCCTCAGCGGTGATTCCATCATTTCGCTTGTTAACAGCATTCTCGGTATGATTGATATTAACGGAACGAAGCTTGGTATTAAACTAAATCAGGTTGATTGGTTACAGCTTGCAAGCCACGGTACAACAATTACTTCAGCTTCACAGGCTCCGACCTTTGGTTCGAGAATCTTTGTTGAAGGCGATTCGTCTGAAACTTTGATTGCAGTTCTCAGATACCTGATTGTTACGGTTAATACCGGTGACAACTTCAGTAATATCAGTTCACTTATCGGCGGACTCATCGGAGGCGCAGATAGCAGTGTTTCAGATACGGTTAATACCGTACTCGGTATGCTTCAGGGAAATACAGACGATGTAATTTCCGAGCTTGTTAACCTTCTTCAGTCAATTTCATAATTAATTGAATATTAATAACAGAGAAAGCGGTCGGTGACCGCTTTCTTTTTTTGAATAATTATTTTGATGTATTATAAAATATATCTTGTAATATCCCCGCAAATTTTATATAATAAATTTATATATGTTATTTGGTGGTGATGCAATGCTTGGACAAAACGTCAAGGCCAAGGTTGTTAAAACTATTGGTACTTCAGACGAAGCAGGATATATCTACCCATTAAATTTTGCTCGCATTAAAGGCGGAGGACACGCATTTATTTTAGGAATTGAACATCCTGTAAGTAAGTTTGATGGCAGAGTCGTTGCTGTATTAGATCCTGAAGATAAGGAAAAAGAAAAAATCTGGCTTATTGCCCCTAAGAGTACACGGTACATAAATCTTGATATTATTGAAGCGCTTAATACTGAAACGGATTATTCGGCATATAAATTAATATGCCTGTATGAAACGAGCAGTGGTGCGGTAGTGTATCGCAGAATTAATGACAACATCCGATACCTTTTAATAAAAAACAAGCGTTCTGCCAACTGGGGCTTTCCAAAAGGTCATCTTGAAAAGGGTGAAACCCGTGCAGACGCCGCAAGGCGTGAGGTGCTTGAGGAAACCGGACTTCATGTAAAGCTGCATATCGGTTTTGAATGTGTATCCAAATACAAAATCAAGGACAAAATAGACAAGAGAGTATCCATATTTGTCGGAACAACCGAAGACACAGATACAGTCATTCAGGAACAGGAAATTGAAGATTATGTATGGCTTCCGTTCAAACGAGCATTACTTAATCTTAAATTTGATAATGACAAAATTATTCTCAGAAAAGCACACGACTATTTGATTAAAAATAAGCTTATTCCTACGCACAAGGATTTGCCTAAAAGATAATTAATTAAGGAGTCATCTATGCAACAGGTTTGCCAAACAATTCAGGAATTTTTAACAGCTCACGGTATTCCCGATTGGCTTGTGGTGTTCATTATATCAGTATGCCCTATTCTTGAATGCCGGCTCGGTATGTTTACTGCAATTGTATTACTCAATATGAATCCTTTTGTCGGATTTTTAATCAGCTTTATAGGCAACATTTTCCCGATTCCGTTTATATTACTGTTAATAAACTGGATATTTGAGTTGCTTAAAAAAGTCCCCGGAATCAAAAAAATTATATTTTGGCTTGAGGATAAGACGCTTAAAAAAAGAGATAAGATTGATAAATACGGAATATGGGGACTGCTTTTGTTTGTTGCCATTCCGCTGCCCGGTACAGGCGGCTGGACCGGCGCTCTGCTTGCTTCCCTGCTCAATCTTGATAAGAAGAAGAGCTTCGGTATTATTACTGTCGGCGTATTTATTGCAGGATTAATTATAACTATTCTGAGCCTGTTTATAGGCAATGTTGTATTTTAATATGGACAAAGAATCAAAGTTTTTAATAGATATATGCAGGGCTTATCTTGATGAAGATAAGATTACGGTCCCTGAAAATATCGATTATAAAGTATTATATAAATCAGCAAAAAATCATAATCTGCTTGCAGTGTGCCACTGTGCACTTACTAATGCGGTTAATAAGGATATTATCCCGGAGGCATTTTTAAATACAATCAGGGAAAGGTTTTTTGACCTGATTTATATCTACGAATGTCAGAGTAATGCTTTAACAGAAATTACAGAGATACTGAATGAGAACAAAATCCGCCATATTCTTTTTAAAGGCGCCGTTATACGGCAGCTCTATCCCGTGCCTGAAAGCAGGGCGATGGGCGATATAGATATTCTTATAGAAAAGAGAAACCGGGCAGCTGTCAGGAGCCTGCTTGAAGCGGCGGGATATAAATGTACTGCCGACAACGGCCCCGTATTCAATTACAAAAAAAATAATGTGCTTGTTGAGGTACACACAAAGATAATCAGCGACCTTGGTGACAATGTATTTGATTCACCCTTTGAGAATGCCGAATTTGATAATTTTACAGGCAAACTTGAAGATAATTACTGCCTTGCATATTTGATTGCGCATACAGCACATCATTTTAGATTTTACGGCGCAGGTATCAGGCACATAATAGACCTCGCTGTTATTCAAAAAAATTATAATATTAATTTGGATACAGTGATTAATATATTAAAAGAATATAATCTTGATACCTTTGCAAAAGTGATACTTTCCGTCTGCTTCAAATGGTTTAAAACAGGGAAAATGTTCACACAAAATACACAGAAAACAGAGGAATACCTATGCAGCTGCGGTGTATTTGGAAGCCTTGTTGAAAACAAGGGTGCAATAGTCACCAGAAAAGAAATGGAGAAGGGCCGCAAATCAACCTTCAGAATCAAATTTCACTTGCTTTTTCCATCATATAAGCAGATGAAAAATATACCTTATATTAAATTCATTGACGGCAGACCTTGGCTCACCCCTTATGCATGGTGTTACAGATTTGTTTATAATATCAAGCACAAAAAGAATTTTATGAAAAGCACAGTTTCTCAGATTTCAGATGATAAATCAAAATTGCTTGCAGAAAAAGAACTGGAATTTTTCGAGGAGATAGGACTATTATGATTACTTTTTTAATCGTTTTAATTACAATTATACTTATTGCTGCCGTGTTGTTCGTGTCATGGTTTTTTATATTGAAGGCAAACGGAAAATGCCCGGTTTGTGCAATTAGGAAAATAACTATACCAAGGCAGATTACAATGGAGATAAGTGAGGATGATGATTTTGACAACAAGGTTGCAAAAACTCCTCCGATGGGATGGTCAAGCTGGAATACATTCAGAAACCATATTGACCAGGATTTGATTATGGAAACAGCACATGCGCTTGTTGACAGCGGACTTTCCGATGCAGGATATAAGTACCTCAACCTTGACGATTGCTGGCAAAGCTCTATGCGCGACGAGGACGGGAAACTTCAGGGTGACCTTAAAACCTTCAGCCGCGGTATTCCTGAACTTATAAAAGATATTAATTCCCTTGGCCTTAAGGCAGGCTTGTATTCATCAAACGGAACACATACGTGTGAAGATATGCCTGCTTCCCTTGGAAGAGAAGTTATTGATGCAAAGACTATGGCATCATGGGGCTGCGAATTTTTCAAATATGATTTTTGCCACAATTCAGCAATCAGTGGAGACTGCCCTGCGATTGAAAAAATTGAGCTCAATAAGATTGACGGTAATAGTTTCAATTCATCCTTAGTGCTCAACCCTAATGATGCCGTTTTCTCAGGCAAAGCAAGAATTGTAAGTATCAAGGACCTCCCAAGCGGTAAAGCGATCGGCTTTATCAACCATGGTGCAGGTGCTGCCGAATTTACCTTTAATACATTGCCTAAAGGAAAGTACTGTCTTACAGTTGTTCATCATAAAACCCACCGTTTCCGTGACAGCTATGCACAGATTGTCGTCAACGGTGTAATGCATGAAATATTCTTCCCACACGGAAATGGCTTCAGTGATTCAGGCAGAACGCAGTTTGTTGTTGACCTTAAAGACGGTGAAAATGTTATCAAAATATCCAACCCGATCGCAACCCTTGCGGACTCATCATATGTTCAGTACAGAAGAATGGGTAATGCGCTCAAAAACGCTGCAAGGCAGTGGGCTGAAATTACCCATACCGAAGAAAAGCCGATAGTATTTTCTATCTGTGAATGGGGCGCGTCAAAGCCTTGGATATGGGGCAAAAAAGCCGGTAATATGTGGCGTACAAATCATGATATTTTCCCGACATGGGGCAGCATTGTTGCTATTTACAATTCATCAATCAAGCTCTATAATCATGCAGGTCCCGGCGGATGGAACGACTCTGATATGCTCGAAGTCGGCAACGGAAAGCTAACTGAGGACGAGAACAAGGCTCATTTCTCATTATGGTGTATGATGGCATCGCCTCTCATACTCGGTAACGATATAAGAAAGTTTGTTGACGGAAATAATCAAGCAGTTGAAGGCAACGCAGTGCTCAAAATCGTTAAAAATAAGCAGCTCATTGCAATTGACCAGGATCCGCTCGGAAAGCCTGCAAAACTGATAAAAAAGATTACAGGTGTTGACATTATTGCAAGACCGCTGCTTAACGGCGATGTCGCTTTGTGCCTGTTCAATAAATCCGCAAGAACAAAGAATATTCATCTTGATATATCGGACCTCGCGTCAGACCAATATCTCCTTATGCGCAAGGCAGATGAATACGAACTCCATGAGCTTTGGACTGACAAGCGGGCTAATGCTCCGTCAATTTCAACCTCGTTGCCAAAACACAGCGTTCAGGTATATAGGATAAAAACCTTATAATAAATAAAAATAAAGAGCAGTATCTCCAATGATGAGATACTGCTCTTTATTTATAAATCAAAAAGTTCATTCGGTGAAATGTCAAAAATCTGGCAGAAAGCGATTATTTCAATATCCGTAACAAACCTTTTTCCGCTTTCAATTCTTTGAATTGCATTTTTATCAACATCAATACCTATCAGCTGAAGCTTGTCAGCAAGCTGCCGTTGACTCGTCTTTGGTGTCATCAGCATACGCAGCTGAGCAATCTTTTCCCCGCAAAGATTGTTTCTGCCGTCTTTTCCCTTGTTCTTGAACATAATGTAAATTCTCCTTGTTTCTGACATTTAGTACTTGTCAACAGGAATATCTTGTGTTATAATCAGGCTTGATATGACATTTAGTAAATGTCATTTAATAAAAATAAACACAAACTAAAGAAAAAGTTAAGATATAGCAAAGCTTATTGCAAAATTCAGCATATTTATATAAAGTAATTTTAGTAATTGAATACAGCTTGTTAACAAAAAACTAACTATATAACAGAAAAAATATAATATAAAGGAATATATAAATGAAAAATATCCTTGAATATATTGAGGCAAGCGCAGAGCAGTATCCTGATAAAAAAGCATTCATTGACGCCGACAGTTCAATCACATACCGTGAACTGTTGCACACCGCTCGAAACATAGGAACAGCTCTTTCATCAACAAAAACAAAAAACAGACCGATTGCCGTTTATATGGACAAGAGTGTCAACACCCTGCCGTGTATTTTCGGTGTAACCTACAGCGGTAATTTTTACATCGTTATTGACTCTGAAATGCCGAATGAAAGAATTGATAAAATTTTCAGAACACTTTCACCAGTTGCTGTACTGACTGATGAAAAGCATATTGATAATATGCGAAAGCTTGATTTTGACGGTGAAGTATTCCTGTTTGAAAAAGCAAGTAAAGCTGCCGCTAACAAGAACATACTTTCAAAAATCCGCTCAGGGCAGATTGATACTGACCCACTGTATGCGCTTTATACCTCCGGCTCAACGGGAGTACCGAAGGGCGCCGTACTCAGTCACAGAAATGTTATTGCATATACCGAATGGTTTGAAAACTGCTTTGATATTAACAGTGAGACCGTTTTCGGGAACCAGACGCCATTTTATTTTTCAATGTCTGTATCTGATATATATTCAACAATAAAAAGCGGCGCAACTCTTTGCATTATTCCGAAAATATATTTTTCTTTCCCGATTAACCTTATCAAGTTTATGAATGAAAAAAAGGTCAACACAATTTACTGGGTGCCGTCTGCAATTTCTATTGTTGCCAATATGAAGCTCTTTAAGTATGCAAAACCCGAATATCTTAAAAAAGTCCTTTTTGCCGGCGAGGTTATGCCGACAAAGCAGCTGAATTACTGGATTAACAATCTTGATAAAGATATACTTTATGCTAATCTCTATGGTCCGACAGAGACTACCGATATCTGCACATATTACATAGTTGACAGACCATTTGAGGACGGCGAGCCTCTCCCTATCGGCCGGCACTGCGACAACTGTGATGTTATGATTATCAATGACAAAAACGAGCTTGCAAAGCAGGGCGAAGAGGGCGAGCTTTTTGTCCGCGGTTCATTTGTGGCATACGGTTATTATAACAATACAGATAAGACAAATAGTTCATTCGTTCAAAATCCGCTTCATAATTACTATAATGAAATTGTTTATAAAACAGGCGACTTGGTCAGGGAAAATGAAAAGGGTGAGATAATGTATATCACCCGCAAGGATTTCCAGATTAAGCGTATGGGATACAGGGTTGAACTCGGTGAAATTGAGACAGCTGCAAGCGGAATTGAAAATATGGAGGAAGTTGTCTGCGTTTTTGATAAATCAAAAGATCAGATTATCCTCGTATATCAGGGCATAAAGCTCAGTGATGCCGATATCCTTGCCTGCCTGAAAGAAAAAATCCCGTCATATATGAGACCTGACAGGATTGAAAAGGTTAAGGTAATGCCCCATAACCGCAACGGCAAAATCGACAGAAATGCCGTTAAAAAAATGATGTGTGAATAACCATAAATTAAGGAGAATAAATTATGGACAGACTTATTGAAATTTTAGAAACACTCAAGCCTGACATGACCTTTACCGCAGACACAAAAATTGCCGAAGATAATGTTTTTGACAGCATTGGATATATTTCACTTGTTGCTGAAATTTCAGACGAATTTGATGTTGATATCTCGCCTGTGGATATTGTTCCTGAAAATTTTGCAACAGTTGCAACTATCCTGAAAATGATTGAAAGACTTTCTGACGAGGACTGATTAATGACATACACCTCTTTTGAATTTTTTATAATTTTCTTCGGTGTAACATATATTCTATATAATATTGTTCCTAAAAAGGCAAAGTGGTGCATACTGCTCGCCGGCTCTGTTCTTTTTTATTTTATTGCGTCAAACGGATACTTTGAATTTGTAATTATAAGTGCGCTCATCGTTTGGCTTGCAGGTTTAATTATTGATAAAATAAATCTTAAATTTAAGGAAAAGAGAAGGCTTGTCCCAAAGGAAGAAGGAAGAAAGCTAAAAAATAAATATAAGCACTATAAGCTGACTGTACTTGCAGCTGCAGTAATTATCAACATCGGATTTATTCTGGTGCTCAAATATGCAAATTTCTTCGGCAGTACGATATCCTTCATTTTTAACACTGATATACCGGCAATCAAATTCGTTCAGCCGCTTGGTATATCCTTCTATACCCTTCAGGCAATCAGTTATATTACCGATGTATACAGAGGCAAATATCCTGCCTGCAAAAATCCGCTCAGGATAACGCTTTACCTTTCATTTATGCTTACTATTGTTGAAGGCCCTATAGCAAGATATGACCAGCTCGGCACACAGCTTAATGAGGGTAAATCCTTCAGTTTTAAAAATCTGAGCTTCGGCGCTCAGCTTGTTGTTTGGGGACTTTTCAAAAAGGTTGTTATTGCTGACAGAGCAGCCGAGTTCGTCAATAATGTTTTTGACTCAACACAGTTCACGAGCGGTGTTGTGGTTTTTGCCGCAATATTGTTCTATACATTACAGCTATACTGCGATTTTTCGGGAATTATGGATGTTGTCTGCGGTCTCGGTGAAATGCTGGGCATTGAGATGCCGTCAAACTTTAAGCGGCCGTTTTTTGCAAAGTCCATTAACGAATTTTGGCAGAGATGGCATATTACTCTCGGCAGTTGGCTCAGAGATTATATTTTCTTTCCTATCTCTCTGTCCAAGCCGTTTATGCGGCTCACTAAAGCTGCAAGGAAGAAATTAAATCCATATTATGCAAACCTTATCCCCACTGCCGCTGCGCTCTTCTTCGTATGGTGTACAAACGGTTGGTGGCACGGTGCCGCGTGGAAATATATTGTATACGGACTTTATTATTATGCCCTTATGATGATAGGACTTTTTGCAGAACCGCTGAGTGCGAAAATTTGCAGGACACTGTGTATCAACAGGGAATCAAAAGGCTTTCGGTTTTTTCAGATTATAAGGACATTTGCAATCGTAAATATCGGTATGCTCATATTCAGGGCGGAAAATCTTAAAACCGCTGTAGTTATGCTGAAAACAATATTTGTTAATCCAAACCTCAAGTCTCTTGCATTAGGTGCAAAGAACGGGCTCGGACTTGATCTCAAGGATTATACAATATTAATTTTCGGCACACTCTTGATTTTAATTGTCGGTATTCTTCAGGAAAAAGGGATCAACATCAGAGAAAGGATTGCAAAGCTGCCGTTCGCTGTGAAATTTTTTATTTATATGGCAGCAATATTCTCTGTTATTATTTTCGGTGCATACGGCGAACACTACGGTGCGGTTGACTTATTATACGCTGACTTTTAGAAATTAGTATGAAAAATCGCACTAATCAATTGTATTGCCCTGAAAATCTGCCTGCGGCATAATTTGAGTTGCTGAATTTCCACGATATGCCTTGTACGGCTGCAGCAAGTCATATTGAGATTTTTAATGAATTATTTGCTGCCGGAAATGCTATGGAAATTATTATGAGTGAAAAAAAGAAAAAGAGAATAGACAAAAAAATAGTTGTCAGCGGAATAAAAGTACTTTCATTCATCCTTATTTTTGTTGTCCTGCTTGAGGTTTTCAGCCTCACGATTTTCTCAAAATCAAAAGCAACGAAGTACAAGAACAATCATAAGAATGCTTACAGTTATACCAATGAGGTTAAAGATACTATCCAGCTTATCGCTCTCGGTAACAGTGATTTGTATTCTGCATTAATTCCTGTAAAGCTCTGGAGTGAACAGGGATACACCAGCACGGTCATATCTTCACCGAGACAGACGGTTATGGAAACATATTCGCTCCTTGGTGATGCGCTGAAAAGCCAGCAGCCTGATATAGTTCTAATCGAAACAGATATGCTTTATAACGGAATTAATATTGATATTCAGAACTCTCAGGAAGATAAAAAGGATTCCCGTAAGCTCCCGATTCTGCCATATCTTACAAATGAACAACTGACAGAGGATATCCAAGACCATTTTTCTGTATTTATGCTCCATGACAGCTGGAAACAGATGATTGCAGCTCACAATAATAAAAAAGAAGACAATACTCTCTGTGAGCACGGCTACTATTTCAGCAAAAAAATCCGTAAGACATACAAAAATAATTATATGGATGCAACAACAAAGGTTGAGGAAATCCCAAGCGAAAATATATATTATCTTAACAAAATCAAAGAGCGCTGTGACAACATAGGTGCAAAGCTTTTGCTTGTTGAGCTTCCGTCAATTGTATCGTGGTCATATCCAAGGCACAATGCGCTTGTTCAATACGCTGATGAGCATGGTGTTGAGTTCATTGACTTCAATCTTTTATATAAGGATATAAAGCTCGATTTTAAAAGAGATTTCCGTGATAACGGTAACCACCTCAACTACTATGGTGCAAGAAAGGTTACTGTTTACCTTGGCAATTTTATTAACCAAAACTATCAGCTTATCGATAACAGAGAAGATGAAAGTTTCAAATACTGGGACGATTTTGTTAATGAGTTTATTGACAAATACAGTATCAGCGTGTTCTAAAATAAAAAGGCTGTAAAAGGGAGGGGCTACGTAAGGAAGTAGCTTCTCCCTTCGGCTTTGTAATCAGCCAGAATAATTGAATTGTAGGGAAAATTCAAATCATAACGGAAGAACTCAAACGCACCGACCAAATGGCTTGGATTGGTGCTATGAATAACATACAGGCAAGAGCAAGGGAAATCGTTCATGCAGACATAAT
>CAZGRZ010000019.1:0-33366 GCA_964528285.1 uncultured Bacteroides sp. | reverse complement strand
AGATTATCACTCCCACTGAAATTCTGAAATGGACCCCGCCGCCTAAGAGGCGGGGACATCGGCGAATAGGTTATATTTTTTCAAGTCTGGCGAAATTTGCCATCATCTTCTTTGTTCCGGCCTTATCAAAGGCAACCTCCATAAGCACATCATTTCCCATTGGCTGAAGTGTTAGTATTGTTCCTGTGCCGAATGACTTATGTACCACGGTATCGCCTACCTTATAATCGGCAGAGGGCTTTGATGACTCATTTCCTATCTGCCCGAATCTGTGCGCATTTGCATTTGACTGAACATTTGATTTCGGTATCCTAACAGCAGTTTTCTGATCAACTGTAACTGAGACATTCTCTGTAACATTTTCAGGAATTTCCGTCAAAAAGCGTGACGCCATATTGCGGTTAGTCATTCCATAAAGCATACGCTGTTTTGCGTTTACAAGATAGAGCTTTTCCTTTGCTCTGGTAATTCCGACGTAGGCGAGACGGCGCTCCTCCTCCATCTCTTCTTCACTATACATTGACTGATTCCCGGGGAAAATCCCCTCTTCCATTCCCGGTATAAAAACAATAGGAAATTCAAGACCTTTGGCAGAATGAAGCGTCATAAGGACTACGGAATCCTCGTCCTCGTTGTAAGAATCAATATCAGTAATAAGCGCTACATCCTCAAGAAATTCAGAAAGGTCAGGCTCTTCGCTTTCCTCCTGATACTTAAGAAACATCGAAGAAAGTTCCTTTATATTATTAACTCTGTCATCATATGTTTCAGGGTCCTCGTTAAGATAATCAAGATACTTTGTTATCTCCAAAATCTCCTGCAGTAAATCATTCAGGGGCATTTTTTCTTCATAGCACTGCTGAAAATGCTTAATCATTTTAGTAAATTCAATAAGCTTTGATGCACTGCGTGCGGTCTTCTGAAACTCATCTGCCCTCTCACACACTTCAAAGGCGGACATACCGAGTCCGGTTGCAATCTCCATAACATTTGCAAACATAATATTACCGATCTGGCGCTTTGGTACATTGATAATACGCTGAAGTCTGACATTGTCATTGGGATTATTCACAACAGCAAAATATGATATGATATCCTTTATTTCTTTTCTGTCAAAAAAGCGGTTACCCCCGATAATACGGTGCGAGATACCGCTCTTTGTCAGCATAATCTCGAGATTTCTTGACTGGGCATTCATACGGTAAAGAATTGCATGGTCGGAAAGCTTCCTGCCCTCTCTGACATTCTTCAATATTTCTTCAACAATAAAACTGGATTCGTCACTCTCGTTCATTGCAGTATTGATTATAATTTTATCCCCTGCACCTGAGTGTGTAAACAGTGTCTTGCCTTTTCTGTTCTTATTATTTGAAATCACTGCATTCGCTGCGTCAAGAATATTCTGTGTTGAACGATAATTTTCCTCAAGACGGATAACGTCCGCTCCTTTGTAATTTTTCTCAAAGGATAAAATATTTTCAATAGTAGCACCGCGAAAGCGGTAAATACTCTGGTCATCATCTCCGACAACACATATATTCTTATACTTATCAGCCAAAATAGAAGTAAGAACATACTGTGCATGGTTTGTGTCCTGATACTCGTCCACCATTACATATTTGAACTGATTTTGATAAAATTCACGGACATCATCATTTTCCTTAAGCAATTTGACAGTGTTAAAAATAATATCATCAAAGTCCATTGCATCGGATTTCTGAAGTTCTTTTTGATAAAGCTCATAGCACTGCGCAATCTTGCCCTTCCTGAAATCATTTGAAGATGTTGCCTTATATTCGGCAGGGTCAATAAGCGCATCCTTTGCTCTGCTGATTTCCGCAAGGATAGATTTATGATTAAGCAGCTTATCTTCAATTCCGAGATGCTTCTGGCACTGTTTCATAACGCGCCTTGAATCATCTGTATCATATATTGTGAAATGATTTGTAAAACCTATTCTGTCACCAAAACGGCGCAAAATTCTTGAGCAGCAGCTATGAAAAGTATATGCCCAAATGCTTTCAGCCTCTTCACCTATTGCTTTTTTGAGCCTTTCACGCAGTTCACCTGCCGCCTTATTTGTAAATGTAATGGCAAGAACCTGCCACGGCTGAGCAAGTCCTGATTTAATTATATATTCAACGCGATTAACGAGGACTGTCGTTTTTCCCGAGCCTGCGCCTGCAAGGATAAGAAGCGGTCCTTCGGTTTTATTAACAGCCTTTTGCTGCATTTTATTAAGCGGCATAATATTATTTCCTTTTCGAGCAGATTAATTTGAAAAAACAAGGGCGACCAAGAGCCACCCTTGCTGAAAATATTAAAAATTGATTATCTCAACAAAGTAAGAAGAATACCGGCAGCAACTGCTGAACCGATTACGCCTGAAACATTCGGTCCCATTGCATGCATAAGAAGGAAGTTTGAAGGGTTCTCATTCTGTCCCTCTTTCTGTGCAACACGGGCAGCCATAGGGACTGCAGATACACCGGCAGCGCCGATAAGCGGGTTAACCTTACCTTTGGTGAAGATATACATAAGCTTACCGAAAAGCACGCCGCAAGCAGTGCCAAGGCAGAATGCAATCAAGCCGAGGAATACGATTTTGATTGTATTCCAGTTAAGGAAGCTTTCAGCAGATGTCGTTGCACCGACAGATATTCCGAGCATTATTGTTATAATATTCATAAGTTCATTCTGGGCAGCCTTTGCGATACGCTCTGTCCTTCCGCTTTCTTTAAGCAGGTTACCTAACATAAGCATACCGACAAGTGACGCTGCATCAGGCAGAAGGAGCGAAACAACAACCGTTACTGCAATCGGGAACAAAATTTTCTCCATTTTTGATACAGGACGGAGATTGCCCATAACAACAGAGCGTTCTTTTTTTGTTGTCAATGCCCTCATAATAGGCGGCTGAATAACAGGAACAAGCGCCATATATGAGTAAGCAGCTACCGCGATTGTTCCGAGCAGCCCGGGGGCAAGCATTGACGTAACAAATATTGCAGTCGGTCCGTCAGCGCCGCCGATGATAGCAATTGAGCCTGCCTCATTAGGTGCAAATCCAAGTACTACAGCACCGATATAGGTGAAGAAAATACCGAATTGCGCTGCTGCGCCGAGAATAAAGCTCTTTGGATTAGCGATAAGCGGTGTAAAATCAGTCATAGCACCAATGCCAAGGAAAATAAGCGGAGGATAAATGCCTGCCTTAACACCGAAATAAAGAAAATCCATAAGCCCCGGAGTAGCTCCGACAAATTCTCCTCTTCCTGCAAGCAAATCCCTGAAGCCGTCAAGGTCATGGTATTGTACCGCTAAATTTGCCTCCGGTATATTGGCAAGAAGCATACCGAATGCAATAGGTATCATAAGCAACGGCTCGAAGCCTTTTTTAATTCCCAGCCATAAGAAAACAAAGGAAACTACAATCATAATAAGATTTTTCCAGCCGTCTCCTGTAAAAAAATAAGCGTAGCCCGAATTTGAGAAGATACTAACTATTACTTCCCAAATTCCCTGAAGTATCTCCATTATATATCTCCTCCTTTGTTAAAACGGTCTTGTATTATCAATTGCGGCAGCCTGCGACCATGGATTTCTGCCGCCGATATTTTTCTTTTTTATTGAACGGATAACTGCGTCCTTGCTTTCAGTTGCAGCTACAGCTGCTGTTATTGCCGCAACAACCTCACCGCTTATGCCTTGTTCAACAACAGGCTCAGGGTTTGAGGCAGGTTTAGGAGTTGGTACAGGAGATGCCTTTGCAAGAGGTGAAGGTGAATTTTCCTCACTATTTTTTTCTTTTTTATTCGCAAGCTTTCTTTCAGCTTTTTTTGCTTTTCCGGCAGCAGACTTTTCCTCCCTCTTCTTTGTCTTTCGCTCTATAACGGGAACAATTTTACCAAATAAAACAAAAACACCAATCAACAGTAAAAGCACGCCCACAACAATTAAAATTCCGGAAATAACAACTGTTGCCGTAAAATCAATACTCCTGTCAGCAGTTAACATTAAAATCGGACGCATATATATTCCTCCAAAATAATCAATTATCATATATGCAAATGAGGTCAGCGGTAAATCCTATTCACCACAAATTCCCCCATTATAATTTAACATTTGTATTATAAAACATATTATTTCATATTTCAACGAAATTTTGGAAATTTTCAAATTATGTCAAATTGAATAAAATTACTTGATTTATTTTCAAAATAGTATATAATATTATTAACACAAAGGAGGTATTTTTATGACAGAAAAAACATTACTCATCGCAATATTAGTTGCGCTTATACTTCTTTGGTTTGCCGAGACACTCGGTATGAGCAAAACGAGCAGAATTCTCAGCGGTGCTGTAGACCTTGCCTTTGCAATCCTCAGGTAGATAAAATAATTTTCCATATAGAAAGCAGACAGTAAACAACTGCCTGCTTTTTTGTTTTATATCCTGTTCAAATTAATATTTATACATTTCTCTGAGCTTACTGATTTCCTCTGCATAGCCGTCAAGATCATTCGGTGTTTCAAGAAAGAATGGGAGATCTTTCAAAACAGGGTGATTAATTATTCTTTCAAACGCATCAATACCGATGTAGCCTTTCCCGATTTTTTCGTGTCTGTCCTTATGTGAGGCAAGCGGATTTTTTGAATCATTGAGATGAACTGCCTTCAGCCTTTCAATCCCGACTTTTTTGTCAAACTCGTCAAGGACAGAATCAAGATTATTCACTATATCATAACCGCCGTCATTGACATGACAGGTATCAAAGCACACTCCCATTTTTTCATCAAGTTCAACCCTGTCGATAATTGCTCTCAGTTCTTCAAATGTTTTTCCGATTTCAGAGCCTTTGCCTGCCATAGTTTCAAGCAGGACAGTAGTTGTCATTTCAGGGAAAAGCACCTTGTTGAGAGCTTCGGCAATAAGGTTGATTCCGACATCTTCACCCTGACCGACATGTGATCCCGGGTGGAAATTATAAAGCTGATCAGGGGTATATTCCATTCGCCTTAAGTCATCGGCAAGAGTATTGAGTGCAAACTCCCTTGTTTCAGGCTTTGCGCTGCAGCAATTCAGGGTATACGGTGCATGTGCGAGGATAACAGAAAATTTGTCAGTTTTCATTAAATCAAGGAAATCGGCAACGTCATTTTTATCAATATCCTTTGCTTTGCCGCCGCGGGGATTACGGGTAAAAAACTGAAATGTATTTGCACCTATTTTTTAGCCTGCATCAGCATTGCCGTATATCCCTTTGAAGAGCTCAGATGTGCACCTATAGTCAGCATAATATTACTCCTTATTTACTGAAATTTCTTTTGCCATATCTTCATCGGCCTTTCCTGACATTATATAATCAAGCAAATCTGCAACACAGCCTTTATTACAATGACAGGCTTCAAACTTGCATATTTTATGTATTGATGACGGGGCCTGGGCTGCACAGGCAGGAAGCCCAACTGTTTTTAACATATCCCAATCATTGTAATAATCACCGATTGCCGCAACATGGCTTTTATCAATACCAAGCATATCGGCAAGCTTCATTATACCGACACCCTTATGCGTATCTTTTTGCAGCATCTCAAAGCTCCAGAGAGATGAGGACATAAAATTAACATCAGGATTAGGAAATCGCTCTACCAATTCGTGAAGTTTATTCATCGTCAGAGGATTTGACCAAAAAATAACTTTCATCCAGCCTTCCTTTGGAACATCGTCAATAGACCTGACAATTTCATGCTCATCCTTATCAAAATACATTGTCCCCTTAGACAAAAGTCCGCTCTTGACAATATACACATAATCGTCAAAATATACACCGATATCAACGCTCTTAAAGACTTCATCAAACTCATCGGCAATTTCACGGACAAAGTTCTGTCCTTTTTTACCAATCGTTTTGCGCCATATCATTTCTTTTTTATTATAATCATAAATGCCTGCTCCATTAAGTACTATTGCAGGCTGATTCGGAGTTATTCTTTTGTAATTTCTTCCGAGGCTTGATCTAAGTCTGCCTGATGCGAGGGTGAAATTGCCGCCTAATTCAGTAAATTTTTTGATAGCGTCATAATTTCGCTTTGGTAATTTTCTTAGCTTGTTATTAAGTGTTCCGTCAACATCGGAAACAACAAGCCAATTTTCAAATGTTTTACTCATTATAACTCCTGTCAAGTTCATTTAAAAAACCAATAAAATAATCCGGCAAATCCGATTTGAATTCTATATATTCGTTTGTCCTTGGATGGACGAAACCGATTTCCCCTGCGTGCAGGCACTGACCTTTGAGCGAAGTGATAACCTTTTTCGGTCCATAGACACTGTCACCTGCAAGCGGATGACCTATATATGACATATGTACTCTTATTTGATGCGTTCTGCCTGTTTCAAGAATACATTTTATATAAGTAAAATCACCGTACCTCTTTAACACCTCATAATGGGTAACAGCGTCCTTTGAATTTCTGTCCGTAACAGCCATTTTTTTACGCTCCTTGGGATGCCTGCCGATAGGCTGATTAACGGTACCGCTGTTCTCTTTTATGTTGCCGTATACAACAGCATAATAAGCTCTATGGAAGGAATGTCCCTTGATCTGCCGTGCAAGGCTTAAATGCGCTGTATCATTCTTTGCGACGATAAGAAGACCGGATGTATCTTTATCAATTCTGTGGACTATACCGGGGCGTATAACTCCGTTAATACCGCTCAGACTGTCTTTACAATGATACAAAAGAGCATTTACCAGAGTTCCGTTATAATTCCCTGCTGCAGGATGAACAACCATACCCTTTGGTTTATTAACAACAAGAAGATCATTATCCTCATAGACAATATCAAGCGGTATATTCTCAGGAAGTGCTTCAAGTTCAACAGCATCAGGGACAATAACCTTGATGCTGTCATACATTTTACATTTATAATTTTTAGGTACGGCTCTGCCGCTGACCATAACATTACCATCGGCAATCAGCTTTGATATTGCACTTCTGGTAAAATCAGGCATTTCATTGACAAGAAATTTATCAATCCTTGTTAAATCCGTACTGTTATTTACAAAAAATTCAAGTATTTCACTCATCAGTGCTTTTCTCCTTTTTAAATAAGTCAAAAACAAGATAAGCAATAAGGCTGACTGTACCGAGGGTTACGGCACAGTCTGCAATATTAAAAACAGCAAAATTCACAAAAAGCGGATTTATAAAATCAATTACATATCCGAGTAAGGCTCTGTCAATCAGATTCCCTGTTCCCCCTGATACAAGGACGCCCAAAGTCCAGAACAGCCACAAATTATGCTGCCCTTTTTTACTGAACATAACAAAAAGGCAAACAGCAATTGCAGCTGCTGTAACTGCAACAAATATCCACCTTCCGCCGCTCAGCATTGAAAAGGCAACGCCTGTATTTTCTGCATATCTGAATTCCAGAAAGCCACTGATTACCGTTTTGGATTTATCGGGATAAAGATATGATTTTGCAAAAAACTTTGTTATCTGGTCAAATGCAATAATAAAAATCATCATAACAAATACCCAGATATTTTTGTTTCTGAGTTTCACAAAATCACACCTTTTTAATATTATTCACCAAGCTGAGCCATAACCTCTGCACAATGAGAACAAAGAGTCGGATGGTTTGAATTATCACCGACAGTATCCGAATACTTCCAGCAGCGCTCACATTTTTCACCGTCTGCCTTGCTGACAGAAACGGAAAGTCCTTCAACATCGCCCTTAACTTCCCCTGTGCCGTTTAGGATTTCAACAGCAGAGGTAATGAAGATTTCAGGTAATAGGCTCTCAACTGACTTAAGGAAATCATAAAGTTCGCCGTCAGCATAAAGAGAAACTTTTGCCTCAAGCGGTTTGCCGATTATCTTCTTATTCCTTGCAAGCTCAAGAGCTTTCTGAACATCAACTCTGACAGCGTGAATTTTATCCCACTTTGCAATAAATTCTTCATTTGCTTCAATATAATCTGCCCGGGGAATATCATTAAAGAGCGGTGATTCAGGATTTCTGCCTGAATCATGAGGCATTGCAAGCCAGATTTCATCAGCAGTATAAGCAAGGATAGGTGTAAGCATAAGAGTCAAAGCATCAAGTATTTTATAGAGAACAGTCTGTGCTGCTCTTCTTGTTGCACTTTCAGGAGCAGAAGTATAAAGTCTGTCCTTAAGAACATCAAAATAAAAATTACTCATTTCAACAACGCAGAAATTATGAAGAGCATATGTTGCTGTATGATAATCGTATTCCTCATAACCCTTGCAGGCAATTTCAATAACCTCATCAAGCTTCATAAGCGCATACCTGTCAAGCTCCTCAAGCTCATCATTTGATACCATATCTTTATCAGGGTCAAAATCATAGAGATTACCGATACAATATCTTGCTGTGTTACGAATCTTTCTGTAATTATCTGAAATCTGCTTGAGAATTTCCTTACTGATTCGGATATCTGCGTGATAGTCTGCACTTGCAACCCAAAGACGAAGAATATCCGCACCGTACTGACTGATAATCTCCTGAGGAGCAATACCGTTGCCAAGTGATTTTGACATCTTCCTGCCCTCACCGTCAACGGTCCATCCATGAGTTATAATCTGCTTGAATGGAGTGCCGTTACCGCCTGCAACCGATGTGAGCAGTGATGACTGGAACCAACCTCTGTACTGGTCGGCGCCCTCCATATAAACATCGGCAGGGCGTTTCAGATAAGGTCTCTTTGCGCATACAGCCTGATGAGAAGAGCCCGAATCAAACCATACATCCATAATATCCTTTTCTTTATCAAAGCCCTTGTCACTGCCGCAGTGCGGACACTTAAAGCCTTCAGGAAGAAAATATTCTGTATCGTGTGCATACCAGGCATCCGAGCCTTCCTGACCGAAAATTTTTGAAACCTTCATCATAACATCGTTATCAATAATTTCCTTGCCGCAGTCCTGACAATATACAACAGGGATAGGAACGCCCCATTTTCTCTGACGGGAGATACACCAATCGGTTCTTTCCTGTATCATTGACTGAAGTCTGTCCTTACCCCATTCAGGATACCATTTAACCTCTTCTGCTGCCTTAACAGCTTCATCCTTGAAATCATCAACCGAGCAGAACCATTGACTGGTTGCGCGGAATATAACGGGCTTATGGCAACGCCAGCAGTGAGGATACTGGTGTTCAATTTTCTTGAGCGCAAAAAGAGTGCCTGTTTCATCAAGATGTAGTGCAATCGGTTTATTTGCCTCTTCTGTTGAAAGACCGGCAAACGGACCTGCCTCTTCAGTAAGTCTGCCGTTTGCGTCAACCGGAACGATAATAGGAATTTCAGGATATTTTCTGCAGACGATAAAGTCATCCACACCGTGACCCGGTGCTGTATGGACACAGCCTGTGCCGCTTTCAAGAGTTACATGGTCACCGACAATGACAAGCGATGTTCTGTCAATGAACGGATGCTGAGTTTTCATATACTCAAGCTCAGAACCTTTGATAATACCGACTGTTTCATAATCCGTTACACCTTTTGCCTGCATTGCTGCAGGAGCAAGGTCAGTTGCCATAATATAGAATTCATCACCTGATTTAATGAGGGAATATTCATAATTAGGACCAACGCAGATTGCGACATTAGCAGGAAGAGTCCAAGTTGTTGTTGTCCAGATAACGAAATATGTCTTTGATAAATCTGCGCCCATAGCGGTGAGTTTGCCCATATCGTCTGTAACATTAAACTTAACATAGATTGAATGGCAAGGATCCTCCGCATATTCAATCTCTGCTTCAGCAAGAGCAGTGTTACAGTCAGGACACCAGTAAACAGGCTTTAATCCCTTATAGATATAGCCTTTTGATGCCATAGTTGCAAATACTTTAATCTGCTCTTCTTCAAACTCCTTTTGAAGAGTGATATACGGCTTATCCCACTCGGCAATAATTCCGAGTCTCTTGAACGACTCACGCTGCAAATTAACATAATTCATAGCGGTGTCACGGCAGATTTCTCTGAGCTGTAAATCAGTAATATTGCTGTCGGCAGTGATGCCTGCCTTTTTTCTTGCTGCAAGCTCAGTCGGTAAGCCATGGGTATCCCAGCCGGGTACAAACGGAGACTGAAAACCTGTCATATTCTTATACCTTACAATAAAATCCTTAATTGTTTTATTGAGTGCGTGACCAATATGAATATCACCGTTTGCATAAGGAGGTCCGTCATGAAGTACAAACAAAGGCTTGCCCTCATTATGCTTCATAAGCCGTCTGTACTGGTCATTTGCTTCCCAGCGCGCAAGAATTTCAGGTTCTCGTGTCGGCAGACCTGCTCTCATCGGAAATTCGGTTTTCGGTAAATTTAACGTCTGATTATAGTCCATTTGTAATAACTCCTAAAATAAAATAAATGACAAATTATTTTTTCTTTTTGAAAAATCCTTTGAATTTTGAAGAACTGTCTTCCTCTTCGTCATCCTCAGGTGGAATTAATGAAATCGTTTCCGTTGTTCTTTCATCGCCTTTATTTACATTGAAAAAATTCTCAAAAGGCATTGTGCTTTCAAATTCGGGCTCATCATCGATAACAGGAATTGACTTGGCAGCATCCTCATCAATAGGAGTAATCTCATCCTTTGTGAAAGACTCAAGTGCATCGTTGATTTCCTCCTGAGTAGGAGCATTCTCTTCTTCCTCTTCTTCTTTGTTTTCCTGCTTTTCAGATTCATCTGACTCTGTCATATCAAGCTGATCAATGATTTCATCAATTTTATCTTCAGCCTCGTCGCCTGTTTCTTCTTCAACTTCTTCAACATCTTCGATATCTTCAATATCTTCGGCTTCATTTTTTTCTATATTTTCGACATCTTCTTCAGCAACAGACTCTGTGATTTCGGCTTCATCCTCAGTATCTTCCGCTTCTTCGGAGACCGAATCTTCTTCCTCCTGAACATTCTCATTTATATCAGAAAGCAAGCAGTTGAGTTCGCTCTCAATAGCTTCTATATTTTCTTTTTCATTTTCAGATGCAGCCATAGGAAGGGTTAATTCTTTTATCTTTGCAAGCTGGGTTTCATAAAGAGAAATAAGAGTTGTCTTAAACTCTGCCGATTCCTCTCTCAGTTTTGACACGATTTCGCAATTATAATCCTTCTCTGTCTTGGCTTTACTGACAATTTCACCTACAAGCTTTTTTGCCTGTGACAAGGTATCGTTTGCAAGCACCTTTGCACCGTCAATAGCATCATTTGCCTTTTTATTTGCCTGAGCAATAATTTCATCGGCAGCATCTGTTTTTTCTTTAGTAAGGGCAGCAACATAATCTCTTGCCTCGCCGATAATTTTATCAGCCTTTTCCTTTGCATCAACAACAGTCTGCTGTGCTGATTTTGCACCTTCGGAAATAGTCTGCTCTGCTTTTTCCTTTGCCTCACTTGTAACCTTTGACGCCATTTTCTGTGCAGAAATAAGTGCTGTTTTGATTGAATCCTCATCTGCTCTGTATTCTTCAATACGGTTAGCGAGTATTTCCAGTTTATGATAAAGCTCCTTGTTTTCATCACAAACTGACTCATATGACTGGATAATATCGGTTAAAAGCTGGTTAACCTCATATTTGTCATATCCGCCGTTTGAAACGGTTGAGATTTTCTTTTCACGAATTTGGTCCGGTGTAATCATAATTATATCTCCTAATCTAATTTATTCATCACAATAAAACTACATAAACATTCCGTTATTTTCAAGCTCGTCAATAAGATCACCCATAACATCAACATTGTATGGTGTAATGATATAGGTACTGTTTGCAACACGCTTAATCTGACCGTTGCTTGCATATGCAACACCGCTCAGAAAATCGAGAAGACGACGGGCAATGTCACGGTTTGTACTTTCAAGATTGAGGACAACTGTCCTCCTTTCATTGAGGTTATCCCCGATAGCGGCTGCCTCTTCAAAGCGTTCAGGCTTAACAAGAATAACCTGAAGCTGTGTTGTTGTGTGTATATTAACCACCTTGTCATTGTCGTGGCGTCTCATCCTCGGGCGTTCTGTATAGCGTTCTTCTTTTTTTTCAGACCTTTCGCTTCTCTGCCGTCTTTCCTTGGGCGGCTCTATGCCAAAGGAATTATTATTCTCATAAAAGTCATCAAAATCTTCTTCATCATTATCTGTAATGATGTCTTTTATTTTATCAAAAAATCCCATATCTCGCTCTCCTTGCACATTTTAAAAATATTTCCTTGCACCGAATATTGCCGAGCCGACTCTGACAATATTTGAGCCGTTTTTAACCGCAATTTCAAAATCGCCGCTCATACCCATTGACAAAATGTCCATGCTTACATTATCTATTTTTTTACTCTTAATGTCAATGAAAGTTTGGTACATTATATTGAAATATTCAGATACTTTCTTTTCACTGTCACATATAGGCGGTATTGTCATCAAGCCTTTTATTTTTATATTATCCATTTCGGCAATTTCAAAAAGGAGCTCATCAAGCTGTTCAAGATAGATACCGCTTTTTGATTCCTCCCTGCCGACATTAACCTCAACAAGAATATTCGTAATTAAATTTTTGTTAGCAGAAACCCTGCTGATTTCCTTTGCAAGCTTAACGGAGTCAACAGACTCAATCATATCTACCTCACCGACAATCTGTCTGACCTTATTCGTCTGCAGATGACCGATAAGGTGTTTTTCAACTCCGTCAAGGTGAAGCTCATCCTTTTTGCCAAGGTATTCCTGAACTCGGTTTTCCCCTATTAAATCGGCGCCGAGATCGAGTACCTTATTGATATAGACGCTTTCGACAGTCTTTGTTACTGCCATTAATCTTACATCGTCGGGATTTCTCCCTGCTCTGACTGCGCACTCTTCAATCTTTAATTTGACAGCATTATAGTTATCTTCAACAGATTGAAGTCTTGACTCATCAACTATAAATTTTTCCATCATATAAGTCCTTTCCTTTCGTAATTATTTGATCATAAAAACGAATTGAATCGCTGTTATCTGAATCACTGTCAAATACGACATAATCCTTCGTTGAATATATAATATTACTCTGTCTCTTTGCTACCTGATTGGCAACAAGCGCATATACGCATTTATTTCCATCCTCATCAATATGGATGGCAGAGGACGGAATTTTAAACCCTGAATATTCATTAAATCTGATTTCTATATCCTCAACTCTCATTGATGTAATTTCTCCGTCAATCTCAGAGCATTTGAGGAGCAACACGGTTTCCTCCTGACCGAGAGGAACTTCAGCGCCGCTGACTACCTCACAACTGAGGACTTTATCACTGTCCTTTAATGAGACATTCAAAAAATCTCCATTGTTTATTTCTTTAACATCCTCAGAAGTAAGGACGCAGCAGAAATACCAGTTATAATCTATAATCAATTTACCGATACAGTCCGGCTGCGGCTGAACGGTCTCTGCACTTTCAATATAAGAACGCAGGGTATCGGCATCAACAGAGGTGATTTTTTCATAATCAAAAGCGCTTTCAAAGCCGTCTGTATAAGAAGAAAAGATACCCGATTCATCAGTTGTTATATAACCTGACGGCTTACAGGAATCAAGATTAATGCTGTTTATTTGGCTCTGCAGATTTTCCTTAACAGCTGAAAAATCAATGTCCTGTCCGATAATAATCTGACGCCTTGCCAGTTTATCATTCAAATCATCTGTGCAGGAGGAAAGAGAGCTGTATGAATTACTGTTAATCACTCTTATGTAATCATTTACGTCACTGAGGATATCCTTATCAATTGAGGCAACATCAGTCGCAGTTCCCGCTGCCTTGCTCTCAAGCTCGTTATAATAATCAAGCTGATTGTGAAGCTCGGTCAAATCAGAATAATTTTTTGCATTATCCTCGCTTGAAAACACCATTGCGATATTACCGCCGAGCTTGACTTTTTCGCCGTCAGAGACACAGGGAACAGTAACCGCACCGCCATTACCGTTTATCAAATGCTCGTTGCGGACAATGAGTGCCTTTGCCTCGACACTGTCATAAACAGTAGAGGTTACTGCGGTAATCGTCTCTACATCAACATGCGTAGCAGTATAACATTCATAAAAGATATAAACACCAATCAAAGTGAACATAATGATTATTAAAACAATATCTTTCCTGATTTTATCAGGATTTTTATTCACTTTTTCTCCTTTGGAATTACTCATTTATAAAATCCTTTGCTTTATTGACAGCAGTCTCAATTTCTGCCGGATCAGGCTGAATAAAAACTGCATCACTGCGCCTTTTGAACCATGTTATCTGTCTTTTTGCATAATTTCTTGTTTTTTGTTTTAAATTATCAACTGCGCTTGCAAGGCTTATTTCGCCCTTGAAATAAGGCATGAGTTCCTTATGTCCTATTGCCTGAGCAGAAGTTGAAGAGGATTTATTCAAATTCTCTCTTGCCTCTTTTTCAAGTCCGTCCTCAAGCATTTTATCAACACGAAGATTAATTCTGTCATAAAGAATCTGTCTGTCATTGTAATTCAAAACGAAGTACAAAACATCATACAATGGTTTTTCCTTCCTTGAATTTATATTCTGTTCGCTTTTTGATGTGCCGGAATAATAAAGTTCAAGCGCTCTGACAATTCTTTTTTTATTATTGATATGGATATCCTTTGCACTGTCATAATCGACTGAAAGGAGTTCTTCATACAGTGATTGGTTATCCCTTTTCATAAGTTTTTCTCTCAACTCAAAGTCAACATCTGCATTTTCAAAAACTATGTTATCAACAAGGCAATCAATAAAAAGTCCTGTACCTCCTACTACAATCGGCACCCTGCCCCTGCTGATAATTTCCTTTATCTTTTTCCGTGCAAGTTCACACCATGCTGCAACGGAAAAATTCTCACTGCTGTCAAGAAATTCAAAAAGGTGATGCGGCACCTGTGATTTTTCCTGCTCAGTCGGGCAGGCAGTGGCAATCGGCATACCCTTATACACCTGCATTGAATCTGCACAAATTATTTCTCCGTTTACCGCCTTTGCAAGTTCTATACTGAAAGAGGTTTTGCCCGAGGCGGTCGGACCTGCAACAACAATAATTTTGTTATTCATAATTATGACCTGCCGAATTGCTTTTCTATATCGTATTTTGATATTTTAATAAACACAGGTCTTCCGTGAGGACAAAATCTTATATGCGGCATTGAAAGAAGCTTTTTTACAAATAATTCCTGCTCCTGAGGAGTTGTTTTATCCCCGGCCTTTACTGCACCGCGGCAGCTTGCAGAATGGTAAATCCAGTCAATCTTATCAGGTGTAATGTCCGTTTTATGTTCAAGCAATTTCTGTGCAATTTCAGTAATCAGATCTGTAATATCACTGTCACCGATGAGTGACGGAACGGCACGAACAATGACTGAGCTTTCACCAAACGGCTCTGTTTCAAAACCGCACTGCTTAAGCAAATCTTTATGGCTTGTTACAACCTCAAATTCCTCTTTTGAAAGATTGACTGCCACAGGTGACAAAAGCATCTGCGTTTCCACCGTTTCCTGTGACTTTAATTTTTCATAATTCATTCGCTCGTGAGCAGCGTGTTTATCTATAAAATACAGCTCATTTTCTATTTCAACAATCAAGTAGGTCTTAAATGCCTCACCGACTAATCTGAAATTGATATTTTCATCTTCATCACAGGTTGTCTGCTCTTGCTTTGGCTGAACAGGCTTCTTTTCATTTTCAGAAATGATATGCTCAACTGATGCGCCTGATGAAATACTGTAAGTCGGCTTTTTCCTGTTATCGCTTAGTGTTGGCGCCTTAACGGAAAAGCTGTCACTGCTGCTGAGCCTGAAGCTCTGCTGAATGGGCATATCCTCTTTTTTCTTGAAATAATCAATTTTTGAAGTATAGGTTTGTGAAGTGCGTTTTGCCTCATTAAACACGGAGTCCGGCTTAGGTGTAAATTCAGCCTCCTTTACACTGCGATCTGATTCGACCGCAGATTTAACGCCGTAATATATGAGATTGAATATCGGTCTTTCATCAGCAAATCTGACCTCAATCTTAGCCGGGTGAACATTGACGTCAACGAGTGACGGATTAAGCTCAATATTCAATATGCACATCGGAAATCTTCCGACCATAATTGAATTTTTATAAGCCTGCTCCAGCGCCGCCATAGCGGTTGCGGATTTAACCAGTCTGTTATTTATAAAAAAGAACTGCATTGCTCTGCTTTTTCTTGAAGCAGCCGGCTTTGACACATAGCCGCAAACACGCATATTATCAAATGTATAATCGACGCTGATTAAGCCGTCACTGACCTCTTTTCCGAAAACAGAATATATTGCTGAAATAAGCTCACCGTTGCCTGATGTTATCAATGTCTGTTTGCCGTCACGGATAAACCTGAATGAAATCTCAGGGTGTGATATTGCCATTCGGTCGACTATTCCTGCAACTGCATTTCCCTCTGTAACATCTTTCTTAAGGAATTTCATCCTTGCAGGAGTATTGAAGAAAATATCGCGAACAACAATTGTTGTTCCGTCAGGGCAGCCTGCGTCTTCAAACGCAATTTCCTCTCCGCCTGATATTTCATATCTCGTGCCGAATTTCTCATTTTTACTCTTTGTTAACAATTCGACCTTTGCAACGGCGGAAATTGAAGCCATTGCTTCTCCTCTGAAACCGAAGGTCGAAATTGAATTGAGATCCTCTCTCTGCGCTATTTTGCTGGTAGCATGGGAAACAAAGACCTTTCTTACCTCACTGCGTTCAATTCCGCAGCCGTCATCAGTTACTCTTATGTAGGTTGAACCGCCGTTTTTAATTTCAACGGTAATATTGTTTGCACCGGCATCAAATGAGTTTTCAATCATTTCTTTAACTATTGAAGAAGGACGCTCAACAACCTCTCCTGCTGCGATAAGCTGATATATTTCCTTGGGGAGTAAATTTATTTTTGCCAATGGGCATTCCTCCTTTCAATAAAGTTCCTATAATTTATGACAACTCCTGTGCCTTTTTCTTTAAATCATAAAGCGTCTGCATTGCTTCAATTGGTGTCAGGGTATTTACATCAATTGTTTTTAATATTTCAAAAATCTCTGTTTTTCCGTTAGAGGTGAAGTTATATTGGATTTCATCTTCATCCTCTTTAATAATACTGTCCTCTGCTTTGAACTCGATTTTGACACTGTTTTGCTCAAGTTCCTTTAGTATGACCTTTGCGCGTCTTACAACGCTGTCAGGTACACCTGCAAGCTTTGCAACCTCGATACCAAAGCTTTGATCAGCACCGCCGCGGACAATACGCCTTAAAAAAGTAATATCATCACCGCGCTTTTTTACAGCGACTGAATAATTCTTTACTCCGTCAATCATACCTTCCATAGCAGTCAGCTCGTGATAATGAGTTGCAAAAAGGGATTTTGCACCGAGGCTCTTTTTCTTACATACAAACTCAAGCACTGCCCTTGCAATACTCATTCCGTCAAAAGTAGATGTTCCTCTTCCTATTTCATCAAGGATAATCAAAGATGACGATGTTGCATTCTTAAGAATATTTGAAACCTCATTCATTTCAACCATAAAGGTTGACTGACCTGTTGCAAGGTCATCACTCGCACCTACTCTTGTGAAAATTGCATCAACAATGCCTACTTTTGCACTTTTTGCAGGGACAAATGAGCCTATCTGACTAAGCAGAGTTATAAGTGCAATCTGGCGCATATATGTTGATTTGCCTGCCATATTAGGCCCTGTAATAATTGCACATCTGTTTTCATCCATATCAAGTAATGTATCATTAGGGACAAACGGTGCACCGTTAAGCAGAGCTTCAACAACAGGATGCCTGCCGTCTTTAATCTCAATAATACCATCATTTGAAATTACAGGGCAGACATAGTTGTTATTAACAGCAACCTCGGCAAGAGATGCAAGCACATCAAGAACAGCAAGGCGCTTTGCCGTTTGCTGCAGCCTCTGTATCTCATTTGAAACAATATTCCTTACTTCACAGAAAATATCATATTCAAGTGCAATACTCCTGTCCTTTGCGCCGATAATTTTGCCCTCAAGCTCCTTAAGCTCCTGTGTTATATATCTCTCACAATTGGTCAAGGTTTGTTTCCTTATATAAGTTTCAGGCACAAGGTCCTTATACGAATTTGAGACTTCAATATAATATCCGAATACGCGGTTATATCCTACCTTGAGCTTTGGAATTCCGGTAAGCTCTCTCTGTTCATTTTCAATTGAAGCAATAACACCTGCGCCGTCACTCATAATGGTTTTAAGTTTATCGAGCTCCTCACTGTATCCCGGCTTAATCATCCCGCCCTCGCGGACAGAAAAAGGCGGCTCATCAACAATTGCATTATTGATAAGAGTGCGGACATCATCAAGCAAATCAATTCCGTTACAAATATCTTTGAGCAGTGATGATGATGAATCTGTAAGACTTTGTTTTATTCCCGGCAGTCTTTCAATTGTGGATTCAAGTGACTTGAGCTCCTTTGCGTTTGCTGTGGAATAAACAATACGGGTCATCAGCCTTTCAATATCATTGACGCCTGAAAGTGACTCACGGATTGAATCACGAATCATGGGATTGTCCGCGAGCTCGCCGACTGAATTTTGCCTTTTGACAATCTTTGGAATAGACATCAGAGGACGCTCAAGCCATGATTTTATCATACGCTTCCCCATTGCGGTTTTTGTTTTATCAATAACCCACAGCAGAGAATGCTTTTTGTCCCCTGTCATCATTGACTTTGTCAGCTCAAGATTCCTCCTTGCGCTGATATCGAGATTCATATATTGATTATCATCATAATAATCAATCTCCGACGGGACCTCAATTTCTTCTTTTTTTTGTGTTTCTCTGAGATAGCCAAGGACAGCACCGAGTGCACATACGCCGGATTTATTTTTGCCGATTCCGAGAGAAGAAACTTCATCTTTATTTAAGGTCTCAATAATAATAGATGTGGCGTTATTATAATCAAACTTATCATCATCAAGCACTTCAACCTTTGCACCAATTTTTTTTGCAAAGTCTTCAAGCGCTGATAAGTCAAAAGATTTGGCATTGATTATAATTTCCTTCGGTGAATATGTAGAGAGCTGGTTGATAAGCTTATTTTCCATATCCTCCCCCGATAACACGGTGATATGAAATTCGCCTGTTGAAACATCGGCGAAGCAGACGCCGAGCTCCTTATCCCCCATACAGACTGAGCAAAGATAATTGTTTACTCCGTCCTCAAGCATATTGCTTTCGATAACAGTACCGGGTGTTATGATTCTTATGACATCTCTTTTTACAAGTCCCTTAACAAGCGCCGGATCCTCCATCTGCTCGCAAATTGCGACCTTATATCCCCTTGATACAAGCTTTGCAATATAACTATCAGCGCTGTGGAAAGGGACGCCGCACATAGGCGCTCTCTCCTCTTGACCGCAGTCGCGGCCTGTAAGGACCAAATCAAGCTCCTTTGATGCAATCTTTGCATCTTCAAAAAACATCTCATAAAAATCACCAAGACGGAAGAACAAAATGGCATCATTATATTGACTTTTAATCTGAAAATATTGCACCATCATCGGTGACAGCTGACCATTTCCATTATCCATTTTACTCTCCCCCTTCGGTGTTGATTTAATTAATTAAGATTAGTGGCAGCCGCCGCATGCAGAGCAATCGTGGGTGCAGCCTTCTTCTTGTTTCGGAAGCTCACAGGTTTCTGCATCCTGACCGTCAAAGAAAAGCCCTATCATACCGCTGATATACTGAGCCATCTGTTCCATTTCCGATGCAGCAGCAGAATACTTCTGCATATTCTCGTTTGACATAATTTCAGTATACATTTTCTGATAATCCTCCTGAAGGGAGGAAATCTTTTCCTGTGAGGCATCTTCGCCCTTCTCAGCCTCCTGCTGATACTTGAGAGTAATAAGCTGCATTTCCTGCATTTTCTGCTGGAGACTTTCATCTGCATCATTTACCCTTGCCGCTGCCTGAAGAGCAAAAAAACGCTCGTCCTTTTGAATTTCTTTTCCCAATTCTCTGAGTGCTGATTCAATACTCATATTTTTTCTCCTTTACTAATTCTCCCCGCATAACAAAAGTAAGCGGTTCAATAACTTTTATGTTTTGAAAAGTTCCGATAAGATTTTCGTCACCTTCAAATTCTATAATCAAATTACCGTCATTACGAGCGGCAACATAATTATCATTTAATTTACCTTTGCCGTAAACATAGCACTTATAAATTTTCCCCTTATGCAGTGACATTTGCTCTGTGCTGATTTGCTCCTGTAAATCCGTAAGCTCTTTGAACCACCTTGATTTTTCTTCGGCAGGAACAGGGTCAGGCATTTCTGCGGCGGGCGTACCCTTGCGCGGTGAATAAATAAATGTGAACAATGAGGTTGCTTTTACTTCTTTTACGAGAGAGAGCGTTTCCTTAAATTCATCATAGGTCTCACCGGGAAAGCCGACGATAACATCACTCGTTATTGAAAGTTCATCACCCATAAGCTCCTTAGCATAATTGATAAGTTCAAGGTACTGTTCTCTTGTATAATGCCTGTTCATTGTTTTAAGTACTCTGTTACTTCCGCTCTGGAACGGCAGGTGCAGATGCTGTGCAACCTTATCACAGGCCGCCATAGTTTCAATAAGCTCTTTCGTGCAGTCCTTTGGATGACTTGTCATAAACCTGATTCTGAAATCGCCGTCAATATCATTGAGCATTTTCAGCAGCTGTGAAAAAGATACTGTGGGAATCAGGTCTTTTCCGTAAGAATTGACATTCTGACCTAACAGGGTTATTTCTTTATATCCCTGTGACACAAGACTTCTGAACTCATTGATAATGTCCTTACTGTCCCTGCTGCGTTCCCTTCCGCGAACATAGGGAACAATACAATAGCTGCAGAAATTATTGCAGCCATACATAATCGGCAGCCATGCCTTTGCATCATTATCCCTTTTAACCGGAATACCCTCGGCGATTGCCCCATCAAAATCAGGGATTTCAAATACTCGTCTTTTACCCGTTAAAACTCTGTAAAGAAGTTCAGGAAGGCGGTGAATAACATGAGTTCCGAATACAAGATCAACAAACGGATAGGAATTCTTTATTTTATCTGCAATATGCTTTTGCTGCATCATACAGCCGCACAGTGCAATAATCACATCAGGATTATCACGCTTATAGCTCTTAAGCGCACCGACATTGCCGAAAACCCTGTCCTCTGCATGTTCTCTAACGGCACAGGTGTTAAAAATAATCAGCTTAGCTTCAAGCCTGTTATCGGTAAAATCATAGCACATAAGGTCAAGCATACCTTTGATTTTTTCACTGTCGGCAACATTTTGCTGACAGCCGTATGTAATGACGCACGCCTTCGGTTTTTCATTATAAATCGCAGAAATAGTTGAACTGATTTTTTTGATAAATTGTTTTTGCTTATCCAATTCATCTTCACTTACTACTGCTGTTTTTCTTTCAGTCCTGTCCAACAATTTCACCTCTCGGCATACTATTTCATTATACAGTATTCATTATACCAAAACAGAAATACATATTCAATATATAATTATAAATAAATTATTATTTTATTATTAAAAGATACGCACATATGAATATATGGAAAAATCAGCATAATGACCAATAATTATTGATTTTTTATTTGAATAATGATAAGATTGTAGCAATATATACAAAATACTGATAAAAGTAAACAAGGTGATATTATGCTGAAAAAGAGAGGTGCCGGTGTACTGCTGCACATCAGCTCGTTACCGTCCGATTACTGTATCGGCGTATTCGACAATAATGCTGAGAAATTTATTGACGTTATTGCAGATATGGGCTTCACTTACTGGCAGATACTGCCCTTAAATCCCATTGACCGGTCAAACTCACCATACTGCTCGCCGTCAGCATTTGCAGGCAACTATCTTTTCATTGACCCTAAAGCTCTTATGGATATGGGTCTTGTCAGTGAAGAGGATGTCAAAAGCAATATTTATACTGGTTCGCCATATACTGCTGACTATAAATTTGCATCCAAAGCAAGGCTCAGACTGTTGAAAAAAGCATTTTTAAATGTTGATGAACAACTTGCAAAAGAGATTAAAAAATTTGAAATTGAAAATGAATGGCTGACAGATTACAGTATATTTATGGCGGTCAAAGAGCTTGAGGAGATGAAGCCTTGGTGGCAGTGGAGCAGCGAGCATGCACACTATTTTGACTGCATAAAAGACATATATTCATACGAAGAAAAGGCTGCATTTTGGAAATTTGTTCAATATATTTTCTTTAAACAATGGTTTGAGATTAAGGAATATGCAAATAAAAAAGGGATTGCCATTATAGGCGATATGCCCATCTATGTGGCAATGGACAGTGTTGACATATGGTCAAATCCGTCAATGTTCAAGATTAATGAAAAGACATTGAAGGTTGACAAGGTAGCAGGAGTTCCGCCCGATTATTTCAGCGAGGACGGACAGCTCTGGGGCAATCCGATTTATGACTGGGATACAATGGAAAGAGACGGTTATTCCTGGTGGATTTCAAGGCTTGGAAATGCGCTGAAAACATATGATGCTGTCAGAATTGACCATTTCAGAGCCTTCGCATCTTACTGGGAAATACCTGCCGATTCAAAGACAGCAAAGGTCGGTAAATGGGTTGACGGCCCTAAGATGAAACTGTTTGACAAGGTGTTTGAGGCTTACCCCGACGCACCGATTATTGCCGAGGATTTGGGCGTCTTCGGTGAAGATGTTGTCAAGCTCCTTGAAGATACAAAATTCCCCGGAATGAAGGTTATTCAGTTCGGCTTTGACCCTAACAGTGACTCGTCGCATTTGCCACATAACGCAATTCAGAACAGTATCAACTATGTCGGCACACACGATAATAATACCATACTCGGCTGGCTGTGGGAGGCAAGCGAGCAGGAAAGAAGCTTTGCCCTTGATTATGTCGGCTTTGACGGCGACAATTGGGGAGAGGGCGGATATTACAGCCCTTCGTGCAGGAAAATCATTGAGGCTGTCTGGGCGAGCAGTTCAAATATTGCAATTATTGCACTTCAGGATATGTGTGGTTTCGGCAGTGACGCAAGAATGAATATCCCGGGTGTTCCTGAAAAGAACTGGCGTTTCAGAACCACTATGGACACAATAAATAATATTGACAAGGATTATTACAAAAAAATCAATTCATTATACAGACGAATGTATCCGTCAATTGAAAAAGAGTAAAGGCCATATTATCAGCCTTTACTCTTTTTGTATAAGGAATACTTTTTCATCGGAATTATTGAAATAATAGATATACAATACATTCTGTACAATATTCATCAGCATATATCATATTCTGACCGAACATACCTGAAAGATAGAATACTTTTTCTCTTTTACCAACTGATTTTTTCATATGCTTCTCCTTTACATACTTTTGGTATGTAATTGATATAACACACAAATTATACATTGTCAATATATAAATAAAAAAGGTGCAGATAAACTACACCTTTCGATTCTGTGATCATTCGTTCTCATTTTTATTATTTTCCTGAGATGAGTCGCAGGAGGTACAGCTACTGTTTCCGCTTCTTTCAACCGGGAAGAATTCATCAACAGGAAAATCAATTGACTGGAAGGTCTCGCACGGGTTTGAAGTATTGCAGCTGCATTCCCTTTCAGGTATGCAGTAATCATACGCCGGAATAAGGATTTGTGAATCTCTTTCCATCTGAACTATTGAGAATAAACCGAGTGTAACAAGTATTGCCTTTGAACCGCCGCAGGAAGGCATTGTGTCCTCAATAGAGTTGAGTATTCCCTGCGGAAAAGAAGAGCACACAGGAATACTACAGTCACAACAGTCACAAATCTGAGTTGAAAGAACAACGGGATCAACCGCCTGCAGCTTTGCTGCCGGATTTGTATACTGAGGTGACTCGGGACAGTCAATTGTTTCGCTCACCGGATTGGAGACAAATACCTTTACATTACCATCACTTCCGTAAAGGATACACTTTTTATTAAACTGCGCAAACCCGATTGCCACCTGAGGAGTTGTGCAGGGAGCTGAATAGGTATCAAAAGACAGTCTGAAATAAAATGTTATATCAACACTGTAAAAGCCTCTGTTAAACGGTACCTCTTCAACATCAATGCTTACTTCCTCAATAGTACAGTCTCTTGTTTTGACTGTAACGGCCTCATCAATAAGCCGCTGGCTGCGTGAAAAAAATGTAACCCTTAAATCTTCCAAGCAGTCTTTGCTTACGCAGCTGTCAAAAATTCTTTTTGTATCAATACATACTGCCTCATTTATTCTTCCTTCACCTGTTTCTAAAATAGGATTATCAGGCATAAAAAAACTCCTTCTCTGTATATTGAAGTAAACTTCAATACATTCTATGAAGGAGTTTTGCAAATGTTAATATTAATCAGCAGAAATTTCATTTACTGTAACTGAACTTATATGAGGAGCATATGTATCCTGATTATCAAACTTATTGTTACCGCTGTTTGTCATTTCAATAACATTCTGTCCTGCTGCCAGCTTTACATAATAGGTCACGGTTTTAAAAGTATCCCGGATGTATGTATTTCTGCAATATATATCTTTATCTTGTGACTTGCCATTGGCAGTAAATCTCGGAGTATAGAAAATAACAAATCCTCCTGTTCACAGGACAAGAATAAATATTATTCAAAAAATCAACGATAATATAATTTTTATTAATTTTTTCAAAATTGTTACTTTATAAAACAAAGCTTAAGTGATTTCGGCTCAACCTTAAAATTAACTTCGCTGTACTCAAAATTCTCTCCGTCACAGTTTCCGGGGAGATTTTCACCGTCAGCAGTCCATATTTTTCCGCTTGTCATATAACCTGTCTTAAGGTATTTAATTCTGTCAACCTTACCTGCGGAATATTTTGGTATAAGCGGAATAGCCTGAAGAAGATTAACAGGAACACATAATGTATAATCAAGAAGACCGTCATCAAGCTTGGAATCAGGCGCAGGGCAAAAGCCACCGCCGTAATAGCTTGCATTACAGATTGCCAATAAAGTATAATCAAGAGGTTCGCCCTGAAGCTTGTATTCATTCCCGTCTTTATCGACACAATTGATGTCAACATTAATATGATATTTCAGCGAATGCATCATAACGGGAAAAACAGCAAGATTGTATGCTTGATGACCGAGAGCAGGAGTCTTAGCAGCTATTTTTCTGCCAATTGTTTCAACCTTTGTATCTAATCCATAGCTCATAACATTGATACATTTTTCACCGTTATAATCAATAAGATCAATGGGTTTCACATCATATTGAATTTTTCCGTTATAAAATCCAAATGCTTTGATTACATTTTCAACATTAATTTTTTTTGTACCGTAAATTTTTTTTGCAAAATCATTGCCGGTTCCCAACGGTAAAATCATCATAGGCGTATCCGTACCCGCAAGTCCGTTTGCAATTTCATGTACGGTACCGTCACCACCGCAGGAAACAATAACACAGTCCTTACCGTATTCAGAGGAATATTTCTCAGAAATAATCTTAGCATCACCGCTGCATTTTGTCTTTTCAATAATCATCTCGTCATTAAGAAAACGAAATGTCGATTTTATTCTCGAAAAAATTTTTTGCTTATCATCGTTGCCGGCAATAGGATTTACAACAAATATGTATTTCATTTTTATTTCTCCTAATCAATTAAATCACTCTTGTTCCGCCTACTGGTCTGATAATCAGGACATAACATGATCCTTCCCCGAACACTGAATTCATCGTTTTTTTGTATTCATCAAGCAAATCATTAGGAACGAATGCCTGAATAGTGCCTGCAAATCCACCGCCGTGAACTCGCCAAGCGCCTTTCCCCTCAAGCAGCTGCTGACTCAGGCATAGAGCAAGTGATAACTTTTGCTCTGTTGGATTTTTAGGAGTATAGATGTTCTGATTATATAGAAATGATGAAAAGCCTGACTCAGTAATAATTTTTTTGAAGGCATCAAAATCATTTGCTTCAAGCGCATTGACTGCATTCTCAACCCTGACATTTTCATTATAAAAATGGACTGCTCTGAGAATTGCTCTGTCATTGACCTTATCCTTGATAGAAGGGATTGACTTATAAAATTCATCAGCAGAAATTTCTCTCAAAACATTTTTACCGAGAGAGTGTGCAACAGATTCCATTTCAGATCTTACGGCTGAATAATCGTCAGTAAGATCACTGTGATTGCCGTGAGTGTCAACAATACATAGGCTGTATCCCGACTTTGAAAAATCAAAATCAATCTTTTTTACAACAGGATTCTCTGTACTTTTAAAGTCAATTGCAACAAATGTACCGACAGAAGATGCCATCTGATCAAGCAGTCCTGACGGCTTGCCGAAAAATACATTTTCACTGTACTGTGCTGCTTTTGCAACAGTAACGGCATCTATTTTTCCATCATTGAAAAGATGCGAAACAATAGTACCTATAAGCACCTCAAATGCTGCTGATGATGAAAGACCTGATCCGCCCATGACATCACTCGTTGTGCAGGCGTCAAAAGCACCGATATTATATCCGTACTCACTAAGCCTTGCGATAACTCCCTTAATCATTGATGATGATTTGCCGTAATTTGCTTTATCAGGGGTTAAATCAGATATATCAATCGTGTTCATTGAATGTCCTTGCGACTTTTCACGGACAGTTGTACCGTCGCTCTTGGCTGCAACCGCAATAGCATCAAGATTTATTGCTGCGGCAAGGACCTTACCGTTATTGTGGTCTGTATGGTTGCCACAGACCTCTGTTCTGCCCGGTGCACTGAGAATTATCACATCTCTGTCATCTCCGAACAGGTCAATGAAGGTATTGATTGTTTTTATGTAACGCGGTTTTTGAGCTTCAACATCACTGTCGGTTACATAAACTTTTTTCATCTCTCTGTCATATTCGCCTTTATTGATTTTTTTAATTAACTCTGATGGCTTCATATTCCTATCCCCTTATAAAACAATTTTATATTTTTCTTTTTCAGAATAAATCAAAAGGGTCTGATTCATCTGTTTTGATTTAATTCCGTAATACAAATTAAAAGCAATTATTGATATTCCCGTAAAAGCAATTATTACCATCAACAGTACGATAAACTGGACTGAAAACGGATTATAGATAGCAGAACCTATCTTTGTATATATAAAAAGTCTCGGTGCAAATCCAAGCAGACTTAAAAAAGTATAATAAATAAAATCATAGCGCATTGAGCCATAATATTTTGATACCATACCGAGCGGAATTGTCGGTACTAATCTTGATACAAAAAGCACATATGGATTGCCTGTTCCCTTGAACTTGATCCAGTCCCTGATAAAATGCAGCTGTTTTATACCGAGTATCATACCGGTCCATCCGCCGCCTATAAACTTGCCCTCAATATATTTTACCGTGAAGAAAAAGGCACAGAAAATAAGATTGATTATAACCGCCTGTGTAATAGGAAATACGATGCCCGATATCACACAGAGAAAGCCCATAGGTATCGGCAGCTGACACTTGGCAATATATAGCGCAAAAATGCAAATAATAATTTCAACATTTGAATCAAGGTTAACGATAGCATCATCCATCTGCTGAAGCCAGTCAATCAGTGTATTAAATCTTATTTCAAGCTTTGCATGGTTATACAGTACTATTGAAAGAAAAATTAATAAGCCGGCAATTACAAGCAAAATAATTCCGGATATTAAATTTGTTTGATGGCGTTTCTGCTGTTTCACAAAGTCATCTCCAAATTCAAAATATTAACTGCCGTATTCAAAGAAATTACCTAAAAATTCAAACTCAGGCAGTTCGTCGGATAATGCACAAATCAAGTCAAGCGTACTTTCATCACGTACATTACCGAGAATATCGGCATAAAAATGATAACTGAAATCACCGTTTTCAATCGGGCGTGACTCAAGCTTTGTGAGGTTAAGTCCGGCCATTGAAAACCTGCCGAGGACTCTGTAAAGAGAACCTGTTTTATGCAAAGTTGAAAAAATAAGTGAAATTTTATTTGCATCCCTGCCTATAACAAGCTCTTTTGAAATAACAATAAATCTTGTTCGATTGTTATCATTATTCTGAATATTTCTTTTTAAAATTTTAAGTCCGTATTTTTTTGCTGCAAGCTGTGAGCAGATTACTGCAATATTATTTTTTTTACTTTCAGAAACAAATTTTGCTGCAGCAGCGGTATTTGAAAAGTTAATTCCCGTAAAATCAAAATTTTTAATAAAATTATCGCACTGTGAAAGAGCCTGCGGGTGAGAATAAATATCTGTTATATTCTCATACTTTGTTGACTCCTTCGCACAAAGACAATGCTCTATTTTTAAATCATATGCACCGACTACATAAAATCTGTACTTCATTATCAAGTCATATGATTCGTGAACAGAGCCGACTGTTGAATTTTCAACAGGGATGACGCCGAACTTTGCATCGCCCTTATTCACCGCTTCAAACACATCTTCAAACTGTTTATAAAATTTAACGGGCGAATCTTTGAACAGCAGATTGGCTGTTACTCCGCTGTATGCACCGTCTATTCCCTGACAAGCAACAGGACTTGCATGGGCATCAAGCGGTTCGGTTGAAATTGCTTTTTCAATTGTCTCCCGGAGTTCTTTTCCCCCTCCTATGATTTTATGCTGCAAGGCTCTTGAGGCATCCATTGTGGCAGAAAAGACAGTCTTTATTGTTTCACCCTGCTCACCGCATTTTGCTGCAACATTATCAAGAATCTGCTGTTCCCTTTGCGCGTTTAGGACAGGTAAGCCCCTCTCAACCTTATATTTTGCAACCTGCTGTGATATATCCATACGCTTTAACAAAAGCGGAATTAACTGTTCGTCAATTTTATCTATTTCTTTTCTGAGATCTAATAAATCCATTAAATTATTTCCTTTTTACATCATCAAATCGAGTAATCCAAAAGCAACTGCACACTCAACTACAGGCAGTGCTCTCGGAACAATACAAGGGTCGTGGCGTCCCTTGATAACAAGCACTTCATCTTCCATTGTTTGAAGATTAACGCTCTTCTGCGGCTGTGAGATTGACGGCGTCGGCTTAAATACAACACTGAGAACAATAGGTGCTCCGCTGGTCATACCGCCGAGGATACCGCCGTTATTATTTGACAGCAGTGAGACCTTTCCGTTCTTGATGCAATAAGCATCGTTTGCCTGTGAACCTGTCATATCGGCAAAGTCAAAGCCTGCGCCGAATTCAACACCCTTAACAGCAGGAATACCGAATAAAATTGCCGAAAGCCGGCTCTCAACCGTTGAAAACATATTTGCACCTATTCCGACAGGAAGTCCTGTGACGGCACATTCAATTATTCCGCCAACGCTGTCCTGCTCAAGCCTTGCGGTCTCAATCGTGCAGCGCATTTTTTCCTGAGCGAGTGATGAAATTGTGGAAAACGGCTTTGATGATAACTCTTCAAGCAGGTCGGATGATATATTGTTTTTATCAAACATATCATCCTGCACTTCGCCGATTTTGGCAATATGTGAACCGACAGTAATTCCTTTTTTCTTAAGTATCTGTTTTGCAACAGCGCCTGCAAATACCAGAGGAGCGGTAAGCCTTCCGCTGAAATGACCGCCTCCGCGAATATCATTACATCCGTTATACTTTACATAAGCCGGATAATCACTGTGAGACGGACGCGGAACTGTCATAATATTTGAATAATCTCTGCTTTTTGCATTTGTATTTTCAATAATCATTGTAAGAGGCGCACCTGTTGTTACATTATCTATCACACCTGAAATGATATGAGGAACATCCTTTTCATTCCTTGGAGTTGATGTCAAATCCTTTCCGGGGGCTCTGCGTAACATATCAACATATATTTTATCCATATCAAGCTTTACACCTGACGGTAATCCGTCAATAACACAGCCGATTGCCTCGCCGTGACTTTCACCGAAAACGGATAATTTAATTCTATCTCCAAATTCAGATGACATTTGCCCTGCCCCCTATCGAATTATAATCTTCAAAGAATGACGGATATGATTTATTTATACTTTGCGCATCATCAATCACAGTTTCCCCGTCAAGAAAAAGTCCTGCAATTGAAAATGCCATTACTATCCTGTGATCATTAAAACCACGCAGATTATTTGAATGAAGCTTTGCACCGCCGTTTATTACCATACCGTCCCTTGTTTCAGATACATCTGCACCGATTAATTTGAGATTTGTAATAACACTTTCTATTCTGTTTGACTCTTTATACCTCAGTCGCTCTGCGCCCCTGATAACTGTTTTTCCTGAAGAAAAAGCTCCAAGCACGGCTATTATCGGAACAAGGTCAGGAATATCCGCTGCGTCAATTTCAGTGCCTGTCAAACAGGCTCTTCGGCAGTGAACGCTGCTCTTAGTACATTCAACATCCGCACCAAATGATTTTAAAACCTCAATAATTATCTTATCACCCTGAACCGAATTCATATCAAGTCCGGTTACCGTTACATCTGAACCGATTGCACCTGCAACAAGGAAAAAGGCTGCTTGTGACCAATCACCCTCAACATTATAATCAAGCTGTTTGAAACTCTGTCTGCCGTGGATAAGATAACCAAATTCAGTCTCCTTAACCTCAACACCGAAATCTGACATAACCTTTACCGTCATATCTGCATATGGCTTTGACTGAAGAGGGGTTTTGAGAATAACGGCACTGTCTCCCTCAATATTTGCAAGCGCAAGTAGCAGCCCTGTTATGTACTGACTGCTGACATCACCGCTGACCTCATAGCTGCCGTTTGTGAGCCTTCCGCTGATTGTCACCGGCAGCGTTCCCGAACTTTCAACTTTAACATTATGCTGCGGCAAAAGAGTAATATATTCACCGATTGTCCTTGACAGAAGACTGCCCTCTCCTGTGAATGTGACACTCTTTCCGAGCGAAGCTGCAACGGGTATCATAAATCTTAATGTTGAGCCGCTCTCGATACAATTAAGTACCTTTTCTCCATTCTTCAGCGAATTGATAACACCGACAGTTGCATTCATATCTCTTGAATCAATTATAGGGGATACTGTACCGCCGCCGGAGAGATAAGAGCAAATCAACGCCCTGTGTGCCGCTGATTTTGACGGTGGAACCAACACACAGCCGTTCAACTCCGATTTATTTATTCTTACTGAACTCATTTATATTTTATACTCCAAAAATTCCTGCGATATCCTCGGTCCTTATATGATTAATAAAGCTGCTGCCTATTGAACTGAGCATAACGAAATTTATACCGTTTCCTGTACGCTTTTTATCAGCACTCATTGCGCTTACAATTTCTGCCGTTTTATGGGAATCCTCGGTTTTAAGAGCGTATTTTTTAAGCAATTCGGCAATACGTTTTGCCGTTCCCTGTTGCGTTACACCGATATTTTCACCGACTCTTGAAATCATAACCATACCGATACCAACTGCTTCGCCATGGCTTACATTTTCAAAATTCCATAACTTTTCTATCGCGTGTCCGCAGGTATGACCGAAATTAAGAAGAGCGCGCTCGCCGTGTTCCTTCTCATCATTCTCAACAATCTGTCTTTTTATATCAACGCACTCATAAATCATATCGTCAATAAAATCTTTTGCATTTTCATTTTCAAGCCTGCTGAAAAGAGCCTCTGACCTGATACAACCGTATTTTATCACTTCGCCCATACCGTCGGCAAAATAATGGTCGCTCAGTGTATTAAGCACATTTGAGTCGATAATAACAAGGCTTGGCTGGTGGAATGCACCGCAAAGATTTTTCCCCTGAGGCAAATCAACTGCAGTCTTCCCTCCGATTGAGGAATCAACCTGCGCAAGAAGCGATGTCGGCACCTGTATAAATTTTATACCTCTGAGATATATTGCAGCGGCAAATCCTGCCATATCGCCGACAACACCGCCGCCGAGTGCAACCACACCGTCCTCACGATTAAGCCCTTTGTCAGCCATAAATTCCACCATATCAATTACAGTGGATGTGTTTTTTGATGATTCGCCTGCCTGAAAAATATATTCAAATACCTGATATCCTGAATTTTCAAGTTCTGATTTAACATCAGCGCCGTAAATCCCATATACATTGGTATCACTGATTAACGCAATTAATCTGCCGCTGATAACGGATTTGGTCAGTTGACCTGTTTGAGACAGTAATCCCTTTTCAATTAATATGTCATTACCCTTGACAGAAAGCTTTTTCATTATCCGATTTCCTCTTTAATTCTATTGCTCTGTTCCATTAAACTATGAAGAGTTTTTGCATCACCGTTAACAATACTTGTTCTGAATTTATTTAAATTATCTGTAAGATCATCAATTTCACGAACAAGCGGTTCCTTGTTATCAATAAAAAGCTGTGTCCACATATCCGCATTTATTCTTGCAACACGGCTGACATCCCTGTAGCTGCCTGCGGAATATCCGGCATGCTGCGGTGCAAGCGGTGAAAGAACATAAGAACAGGCGAGTACATGTGCAATCTGAGAAGTAAATGCAATCATCTCATCATGGTGCTCAGGAGTGGTAACAACAGTGCGCGCAAATCCCATCTCCTGTGCCAAGCCGACAAGTGCATCGGTTTTCTGCCTTGGTATATTCTCAGTCGGTGTGCAGATAAATGATGCGTTATCAAAAAGAGTTGCGAGAGAATTATCATAACCGCTCACCTCTCGCCCTGCCATAGGGTGCGCACCGATAAAATAAAAATTAAAATTTTCTTTTTCAAGTGTTCTGCAAATTTTTGTCTTGATTCCGCAGGAATCCGTAACAATGCTGTGTTCCTTGAACAAATTTCTGTTATTGAGAATAAATGGAACTATTGCCTCCGGGTAAAAATTAACGACAGTTATATCTGCCTGAGGTATCAAATCCTCAAGCTTGCCCGTCTCGTCAATTACACCGTCATTCAAAGCCCGTGTGCAAACAGATTCAGTCCTGTTCCAGCCGAGTACTCTTTGATTTGTATTTTTTTTCAATGTTTTGGCAAGACTGGCACCGATTAATCCAAGTCCAACAATTAAAATATTCATAGCCGCACTTCCAGAAGTAATAATTATATTTATAATAATATATTACTTATGATAAGTCAAATATGAATTTGAAATATTATAATTTATTTAGAATTTTCATACGCTTGCCGTAAAGTAAATAGCAAAACAATTCCTAATACAATTAAAAGTAAAAGGGCAGTACCGGAAGGTACCGCCCTTTTGCAATTTGATTATTAATCGAAGAAGTCGTCTC
>CAZGRZ010000018.1:0-33831 GCA_964528285.1 uncultured Bacteroides sp. | reverse complement strand
AGTGTTTTGTGATGTATTTTCTGTTCATACTAAATACCCCAAACTAAACAATTTAAAGGCTTTATTCCAATCAATCGAGATTGGAAAACGCTATCGCACACACGATTAGTTACGGCAACAGAAAAACTACTAGCCACTTCGCCATACGAAGAACCAGTAGTTTGTAACATTTGTGATGAAGAAAGTGAGGTGTTGAATTTGTCATTATTACAAGGATTTGATGTGGTTGATCTTGTTAAAACCAAAGGTGAGTCTGTTTTAACGCTTACTTCAAATGCTGTTAAGTTTAACAAAGCAACAGCAGTTGAGCTGAACTACCCACCGTTTATTCGAGTTTTGATAAATGCAAAAGATCACAGAATTGCCATTCAGCCATGCACAGAGAAAAATCCTAATGCTATTCAGTTCAGTAATCCTGAAGGAGAGCAGACCTATGCAATTTTTGTAAAGGTGCCAGCTCTACTGGTTGAAATCAGGAGACTGATGTCTTTTGAAGAGGATGGTGAAAAGATTAGCTATTCAATTAAGGGAAATCTTTATCCGGATGAGAATGTAATCATCTATGATTTAGAAAAGGCTACCAAAACCAAACAACATAAGACTGGTCGTAAAAAGGTCAACGATGAGTCGGATGTTTAGTTCTGATAGCCCGAAACAGTTCTTGAATTTATAACAGCGCAATGTTACCCTTCAGGAATATGTTTTGATCCCTTTGCCCACCAGATAAAAAATGTCTGGTGGGATTTTTTAATTCAAAAACTGAATCTACAAATTTATATACAAGAATTTATTGAGCCAGGATTTAATATCTTGGCTCTTTTATTATTCGTATCTTCCAAATTTATAAAGAAAGGAATGGTTGGCTCTAAAACGTTGTTTTTGATGCCGAACCAATAAATCTATGAAATTTGCCACCCTACCTGTTATTCTCTGGGTGACTTTATGATTTTTGAAAATGCATCTTTTTGCCAAAAAATGCCCTAAAAGCAGATTTTGCTTAAAAGATGATATTTTACAGTATTTATTATATCACATTTTTAGTAAAAAGAATACCTTTTTTGTTGTAAAAAGATTAAATTTCTATGACCAAAAGATATAGCTTATGTAATCAAGTAGTCGCTTAAAGATTACCATTAAACCTTATTTCTACGACCCACCATATATTGAGAAAAGCCCTATTTTAGCCGTTTTTTAGCTTATATATGGTGCCATTTGGGAAGTGCAAAATTCAGAACAATGACTGATGAACGGGATGAAAACGGGAAACTTTTACCTGATGAAATCAGACTGACAAAGTTTGGTAAGTTTTTAAGGTCAACATCACTTGACGAGCTTCCGGAAGCATTTGACTCCGTCAAATCCTGTTTTGCATACTGCAAGAATATATGATTTGTTTGGTAAGTACAAAAAGGATTATGTTTTTAAAGAAAACCACAAATTCTATTATGAATGGACGGATCACGCCTCTAAGATGATGATAAGTGTCGATGATGAACTGCATAAGCTGTTTGATGCTCTTCCTGAAATTGATTTCACAAGCGTAAAGCCTCTCACAGTACATTATGAATCTCCGGATATTAAATCAATGACAAGGAAAATTATAAGTATCAGAGCATTTCAGAGTGTATTTGCACCTCTCAAACAGGTTGAAAACGGTTATGTGGCAGACACTGCCTCGAGAATGTTTATCGAGGATTTCCCATATGGATTATGTATTATCAAAGGCTTTTGTGATATTATGGGAATTGATACTCCCAATATTGATAAAGAGCTTAAATGGTACAGTAATTATTTGGGATTAGAATATTATGTTAATGATAAATTCTGCGGCAAAGACTTGGATAAAACAGGAATACCGCAAAACTACGGTATTAATAACAAAAATGATATAATTCACTTTTATTTATCATATTGATTTCTTTTGTATTACAATCTCAAATTCCCTGTCGCTATCGCAATCAAATCTCTTAAAAATTTGACTGCGGCATAATTTTAAGTCGGCTGAATTTCTGTTATACGCCTTGTCAGGCTGCAGCAAGTCGTATGGATGATTTTTATTAAACTGTTTGCAGCCGGAAAGGATATGAAAATTTATTATGCTTACAAAACAGGAATTTTCAGTGCTTACTGAGTACGAAAAAAATTCAAATCTTTCTCCAAAGGAGATTGCAGGCAAAATTAAAATGTCCTTTGAAGATTTTAAAAATCTTACTAAACAGCTTACGGATAAAAAATTAATTATTGGCAGTGATATTACCCAAGAGGGGCTTGCACAGCTTGAGCCGTACAGGGTTAAGAGGGCTGTATTTATTGCCGCAGGAATGGGCACCCGTATGCTCCCTATTACGATTAATACTCCTAAACCGCTCGTACGCGTTAACGGCGTTCGTATTATTGATACTTTGATTGATGCGTGTATTGCTGCCGGAATAGAGGAAATTATTGTTGTCCGCGGCTATCTCGGAGAATTGTTTGACCAGCTTAAGTATAAATATCCCGGTATTCAATTTGTTGATAATCCTTATTATAAAACTTACAATAACATCTCATCAGCATATCTTGTCCGTGACAAGATCGGTGGCTCATATGTTTTTGAATCAGACATTTATCTTGTTAATACTGACTTGATTTCAAAGTATCAGTATGAGAGCAATTACCTTGGTGTTCCTGTTAAAAATACACCCGACTGGTGTTTTGATACAGATGAAAATCTGAAGATTACAGACCTGCATAAAGGCGGAGAAAACTGCCACCATATGTATGGAATTTCATATTACAATCAGGAAATGGGCGAGCTTTTTGCCGAAAAGGTTGAGGATATTTTCCACAATATGCTCGGTGGGAAGGACCATTTTTGGGATGATGTACTCTGCCATTTTTATGTTGATAAAGCCGATATATATGTGCGTGAGTGCAATTTTCAGGATACAATGGAAATTGACTCCTTTGAAGAGCTCTGTGAGATTGATGAAAATTATAAAATGAGAACCTGAGCTTGACATCTGCAAAATAAAAACCATAGGTCAAGGTAAATCCTTTTCCTATGGTTTATTTTTATATCTTTTTATCAATGCTTCTTTTTATCATCATATAATAAAGCAGTGTACCGAGGGTTGCCATAACAAGCAGCTCACCGAGTGCAACCAGTCCTCCTTGAATAAGAAAGCTTGTGAAATGGAAATTACCTTCAATGAAGAAAGTCTCAATTTCCCATCCGATTATTACACCGTTAAATAATGAAGGCATAAGCATCGCAGGAAGCGGATAGGTTTTAATTTTCACATTTCTCAGGAAATACATACTCAGTGCTGCGCCAAGAGTTGCGAGAGGGCCGAAAATCATATCAAGCGGCAAGCCTTCACCAATATTATAAAGATTTGAAAGTATGCACCCGATAGTCAATCCGGGTATTGCACTCGGTGTAAACAGTGCAAGAATATTAAGTGCTTCAGATACCCTGAACTGTACTGCCATTGATGTTGTTCCCGGAAGCAGGAAGTTCTGCGCATATGTAAGCGCAGTATACATTGCAGCGATTACTGCTGCGGTGACGATCTTTTTAACTTTCGCATTTTTCATATTAACTTTTCTCCTTAGTTTTGTTTTTAGAAGCCAAGATTATATTTCTTGACTGGTCAGGATGTTGCGAACTGACAAAAATATAATACAACAAAACTATTCGTATTTCAATGGAAAAGCAAATATTTTTGCAAAAAAAGACTTAGCAGTTAAGCAAACAGCTAAGTCATTGATAAATTTATTCTTCTCCGTTCCAGCAGTAGGTACAAAGCTTGTCTGCACCTATACCGACCGAATTAATCATATCGTCAAGTCTATGATACCTGAGAGATGTGAAGTGCAGCTTTCTGCAAATTCTATCAACCATTTTCTGATATTTTTCACTGTCAGGGTCAGAATATTCTTTAAGCGCCTCATCGCTTACATCATCACCCTCCATCTCCCTGATGACTCGTCTGGTAATAAGCTCCATTTCAGAGGTAGAGCGAGAGAAATTAAGATACTTGCAGCCATAGAGAAGAGGAGGGCACGCAGGACGGATATGAACCTCTCTTGCGCCGCTTGAATATAAAAATTCTGTTGTTTCTCTCAGCTGTGTACCGCGAACAATTGAGTCGTCAATAAGAAGAAGACTTTTATCGTTAATTAAATCATATATTGGAATTAATTTCATTTTTGCAATAAGATTTCTCTTTGACTGATGCGTCGGCATAAATGAACGCGGCCAGGTTGGCGTGTACTTAACAAATGGTCTGCTGAACGGTATTCCCGATTCATTTGAATATCCTATTGCGTGTGCAATTCCCGAATCAGGCACACCTGCGACAATATCAGGCTTGACATTATCTCTTTCTGCAAGAGCCTTTCCGCAATTATATCTCATTTTTTCAACGCTGATTCCCTCATATGATGATGAAGGATAGCCGTAATAAATCCACAGAAATGTGCAGATTTTCATTTTATCACCGGCGGGAACAAGTGTCTTGACGTCATCTGCATTCATAATCACAATCTCTCCCGGACCGAGCTCCTTGTAATCCGCGTACCCGAGATTGAGGTATGCAAAGCTTTCAAAGCTTGCACAGAATCCTTCGTCCTTTTTTCCTATGGCAATCGGCGTTCTGCCATACTTGTCTCTTGCACAGTAAATCCCTTTTGGCGTCAGAATCAACATACTCATTGAGCCGTCAATAATTTCCTGAGCGTATCTGATGCCTTCAATGAAATTTTCTTTTTGATTAATGATTGCTGCCACAAGCTCTGTCGCATTAATGTCACCGTTTTGCATTTCAAAAAAATGTATATTTGACTTAATGATATTATCAACGATTTCATCCGCATTGTTGATTTTTCCGACAGTTGTTATAGCAAATGTTCCGTGATGCGAACGCACAAGAATCGGCTGAGCTTCAAAGTCTGATATACAGCCAATACCGAGAGTTCCTTTCATATCATTTGATTCTTTATCGAATTTTGTTCTGAAGGGTGCGTTTTCAATATTGTGTATTGCTTTGTCAAATCCGCTTTCCTCACTGTAAACCGCCATACCGGCACGCCTCGTACCAAGATGTGAATGATAGTCTACTCCAAAGAAGAGATCGAAAACGCAGTCTTCCTTTGATGCCGCCGCAAAAAATCCTCCCATAGTTTTCTCCGTTTCTTAAGAATTTGGTTAGCGTCTGTATTATAGCAGAAGCACACCTTTACTACAATAGAAAATCAGCATTTTAGTGATAAAAAAATATAGGCGGTATAATTAAATACCGCCTGTGAATTAATATATTCCTTGTTCCATCATTGCTTCTGCAACCTTTTCAAAGCCTGCAATATTAGCACCGGCAACAAGATTATAGCCAAGTCCGTATTTTTCCGCCGCTTCAACTGAGTGGTAATGTATATCAATCATTGCTTTGTGCAGCTTTTCATCTACCTCTTCAGCCGTCCATGAAAGTCTTTGACTGTTCTGGCTCATTTCAAGACCTGATACACACACACCGCCTGCGTTGACCGCCTTTGAAGGAGCAACGATAATACCGTCTGTGTCCATAAAGAGATTGAGCGCCTCTTCAGTTGTCGGCATATTAGCAACCTCTATGTAATACTTTGTACCGTTTGCAATAATCTGCTTTGCCTCAGTAATTCCGATTTCATTCTGGGTTGCACAGGGGAGTGCTACATCAACCTTAACGCCCCAAGGCTTCTGTCCCTTGAAGAAAGGCACACCGAATTTATCGGCATAATCCTCACATCTGTCTCTGCCTGACGCCCTCATCTCAAGAAGATAGTTGATCTTTTCCTCGGTAATAATGCCATCTTTATCATAAACATATCCGTCAGGGCCTGAAACTGTCACAGGAATACCGCCGAGCTCTGCAATTTTTTTGCATGCGCCCCATGCAACATTACCAAAGCCTGAAACAGCAAAAGTCTTGCCCTTGATATCATCATGCTCGTGTTTGAATACCTCGCAGGTGTAATATATAGCACCGTATCCCGTTGCTTCAGGTCTGATTAGAGAACCGCCGTATGAAAGTCCCTTACCCGTGATTACACCGTTTTCAAATGCATCGGAAATTCTTTTATACTGTCCGAATAAGAATCCTATTTCCCTTGAGCCTACTCCGATATCACCGGCAGGAATATCAACATTAGGACCGATATGACGATAAAGCTCAGTCATAAATGACTGACAGAAGCGCATAACTTCTCCCTTGCTTTTACCTCTCGGGTCAAAGTCTGAGCCGCCCTTTGCACCTCCCATTGGAAGACCTGTGAGGGAATTTTTAAATGTCTGTTCAAATCCCAGGAAATACATTATGGATGAATTAACACTCGGATGAAAACGCAGACCGCCCTTATAAGGACCAATGCTTGAATTAAACTGCACACGGTAGCCTCTGTTAATCTGAGTCTTGCCGGCGTCATCAACCCATGCAACGCGGAAAGTTATAAGCCTGTCAGGCTCTGCCATTCGTGTCAGTAAATCGTCCTCAACATACTCCGGATGCTTTTCAATTACTTTTTCAAGAGAACGAAATACCTCTTTAACGCACTGAATATATTCAGGCTTTGCATTATCTCTTCTTTCAACTGTCTTGATTACATTTTCAATGTACTTATTCATTCATTTACCTCCTAATTGCAGATATAATATCCACTTCTTTTAATATAACACTTTTTACAAAAAATGCAATAAAATTATTGAAACTTTATATAATTCCTATTGCCTGAAGGAGAAGGACAAGAATTAATGCAGGTACAACAAATTTTACCATTACTATATATATTGTTCTGCGAGAGAATTTCTCACCGTTTTTTGTCACTTCATCAATAACTGTTTTCGGCTTTGCAATCCAGCCGATAAGAATACAGGTAAGCAGTGCAACCAAAGGCATAAGAATATTGTTGCTGAGATAATCAAGTATATCAAGAATTTGACCGACAGAGCCGTTGGGAAGCTTTATTTCAAAATAGAGCGTATTATATCCGAGACAAACAATAATACCTGTAACAACAGAATAGATAAGTACTGCCGTTGTACTCTTTTTTCTTGAAAAGCCGTATCTGTCCATTAAGCTTGAAACGATTGCTTCCATAATCGAAACAGATGAGGTAACAGCAGCAAACATTACCATAAGGAAAAATGCAAAGCCGATATAGTTTCCGGTCTTGCCCATATTGCTGAATACTTTCGGAAGAGAGACAAACATCAATCCCGGTCCTGCTGACATTCCGTCCTTCCCCATAAATACAAATACAGACGGCACAATCATAAGTCCTGCAAGCAGTGCAATAATTGTATCAAATAATTCAATCTGTTTAACTGATTTCATAAGATCTGTTTCATCACTTACATAAGAGCCATACGCAACCATAATTCCCATTGCCACGCTTATCGAGAAAAATAACTGTCCCATAGCATCCATAAGAGTAATCAGGAACTGCTTAATTGTCAGATTTTTGAAGTTTGGTATAAGATAAACCTTAAGTCCGTCAAGCCCTGTTCTCGTTGCTCCCGTGTCATCAGTATAGTTAAGTGTAAGAGAATAGATTGCTATTCCTGTTATAAGAACAAGCAGAATAGGCATTAATATTTTGCTGAATTTTTCAATTCCCTTGTTAACACCGCAGTAAACAACAAAAGCAGTCAAAAAAAGAAATATCAGCATAAATATAATCGGCTGATACTGACCGGAAATATATTCCGTAAAGTAACCGTCCTGTGCAGAGTAAAAGCCCTTTCCTGCGGTGAAATTGACAAGGTACTTAAGAATCCAGCCGCCGATAGTACAATAATAAGGCAGAATAAAAACAGGTACTAATGTTGCAAGAGTACCTATTCCATTAAATTTTTTATTGATTTTTCCATAGGCGGTAAGCGGACTTTGCTTTGTTTTTCTGCCGATTGAAATTTCCGTAACCAAAAGGGTAAATCCGAAGGTGAGGGCAAGAATAATATAAAGCAGAATAAAAAGTCCGCCGTTATCCTTGGCAGCAAGGTACGGGAATCTCCATATGTTTCCTAAACCTACTGCGCTTCCTGCTGCGGCAAGGACAAAGCCTATTGAGCCGGTAAAGCTGCTTCTTTTATCAGGTGTATTATGTGTATTTGACATATCACATCTCCAATGTCGTTTTTTAGCGGAGTTTTATTTCTTACCCCATGTCCTTGGACTGAACAGCAGAATGATAGGGAAGAGTTCAAGCCTTCCTGCAAGCATATTGAACATAAGTACGAGCTTTGAAAATACAGAGAATACAGTATAATTGCCTGTCGGACCGATTAATTCAAGACCCGGACCTACATTATTAAGGCATGATATTACGGCTGTAAATCCTGTTGTGGTATCAACAGTGTCAATTGAAATTAAAAATGTTGAAACAATCAAAATTATAATATAAGTATTCAGGTATGATTTAATTATACTCATCATTCTTTTATCAACTGTTTTATGATTTAATTTAACATTGACAACCGAATGTGGATTTATCATTTTCTTAAAGTCGCATAACATCTGCTTAAACAAAAGCTCAACCCTGACTATTTTGAAGCCGCCGCTCGTTGCACCTGCTGATGCGCCGAAGCACATGAGGATAATAAGCAGTGTCTTTGAAAATGTCGGCCATAGATTAAAGTCAACTGTGCAGAATCCCGTTGTACTCATAACAGTGTTGACATTAAACAGAGCATAACGCAGTGCTGTACCTATGCTGTTATACATATTATATATATTAATTGTAATCAACAGTGAGGATGTAATATTTATGATCAGATATCCTCTGAGTTCTTCATCTCTTAATATATTTCCTATCTTTCCTGTAATCAGGTAAAAATAGAGATTGAAATTAACGCCGTAAAGGAACATAAATACGATTATCACACATTCTGTGAAGGTACTTCCATAACCGAGAATTGAGTCGTTGAGTACGGAAAAACCTCCCGTTCCTGCTGTTGAAAATGCAGTAACAACACAGTCGAAAAGTCTGATATTGTCACCTGAGATTTTATTGCCGAAATACAGAACAATTATCTGAAGTATAGTCATTGAACAGTATATGACATAAAGTATTCTTGCATTGTTTGAAATTTTTGAAACAACCTTGCTTGCACTCGGTCCCGGAACCTCAGCTTTCATAATAGACATTGAGTTGCCTTTTTCTTTTGGCGCAACTGCAATCATAAATGACAGTATGCCCATACCGCCAATCCAGTGTGTAAAACTCCTCCAAAAAAGTATTGATTTCGGTATCGATTCAATGTCACTCAGTATCGTTGCGCCTGTTGTTGTGAAGCCGGATACCGATTCAAAAACGGCGTCAATAAAATTCGGGATAGCACCGCTGATAATAAACGGCAATGAACCCAGAATTGACATAATGATCCATGCGAGTCCGCAGATTACGAATCCTTCCTTATCATACATATTGAAGCTTTTCGGCTTATTCAGTTTCAGCAAAAATCCGAGTATAATAAATATAGCCATCGGGATTAAAAATGCTTTTACACTCGTTTCGGCAAATCCGTTGATTGAATAATAAACAGCCACCATTAAAGGCAGTGCCATAAGCAATCCCAATATTATAAATATTTTACCTAAAACATAGCAAACAACTTTATAATTCATAATAGTTTAAGAGAACTCCGTTTATCCGAGAATATCATTAAGGTTTTTAATTTTTTTATCTTTTGAAACAATAATAACCGAATCCCCGTTCTGGATTGAATCATTACCATTGGGAAATATGATTTCGTTATTTCTGTTTATTGCTGCTACAAGAACGTTTTTCTTAAGCTTAATGTGTGACAGCGGCTTGCCGAGAGATGTAAAATAGCTGCCGGCAATAAATTCCGTTGCCTCAATCTTTCCGTCAAAGAGTTGGTATAAGGTTTTCATATAAGATGAACTTATATTTTCCTTTGCTCTGACATACTGAGTAATGGATGAAACAGAAATTTCACTTATATTTATTCTTGAATCAAGTCCGAGATCATCAAGAAGATTATAAAGATTTGTATTTCTGATTTTTGTGACTGTTTTTGGTATGCCTAATTTTTTTGCATAAACAGAAAGCAGGAAGTTAATTTCATCTGAGTTGGTTAAAGTAACAACGGCATCCATATCCTGGATTCCCTCTTCAACCAGCAGGTCATGGTCATTTGCGTCACCGTTTACAATAGTGACATTTTGCACTAAATCAAACAGCATCTCACACTTATCACGTTTTTTTTCAATCATAATTACATTCTTGCCGAGTGATGCCAGCATATCACAGAGATAAATTCCTGCTCTTGATGAGCCTATAATCATAATATTTTTCAGCGAACGCTTCTTTGAATTTAAAAAGCCTCTGCCGATTCTGGCAAGCTTCTTATGTGCCCCTGTAACATAGACTTTATCGTTTGCTCTGAGAACAAAATCACCGTTAGGGATTGTGACTTCACCGTTTCTTTCAATCGCACAAATCAGCATTTTGCCGTCTGTCTGCTTTGATGGTATGCTGCCTATGCTTGTGTTGCAAAAGCTTGAGTCTTTTGTGATTTTATATTCGGCAATATCAATATTTCCATTTGCAAAGGTTTCAATATTTGATGCGTCTGGAAATTGAATAATTCTGCCTATTTCCAGTGCAGCATTAAAGTCAGGATTAATCATCATTGATATACCAAGCTCATTCCTCATAAATTCAAACTGAGCATTGTATTCCGGATTTCTTACTCTTGCAATCGTATGCTTTGCACCAAGCTTTTTTGCAATAAGACATACAAGTATGTTGTTTTCATCAGACTGTGTTGATGATATAACAATATCTGTTGACTCGATATTTGCTTCTCTTAGGACGTCAATATGCGTACCGTTTCCGCAGATCCCCTGAATGTCAAGCTTGTTTGTAAGCTTTTCAACACAGGATTGATCATAGTCGATAACCGTTACATTGTGATCTTCAGTACTGAGGCTTTTTGCAAGCCCGATACCGAGCTTACCTGCACCGATAATAATAATATCCATTTCAATTTCCTTTTAGCATATTTTTATTATTTTAAAAAGATATAACTATATTATACATCTTTTATCAATATAAGCAAGTAAAATAATTAAAAATAGATTTATTATTATGCTTATTAAAATCTATGCTTGATTGACAAGTTAATGTGTTTATGGTATTATCAAATAGCAGATATTGTGTAATTTGTTTGATTTAATAATTTTATACTTATCTGCCTTGTACCTTGACAACTTAATTATTATTAGCGGTAATATATCATAGTATTTTCTAAAGCGCCATGTTCCTGCATTTTGCAGGATAACGAGGAAAAGGGTTATCGAATTTTCGGCGGATGCCCTTTCGTACCATCTTCAGTACGTTATGAAAAAACAAAACTGTTTGGTAACGGGCAGCACAAAAATTTTCTATGAAGAAACTGATATAATTATTTTTGTTAATAATTATATTATTGTGAATTATATTGATTGGATATTTAATCTGAGAATCACACAATCCAATCGTTTATCGGTTGCGGCTTTTAAAATTCATTAATGCTTACGCATACGAATTTTGATCGCTGCCGATTCTTTTTGCTTGCTTCATCTCGCTGTGCGAGCAGTTGCAATCAAATCTTTCAAAATTTGCCGACGGAATATTTTTATACGGCTAAATTTCCATTATACGTCTTGCCCGGCTACAGCAGGCCGTATGGATAATGTTTAATAAACTATTTGTAGCCAGAAAGGCTATGGAAATTATTATGTGTGGAATTATCGGCTATACAGGTTACAGTGAGGCAAGGGGAATACTCCTTAAAGGTCTTAAAACGTTGGAATACAGGGGTTATGACAGCGCCGGTATTTCAGTTTATCATCCTGATTTTAAGGAATGTCTTACCACAAAATGCAAAGGCAGAGTAGAGGATCTTGCAAACAAAGTATCTGATATCAAGGGCACAACCGGTATAGGTCATACAAGATGGGCAACCCACGGCGGAGTAAGTGATGAGAACTCACATCCGCATAAGTTTGGAGAGGTTACAATTGTCCATAATGGTATTATTGAAAATTATGAAACTATCAAGAATACTCTTAACATTGAAGATAAATTGAAATCACAGACCGACAGTGAGATTGCCGCTGCCCTCATTGATAAATTTTTTTCAGGTAATCCGGAACAGGCAATAATTGATGCTGTAAAAAAACTTTCAGGAACATATGCTTTTGCTGTTATGTTTGACACAATTCCCGATACGATCTATGCAGTAAGGAATGTCAGCCCGATTGTCTGCTGTAAAAATGAGGATGGTGCATATATCGCATCTGATATTATGGCAATCGGCGAGTACAGCGAGGATTATTTTGTACTTCCTGAATTTTCAATTGCAAAGATAACCAAGGATGGATTTGAAATCAAGGATTTCAGCGGTAATGATATTGAAGTTGATATGCTTAAGCTTGACTGGGATATCAAAAACAGCGGCAAGTGCGGTTATCCTTTTTATATGGAAAAAGAGATTATGGAACAGCCTGCTATGATTGAAAAAACTATTTCAAATCATCTTTCTGACGGTGTGCCTGATTTCAGCTGTGATGTTGTTAACGATGAAATATTCACAAGCTGCAAATCCATTTCTGTTATTGCCTGCGGTACTGCTATGCATGCAGGACTTATCGGGAAACAGTTAATTGAAAGTAACTGCGGTGTTCCCGTTTCAGTCCATATGGCAAGTGAATATATGTATTCAAATCCGATTATCAACGATGATACGCTTGTTATATGCGTTTCACAGAGCGGTGAAACTATTGATACGCTTGAAGCGCTTAAGTATGCAAAGAAAAAGGGCGCGGACACTCTTTCAATCGTAAATGTACGAGGCTCTTCAATTGCGCATGTGAGTGATAATGTTATCTATACAGATGCAGGACCTGAGATTGCCGTTGCTTCAACAAAGGCATATACTACTCAGGTAACTGTTTTCTATCTTATCACAGCAAAAATGGCTTTTCTTCGCGGCAAGCTTAATTATGAAGGCGTAACCAATTTCATCACTGAGCTTAAAAAAGTTCCTGCTGCTATTGAAGAAGTGCTTGCTGACAGAGAAAAAATACATCATTTTTCAAACTCATTACTCAGCACCGAGCACGCATTTATGATAGGAAGGGGACTTGATTATCCCGCTCTTCTTGAAGCTTCACTCAAGCTTAAGGAAATATCATATATTCATTCAGAGGCCTTTGCTTCAGGTGAACTTAAGCACGGCACTATTGCACTTATTACTAAAAAAACACCTGTAATAGCACTTATGACTCAGCAATATCTTGTTTCAAAACAGGCGTCAAATATAAGAGAGGTACAGTCAAGAGGAGCAGATGTAATTACATTTGTGCGTAAATCACTTAAGACTGAAGAGCTTGTAAATTATTTTGAACTGCCTGAGCTTGAAGATGATTTTATGCTTATTCCAAGTGTCGTTTCTCTTCAGCTTTTAGCATATTATGTATCGTCAGACAAAGGTCTTGATGTTGATAAGCCGAGAAATCTGGCTAAAGTTGTTACAGTAGAATAATATGATATATTGTTAATAAATTAAGTTGTTATAAAAATCCTTTATGCTTTTTTGCATAAAGGATTTTTTGATATGTGCGTTATTCACTTGTAATTCTTTTTACAGCTTTTTCCGCCTCTTTATAAATTTGCTCGATATCAAGTGTAGGAAATTCTCCGTTTTCATATAGTATTTTTCCGTTTACCATTGTGAGCTTGATATTGTCTTTGGAACCGCTGTATACAAGATTTTTTGTAATATTATGTATAGGACGCATATTTGGCTTTTTCATATCGATCACAATCAAATCGGCTTTTTTACCTATGTCAATGCAGTCACAGTCCGCCAGTCCCATACACCTTGCAGAGCCTACTGTCGCTGCTTTTAAGATTTTATTTGCATCAGTTGATGATGCGTCCTTGTTCTTGATTTTCTGCAGCGCACAGGTCAGGTACATTTCCCTGAACATATCAAGTGCATTGTTTGAGCTTGGACCGTCAGTACCTATTGCAATATTTATTCCATTGTTTATCATCGCCTCAACAGGTGCAACACCCGACGCCAGCTTGCAGTTCGAGGCACTGTTGATTACTGCCCATACTCCACGCTTTTTATAAATTTTAAGGTCTTCATCGCTTACCCATACGCTGTGGAAAGCGCCGCCGCCGTAATTGAATAATCCAAGCTTGTCAAAAAGCTCGGTAGGAGTTCTGTTATATCGGTGGATACATTCCTGAGTTTCAGACATTGTTTCACTGCTGTGCATAAAAACAGGCGCTTTATATTTTTCTGCGAGCTTTGCAATACTCTTCATTATTGATTTATCTGTCGTGTATTCAGCGTGAAAGCCTAATCGATACGATACGAGCTCGTCAAAATTATTATATCTGTTATAATATTCTTCAAGCAGCTCAACAGATTCCTTGAAATTGTTTACCGCACCGCACATTACTGTTCTGAAGCCTGTGTCAACGCTTGCCCTTGCCATATATTCCGGGAAATAATACATGTCAAAGCATGCGGAAATACCGCTTGTAAGATATTCAAGGAATGCCACTCTTGACAGCTTGTATATATCATCCCCGGTAAGCAACCCCTCAATAGGGAATATTTTTTCGTATAACCACTCTTGAAGAGGCAAATCATCGCTGAAGCTCCTGCCGAATACCATCGCACTGTGAGTATGAGCGTTTTTGAATGAAGGCATAAGCAGATTTCCGTCAAGGTCAATTTCTCTTTCAAAATTAAAATTATCTGAATCATCAAGCTCTTTGCCGACGTAATTTATTTTATTTCCGTCAATATGAACCTCGCCGTTGAAAATATCAAAGCCGTCTTTTAATGTGAGTATTTTACCGTTAAAAAATCTAATCATTTATTATCTTCCTTAAATTAATATCGTATGGTGGTCTGATAATTCCCTTGTCGGTAATAATTGCAGTAATCAAAGAATTATCAGTTACATCAAATGCAGGATTAAAGCATTTTGTTTTTTTGAGTGCTGTCATCTTTGCAAAATAAAGCTTTTTTATTTCCTCGCTCTCTCTTTCTTCAATCTCAATGTCATCACCGCCGGAGCAGTTAAAATCTATTGTTGATGACGGACCTAAAACATAAAACGGTATACCATAATACTTGGCAGCTATTGCAGCGGTGCTTGTGCCGATTTTATTTGCAGTGTCCCCATTGGCAGCCACTCTGTCACATCCGACAAGCACTGCGTCGATTTTACCCTGCTTCATAACATATGAGACCATATTGTCACATATGAGAGTAACATCAATTCCTGCCTTTTCAAGCTCATATGACGTGAGCCTTGCACCTTGGAGCAAAGGCCTTGTCTCATCACAAAACACCTTGAAATCATATCCCTTTTCTTTTCCGAGTATAAGCGGACCGAGACCTGTTCCGTATCTGCTTGCGGCAAGCTCTCCTGCGTTGCAGTGCGTTAATATTCCATCACCGCTGTTTAGAAGGGAAAGACCGTATTCACTGATTTTTCTGCACATTTCAATGTCTTCATTGTGAATTGCAGACGCCTCGTCAATCAGGTTTTTTCCTTCCTCATAAGCCTTGACAATTCTGCTCGTTGCCCGGCTGAGATTAACTGCGGTCGGTCTTGATGAGTCAAGATATTTTTTCAGCTCATATATGTCGTTTCCTTTTGAAAAAAGAGCCGTTGAATATCCCGCGAAAATGCCTATTGCAGGAGCTCCGCGTACCATAAGTGTTTTTATTGCGTTGTATGACTCCTCCTTGGATTTGATTTCTACCCATTTTTCTTCATTGGGGAGAAGAGTCTGGTCAAGTATGTATAACCTATTATCCCTGAATATTAAGTTTTTCATTAAAAATTACCAACTGATTTCTTTATTAATTCTTTAAATATGGGGGCAACCCTGTCTGCTGTTTCGCTGACCTCTTCACTTGTTATCGGCGTTTCACTTATACCGCAGGCAAGGTTTGTAATAACACTTAATGCACACACCTCAAAGCCGCAGTGGACACCTGCCTGAGCCTCAATTGCGGTGCTCATTCCCACTGCGTCTGCGCCGAGTATTTTTGCCATTCTTATTTCGGCAGGCGTTTCAAAGTTCGGTCCTCTCAGCTGGAGATAAACACCGCTTTTTAACGAAACTCCGATTTCTTCTGCCGCAGCAGAAATAATACCCTTAAGCCTTTTTGAATATACCTCGCTCATATCCGGAAAGCGTACTCCGATGCTTTCATCATTTTTGCCTGTGAGGGCAGACTCAACAAAGGCTGATATATGGTCATTGATTACCATGAAATCTCCGATGTTAAAACTGCTGTTAATTCCGCCTGATGCGTTTGTGAGCATTAATATTTTTGCTCCCGTTTTACGCATAAGGCGTATCGGATTAACGACCTGTTTTGCAGTGTACCCCTCATACAGATGAACACGCCCCTGCATAATTACAACCTTTTTATTCTTTATTTTTCCGAAGACAAATCTTCCTCTGTGCGTCGGTGCTGTTGAGACAGGAAATTCGGGTATTTCTTTATATTCAATTGATGATACAATTTCAATTTCATCAGCAAGTCTGCCGAGTCCGCTGCCGAGGACTATTGCAATCTCAGGAACAAAATCGGTTTTACTTCTTATATAGTCAAGCTGTTTATCAAGCATAATATTAATTTCCATATCCTTTCCGGCGGCAAACAGTTCGTTAAAAATCATTCATACGACTTGTTGCAGCCGAACAAGGCGTATAATCGGTTTAGAATTTAACACTAATCTCTCTTATCTTATTATAATAGCTTTCATCTGCTAAATCAACAAATCCTATTGCATTATTTTTTATTATTTGATATTATGTATTTGTAATCTTGGCTTCTGGAGGTCGGTTATGAAGAAAATTATTTCCGCTTTAACGGCTCTTGTTATTGTATTATCCGTATTTGCCGGATGTGCAAAGCAGGAGAATTTGACAAGCGATATTGTATTAATAACTAACGGAGATACTGTACGTGATAATGGTTATAATCAGAGCGCGTGGGACGGAATAAATTCCTTTGCGGATAATAATTCAATGACCTGCAGTTATTTTCAGCCCGTTCTTGACGATGGGAAAATTACGGTTGAAAATGTTGAAAAATATATTGAAATTGCCGCTGACAGGGACGCGCAGTTCATTGTATTACCCGGTGAGGATTTCGCTGTTTGTGCATATGAAATAGCTCCTCTTTATCCTTATATTAAATTCATCTTGATTGATGCTATACCTCATTCCGAGGACGATGATACTGACAGATTTATTTCAAATGTTATGAGCATATCCTTTGATGCTCTTCAAAGCGGATTTATTGCAGGATATACTGCTGTACTTTCAGGCAATACAAAGCTCGGCTATTTTGGCGAGAGCAGCAGCAGAAGCTCCGCAAATTACGGTTCGGGGTTTGTTCAGGGCGCAGCTTATGCAGCCGATAATCTCGGTATTCCGGTTACAGTTGACTGGGCAGAGTATGATTCAAAGTTTAATTCTTACAGCTATGGGTTAAGAGTTACTGCCTGCTATGAGCTGATTGAGGATCAAAAGGAAGAGACCTTCAATGTCAATGTCGTTGACGGTATCGGCACCGGAACATATACTGAGGGCAGTAATGTTACAATCACTGCAAATCCTGCGCCTGTGGGTAAGACCTTCGATAAATGGGAGGTTAAGAGCGATACGCAGGGCGTTAAGGATAAGAAAGTAAATATTTCATCAAAAACAAAATCCTCTATGAACCTCCTTGTTGAAAAGTGTGACTGCACGATCACTGCAACATATAAGAATATTGAAGGAGATTATAATAATATTACTGTTATGAGTGCGGACGGCAGCACTGTTGAGGAGACCTTCAGCGTCAGCACAGGAGATAAGGCGGAGGTAACTGCCCCTGTTGCAGAAAACAATATGGTTTTTGACCATTGGGAATGTGAGCAGGATATTGATGTCAAATCAATGAATGATAAGGTGCTGGAGATTAATTCCGTGTCTTCTGACATAACCTTAATTCCTGTTTACAAGACCTCTGATACTCCTGTTTTTAATGTAACTGTTGTTACAGGTGACGGAGGAAAAGGTGATTCACTCGGCAGCGGAACATATACGGCAGGGGATATCGTCAATCTTCAAGCGGCAATTCCTCAGAGCGGTTATATGTTCTCTCATTGGGAAAATCAGGATTCTAACGGTGTAAACACAGGCATTTCAATGGAAAATGAATATTATTGGAATACCTCATTTGAAATGGTTGACAGATATGCCGCTATATGTGAAACTATGTTCAATAACGGCATAAACACTGTCTTTACAGGCGGCAACAGCAGGGAGGATTCTGCTTTCACTGCAAAGAGCAATTATGATTATGACCTTAATATAATCACTGCCGGCCGGAATAATGATAATGCTTATTTTACTGTAATCAATGATTACGGTAATGCCGTTCAGTCGGCACTCAATGATTTCAAGGGCGGTTCATTAGCCGTTGCTGATTTAAAATCAGAGGGCATTTATTCCACATATGAATGGTCAGATGATATGCTTGAAATGAGCGATGATTATGAACAGGTTGTTTCCGACCTTGCAGACGGAAAGATAAATCTCATTCATACCCAGGGCGGACAGGGGCAAATTTTCTGCAGCTATTACAAAGAAGAAAAATCTTCAAAGTGCCTTAGTCTAAACGGCTGGTTTGTAACTGATGAAATTTTTGAAACAGCTGAATAAATATTTATATATAATTGAGCTAAACGCCTCAGATTCTGTAATTTGAATCTGAGGCGTTTTTTGTGCTTTAATATTCAATTTCACCTTTATATACAAGATTGCAGTCACCTGTCAATGTTACTTTGTCATCGGTATAGTTAACAATCAAATCTCCGCCCTTTACCTTAACTGTAATATTTTCATTCTTACTGCAATATCCGTTTTCAACCGCACAGATTACTGCCGCACAGGCTCCTGTGCCGCATGCCTGAGTCTCTCCGTTTCCGCGTTCCCATACCCTCATTTTAAGTGTGTTTGAGTTGACAACTCTTACGAATTCAGTATTAACTCTTTCAGGGAAAATATCTGCATTTTCAATCTGTTCGCCGATTTTTTCGACGTCTGTTTTGTCAACATTGTCAACAAAAAGCACGCAGTGCGGATTGCCTACAGCACAACAGCTTATATTGTAATTATTGCCTGAAATTGTCACCTGCTTATTTATTATTTTTTCACCGTCAAGCAAAGCAGGAATCATATCAGGTTTGAGCTCTGCCTTACCCATATCAACAGTTACGGAGGATACCTTTCCATTTCTTGTGAAGAGGGAAAGTGTTTTTATGCCGGCTGCTGTTTCTATGGTCATCTTTTCTTTTTTAACCATATCATTGTCATACAAATATTTGCCGAGGCATCTGATTGAGTTTCCCGCCATTTTTCCTTCAGAGCCGTCAATATTAAATATTCTCATCTTTGCATCTGCAATGTCGCTTTCCTCAATGAGAACTATTCCGTCACCGCCGATACCCCTGTGTCTGTCTGTAAATTCAATGGCAAAGCTTTCAGGACAGGTGATGATACCGCACTGATTGTTGAAGAAAATGTAATCATCACCCGTTCCCTGCATTTTTGAAAACTTAAGTATTCCTTTTTCTTTACGCATATTGTTTATATCAACAAGCTCTGTGTTTGTCTGTTTATATCTTGATGCAATAATATCTGCAACGGCATTTGCCGTGTCGAGCGATGTTATTACAGCAATACCAAGTTGGTTTGCTCTGTTGTGCAGTTTTATATAATCTGCAATCGACTTTTTATCACTTTTTCCTGTATATACAATGTAATCAAGCTGACCTGATTCAACAAGCTCCATAATAGAGTTGTCCTCTCTCAGCTTATTAACAACAGCAACATTTATTCCGAGACTTTCAATAGCCCTTGCAGTTTCAGGCGTTGCCCAAATTTTTGCACCGAGATCATCAAGCTTTTTCGCAAGATTTACTATTTCAAATCTGTCCTGCTTTGTGACCGTAATCAGAACACCATGTGTATCTTTCTTATGGAAATCCGTTTTAAAGCCTGCTGATACAAGACCTTTGAACAATGCCTCAATCAGATTTTTGCCGACGCCGAGCACTTCGCCTGTTGATTTCATTTCAGGACCTAATTTTGAATTTACATCATTGAGCTTTTCAAAACTGAATACAGGCACTTTTACCGCATAATACGGAGGCGTTCTGTATAGCCCCGTCTGATATCCAAGCTCATTAAGCGTCGAGCCGACCATAATCTTTGTCGCAAGCTCAACCATAGGAACACCTGTTACCTTGCTTATATATGGTATAGTTCTTGACGCCCTCGGATTGACCTCAATAACATACAGCTCATTCTGATAGATAAGATATTGAATGTTTACAAGTCCCTTTGTACCGAGTGAGAGCGCCAGCTTCTGTGATATGTCGCATACCTTATTTAACATCATATCGTTGAGATTATATGGAGGATAAACGGCTATTGAATCACCTGAGTGTACTCCGGCTCTTTCAATATGCTCCATTATTCCCGGGATAAGAACGTCTTTACCGTCGCTGATACAGTCAACCTCAAGCTCCGTTCCCATCATATATTTATCAACAAGGACAGGATTGCTGATACCCTGTGCAAGTATGATTTCCATATACTGCTTTACATCGTCATCTGTGTAAGCAATTGTCATATTTTGACCGCCGATTACATATGACGGTCGAAGAAGAACGGGGTATTCAAGTCTTTCTGCCGCCTCAAGAGCGCCATTTAGTGTCATAACACTTTCACCCTTGGGTCTGAATATGCCAAACTGCTCAAGCAGAGCGTCAAATCTTTCTCTGTCCTCTGCAACATCAATCGATTGCGCACTTGTTCCGAGAATGGTTATGTTGTTATTATCAAGGAATTTTGTCAGCTTGATAGCGGTCTGTCCGCCGAATGCAACAACAACACCGATTGGGTTTTCCGCCTTGATGATGTTCATAACATCCTCTTCGGTCAGCGGTTCAAAATAAAGCCGGTCGCCCGTGTCAAAATCTGTTGAAACCGTTTCAGGGTTATTGTTAATCAAAACAACCTCATATCCAAGCTCTTTAAGTGTCCATACGCAGTGAACAGAGGAATAATCAAATTCAATTCCCTGACCGATTCTAATCGGACCGGAGCCGAGTACAATAATCTTTTGCTTTCCTGTTTTTTCAAGCTCCCTTGATTCGCAGCGGCTGTCATATGTTGAATAAAAATACGGCGTCTCCGCCTTAAATTCCGCACCGCAGGTGTCAACCATTTTATATACACAGTCACGGTGATAGGCGAGTGTGCCTCCGCTTATTTTTTCAAGCGCCTTGTCGGTATATCCGAGCTTTTTGCCCCTCAGATATAACTCCTCGCTGAGCGGCCTTCCTTCAATCTCTTTTTCATAGTCGCCGAGATTTTTGAGTTTTGCAAGGAACCACTCGTCAATCATTGTGAGCGAATGAATTTCGTCAATGCTGATGCCGTCCTTAAGTGCTTTGAAAACGGTGAACAATCTTATATCGTCCTGATCTTTCAGCTTTTCTCTGATATCTTTACCGTCAAGTGCCTTGTTATTCAGCGTATCAAGTCCGATTTCAGCACCGCGTACAGCTTTCATTACAGCCATTTCAAAGTTAGGCGCAATGCTCATAACCTCGCCTGTTGCCTTCATTTGTGTGCCGAGATGCCTTGACGCGTTGACAAATTTGTCAAAAGGCCATTTCGGCAGTTTAACAACAACATAGTCAAGTGCCGGCTCAAAGCAGGCGCAGGTTTTTCCTGTAATATCATTTTTAATTTCATCGAGCGTGTAGCCGAGCGCGATTTTTGTTGTAACCTTTGCAATCGGATAGCCTGTTGCCTTTGAGGCAAGTGCAGATGAACGCGATACTCTCGGGTTAACCTCAATGACTGAATATTCAAAGCTTTCAGGATTTAGCGCAAACTGACAGTTGCAGCCGCCTTCAATTCCGAGCTCTGTTATTATGTCGAGTGATGCTGAGCGCAGCATCTGATATTCCTTGTCTGCAAGAGTAACGGCAGGAGCAATTACTATACTGTCACCCGTATGAATTCCGACAGGGTCAAAGTTTTCCATTGAGCAGACAGCAATAACATTTCCTGCGCTGTCACGCATAACCTCAAACTCAATTTCTTTCCAGCCTGCAATATATCTTTCAACAAGCACTTGCGTAATAGGGGAGAGCATCAAGCCGTTTTTTGCAATAACCTCAAGCTCTTTTTCATCATATGCCACACCGCCGCCTGCACCTCCGAGTGTAAAAGCAGGGCGGATAATTACCGGATATCCGATTTTCTGTGCAATCTCCTTGGCGTGTTCAATGGTATATGCAATATCACTCGGGACAACAGGCTGGTCGATTTTTACCATAGTGTCCCTGAACATCTGTCTGTCTTCCGCTTTGTCAATCGCCTGTGCATTAGTTCCGAGCAGCTGCACTCCCATTTTTTCAAGATATCCGTCCCTTGCAAGCTGCATACCTATGGTCAGACCTGTCTGACCTCCGAGTCCACAGAGAATAGAGTCAGGCTTTTCTTTTTCTATAATTCTTTTTACTGTTTCTTCCGTCAACGGCTCAAGATAAATATGGTCAGCGAGCGCCTTGTCCGTCATTATTGTTGCAGGGTTTGAGTTGACAAGCACAACCTCAATTCCCTCATCCTTGAGTACCCGGCAAGCCTGTGCGCCTGCATAGTCGAACTCAGCTGCCTGACCGATAACTATAGGACCTGAGCCAATAACGAGAACCTTTTTTATATTTTTATTAAGAGGCATTATTTTTACCTCCCATCATCTCAATGAATTTATCAAATATGAATCTTGTGTCACGCGGACCTGAGCACGCCTCAGGGTGAAACTGAACAGAAAACGCCTTCTTATCATTATAATTCACTCCCTCGCATGTTCCGTCATTTGCATTGATATAGCTGATTTCTGCACCGATTTCTTTAATCGAGTCATTGTCAACGGTATATCCGTGGTTTTGTGAGGATATAAAGGTTCTTCCTGTTTTAAGATTTTTAACAGGCTGGTTAACACCGCGGTGACCGTATTTTAGTTTAACAGTCCTTGCCCCCTGTGACAGCGCCAGAAGCTGATGACCGAGGCATATAGCAAAAATCGGCTTTTTCCCGATTAGCTTTTTCAGCTCTTCAATTTCATGTGTGTTTTTCTCAGGATCTCCCGGTCCGTTTGACAGCATTATGCCGTCAGGATTTAAGGATAAAATATCCTCTGCCTTTGTGTTGTAAGGTACAACGGCAACATTACATCCGCGTTTGTTCAGCTCCCTGATAATATTTTTCTTTGTTCCGTAGTCAATCAGCACAACATTATATTTGTGTTCCTCTGATGCACTCATATACGGCTTGACTGCCGATACTGATTTAACAGCATCGGTAATTCTGTAAGCCTTGAGCTTTTCATAATCTACCGTATCGGGATTATCAGTAATATACGCATTCATAACACCGCATTCTCTGATAATCTTTGTTATTTCTCTTGTATCAACATCATAAATGCCGATGATATTATTTTCCTTCAGATAATCCTCAAGCGTCTTATTACATCTGAAGTTTGACGGCGCGTCGCAGTATTCGCGAACTATATATGCTGATACAGCTGATTTTTCACATTCCTTATCCTCATCAATAAATCCGTAATTGCCTATCAGAGGAAAGGTCTGCATAACAATCTGACCAAAATAACTCGGGTCAGTCAGCGTCTCAATATATCCGCCCATACCGGTTGTGAAAACAAGCTCACCGCAGACTTTACCCTTTGCGCCGAAGCTTTTACCTTTAAAAATATCACCGTTTGACAGACATATGTAAATTTTATTTTCAGTCATAATGATTATCCTAACAATTTAACAAGCACAGCCTTTTGTGCGTGCAGTCTGTTTTCTGCTTCATCAAAAATCTCGTCAGCATGCTCTTCAAAAACCTTTGCCGTGATTTCCTCTTCTCTGTGAGCAGGAAGACAGTGCAGCACAATTGCGCCTTCATTTGACGCTGCCATTACCTCGTCATTTATCTGGAAGTTTTTGAAAATCTTTTCTCTCTCAGCTTTTTCATCTTCCTGTCCCATTGATGCCCATACATCTGTGTAAAGAATATCTGCATCCCTTGCACATTCAAGTATATTATCACTGCACATAAAGTCACCGTTTTCTTCTGCCCATTTCATCAACTGTGCATCGGGTTTATAACCGTCAGGGCAGGCGATTGCACAGCTCATACCCATTTTTATTGCGCCGACAATAAGGCTGTTTGCCATATTGTTTCCGTCACCGATGAAGCAGAATTTAAGCCCCTCAAAGCTCTTTTTATACTCACGGATTGTCATTAAATCTGCAAGCACCTGGCACGGATGGCAGTAGTCTGTAAGTCCGTTTATGATGGGAATTGAGCCGTATTCTGCAAGGTCCTCAACCTCTTTTTGTTCAAAAGTCCTTATCATAATACCGTCAAGATAGCGTGACAGTACTCTTGCAGTATCCTGAATCGGTTCACCCCTGCCAATCTGTAAATCCTTGTTTGACAGAAATAGCGCCTGACCGCCGAGCTGGTACATACCTGTCTCAAAGCTTACTCTTGTTCTTGTTGAACTTTTTTGAAAAATCATACCAAGCGTTTTCCCCTTGAGATGATGATGATTAATATTATGCTTCGTTTCATACTTGAGTTGGTCTGCAAGATTGAGTATGTCAAGAATATCTTTCCGGCTTAAATCCTGTAATTTCAATAAATGCTTCATTTTTCAATTACCTCCTTTAATATGTTAAGTCCTTCATCAATTTCTTTTTTGCTTATATTCAGTGCAGGGAGGAGTCTGATTTTTGTCTTTGCAGTCAGGACAAGCAGCCCGTTTTTCAAACATTGTGCGGCAATCTCCCTTGCGTTCTTCCGCGTCTCAACACCAAGCATTAATCCCATTCCTGTTATTGATTCTACACCCTTTGTACTGAGCAAATATTCTTTTATGTATTCACTTTTCCTTTTTACGTCATCAAGGAATTTATCATCAATTCTTGATACTATTGAGTATGCGCCTGCAGCACATATAGGATTACCGCCGAAGGTCGAGCCGTGTGAACCCACAGTTACAATGTCTTTGACCCTTTTACCAAATAGTACCGCCCCCATGGGGAGACCTCCTGCAATACCCTTTGCAGTTGAAACAATGTCAGGCTCAATATCATAATTTTGGTAAGCAAAATATTTTCCTGTTCTTCCGTTGCCGGTCTGAACCTCGTCAACAATCATAAGAATATCTTTTTCTTTTGCGAGTTTTTCAACAGCCTTAACAAATTCTCTGTCCAGATTGACAACGCCGCCTTCACCCTGCACACATTCAAACATAATTGCACAGACCTTATCATCTGCAATTTCGTTGAGTTCTTCAATGTCATTTGCAGCGCAGTATCGAAAGCCTTCTGTAAACGGACCGAAGGTCTTGTGAAAGGCCTCCTGTCCCGTTGCGGCAAGGGTTGTTATTGTCCTTCCGTGAAAGGAATTTTTGAGCGTAATAATTATATTTCTGTCAGCACCATATTTTTCAAACGAATATTTCCTTGCAAATTTGATTGCGCCCTCGTTTGCCTCTGCACCGCTGTTTGCAAAAAATACTTTTTCCATTCCGGATTTTTCACACAGCAGCTTAGCAAGTCTTGCGCATGGCTCGGTATAATAAAGATTGCTTGTGTGCTGAAGCTTATCAAGCTGCTTTTCAACTGCTTTTTTCCATTCGTCATCACCGATCCCGAATGACGTAACTCCTATTCCCGAACCGAAATCAATATATTTTTTGCCATTGTCATCATAAAGCGTTGAGCCTTTGCCCTCAACTAATGTTACATCAAATCTTTCATAAGCATGAGCTACATATTCGTTATCAAGTTCTTTAATATCCATTCTCTATCTGCTCCTAAACATAGTTCCCATACCTTCATCGGTAAGGAGCTCTATGAGTATTGAATGAGGCACTCTTCCGTCAATGATAAAAGCCTTGTTTACACCCTCTCTCAGCGCCTGTGTCATTGAATCGATCTTCGGTATCATTCCGCCGCTGATAATTCCCTCGGCAATAAGCGCAGGTGTATCACTGATATATACTCTGTGAATAAGAGTTGAGTCATCATTCTTGTCACGGAGAAGACCGACTATGTCCGTCATTGAAACAAGTGCCTCCGCCTTTAATGCTCCTGCAATTGCAGCCGCAGCAGTGTCGGCATTGATGTTATAACAACTGCCTTCATCATCATATCCGAGTGAGGAAATTACAGGTATCCAGTTATTATTGAGAATCTCAACAACTGCCTCCATATTTATATCCGTGATTTTACCAACAAATCCGTGACTGTCATCAAGAGGTTTGCACCTGAGCATGTTTCCGTCCATGCCGGACAGCCCTATTGCATGTCCGCCGAGATTGCCTATCTGACATACAAGGTCCTTGTTGACCTTTCCTGCAAGCACCATCTGAACAACATCTACTGTATCTTTGTCAGTAACTCTGAGTCCGTCAATGAATTTGCTTTCAATATTCATCTTATTTAATGTGCTGTTTATAGCAGGTCCTCCGCCGTGAACAAGCACAACCTTAATTCCGATTGTTGTCAGCAGCACAAGGTCACGCATAACAGCTTCTTTCAGCTCTTTATTTACCATTGCATTTCCGCCGTATTTGACAACAATAATCTTTTTTCTGTATCTCTGTATATGCGGAAGTGCGTGAGCAAGTATTTCCGCTTTTTGCGCATTATTTATATCCATAGTCAATCTCCAGTCAATATTTGTTTAATTTTACTTTTATTCATCAGTTTTTATCAAGTGCGGTAATCACCGTTGATTTTTACATAGTCATAGGTCAAATCACAACCCCATGCGGTTGCACTGATGCTGCCGCTGTTAAGATTAACCAATATATATATTTCATCTGAATGAAGGATTTGTGCGGCTTTTTCTTCATCAAATTCAATTAAAAGTCCGTTTTTGCAGACATTTATGTTACCGTTTGTAGATTCTAAATTGATATCAACTTTGTTAATATCAATATCAGCATCGGCATAACCGACCGCACAAAGCTCTCTGCCGCAGTTTGCGTCCTCGCCGAACATTGCCGCTTTTACAAGAGGGGAGCATATTACACTCTTTGCAACGGTAATTGCAGTGTCCAGATTTTCGGCTCCGCTGCACACACATTCAAGCAGCTTGCTTGCGCCTTCTCCGTCCTTTGCAAGCATTCTCGTAAGATTTGCCATAACCTCATAAAGTGCCTGCTTAAATATGTCAAAGCTTTTTCCTTCGGCTGAAATTTCAACATTTCCGGCAAGTCCTGACGCCATGAGTGAAACCATATCATTCGTTGAGGTATCACCGTCAATTGAAAGACAGTTATATGTTATCTTCACAATTTCATTCAGTGCCGATTGCAGGCGTTCACTGCTGATATTACAGTCGGTTGTTATGAAGTTGAGCGTTGTTGCCATATTCGGATGAATCATTCCTGAGCCTTTTGCCATACCGCCGATACGGCAGATTTTTCCGTCAATTTCAAATTCAACGGCATATTCCTTTTTTACGGTATCAGTTGTCATTATTGCTGTGGCTGCCTCTTCGTTTTTATTGCAGCAAAGCCCCTTTGCAAGTATCGGTACGGCTTTTTCAATCGGCTCAATCGGAAGTGACTGACCAATAACGCCGGTACTTGCAACGATAACCTGCTCCTGCGGTATATTAAGCTCGTCTGCAACAAGCCTGCACATCTTTTCAGCCTTTTCAATGCCGTCCGCAACTCCCGTATTTGCATATTTTGAGTTAGCAATAACAGCTTTTGCCTTGTTTTTACTTTTTTTAAGATTTGCTTTTGTAACAATAATAGGTGCGCCCTTAACCTTGTTCTGTGTATATACAGCCGCTGTATTGCATACTGTGTCACATGCAAAAAGGCAAATATCATTTTTATGCCTGATGTCAGGGTTGTAATTATCAATGCTCGGCTTCTTCAATCCGCAGTATGTACCGCTTGCTTTAAATCCTTTGGCAGCACATATTCCGCCTTCGATATATCTCATATCTATTCTCCTATGTTTAATCCTGTTTCTTCATTAATCCCAATTGCTATGTTCATGCATTGGATTGCCGCACCTGAAGCACCCTTGCCGAGATTGTCAAATCTGGAAGTTATAATTATTCTTTCATCATTTCCGTTAATCTCAATTTCCATGTCATCTCTGTCGGCAAAGTTGTTTGTGCCTATCATATCCTGGGTATATCCGAGCGGCCGGACCTTCACTATATTTGAGCTTGCATAATGCTCGCTGAACATATCATAAATATTTTCTTTACTGTATCTCTTATTCATCCTATTTGTAAAAAGAGAAATTGCAACAACCATTCCCTGCGGATAATCACAGATGATTGGGGAAAAAAGAGGATTCTTATCAAGTCCGCATATGTTTTTCATTTCCCTAAGATGCTTATGCTCCTGACTGAGTGCATAAATTCTCGGTGAATCAAGCTCTGCATCACGCTCTTTATCCTCGTACCGGGCTATTCCTTTTTTCCCTGCGCCTGTGTAACCGCTTATTGCAAAGCATACTATATCATAATCACTGCTGATAAAATTATTTGATATAAGAGGATACACAATTGAATTAAATCCGCTTGCGTAACATCCGGGAACGGCAATTCGCTTACTTGCTGCAATTTTATTCCTGTGTTTGTCACTAAGTTCAGGAAATCCGTATGCCCATTCATGCAGCGTTCTGTGCGCGGTCGAAGTGTCAATAATTTTTGTATTTTCATTTTCAACAAGTGAAACCGCCTCGATTGACGCTGTATCAGGAAGACAAAGGAAGGTTATGTCACTTTCATTGATGAGCCTTGCGCGTTCTTTTGTGCACTTCCTTTTTTCAGGGTCAATCAACAGAAGCTCAATGTCATCTCTGCCTTCAAACCTTTTGTATATTTTAAGTCCGGTTGTACCGTCCTTACCGTCAATGAATACTTTTTTCATTTTTATACAATAACTCCATTTATATTTAATGTCTTAAATATTATAAACATTATCATTATAATGTCAATAGAATTTCAAAAAATATTATAAATATGCACAAAAATGAATAAATATGCAATAGCATTTTTGTCCTTTTTCATTTATTTTTATATAAATTATAGTATATATGCTCTATATATTCTGTCTTCTTTTCTGTACACCTATTTGCAAATGTGCTCCTTTTTTCATAATATAGAAAGTAAGGCATTTGTGCAAATTTTTGTATTTATGCTTTGTATTAATGAAAGCAGGAGTCTCAGTCTGCATATTCGAAAGGGGATAGTCCATGGATAAGGAAATAATTGTTGCGCTTGTGTCTATGGCAGGAACGCTGATTGGTTCCTTCGGCGGTATTGTCACAAGCTCAAAATTAACCAATTACAGGATTGAGAGGCTGGAAGAAAAGGTCGATAAGCATAATTCTTTTGCAGAGAGAATACCTGTTGTCGAGGAAAGAATTAAAGATCTCAATCACAGAGTTGAAGATATAGAGAGGGATTGTAACAATGAAATGCGATAAAACAACTATTGTAAGAACAATAATATTAATTCTTTCATTAGTAAATGTATGCCTTGAGCAGTTTGGTATAAAAATTATCCCTATTGATAACGATGTGATATCTCAAATTGTGTCAGTAGGACTTTTAATATACAGCTCCGTTTCATCATGGTGGCATAATAATTCATTTACCGATGCGGCAAAGAAAGCAGACCAATATATGAAAGAATTGAAGAGTGGGAAATAATGTATTATTATAATCAAAACAATTATCAGTCTGTAAAATATGACAGACCCTCAACCTCAGTTGTTGAGACGGTAAAGTCAAGCGGATGCGGCGTTTGTGCTGCCTGTATTATTTTTAACAACCTTGCAGGTAAGGAGCTTTACAGCGTTTCTGAAATGGCAAGGTTCAGTATTAATAACGGCGCAAGAGATAATTCGGGAACGGATATGAATACTCTTCTTAAGGCGCTTTGCAAGGCTAATCCGTCATTTTCATTCACAGCTTCAACGAGTGAAACCGAGCTTGTCAAACACTTGAAAAAAGGCGGTATGGCAGTAGTTAACCAGGGCGATGCTTATAATCTGTTTTCTACTGCCGGACATTTCGTTGCAGCATATAAAATGAGCGGCAGTAATATTGAAATACTTGACCCTCAAATGTATGACGGCAAATATGACGCTTACAGCAGACCGCAGCGGATTGTCAAAAAGACAACCAACGGCTGCATTGTGTCTCAATCGGAAATAGGAAAAGCAACCGCTGACAGAAATCCGGCTTATTTTTTGGTGAGTATAAAAAAATCAGCAGATGAGGGAGTGAAAAATGTGGCAAAATACGGCAACGCGTCAATGGCGTCGGCGCAGACAGTTTATGCTGACAGTGACCTGACATTGAAAATCGGCAGCGTATCAAAAGGCGAACGGGTCAACCTTCTCGGAACAGGCGAAAGCAAACCTATGTTCTCGTACAAAACATCAACCGGCTACAAGGTTGGATTTGCTGCCAAAGGCTCTGTTAAGAAAGATTAATTGAATATGTATAAAATTATCTCCTGTCTCAAACGAGACAGGGGATTTTTTCAATCAAACTGTTTAATGGAAGATAATGTGCTTCTTGTGTGTAACCGATTAATCACGCAATATTAAAATGAAAAAATAAAAATCCTTGAAAACATACGGAATACCGCATAATTTCAAGGATTCTGCTTGGAGCTGATAACCGGACTTGAACCGGTGACCTCATCCTTACCAAGGATGTGCTCTACCACCTGAGCCATATCAGCATATTTTAAAGGGCGATAAGATTTCTTATCACCTTATCACCCTATGGCGACCCGGAACGGGCTCGAACCGTCGACCTCTAGCGTGACAGGCTAGCGTTCTAACCAGCTGAACTACCGGGCCGTGCCTGTGTTGTATTATATATTAACTTTTTTCTCTTGTCAAGAAGTTTATTTAATTAATTTATTTGCTTGCAACTTTATCAGTTATGATATATAATAAAATCAGTAAATTTACAAGGGGGATGATGTTATGCGACTTACCAAAGGAGCATCAGAGCACACTCGTACTTTTATGACGGACGGTATCCGCTATATCTGTGAGAATTTCAAAGACCGTGCACCGGGTACTCACAGTGAGAGAAAGGCACAAAAGTTTTTGAAAGATGAGCTTGAGCAGTGGGCAGATGAAGTTGAAATGGAAGATTTTGACCTTCATCCGAGTGCTTTTATGGGATGGATTCCGCCGGCAGGCATTATTGGAATCATATCTGTAATTTTTTATTGGCTTACATATAAAGAGGTTGTTCTTAACTCAGGACTTGCTATTGTTGCTACAATCATTACTTGGCTTGCACTTTCATGTCTTGTAATTGAATTTTTAATGTATCGTGAATATGTCGATTTCCTTTTCCCAAAGAAGGTGTCAAGAAATGTTATGGCACGCAGAAAGCCGACAGGCGAGACAAAACGCAGAATTATTTTCTGCGGTCATACTGATGCTGCCAATGAGTGGACATATTCTCTCCACGGGGGACTTAAGTCACTTGCACCTGTAATGGGTGGCTCAATCGGCGGACTTATCGGTATCTGTATCTTTAATGTTATCTGGATGATTTATGACCTTTCCGGCGGCAAGTATGAGTCTAAGTTCTGGCTTGTTATGGGTATTATCCAGATTATCTTAATTCCGTTCTTTATTGCAATTCTGTTCTTCATTAACTGGAAGGTTATTGTTGACGGAGCAAATGACAACCTTACTGCGGATTATATCTCAATGGCTGTACTCAAGGAAATGGCAGATAATGATAAGAGATATGAAAATACTGAGGTTTGCTGCCTGTTAACAGGCTCTGAGGAAGCAGGTCTTCGCGGTGCTGTCGCTTATGCAAAGCGTCATCAGGATGAACTTAAAGAGATTGAAACAGTTGTTGTATCTATGGATACAATGCGTGAAATTGAGCAGCTTCAAATTTATACTCAGGGCTGCACAGGTACACAGAAAAACTCCAATGCAGTCGGTGAGCTTATTTATGAAGCAGGCGTCAACTGCGGTATTGAAATGAAAGAAACAGATATTTATCCGGGTGCTGTTGATGCCGAAGGCTTTTCACGTTACGGCATCGAGGCAGTAGGCTTCTGCGGTGTAAACCATGACCCTAAAACATATTATCATACCCGTCTTGATACACCTGATAATATCAGCGAGGATTGTATTAACCTTTCACTTGATATCTGTCTTGAGGCTCTTGAACTCTATGACCGTAATGAAGGCATTGAGGCTTTCAGAGAAGCAGGTAAGAAGAGATTTAAAAAGGGCTACAATAAATAATCTGATTTCAGCCAAGTCGTTGACTTGGCTGTTATCTTTTTGGTTCTGTATTTTGCGTGGAGCATGGCTCTGCCGAATCGGCATTTCTATATACCATAAACAGATGTAATAGGATCCTTGAATAAGGGAATGAGCGGCGGAGCAAAAGTAAAAATAATAAATACAGCCGCTATTGCTGTGAATCCTGCTATTGCAGAATTGTCAAATCTCAGCTTGTTTTGTCTTATCAGTAAGCTGTCAATTAAAAATGATACGCCCACTCCGATAAAGAAAGACAGTATGTTCAGTATATCAATTGATTTCCCTATTGCTCCGGTGTATGTGTAGAAAAATATGACTATTGCCGCCATTCCTGCCACTGAACCAATCAGCTTGCTCAAAAGTATACCGTCAAGCTCACTGTTATCTTTTTTCAGCAGCTTATATTCAATTACTGTCCAGATGAGGTAGGGGAAAAACAGCAGTTTAAGATGCTCCCATGTGCTTTCATTGACAGGGCAGAAAAATGCCGCCGCGATACTGTAACCGCTCCATTTATATATAAAATGGCATAATGTTCCGATAATACTGACGAAGATAAAGCCTGTTAAACTGTATCTGAATAAATTTTTCTGCATATAAACCACCATGAATATTATATGTTATATGTTTATATTTTATGAGAGGGGAGAAATCAGATTCTTATTGATAATATGGATAAACTCATACAGCTCATATAACAAAATAAATGATAATTTAATATTGACTTTTTTAAAAACTTATGATAAAGTATTACACGCACGGAATGTGCATAATACTTGACAGGTAAAACCCGTCATCTTGCAGAAGTACTCAAGTTGGTGACGAGGCGCCCCTGCTAAGGGCGTAGGTCGGGCAACCGGCGCGAGAGTTCGAGTCTCTCCTTCTGCGCCAAAAGTAAAAACCCTATGCAGACTTGCTCCGCATAGGGTTTTTCTTATGTTTTGAACCTTCAGGCTGGCAAAGATGCAGTAATTAATTTCGCTACTGAAATGCCGGGAACTCCACTTGATAAATATGATGGTTATATAGCACAAGGCACTTCAAAGTATTTCACATCGCAATAATGATGATAAATTCTCTGGAATTGACTTACGAGAAAAGGAGAAAAGTAACCGAAGACGAAATCAACAAAATGGTAATAATGATTTTGAACAGGACAGAAAATACTCAATAAAGGAACAGCCTATTGATTACAATGCTATAGTCGTGATTACAGCACAAAAAAAGACACCCTCGTGGGTGTCTTTTTGGCGCAGAGGGTGGGATTCGAACCCACGCGCCCTTTCGGACAAACGGTTTT
>CAZGRZ010000017.1:0-35823 GCA_964528285.1 uncultured Bacteroides sp. | reverse complement strand
TAAGGGTTGATTTTACAATTAAAAATCCAAGCTGCCTTAAGGTTAAAACCTGCGGTATGCAGATTCGTAAAAAAGGAAGCTCTTCTTGGTCTACAATTACTGAAACCGTAACATCTTCATATCAGAAGAAATCATCTATACCCGTATGGTATACGGTCGGAAAGGGCAAAGAGTTTTCGTTTACTCTGTCTGCAGGAACAACATATGAATACAGAGGCTTATGCAAGTATAATAATAAAACATATTATACATCAACCGCAACATTTACAACGGCTAAGCTTCCAAGCTGTATTTCTTTAAAGGTAAGCAGTGTTACAACAAACAGTGCAAGGGTTGATTTTACAATTAAAAATTCCAGTTGTCTGACAGTAAAAACCTGCGGTATGCAGATTCGTAAAAAAGGAAGCTCTTCTTGGTCTACAATTACTGAAACCGTAACATCTTCATATCAGAAGAAATCATCTATACCCGTATGGTATACGGTCGGAAAGGGCAAAGAGTTTTCGTTTACTCTGTCTGCAGGAACAACATATGAATACAGAGGCTTATGCAAGTATAATAATAAAACATATTATACATCAACCGGAACATTTATAACAAAGAAAGCTGCATCATCTACATATACTGCAAAATACCAAGCTTTTATAAAAGACAGCAGATGGAAAAATAATATTTCATGGACATATAATCAAAAACCTAAATTATCTTCATATAATGCAAAAGGATGTTGTGCTTATGTCTGCGATTTTTGCAAATATGTGTACGGCTATAACAGCTATAATAGTGCAAAATCAACATTTACCAGTGTAAGCAGTATAAAAGCAGGCGATGTTCTTCATATATATAATTCAAAATACGGTACACATTGGATAGTTGTTTTAAGCAGGAGCGGAAATACTTTGTATACTGCGGAAGGAAATAGTTATTATAACAGCACAGGAAAACGAGAAAGAACAGTAATAGGTAATTCTTATTATTCTATTTCAGGAAACACCATTAAACGAAGTGGCACAGGTACATATTCTTTAACAAAAGGCTATCATATGCTTTAAAGAAATATTAATATAAATAATGAATGGCATAGGCTTAAAAGCAATAAGTCTATGCTTTTTTTATTATATTTTTAAATTTGCACTTGACAATGTATTCCTTGTCTTGTATAATAGTCAAGCGCTGTAAAGAATATTTACTTTACACTGAAAGGAGAGAGTGCCGTGGCTAAAAATCTTGAAATACCTTTTTTGATTGATTTTTACGGCGAAATGCTTACACAAAAGCAGCATGATTTTCTTGTGTATTATTATGAAGAAGATCTTTCCCTTTCAGAAATTGCTGAAAATGAGGGCATAACTCGTCAGGGTGTGCGTGATTCCATCAAACGTGCAGAAGCACAGCTTTATGATATGGAAGAGCGTTTGGGCTTTGCCAAGCGTTTTACCGAGATGAATAAAACCATTGATGAAATCATCAAATGTGCCGAGGATATTAATGAATATAATCTCAATCACTCACTTTCAATGGAAGTTAATGACAGCGTTGCCCGTATAAAAACACTTGCTTCTTTTCTAAAAGAAGGATAGGAGAAATAAATTTGGCATTTGAAGGTTTAAGCGAACGCTTAGAAAATTCATTTAAAAAACTGCGTGCTAAAGGTAAACTGACAGAAGCCGATGTCAAGGAAGCAATGCGTGAAGTCCGCATGGCTCTTCTTGAAGCCGATGTTAACTATAAGGTTTCAAAGGAATTTACCGCAAAGGTAACCGAAAGAGCAATCGGTGCTGATGTTATGGAGTCTCTTACTCCGGGTCAGATGGTTATCAAGATAGTAAATGAAGAGCTTACTGCTCTTATGGGCGGAAATGAAGCACGCCTTGCTATTGCGAATCATCCTCCTACAATTATAATGATGTGCGGTCTTCAGGGCAGCGGTAAAACAACCCATAGTGCAAAACTCGCTCTTAAGCTTAAAAAAGAAGGGCACAGACCTTTACTTGTCGCATGCGATGTTTATCGCCCGGCAGCAATTAAACAGCTGCAGGTAGTCGGCGCTCAGGCGGGCGTTCCTGTATTTGAAATGGGGAAAGAAAATCCTGTGGTTATTGCGCAGGAGGCAGTTAAGTTTGCCAAGGATCACGGAAATGATTATGTGTTTCTTGACACAGCAGGCAGACTTCATATTGATGAAGAGCTTATGCAGGAGCTTACAAATATCCGCTCAACTGTTCATCCGCACGAGATACTCCTTGTTATCGACTCAATGACAGGTCAGGATGCTGTCAATGTTGCGAAGAGCTTTAATGAAACACTCGGTATTGACGGTGTTATTTTAACCAAGCTTGACGGTGACACAAGAGGCGGCGCCGCTCTCTCGGTAAGAGCAGTAACAGGCAAGCCGATTAAATTCGTCGGCACAGGCGAAAAGTTAGATAATCTTGAAACCTTCCATCCGTCAAGAATGGCGTCCCGTATTCTCGGTATGGGCGATGTGCTTTCATTTATTGAAAGAGCAGAGCAGTCGCTTGATGAAAAGAAGGCAGCCGAGCTTGAAAAAAAGCTTGCTAAAAATAAATTTGACCTTAATGACCTGCTTGACCAGTTCTCTCAGATTGAGCGTATGGGCAGTCTTAAGGATACAATCAAGATGATTCCCGGTATCGGCGGCAAGATTAAAGATGACGATATTGACGAGGGTGCTTTTACAAAGTTCAAATCAATCATATATTCAATGACCAACCAGGAACGAGAGCATCCCGATATCATCAATCCGTCCCGTAAGCGCAGAATTGCAGCAGGCTGCGGTATGCAGGTTGAGGACGTCAACAAGCTCCTTGCTCAGTTCAAACAAATGCAGAAGATGATTAAGCAGTTCGGCGGCAAGAGCGGACCGAAGGTCAGTAAAAAAATGCGCCGTATGATGCAGGCTAATCCCGAAATGGCAGAAAAAATGATGGGTAAAATGGGCGGTAACTCAAATCCGTTCGGATTTTAATTATGTTAATAAACCATTAGGTTATAAATATTAAATTATATATTTTTTTACTTTTGGAGGTAATTTAAAATGGCAGTAAAAATCAGACTTCGCCGTATGGGCGCAAAAAAAGCACCTTTCTATCGTGTAGTAGTTGCAGATTCAAGATTTCCGCGTGACGGTCGTTTTATTGAGGAAATCGGAACATACAACACAATGGTTGACCCTGCGGAAATTAAAATTGATGCAGATAAGGCAAAAAAATGGATTGCAAACGGCGCTCAGCCTACTGACACTGTTAAGAGTATCCTTAAAAAAGAAGGCATCCTTTAATCTTTGATTTATTTATTGAAAGTTTATACAGGAGGTGTTTTCTTTGAAGGATTTGTTAATTTCCATAACCAAGGGATTAGTTGATAATCCTGATGCTGTTTCTGTTGATGTTAGCGAACCTAATGAAGAAGGCGTAATTGTCTATCGTCTCCATGTTGCCGACGACGATATGGGAAGAGTTATAGGAAAGCAGGGCAGAATTGCAAAAGCTATCCGTGTTGTTATGCGCGCAGCAGCAACAAGAAATAATGCAAAAATTTCGGTTGAAATTGACTGATAAAAGGGGCTGCTTTTCAACAGCCTCTTTTTTACTGCCGATTTTTATTGAAGAGTATCAGGAATAACTTGATTTGTTGACAAGCTTACCTGAGCGCTGCTTCGATTTAAATTGATCTTCAATCAAATAGGATATATGAATATTCTATATAGTATCGTATATTTTTCTATTGCTAAAAGCTGTGAAAAACTATATAATAGCTGTGGTGATATAATGAAACAATTTTTGGAAATCGGAAAGCTTAACAGTACCCACGGTATTAAAGGCGAACTGAAAATGATGCTGTGGTGTGACGGTATTGATTATCTTAAACAGTTTAAGGTTTTATATCTTGATAATAAAGGTGAAAGACCGCTTATAATCTCTTGGGTAAGAGCGCAGAAAAACTTGGCTGTAATTAAATTTGAAGGCATAGACTCAATTGAAAAGGCTGAAGAAATAAAAGGCAGAATAGTATACGGGAACCGTAACGATGTCTCTATTGATGAAAATTCCAATTATATTGCAGATCTAATAGGCTGCCGTATTGTTGATATTGACACTGAAGAAGAATATGGAGAAGTGACTGATGTTGTCAATTACGGCTCCTGCGATATATATGATGTAAAATCAAATAAAAAGCATACATTAATTCCTGCAATTCCTGATATAGTTAAGGAAATTGATGTTGATCATCAGTTAATCAGGATAAAGAAGATGAAAGGATTATTTGATGAGAATTGATATTTTAACACTGTTTCCGCAGATGTGTGACACTGTTATGAGTGAATCAATAATCGGCAGGGCAAGAGCGGCCGGTAAGGTGGAAATAGAATGTGTTGATATAAGAGATTATACTAAGGATAAGCACAGGAGAGTTGATGATAAGCCATACGGCGGCGGTATGGGTATGATTATGGCGCCTCAGCCGATTTATGACTGCTTTAACGCACTGTGTAACGAACTCGGTAAGAGACCTCATTTAATATACCTGACACCGCAGGGGAAAACTCTTACGCAGGAAAGAGTTAAAGAACTTTCAAAGCTTGATAATATTGCGCTATTGTGCGGCCATTATGAGGGCGTTGATGAGCGTGTGATTGAAGAGCTTGAACCCGAGGAGATTTCTGTCGGCGACTATGTCCTGACGGGTGGTGAATTACCGGCACTGATTGTTGCAGATGCTGTGTCAAGAATGCTGCCCGGAGTGCTGAGTGATGACGAGTGCTTTGAGGAGGAAAGCCATTATAATTCTCTCCTTGAATTTCCGCAGTATACTCATCCGAGTAGCTGGAACGGCAGGAAAGTACCTGAAATTTTATTAACCGGTAATCATGCAAAGGTCGACAAATGGAGACGCGAAAAATCACTGGAAAGGACATATTACAGACGTCCCGATTTGCTTGATAATGCACGGCTGAGTGATGATGATAAATCCTTTTTGTCGAAGCTGAAAACATAACAAAAAATATGTGTAAATTGCACAAATAACTGTTCAAAATTTTGTTTGTAATTAACAAGTCAAACGAACTTAACTTTAATTTATTGACCGATTTGAATTTGGTGGTATAATATGTTAAGGAAAAGAAATAAATATTATTTATTTAAGCATATTAATTACGAATGAGAGGTTATTGCAATGTTCGTTAAAGATGTAAAGGTTGAAAATCAGGTTGGTCTTCATGCTCGTCCGGCAACTTTCTTTATCCAGAAAGCAAATGAATTTAAATCTTCAATCTGGGTCGAGAAGGAAGAAAGAAGAGTTAATGCAAAAAGTCTTTTAGGTGTGCTTTCACTCGGCATTATGGGCGGTACGGATATTCGTATTATTGCTGACGGCTCAGATGAAGAGGCAGCTGTTGAAGGTCTCGTTTCTCTCGTTAAGTCAGGTTTTACAGAATAATTGTTTTTAATTTCTCTGCACAGTTGGGAATGACCTGACTGTGCTTGTTTTTTCTATCTGTAATTATTTATTAGGGAGGGGTGATATTGTGACCGAAAAGGAACTCAGGAAAAAGGCTATGGCACTTCCGCTTCAGCCGGGCGTCTATATTATGAAAAATAAAGATAAAAAAATTATCTATATCGGCAAGGCAAAGAAGCTCAAAAACCGTGTTTCATCATATTTCGGCTCACATTCAAATCACTCTCTGAAAGTTATCAGAATGGTCGAGAATGTTGATGATTTTGATTACATTCTGTGTGACAGTGAATTTGAGGCGCTTGTCCTCGAATGCTCACTTATCAAACAGCATCAGCCTAAGTATAATATTCTCCTTAAGGATGATAAGGGGTATAATTATATTAAAATTACTAAAGGTGATTTTCCGCGTATCCGGGAGTGTAAAAGAATGGACAATGATGATGCAACATATATCGGTCCGTATACCTCCACTTTTTCAGTAAAGCAGGCGGTTGAAGAAACGCTTAAGATATTTAAGCTCCCTCGATGCAGCAAGCAGTTTCCGAGGGATTATGGAAAAAGCCGTCCGTGTCTCAATGGATTTATGGGGCTTTGCTCTTCACCGTGTGCAGGACGAATAACCCGGGAAGAATATGTCAATAATGTTAAGGATGCCGTTTCATTTCTGAAGGGCGGAAGCGCAAAGGCAGTAAAGGAAATGCAGATAAAAATGCAGCAGATGTCTGATAATCTTCAGTTTGAAGAGGCGGCAAAGATGCGTGACAGGATTAAGGCAATCAAAAATCTTGAGGAAAGACAGAAGGTTGTTTCAATCAATGTGCCTGAGGAGGATGTTTTTGCACTTGTTAATTCAAACAAAAAAGCTTGCTTCGAGGTTATTAGATTTGAACACGGCAAACTGACCGATACGGAATTTTGGCTGATTGATGCCGTTGATAATTTGCCGCAGACAAGATTTGACTTAATAGGCAGATATTATTCCATGCGTGACAGAGTGCCGTCAAGAATTGCTGTTGACGGAGAGATTGAGGACGAAGAACTGCTCAGGGAATATCTTGAAAGCAGGCGAAATAAAAAGGTCGATTTTATTCATCCGAAAAAGGGTGAGCATCTGTCTATCGTCAATATGTGTATAAATAATGCAAATGAACATCTTGCTCAGCAGCAGGGCAGATTAGGCAGAGAAATTGCCGCTCTTGAGGAACTCAAAAAATTGCTTGGACTTGACAAAATACCGGAGTATATTGAAGCCTATGATATTTCCCATACCTTCGGTGCAGATAATGTTGCCGGTATGGTTGTGTTCCATAACGGCAGACCGATGAAAAGCGCCTATAAGCGCTTTGCCATAAAAGGCTTTGACGGTCAGAATGATGTCGGCTCAATGCGTGAGGTTTTGACAAGAAGATTCAATCATTATTATAATGATGAGGACGGCAGCAGCTTTAAGATTATGCCTGATTTAATTCTTCTTGACGGCGGCGAGCCGCAGGTAAATGCAGTCCTTCCTATTATCAGAAAAATGGGCATTGATACTGCCGTGTTCGGTATGGTTAAGGATAATAAGCACAGAACAAGGGCAATCGCTCTCAACGGCGGCGAAATTGAGATTAATTCACACCGTCAGGTTTTTACTCTTGTGTCAAATATACAGGAGGAAGTACATAGGTTTGCAATTACTTATCATCACAATAGGCATAAAAAAAGCACATTTTCAACTTCGCTCACAAATATAAACGGCATCGGAGACGCAAAGGCTAAAAAGCTCCTTAAACATTTCAAAACCATTACTGCGATAAAAAATGCAACCATCGAAGAACTGAAAGATGTTCCCTTGATTAGTGAATCAAACGCAGAAGAAATTTATCAATTTTATCACAAATTGTAAAAATAGTGTTAATCGTCTTGACTAATAATTTTCTAATTTGTATAATGTAACTTAGTAATGACTTTAGGGTGAGTACAATTATGCGTGTTATTACAGGCGCCGCCAGAGGCAGACGGCTTGAGACTCTGCCCGGTGAGGATATCACAAGACCTACAACTGAATCTGTTAAGGAAGCGTTATTTTCAATGATTCAGTTTGAGCTTGTGGGGAAGAAGGTTCTTGACCTGTTTGCAGGCTCCGGTCAGCTTGGTATTGAAGCATTGTCCCGCGGCGCAAGGCATTGTACTTTTATTGAAAATAACAGACAGGCAATCAGAGTTGTTGAAAATAATATTGCTCACTGTAAGCTTGAAAATCAGTCAAAAATTGTGTTGGGTGATGCGTTGTCATTTCTTATGCGTAATGATAATTATGACATAGCTTTCCTTGACCCACCGTATAATATGGGACTGATCGAAAAATGCCTGCCGTATCTTTTCCCTATGATTGCTGATAACGGTATTGTGGTATGTGAGACTTCTGCCGATGAAAATCTCCCGCAGAAATTTAATCAGTGGTATGCTTACAGGGTAAAAAAATACGGCAAAACCAAATTAACTCTTTACCGAAAGGAGTTATGATTTAATTATGAAAACAGCCATCTGCCCCGGCAGTTTTGACCCAATAACCTTGGGGCATCTTGATATAATTGAAAGAGCATCCGATTTGTTTGATAAGGTCATTGTTCTCGTTATGAATAACATTACAAAGGCCTGTGCTTTTACTGTTGAAGAAAGAATAGCGCTTATCAAAAAGTGTGTGTCAAAACCGAATGTTGAGGTTGATACATACAGCGGTCTTCTTGTTAATTATGCGCAGGGAAAGGGCGCTATTGCTATTGTTAAGGGACTTCGTGCCGTGTCGGATTTTGATTATGAATTTCAGCAGGCACTGATTAATAAAAGTCTGTATCCGAAGATTGAAACTGTATTTCTCACAGCCAAAGGAGAGAATATGTTTCTTTCTTCAAGTATGGTGAAAGAGGTATGCTATCTTAACGGAGATATTTCATCATATGTTCCAAAAGCGATTGTCAGAGATATAAATTTAAGGTGTAAAGGAGATAAAAAAAATGACTAATACCGATATTTTACTTGAAGATTTAGAGGATGTGCTTGATGACGCTACTTCTATTCCGCTTAGTAAGAAATATGCAGTTGATGTAGACAAGATTAAGACTATTATTGAGGATATCCGTCTTAACACTCCGCAGGAGACGAAGCAGGCTAAGGCTATTGTCGATTCAAGAAATTCAATACTTGAAGAGGCAAACAAGCAGGCAGCAGATATTATTGCTCAGGCACAGGAGCAGGCGAGAGAGCTTGTCGCAAGGGATAAAATTACCCAGACTGCACAGGCTGAGGCAGCAGATATAATTGCAAAGGCAAAGGAACAGGGTGACGCATATGTTGCTGATGCCCAGAATCAGGCTTCGGAAATTCTCGGAAATGCGACAAATCAGGCGAATGAAATGGTTACTACTGCTCAAAATAAGTCAAGAGAAATGCTTACAGCAGTAAACAACTATGCTGATGATACTCTCCTTGCAATTGACGATTCTCTCTATAAGGCTCTTTCTGATGTCCGCCGTATCCGTCAGGGTATAATGAACAGCCAGAATAAGAACAAAAACTAATAAACTGATAATCTAAATAATTAAACAAAGGCAGTTCGTTTGAACTGCCTTTGTTTTTATGGTAAAAGCAGGTTTTGATGCCTGCTTTTTTTATTCTTCTGTTTTTTCTTCGCTTGCTCGCTTTTCAACAATATAGTTATGAACTTTGTCAGCAAGCTCGCCGTGAAGCTTGAATTTTCTTGAAAATATTATCAGAGAGCAAAGGATTAAGATAGGAGGAATACCAAAACAGATAAATCCTATTGTACCTTTGGTCGTATCATTGATTGTGTGCGCAGCACTTGTAATCTGCTTGTTGTAATTAACTATCTGAAGTCCGCCGAACAGGAATATAGTTTGAATGGTGTATGCCATTTTCTGAAGAAAGCCCTTCATTGAGAAGGTTATCGATTCATTCCTTTCACCTGTTTTGTATTCACCGTAGTCAACTATATCTGCAAGGAATACGGTCTGTGCAACGAACATTGATGCAATACCTGTTGAAGAAATTATATATGCGATATCAAGCGCAATTGTAATTTTAAGCACAGGACCGAAAATATACATAAGTATATACCCGATGATTGTAGCAATAAGTGAAATCTGATAAATTTTCTTTTTGCTTATCCATTTTGAAAGTACAGGTATTACAAGCAGACCGAGAACAGAGCCGACAGCACCTATTGTTTGGAATAATGACTGGGCTGTGGGTTCTTCAAGTACATCCGAGAAATAATATACTGCTGTTCCCGAAGTGAGATACCATCCCGCATTTGACAGCATCGCAAAAATCATAAATACAATCAACTGGTCATTATGTGCAATTACTGAAAAAATCTTTTTGAGTGAAAATTTTGAGTTTTTATTATATACAACATGCTTTTCTTTTGTAGACAAAACGCATATTGCCGAAAAGAATACGAGCATACACGCACAGATACCTGCCCAGCGTGAGAAGCCTGCCGCACTGTATCCCTTATCTGTTGTCATTCCTGTTGATAGCATAGGTAGAATAATCGGCGTCGCAACAGTAATTATTCCCTGACCGAGACCGCTGAAGGTTCTTGCAACGGTAGATACCATATTTCTGTCATCCGGGTTGCTTGTGAATGACGGAACCATGCTCCAGTAAGGAATGTCAGCCATTGTGTTTGTCATTCCCCAAAGAATATACATAACACCTATATAAATATAAAGCCTTGTTCCGCTCATTCCGAAATTTGTAAATAAAAGGAACAAAACAGCGGCATTACTGATTGCACCTATAATAATCCACGGGCGGTATTTACCCATTTTTGTTTTTGTGTTATCAACTATTGTTCCCATCATAGGGTCATTAATACCGTCCCATATTCTTGCAAGCGGAGTCAGAAGAAGCAAAAATCCTTCTTTAAGACCAAGCACACTTGAAAGATAATAGCTCAAGAATGAATAAAACATTCCGTAACTTAGATCAAGTCCGATTGCACCGACGCCGTAACCGATCTTTTCTCTCCAAGTTGATTTATAATCGTCCATAAGCTTTCCTCAATTCTTATATAATAAAATAAATTATAACATAAGATACATTTTAAGACAATATAAAAATTAAATCGTATTACTTATTACAATTTGATTACAATTATGTCAATAAAAAAATTAATCCTTGACATATGCTTTTTCCGTTATTATAATGTAGTAAAGGAAGAAAATCCTATTAATTCCCACAAAATTCATTTTAATCCCAATTAATATTAACAGAAATTCAATTGCTTTGAAAGGAGAGAAGGATATGCGCTTGCTTGTCGGTACCCTTGAGGGTTATAAGCTTGATTCAAAAGGCCGTCTTTCTATCCCTACAAAATGGCGCGAAAGACTTGGGAAAGAATTTTATATGGTTGCTGTTACGGTAAGGGAATGTAAGTGCCTTACTCTTTATCCTGTTGAGTTTTTTGAAGAAACTTATGAGGCAATGCAGAACGGCAGCGAAAACCAGAAGTATGACGCAACAACCTCTTTTCTTGATAATGCAGAAGAAGCAGTACTTGACGCACAGGGAAGATTTACTGTTAATCAGCGTCTTAAGGAAGCAGCCATGCTTACTAACGAAACAACCGTAGTGTTCAAGGGCAAGGGTAAGTTTATTGAAATTTGGAACACTGATGAGTATGAAAAAATCTATAACACATATGACCATTCGCAAGGTATCTATGACCTTATGGACAAGCTTAAGGGCAACGAATAATGGAATTTGTGCATAAAAGCGTTCTTTTTGATGAAGCGGTCAAAGCACTTGATTTGAATGAAAACAAAATAATTTTTGACGGAACTGCCGGCGGAGGCGGACATTCCGGTGAAATATCAAAAACAGCTAAACGCTTGATTTGCGTTGACCGGGATCCTGACGCAATTAAAGTTCTTAATGAACGCCTTGGCGGCAAGGATAATATTACAATAATTAATGATAATTTCTCCAATATAAAAAACATTTTAAAAGGTCTCAATATTGATAAGATAGACGGACTGCTTCTCGATTTGGGCGTAAGCTCGTTCCAGCTTGACAGCGCTGACAGGGGCTTTTCTTTTCATAAGGATGCACCTTTGGATATGCGTATGAGCAAGTCAGGCTTAAGTGCAAAGGATGTAGTTAATACATACAGTGAGCATGACCTTGCAGATATAATTTATAAGTATGGCGAGGAAAGGTTTTCACGCCGTATTGCAGCAAATATAGTTAAAACAAGACAGGACAAGCCTATTGAAACTACATTTGAGCTTGTTAATATAATCAAAGCTTCAATGCCGCAAAAAGCAATGAGGGACAGCCACCCCGCAAGGAGGACATTCCAGGCAATACGCATCGAGGTCAATGCAGAGCTTGATGCTTTAAAATCAACACTTGATGATTCATTTGATTGTCTCAACAGCGGCGGAAGAATAGCAATAATAACCTTTCATTCACTTGAGGACAGAATTGTTAAAGAAAAATTCAATGAATGGTGTAAGGGGTGTATCTGTCCTAAGGAATTTCCCGTTTGTGTATGCAATAATAAGCCGAAAGGCAAGGCGTTAAAGCCGATTTCACCATCTGAAGAGGAATTGAAAATTAATCCCAGAGCAAGGTCGTCAAGACTTCGTGTCTTTGAAAAATATTAATGATGAAAGTAGGTGAAAAAGATGACTAATACCGGTGATTTCAGGAAGTATTCATATTCATCCGATACTGCATATGCACTCAAGGCATTCGACGTCGGAAGGTCATCTGCTGCACCTGCATATTCTCCAAAAAAGAAAAAGGACCTTAAGGTCAGGGAAAATGAAACCAGAAAAAGCAGAAATCAGCTTCTTCAGGAGCAGAGAACTACCGCTGCACGGGCAGCATTTGTAATAGTTTCTTCATTACTGATAATTGTAATGCTCTTTTGTGCGCTGCACACCTTTGCAAAAAAGAATGAACTGACTCATGAAATTTCATCTCTTCAAACTCAGCTTTCGGTAGCAGAAAGCGATAATACGAGAATTAACAGTGAACTCAACTCGCTTGTGTCTATGAGTATGATTGACCGATATGCTGTTGAAGAGCTTGGTATGTCTAAGGTTCAGTCAAATCAAATAATATATATTGATGTCGCCCAATTCAAAGAGGAGCGGCAGGCGGCGGCATTGCGTATTCTTGAGAATGACAAAGAGTAATAATATAAATATATTTTGCGTAAAATATTGAGAGTTAGAAATCTAACTCTCATATAGTTTTTATTAAATAAGTTAACAAACGCGAGGGAGAGACATATGAAAGCAAATACAACAAAAAATATGCTCAAAAGATTGCTGATTTTGTCAATCGTAATTATCTTCCTCCTTTCAACAAATATTGCAAGAGTGTTTTATCTTCAGGTTGTTCGAGGCGAGGAGCTTGCACAAAAGGCAGAATCACAGCAAATGAAGGATTCTGAAATATCTGCAATGCGCGGAACAATTTATGATTCGGACGGAAATATTCTTGCGCAGTCGGCAACGGTATGGAATATTTATATTGACCCACTGGCAATTACTGTTTCATCTGATGAGGACGCTGATGCTGACGAGGTTGCTCTCAATGAGGCGAAAACGGAACAGAGAAGAACTCTTATAGTTGACTTTTTGTCAGAGCTTTTTGAGTATGACGAAAAAGAAAAAGCAGAACTCCTTGAAAAAACCCGGGCAGAAAATCATTATGAGATTATAGAGAAAAAAGTCGAAAATGATGTGAAGGAAAAAATTTCCGAATTTATTTCGGAAAATAATCTCAACTGTATAGGTATGGAGCAGTCAACAAAAAGGTATTATCCATACAATTCGCTTGCGTCATCGGTTATCGGCTTCACAGGCGCAGATGATCAGGGGCTTTCCGGAATTGAGGCATATTACGATGAAGAGCTGACAGGAACAAACGGAAGAGTAATTACCGCAAAGGATGCCCTGTCAAATAATATTGCAAATGATTATGAAACATCTGTTGCCGCAACGGACGGTAATTCAATTATCCTCACTATAAATCAAACAATTCAGTATTATCTTGAAAAGGGACTTCGGGATGCACTTGAGGAATATCAGGCAAAGGGCGCTTACGGCATCGTTATGGACTGCAACACAGGCGCCGTACTCGGAATGTCGTCACTTCCCGATTATGACTGTAATGATCCATATACACTCACATATGACAAAACAATAAAGAGCATTGATAAAATAACTGATAAGGAAGAAAAAGAAACGGCTGAGAGCGAAGCAGTTCAGAACCAATGGAGAAATTTCAATGTCAGTGATACTTATGTTCCCGGTTCGGTATTCAAAACATTTATTGCGTCAGCTGCTCTTGAAGAACATGTTGCAACACTTGACACAACATACACTTGCACCGGTTCAATAAAGGTTGATAAGTACACTATGAAGTGCCATTATCATCAGGGACACGGAACACAGAACTTCACTCAAGGACTTGAAAATTCCTGTAACCCGTTTTTTATAACAATCGGACAGAGGCTCGGAGTACATAACTATTTTAAATACTTCAACGCATTCGGCTTTACCGATATAACGGGAATTGACCTTCCGGGTGAGGCAACTCCGCAGTATTACAAGGAAGATGAATACGGAATCGTTGAACTGTCATCAGCCTCATTCGGGCAGACAAATTCATTGACGCCTATTCAGGTATGCACAGGTCTTTGTGCAATAGCAAACGGCGGAAATCTTGTTCAGCCTTATCTTGTTTCATCAATTGTTGACCCTGAGGGTAAAACAGTAAAAAAGACCGAAACAAAGGTAGTCCGTCAGGTTATAAGTGAGGAAACTTCTGAAAATGTCAGAGAGATGATGAAATCTGTTGTCGATAACGGAACAGGTAAAAACGGTTATGTCGCAGGCTACCGTGTCGGAGGTAAAACAGGTACATCAACAAAGCTCGGTGAGTCAAAAGAAGGAGAGGGAGATAAGTATATAATTTCTTTCGCTGCAATTGCCCCGAGTGATAATCCTGAAATTGCAATGCTTATAATCGTCGATGAGCCTAATCAGGATTTGGGCGGCGGTGCTATTTGTGCTCCTATTGCAGCACAGGTAATTGAGGAAGCAATGAATGTCCTTGGCATTGAGCCGCAATATGACGATGATGAAGTAAAGAATCTTTCAAGCTATGCGCCTAATGTTACAGGCAAATCAGTTGAAGATGCAGAGAAAGAAATAAATGAATATAATCTCAATTATGTCAAAATCGGTAACGGCGATAAGGTGATAAGACAGTGTCCGACAAGTGCAGGAATAATTCCGAGCGGAGGCACAGTTTATATTTATACCGATGAAAATAAAAAGCAAACAACGAAAGTACCTGATTTTAACGGACTTACTGTCAGTGAGGCGAAGAGTCTCGCAGAAAACAATAAGCTCAATATTCAAATTAGCGGTAATGATTTGAGCAGTGGATCTGTTGTTGCATTTCGTCAAAGCGAAGAGGCTTCCTCTGAGGTTGAAATCGGAACAGTTGTTACCGTCTCGTTCAAAAACACGCAATCAGTTTTAGACTAAAAGTTCAAAGGGGATATACTATGAAATTAAGTGAAATATTGAAGGGTATTGAGGTTCTCAATGACTTCAGCGATGTTGAGGCTGCTGATGTCACTCAGGATTCCAGACTTGTTAAGAAAGGCTCACTTTTTGTCTGCGTAAAGGGTGCGGTATTTGATGGTCATCTTTTTGCAAAAGATATGCTTGAAAAAGGTGCTTGTGCAGTCGTTGTTGAACGTGATTTAGGTCTTGATAACCAAATTATTGTCAAGGACAGCAGAGCAATTTACTCTTCTATTTGCGCAAATTTCTTTGGCAATCCTGCCGATAAGCTGAAGCTTATCGGTCTCACCGGAACAAACGGAAAAACGACCACAACATTTTTAATAAAGCAGATTCTTGAGAATATCGGAAAAAAGGTCGGACTTATCGGTACGGTCCAGAATATGATTTGTGATGAAGTATATCCTGCAAAATATACAACCCCCGATCCCTATGAACTCCAAAAGCTGTTTTCAAAAATGGTCGAAGCAGGCTGTGAATATGTCGTTATGGAGGTATCCTCACAGGCACTTGCTCAAGGCAGAGTTAACGGACTGAGATTTAAAGTCGCTGCTTTTACAAATCTTACTCAGGATCACCTTGATTATCATAAAACATGGGAAAATTATTTTGAAGCAAAAAAAATACTGTTTAAAAATTGTGATATTGCAGTCACAAATGCAGACGATAAAAACGGGCTTGAAATTGTCAAAGGTCTTGATTTTGAAAAGATTGTAACATATGCAGTTGATAAAAACGATGCAACCTATGTTGCAAAAAATGTAAAATTCAAATCAAGCGGAGTTGAATATGAGCTTGTGGGCGATTTTATCGGAAGATGCAGCTGTCCGATACCGGGCAGATTTTCGGTATATAACTCACTTTGCGCTGCTTCCTGTGCTTTGGCTCTGGGAATCAGCTTTGATGATGTTCTTTCTTCAATAAGCAAGTCAAAGGGCGTTAAGGGCAGAATTGAGGTCGTCCCGACTGGTCGTGATTTTACAATTATTATTGACTATGCACATTCACCTGACGGATTAGAAAATATAATTACTTCTCTTAAAGAAATTGCACAGGGAAGAGTAGTAACACTTTTCGGCTGCGGAGGTGACAGGGATAAAACAAAAAGACCCAAGATGGGAAAAATTGCAGCAGAGCTTTCAGATTTCTGCATTGTGACCTCAGATAATCCAAGGTCGGAAAATCCTTCGGAAATTATAAAAGATATCCTTGTCGGTATGAAGGATATCAAAACTCCTTATAAAGTTGTAGAAAACAGAAAAGAAGCAATTGCTTATGCAATAAAAAATGCTCAGCCAAAGGATATTATTCTCCTTGCAGGTAAGGGTCATGAAACTTATCAGATCTTACCGACAGGAACAATACATTTTGATGAAAGAGAAGTGGTAGCGGAAATACTCGCTGCTCTTGACTGATTATGGAAAAATTAAAGCTAAGTGAAATTGCGCAGGCATGCGGCGGTACATTTAATAATGAATGTGATATAAGTGCGGTATGTATCGACACAAGAAAGATAACAAAAGGTTGTCTGTTCATCTGTATTAAGGGTGAAAGATTTGATGCCCACCGTTTTGCACGAGAGGCGCTTGATAAGGGTGCCGCCGCCGTTATGATACACAGAGATGTTGATATTAACGGCAACTTCGTGCGTGTTGAAAATACATCAAAGGCGCTTCTTGACCTCGGCGGATATTACCGCTCAAAGTTCAATATTCATCTTGTGGGGCTGACAGGGTCAGTAGGTAAAACAACAACAAAGGAATTTACTTATCTTGTTGTCAGTTCAAAATATAACACAATAAAAACTCAGGGCAATCTTAATAATGAAATCGGTCTTCCGCAGATGTTAATGCAGATTGACAGCAGTACACAGGCAGCGGTTATTGAAATGGGTATGAACCATTTTGGCGAAATACACAGACTCACAACTGCCGCAAAGCCGACAATAGCGCTGATAACAAATGTCGGAACATCTCATATTGAAAATTTAGGTTCAAGGGAAGGTATACTTAAAGCAAAGCTGGAGATAACAGACGGACTAAAAAAAGGTTCAACCTTAATCCTCAACGGTGACAATGATATGCTTGCCGCAGTAGAAAATAATGATTACAATATCTGTTTTTACGGCATTGATAACGGCGATTTCAGGGCTGAAAATATTATAGAATCAAACGGCTCAACAGAATTTGAAATTCACTATTACGGCAAGATGCAGAAGGTTACAATTCCCACTATCGGAATCCATAATGTATATAATGCTCTGTCTGCATTTACAGTAGGTCATTTCCTCGATATTGAGCCACAAAAGTGTGCCGATGCACTCGCAAGGTATGTACCTGAGGGTATGCGTCAGAAATCGGTTGATTTTAACGGTATAACCGTTATTGAGGATTGTTATAACGCAAGTCTTGATTCAATGAAAGCAGGTATAGCCGCTCTTGCAAACACAAAGGGAAAAAGGAAGATTGCCGTGCTTTCAGATATGCTTGAGCTTGGGGATTTTTCGTCTGAGGCACACAGACAGACAGGAAAGACAGTTGCCGATAATAAAATAGATTATCTTTTTACAGTCGGCAGTAAGTCAGAGCTTATTCATTCCGCTGCAAAGGAAAACGGTTTATCAAATGCTTTTCATTTTGATACGAAAGAAGAGCTCGCAGCTTCCCTCACAGACACCTTGAAAGAGGGTGACACAGTCTTATTCAAAGCGTCAAGAGGTATGAAGCTTGAGGATGTAATCCATAGTGTTTATGATAGGTGGGGAAAATAATGGTAAGTATAATTATCAGCAGTGTATTGGCATTCGGTGTGACAGCCGCACTTGGTTTTGTAATCATTCCATGGCTCAAAAAACTGAATTTCGGACAGACAATTCTTGATATCGGTCCGTCATGGCATAAGGCTAAGCAGGGAACACCGAATATGGGCGGATTTATGTTCATTATCGGCATAATTTTTTCATTTGTTGTAACAATGATAATATCCGTATTTTCATTGGGTGTTGATGTTGAGACAAATGACATTATGAATCAGCAAACACACCGTGACCTTGTACTTCTGATTGCAGGAATGATACTCGCACTCGGCTGCGGTATTGTCGGTTTTACGGATGATTTCATTAAGATTAAGATGAAGAGAAATGAAGGACTGACTGCAAAACAGAAAACATTCGGTCAGCTTGTAATGACCTTCGGATTTATTCTTACACTCTGGCTTTCACATAATACGAGCTGGTATATTCCTTTTGTTGGTACTGTTAATTTTGAAAAAAATGTATTTCTTGCAATTATTTTCTGGGCAATATCTTTCTTTATCGTTTACGGATGCGTAAATTCAGTCAATCTTACTGACGGTATTGACGGACTCTGTTCATCAGTCACTGTAACCGTTGCGGTTACATTTATCATTATCGGTCAGATAATGGCGTTTGCAGGTATTCAAATTTTTGCAGGCGCACTGCTCGGAGGTGTTCTCGGCTTCCTCTGCTGGAACTGGAATCCGGCTAAAACCTTTATGGGTGACACAGGCTCGCTCTTCCTCGGCGGTATGGTTGTCGCTCTCGGATATCTATGCAAATGTCCGCTTATTCTTTTGCCTGTCGGTATTATCTATGTGTGTGAAACTATGAGCGATATTATTCAAATCGGATATTTTAAAATCACTCACGGTAAGCGTATATTTAAAATGGCGCCTATTCATCATCATTTTGAGATGTGCGGCTGGAAAGAAAAGAAGATATGCCTTGTATTTTCCTTCGTTAACATTATTGGCTGTGCTTTAGGAGTAGTAATTTATTATTTCGGCTCGGCATTAAGATAAAAATATATTTGAAAGGAGTGTTTGCATGCCTGAGAGAGTATCAGCAGACGGTAATTCAAAAATTATAAAGTCAAATACTCAAAAATCATCCGGTATAAGAAAAGAAGATATCTTTGTTACCGGAAGTATTGATATTCCGTTTCTTGCAATAACAATTGCTCTGCTGACAATCGGACTGATAATGCTCTTTTCAGCATCTTATCCAAACGCGTACTATTATCAAGATCATAATTCTTATTATTATTTTACGCGTCAGTTCATTTTTGCCGTAATAGGTATTGCGGCAATGTTTATTATGTCAAAAATTAATTATAAATGGCTCAAGGTTGCCAATATACCTCTGTTGGCAGTAACGATAATACTGCTTGTTCTGGTATTGTTCGTTCACACAAATGTCGGCGGTGCTGATGAAAGTGATTTCAAAAGATGGATTCCGCTCCCCGGCGGTTTTACCTTCCAGCCGTCTGACCTTGCCAAATTTACAATAATTCTGACAATGGCTGCCTATATAAGCAATTATTACGGAAAAATGCGTACCTTCAAGTATGGTATATTGTATCCGTTAGGGATAATGGCCGTTTTCTGCGGTCTTATATTACTTGAGCACCATATGTCATGTACTATTCTTATGTTCCTTATCGGTGCAACACTTATGTTTGCCGGCGGCAGTGACTGGAAGCTTTTTGCATTCGGTCTCGGTGTTTTGGTTTTGATGATTTTTGTTATAATAGCTTTTCCCGATATGCTTGAAAATTATGCAGGTGACCGTATAACCGCTTGGCTTGATAAGGATTATGACCCTTCGGGAAAGAGATGGCAGACAAATAATTCGCTCTATGCAATCGGATCAGGCGGATTTTTCGGTGTAGGTCTCGGCAATTCAAAGCAAAAGTATCTTTACGTTTCCGAGCCTCAAAATGATTTTATTTTTTCAATTGTATGTGAAGAGCTCGGCTTTATCGGTGCGGCTGTGATTATTATTCTCTTTGTTGCTTTGGTAATAAGAGGATTTATAATTTCATCGAGATGTCATGATAAATTCGGGAGTCTCCTTGTTATCGGTATTGTTGCGCAAATAGGGGTTCAGGTTGCTCTTAATATAATGGTTGTGACTGACACAATTCCCAACACGGGTATTTCGCTGCCGTTCTTTTCGTACGGCGGAACAGCATTGATGATGCTGCTTTTTGAAATAGGAGTTGTCCTTTCTGTTTCAAGAAAATCAAGTCAGAAGAAGGTTTAGGTGATAAAATGAGAATTTTGTTTGCAGCCGGCGGAACTGCCGGTCATATTAATCCCGCACTTGCAGTTGCATCTTATATAAAAGAGGCTGTTCCTGACTCTGAAATTATGTTTATCGGTACATCAGATCATATGGAAGCACGTCTTGTCCCTGCAGCTGGCTTTAATTTTAAAACAATCAATATTTCAGGGTTTAGGCGTTCTTTTTCACCGTCTGCAATATCTCATAATATCAAAACTGTATTCAGATTGATAAAATCCTCCGGTGCCAGTAAAAAAATAATAACTGATTTTAAGCCTGATGTCGTAGTCGGATTCGGCGGCTACGTCTCGGGTCCTGTCCTTCAAAGCGCAGTAAAGCTCGGCATACCTACCTGTATACATGAGCAAAATGCTTTTCCGGGGATTACAAACAAGACTCTTGCAAAAGAGGTTGACAAGGTAATGCTTACCGTTGATGATGCTGAAAAGCACCTTGAAGCAAAAAATCCAGTTGAGGTAACAGGGCTTCCGGTACGCGGTGAACTCCTGAAAGCAGACAGAGATACGGCAAGGGCTCAGCTTGGTATCCCCGATAATAAATACCTCGTTCTTTCTTTCGGCGGTTCGCTCGGAGCAAAGCCTATCAATGATGCTATGTATGATATTTTAATCAGCAGTGCCACAACAAAAAAGTATTATCATATCCACTCCGTTGGTACTAACGGCACGGATTATCTTGAAAAATTTGCAAAAGCCGGCTTTGTAGACGGTAAAAAAGGAACTGTTGAGGTAAGACAGTACATAGACAATATGGACGTCTGTATGGCTGCCGCTGATCTTGTTATCGGCAGAGCAGGCGCATCCTCACTTTCTGAAATTGAGTCAATGGGGAAAGCATCAATTCTTATACCTTCGCCCTATGTTGCGGAAAATCATCAGTACCATAATGCAATGGCGCTTGTTAACCGCAATGCCGGATTGATTGTTGAGGAAAAGGATTTAACACCAACCCTTCTTGCAAGTAAAATTGATGATATCCTTTCGGATAATGACAAATTAAAAGAAATAGAAAAAAATGCCGCATCAATGGCAATAACAGATGCAAGAGAGCGTATAGCAAATATCATCCTTTCTCTTGCTGAATAAATAACAAAAAAATCACCACTGCATATGATATGGTGATAAGGGTTTCCCTTGTCACCATGCTACAGAGGTGATTGAATGGATAGATTTAAAATATCCGGACAGAAAAAGTTACTCGGTGATGTTACTCTTCACGGGGCAAAGAATTCCGCACTGCCGATTTTATGTGCTTCAATTCTGGTTAAAGGTGAAAGTGTTATACATAATTGTCCGGATTTAAGCGATGTAAGAACTACTTTAAAAATACTTGAAACTCTCGGATGTAAAATCAGCCGTGACGCAGATACCGTTGCAATAGATGCATCAGAGGTCAACAATTCAAAAATTGATGAAAGCATTATGCGTTCAATGCGATCATCGATCCTATTTCTCGGCTCTTTGATATCAAGAACAGGCTGTGCCTCAATTTATCTTCCGGGCGGCTGTGATATTGGTAATCGTCCTGTTGATTTACATATAAAGGCACTCAAAAGCCTTGGTGCAGTCATAAACGAGAACGGCTCATCCATAACCTGCTGCGCAGGCAACCTGAAAGGTGCAAAGATAATCCTTCCGTTTGCAAGTGTCGGGGCAACAGAAAATATTATGATTGCAGCAGCTCTTGCAAAGGGGAGAACGGTTATTATTAATCCTGCAAGAGAGCCGGAGATTAGCGACCTCGCGTCTTTTCTTAATAAATGCGGCGCAAGGATTTACGGCGCGGGCGAAAGTACAATTGAAATCGAAGGAGTAAATAAACTTCATTCCTGCGAGCATAGGATTATTCCTGACAGAATTTTGGCATCAACCTATATGAGTGCCGCTGCAATTACGGGCGGAGATATTTTCATCAATGATGTCAGGGCAAGCCATCTTTCACCGATATTTCCCGCATTTAATGAAATGGGCTGCAAATTATACCTCGATAATAATTCACTGAGGATTATTGCACCAAAGCATTTAAAAAGGGTAAAGATGATCAAAACCATGCCTTATCCTGCATTTCCTACCGATTCACAGTCACTCGTTACAGCTGCGTTGTCCGTTGCAAAGGGTACTTCGGTTATCAAGGAAAATATATTTGAAAACAGATTCAGATTCGTAAGCGAACTGAACAGATTCGGTGCAGATATAGAGGTCAATGAAAAGCTTGCGGTAATTAACGGTGTTAAGCTACTGCACGGAGCAAATGTAAATGCTACCGACCTGCGCGGAGGTGCGGCGCTCGTTATTGCGGCGCTTGCCGCACAGGGTCAGTCAACTGTCAATGGAATTTCACATATTGACAGGGGATATGCTGATTTGGACACTAATTTAGCTAAGCTTGGCGCAGATATAAAGAGGATTAATGATGAAGAAGTCACAAAAGAAGAAAGAGAATGTTCAGAATAAAAAAATAAGGGAAACTAAGACAGACTTAGGTGACTTGGGACTGGAGCCTCCAAAGATTTATCGCGAGACGCAAAGACAGGCAAATAATCTTGTTCAGAAAACTCAGTCGGTGTCTCAGAAAAAGCAGACGATAACAAAACAGGAGAAAAGGCAAAGGGATAATAAGAAACGTAAAAAGAGAAATACATTCAGAAAAATCAGCGTTTGGCTGCTCGTAATAATAACACTGCTTGCCGTAGGCGTTGTTCTTTCACTCACTGTATTCTTTAATATAACCAAGGTTACTGTTGTTAGTGAGAGTGATAAGTATACAAGTGAAGAAATCTTATCACAGTGTACTATTGACACAGGAGAAAATCTATTTCTTGCAGATACAAAGACCGCCCAATCAATGCTTGAGCAAAACCTCCCTTATATATATAATGCTGAAATAAAAAGAAAATTACCCTACACAATAGAAATTACCGTGACCGACGCAGTACCTGCCTATTCAATTAAGAATAAGGATAAAACATACATTCTGCTTGATGACAATTTCAAAGTGCTTGAAACCGAAGCAGATAAGGCTCAGGGAATTTCTATATTGAAAGCGGACATATCAAAAGCAGATGCAGGCTTTATTATTCAATTTAAAGATGAGAATACAGCAAACTGCCTGACAGAGCTTGCTCGGGTGATTAGAGAAAACAGCTTTGATACAATAACAGCCGTATATTCAAATAATGTCAGTGATAATTATGTTGTATATGACGGAAGAATTGATTTTAAACTCGGTACATGTGATAATCTTGAAAATAAAATATATCAGGGTTTAGCTGCATGTGAAAAGCTGAATCAGTCAAATCCGAATGCAAATGGTACAATGAATATAACGGGAGGAAAGTCAATTTACTTTACGGAGAAATAATTAAAAAGTTTTGTAAAGAAAAAAACTTGTCGAATTAAAAGACAAAAGTCCATAATTGTGCAAAATAAACAAATAAGTGTAAAGATATTGATGAAAAGATTGTCAAATACTTTGAAAATAATTATAAAAAAGTATTGCAAAATAGTTACAAACTTGTTACAATAGGAAATGTAACAAATCGAATTGCGATTTAAATAACTTAAGAATAATAAAATTAAGGAGAACATAGCGTATGGGAAGATATGAAATTGATACAGAAGATTCAAAGATTGTTCAGATTAAAGTTGTTGGCATAGGCGGCGGCGGCGGAAACGCTGTTAACCGCATGGTACGTTGTAATATTCAGGATGTCGAATTTGTAGCAATCAACTCTGATAAGCCTGCCCTTTCAAACTCAACGGCTACCCATAAAGTTCTTATTGGCGAAAAGGTTACAAAGGGTATGGGTGCAGGTGCTAAGCCGGAGCTTGGCGCTCGTGCCGCTGAAGAAAGCAAGGAAGCAATTACCGATATTCTCACCGGTGCAGATATGGTATTTATTACTGCCGGTATGGGCGGCGGAACAGGTACTGGTGCTGCTCCTTATGTTGCAAAAATTGCAAAGGATATGGGTATTCTTACCGTAGGTGTTGTTACCACGCCGTTTGCATTTGAAGGTAAACGCCGTATGGAACAGGCAACAAAGGGTATTGATGAGCTTGCTAAAAATGTTGATTCAATTATGGTTATTCCTAATGAGAGACTCAAGGAAGTTGCTACAGAAAAGATTACACTCCTCAATGCTTTTGAAATTGCAAATGATGTTCTTCGTCAGGGCGTTCAGTCAATCTCAGACCTCGTCAATGCAACAGGTCTTGTTAACTCAGACTTTGCCGATGTAACTGAAATTATGAAGGATGCCGGCTTTGCTCATATGGGCGTTGGCAGAGCAAAGGGTAAGGATAAAGCAGAGATTGCTGCCCGTACTGCAATTTCTTCTCCTCTTCTCAATACATCTATTGACGGTGCGCGTGGTGTTCTTCTCAACATCACTGCTTCAACAGATATCGGTCTTGAAGAGGTTGAGGCTGCTTCATCAATTGTTACAGATGCAGTTCATCCTGATTGTGAAATCATTTGGGGTGTAAACTATGATGAAGATCTTGAAGATGAAATGATTATTACCGTTATTGCTACACGCTTTGGTGAGGATGGTCCTAACGGACAAATTAAGTCTGTGACTGCTAACAATGAAGTTGCTCCTCCTCAGCCTATCGCAGCAGCAACAACTGCGGCATCAAGCTTTACCGATAATGATGATGACGCGTTTTCAGATATCGTTAATTTCTTTAAGAAATAATAAAATTCCTTTCATACATAAACAAACCTTATTTTGTGAATAAGGTTTGTTTTTTTATACACTTTTTCAGCTTTTTGTCAAAATGTATATTTGATTGATAAAAAGTGAAAAATGTGTAAAATTTGGTGGATTGAAAGTTAAAATGCTTTACATTTTAACTTTTTCCACAGACTTTTTAGCAAATATAATTCACTCAAATCCGATTTTTCCACTTTTTTAACATACTTTTCCACATCAATTAAACATAAAAATTTTTGTAAAGTATATTTAATTTACAAAAAAATAATGCCTGCATACATTTTTTGTATACAGGCATTGTTGCATATTTACCATTCATTTTTTGTATATGAACGAATAATGTTTGTAACAATATTGTCTCGCTTAAAGCCTTTTCCTTTTCCGCCTCTTATCTGCTCCTGAATTTTACCGGCTCTTATTGTGACGAAATCGGTTTTGTCAATCATTTTATCAACCGCAGGAAGTCCATCGTTAAATGAGTAATCCTTTTTGACAGTATCCTCAATTTTGCTGACTATCTCAGATGTTGACGGTTCAACAACTGTCGTTATTGCCAGAATAACAATCTTGTTATTCTCAGGCAGGGTAATTGTGGTTGCACCTTTAACAGCGAAATCATATATGTAAAATCGTGCTTTTGTCGGGTTATTCCCCTCAGGATGATGTGTGTGGTTGAACTCAAGTGCAAGAGTGTCCTTAGGATTTACATTTGCAGTCTGGTTATTTCCTGCCATATCCCATTGGCTCAGATTGGCACTCATTGATTTAATATGTACACGCTTCTTCTTTTTTTCGCCTACGATAAATTCAACCTGCTCATCTCCAATTGTTGACGCCGCAACAATGTATGCCCTCGTAGATGCAATAGGTATATTTATTTTCTGTCCGCGGCATACGAGAACATCATACTCGTCATCAGGCTTCTGAATAAAGTTAAATCTGATTCCGCCGACATTAATGAAGTATTTTAACTCTTCAATCGGTAATGAGAAGCCGCTGCCCTGTAAAATGACATGACGCATATTGCTGTCGGTAGTGAAACCTTTTGAATTGAATTTCATTCTTATACTCTTGTATCTTGGCTTGAGTATTATTCCGGGCTTTTGTGCATATGAAATTTTAATTGTTTTAATTTCAAACGGCTTGATGTTAAATTTTACGATATTTTCATCATCTAATTTAATATCCTTTATATGCTCTTCAAGTCCGTTGACAAATTCTGCCTTGCCAATTGGTAAATAGACCTTCAGCTTTACATTCCTGTGTGCCTTGCCATTTGCCTCAACAACACGGATAATGACTGAATCATCGTCGTTTTCACATTTCTTTATTGCCTTTACAATTACATCATTACTGCTTACTTTCGCATAAGATATATGACTGTTGAATTTTCCCTTGGTATTACTTGTTGTCTGTATTGCCATAAGCGGATTTGAAAACAGCTCGCAGTTTTTCTGTGTGCCTTTCTGATAGTTGCCCTCGTGGCTGTAAATTGCAAAAGAAAAAATATTTCTTCCTATATCCTGTAAATTCTGTTTTGCATCCTTTGTGAATGCACCGGAAGGCGTATGTATGCAGGTTAACCGCAGTGTATTGTCATTCGGTTTATCCCAGCCGTATTTGCTGTCAGAGAAAATCGATACACCGAAGTTTTCATTACTGTCACTTATATCTGCCCATTTCTGTGCAGGTACTTCGTAAAGATTATCCGTATTTGTCGGCCTTTCAATTACTCCGACACCGATATCATATACCGCATTTTTATTGTGTGCCGCAAGAGGGAAGGTCGCTTTGAGCATTGTCCGCCTTGTCTTCCAGTTTACAATGTTTTTAACCTCTACGTATTCTCCGCCTGCGGACAGTGAAATAATCTGGTCGATTACTGAATATTCAGCTTCTCTTGAAACCTTTATTGCAACCCTTACCGGACCGTTTTCCAAAATAGTAAATGTAGGCGTATTTGCATAGCAGTACGGCTCTTTGTCTATGTCCTCTTTTCTCATTTCCCAGCTTGGATATGACATTTGACCAACATCATGAAGAAGAGCCATTTTAATCGGTTTATCAATAATTTGTCTGCCGAGCCTTTTGTCATACAAATATGCAATGTCACCATTCTTATTTAAGATAAGCTTGTACTTTTCATTTTCCAATGAATGCTTTGTTACTTTGAGGTCAGTCTCAATTTCACAAGGCTCACTTGCAGGCGTTACTTGATAAACCCTGTATCCGAACGGGTCAACATCAGCCTGAAAAACAATGGTCAGCTTCTTTCCGAATTTTCTTACAACCTGACTCGGAATCTGCCTTTGGTTTTTTCCGAATACAGTAACATTTGTGCAGTTTTTGCTTACTTTGATTACAGCTTCAACATTTCTTTTCTGCTTGAATTGAGTAGGATTGTTTACTACTATTGCAATACTGTCTTTTTTAATCCAGGAGGTATCAAGCTCAGAGATGATTCCCTTGCTTGCACCGAGATATTCATTTTTGAATTGTGACAGTGAAAGATAATAATCGTTCCAGCTGTCATTATAAACCTTCATGGTTGATGTGCCTGTGATATCATCATGGAACTGATGAGTAATTACTCTTCTCCAGGCATCGTTGAGTACATCCTGCGGATAAATATAATCGTTAATTGATGATGCAAAAACACATGCTTTTTCAGCATAATCCGCCATTCTTTCGCACTGCCTGTTAAGACGCTTGCTCATACATCTTGATGTGTATGTCCCTGCACCATGGCTTGTCATATGAAGCTCACTGCGCCATACAGGCAATTTCTGTTTATCCGGTTTGGAAAGATCATCCAAATCTTCAAATATCCGGTCAGTTCTTGCTGATATTACTTCAAAATCGCTTTCGGTATTTTTTGAAATACTTTCTTCAACTGCCTGTACGCTTTCTTCAGTAGGTGAGCCGCCGCAGTCACCTGTGCCGTAAAGATGGTTTGCCCATGGGAGTTCTGACTTTTCAGCGTTTTCAATGATTTTATTAATTATGCTTATATCGGCTCTTATGTCACCGCTGAACTTATATCTGTAAGATTTTGCATCAAAGCATGCGAAGATACTGCTGCCGTCAGGACCTTCCCATATTCCGAGGTCAAAAGGAATTCCATATGCACTATCCCAGGATAATTTCTGAGTGGTTATTCCCTTGAGCCCGGCGTGGCTTGCAATAGTCGGAAGCGCCCATGAGAAACCAAAGCAGTCCGGTAGGAATAAATCCTTTGAGGATTTTCCGAATTTCTCTTTAAAATATTCATCACCAAGAAGTATGTTTCTGAGTATTGCTTCAGGTGAAGCAATATTTACATCGCCTGTTTCATATGCAGTTCCTGCAATACACCATCTGTCCTCATCAACATATTTTTTTATCTGCTCAAAAGCAAGGGGATAGAACTCTTCAATGAGTTTATACCTGTATGCTCCTTCAAAATTAAATTTGTAATTCGGATACTTTTCTATTAAATCAAAGTTTTTGCTGATGGTGTCAGGTATGTATTCAGTCAAAGTCTTTGCAAGATCCCATCTCCATACAGTGTCAAGATGAGCTGTCGCTACCGTATATGCTTTTTCTTTCATAATATTCAAACCTTACTTTTCAATAATTTCATATGTGAATTGATATTTTTCCTGAAGAGCCTTCACTTTGTCCTCGTTATCTTCAATAAAGGTTTCTGTGTAAATGCTCTTACCGTCAACTGAGTATTCCTTTACTATCCGATTAAGCGCTTCCCACGCCTCACTCTCTTTATCATAGCCGTTCTCAAATTTGATTAAAAATTCTCTGTGTTTTGGAATCCTTACCTTCATATCATAAATCTCCTATAATATATATCAGTATATATTATATATTTAAAATAAGTTTATTTCAATATGTTTTTTGATTTATCTGTTAAAATTTTAACAGGATTGCGAATTGCTCTGTTAATATCAATTTCTTCATCGACAAGACTTATCATTTTATCACCGAATTTTACATCATCAATTGAACCGCTTATGACAACACATTTTTTACTGTATTTCTTTGCAAGAGTGTATATTTTGTATGGAAGCTTTCCCATTAAGGTCTGCCTGTCGGTTTTCCCTTCACCAGTTATAACCATATCGGCCTTTTTAATTTCTTCTTCAAGACTATATGCCTCTGAAAGAATGTCAAATCCGCTTTTTATCTCTCCGCCGTAAACTGCGTATAATCCTCCGCATATTCCACCTGCTGCTCCTGCTCCTTTGACCCTGCTTACATCATTGGGGAGAAATTTATTAATTGTTTTTAACCCGTTATCAAGATGAATTATGTCATTATCCGTTGCACCTTTTTGTTTTGCAAATACAAAAGCTGCTCCGTTTTTTCCATAATACTCATTATTTACATCACACGCGTATGTAAAGTTAATATGCTTTACAATATTGTCAAAGCTTGCACTGTGAATATACTCAAGATCCTTTCCTTTCGGTCGGTCAATAATATTACTGTTTATATTATTGAATTTTACACCGAGAGCTGACAGAACACCTGCACCGCCGTCACAGCAGCCGCTTCCGCCAAGACCGAGAATAATATTCCTCAAACCCTTTGATACAGCGTATCTTATCAGTTCACCCGTTCCGTATGATGTGGCGTTCATTACATCTCTTTTCTGCTGCAGTCCGCTTGCCTGTGCACATTCAATTACAGCAATGTCCTGATATGTATATATACATGCTTTTATGGTATTGCCATAAATATCAGAACATTCTGTGTAAAGCGTATTACCTTTACAAATATTATTTAAACATTTGCCGAATCCTTCACCGCCGTCAGAAAAAGGCATACATATTATTTCGTTGCTTTTGTCGATTTTTTCAATACCGTTTTTAATACATTCACAAGCCTGCTCTGATGTAAGTGTCCCTTTGTAACTGTCCGATACAATTAATATTTTCATTTTTCAGCACCTGATTTCAATTTTGATTTTAACATAATCTTTATCATTAATCAATTTTATTTCTGTATGAATTAATCATCCTGACAATCGTTGAGCTTATCACTGCGCCAAGCCCTATTCCGAGACCTGCGTAAAGTGTTGCCTTCCCATATTGCAAAAACATTTGCATATCAGATTTTATTGCGTAAAGCATTGTATAGTAAATTGAGCTTCCGGGTAACAGAGGGATTGTTGACGGCATTAGTATAACTGTCACCGGTTCCTTTATTATCCTCGCCGTGAGCTCGCAATAAAATGAAAGACATATCATCGCACATAAGCATGATATAAAGTCACTGTATATCAGTGAAAGTATCCTTTCGGCAGATGCTGATATTAATGAACCGATTATTATAAAAATTAAATCTCTTTTCGGTGCCTTCATTGTTACCGCAAAAGCAATTGTCCCCATTACACAAAATAATATTTGTGAAATTATATCACTGTAAATAATAATATCGCCCCTGCCGTACCAAATGCAATGCCTAATGCGGATATCACTGCGTTGAACAGCTCAATCATACCTGCAATCAAATCGTTGCTCATCATATCCCTCATCGCATTTACTACTGTAAGTCCGGGGACAAGCAGCATAATAGTTCCTATAATTATTTTATCTGAATGTGTATTCGGAATAAATTGAGCTGCAGCATTTGCAATTATTGCCGCAATAAATGAGTCAATCAGATTTGATGAAAATGCCGCGAGACTTATTCTTTTGTATCCTGAAAATGTTATAATTATTCCTATAAGCGCCGCAATTAACGCATCAATTATATTCCCACCGAAGAACATACTGAACGATCCTGTCGCTATTGCAATACATATGAGCTGTAATTGCTTGCTGTATATTTTATTCTTTGTTATATTTATCTCATTATCAAGCTCGTTGCACATCTTCCGTGAAAGCGAATTTAAGCACGAAAGCTCGGCAAGATTTATATCTTCATTCTCAATTCTCCTGATCTGTATATTCTTTCCGCTTTGCGCAATAATAAGTGACGGTATTGCAAGTACTGTGCATTTCTGACCATACGCTCTGTTTATCCTTTTAATAGTATCTTCCGCTCTTTGAACTTCTCCGCCGCTTGTTATTATCCCTTGTCCGATATCAAGAGAAAGAGAAAAGATTTCCTTATCCTTCATACAACCACCAAAAATATTATTGTCACTTTTACATAAACTATTGACATATAAATTTTTTTTGATATAATATATGCGTAATCCAATATCGCGGGGTGGAGCAGTTGGTAGCTCGTCGGGCTCATAACCCGAAGGTCGTAAGTTCAAGTCTTACCCCCGCAACCACTAAACGCAGGCTTGGAAAATACAAACCTGCGTTTTCTATATATTTATATATTTATAATATTTATATATTTATAAGTTATATTTTATACATTATTAATAAATATTAGCTATATTTATTGACGTATCTTATAAATTTTATTATAATATTCCTGTAAAAGCAAATAAAAGCAAATTTCTTTAGCTCTTGCAGAACAAGAAATTTATATCTGTTTTTGAGCTTTACGTGCTTTTTTAATATTTACATTAAGATTCTATTTACAGAGCATATCAGTTGGTAAACGATTAGATACAAATAATCAGAGGAGAAAATATGAAAAACGAGAAGATATGGCTGTCATCACCGACGATGCACGGTGATGAGCTGAAATATGTAACAGAAGCTTATGAAACAAACTGGATGTCAACAATTGGAGAAAATATCAATGAAATTGAAAAGAAAATTTGTGAAAAGATTGGCTGTAAATATGCAGTAGCTCTTTCAGCAGGTACTGCTGCACTCCATATGGCAGTTAAGCTTGCCGGTGTAAAGCCCGGTGATAAAGTTTTCTGTTCGGATATGACCTTTGACGCAACGGTGAATCCTGTCGTTTACGAGGGCGGTGTTCCCATATTTATTGATACCGAGTATAACACTTGGAATATGGACCCGATTGCTCTTGAAAAGGCGTTTGAACTCTATCCTGAAGTCAAGGCTGTGGTTGTTGCACATCTTTACGGTACTCCCTGTAAGCTTGATGAGATTAAGACAATATGCGATAAGTACGGCGCAACGATTATTGAAGATGCTGCCGAATCACTAGGTGCAACATATAAAGGACAGCAAACCGGTTCATTTGGTGATTACAGTTGTATCAGTTTTAATGGAAATAAAATTAGGACTACGAAAAGTAGATACTTAAATGCCCTACAATAAAACATAAAAAACGACCTTGAAATTTTAGAAATTCAATCAAGTTCATAAGTGATTATGAGTTTAATTGAGTTCCTAAAGTGAAAATGAGAACAAAAAACTACTCATAACAGCTTTTGGAATAATGTCATCACACATACTGCTATCAGTTGCTATCTTGAAAGTCATTGAATAAAGAAAACAGCCACCACGATTGTGGCAGCTGTTTGAAAATTTACTAACTTGCTTTCTGCGTTGTGCAAATCATCTTTTTAGGTCTTTTTGGAAGGAAGCTATAATCCTTGATATCGTATGTTCCTAATTCGCAGGTAATGCTTGTCTGCTTCAATGGTAAGGTTGACCATTTATCTCTTACATAACGTTCTGTCACCTCAAGAACAAAAGTGGTTGTTCCATCATCATTGTCATAGAACAAAGCGTCAACTTGCTTGTCGCTAAATCTTCGTCCTTTAGGATTGTTGATTGTTACGGTATCTAAATATTGGCATTTCATTGTAGCACCTCCATTAAGCTATTAGCTTAAAGTCACCAACGTGCTTTGCATACAAGATTGGAAACTTTGGATTCTTTTCGTAAACAATGTTAGTGCATTGATAGATTTCTGTTCCATCGTTGATGATGCAGTTTTCAGAAATAACAAATCTCATCTGAGTCAAATCTCGGTTGCTGCTTAAAAGTCTGTAAACTTTGCCTTCCTTAAAATCTGGATCGAGTATCTCTTGAGCTTCAAATTTTCTGATATCCAAACGACCCTTTTTTGGAACTGTGCTGGTTATAGATATTTCTCTGTAAAGCATAATTAATCTCCTTTCGCTTTATCTTGGTGATGACATATTCGCTCTGTCTGGGCAAATAGTCAAGTCATTTAGTGTTACAAATATGCAACAAATAATTTCACTAATGCAATTGTAACATACAGGATATTACTGACGCAATATGACACGCACTGCCATTAACTGCCAATGACTGACAACTGTTAAGATGGGAACAAAACCCCTTCACTAATAGCCTTGAAATTAATAAAATATTCCGTTTTTTCTGTGAAAAATATCAAGTGTTGCATAAGTGTAGCAAAGTGTAACACTTATGTATCACAAAAATTAGGACTGCGAGCTTCGGTAGTACTTTGAAAGTAGCTTAAACACTAAATTAAATATTTGTCATCACACATACTGCTATCACTTGCAATTTAGAAAACTAATTAAGGCATAAAAACTTGTGCTTTTAGTTAATTTCCTAACTTACAGGATTGACACTAAATGTCATCTTTTCAAAGCAGATAGGAAATGGTACAATAAAAAACAAAGAACAACTACCAAAAAGTAGTTGCTCTCCGCTCTTGACTATGCAATTTTGATTGTTTCGCATACAGCAAATCTTGGTCTGTTTTCCTTGTAGGAAACATTCGTGCATAGAAACTTCCCTAACTCACAGGTAATTGTGCATCCTGGAGTTAAAGGGAACTTCCACCTTGAGATATCACGATAGGTCTTTTTAATTTCAAAAATGAATTTGTTGTCAGCAGTTTCATAAAATATTGATTTAACAACCCTGTCAATGCATTTTCTGTTAGGTGGGCATGTAACTGTCACAAAGTCATAATACTTAATTGACATCAGCTCCTTTGCTCAAAGGCTCTGTAATGCCGTTTTGTAGTATAGGGCAATTACAGCTACAAATTAACTCTAAAAATCCATTAGTCAAGACTTAACAGCACTTTGTAACACTTAATGGCAATCAAGTAAAGACTACGAGTTGAGGAGAAGGTAACAAATGTTTGATTTCAACACAAATGAAGGATATTTTCTTCATTTGCTAAAATGTGGTTTGAAAAGTGAAAAGCCTGAAGAGCCACCCGTTGGAATTGACTTTGAGGCAATCTTTGAACTTGCGAAGAAACAGGATGTTGAGAATATTGTTTTCTTGAGCATTGACCAGTTAGAAAAGAATATTGATTCCAATCTTTACAGCATATGGCAAGAAGCATACTACAAAAGAATGAAATATTCAGCCTTTCAAGATATGGCGCTTGAAGAGCTTATCGAGGCTTTTACGAAAGCAGAAATAGATTGTATGCCACTAAAGGGTAGTATAATTAAAAACTACTACCCAAGTCCAGATCTTCGCTGCATGGGCGATATTGACTTCCTTGTTAGAGAACAAAATCGCCAAGTTGTTCGTGATATTATGCATAGTCTCGGTTATATAGATGATATTCTTGATGATGGTCAGGTTGACGGATTTAAAAGAGAAAAACTTGTTTATGTTGAAATTCATTACGATTTTTCAGATGTTAATCATGCGTACCACAATTTATTTACTATTGATTGGGATAAGCTTGTTTCCACAGATATTGAGCATCTATACAAAATGACAATTGAAGATTTGTATTATTTCAATGTTGGTCATTATGCGAAAAATATGCAAAGCCGAGGAATGGGTATTCGTGCAGCAATAGATTGTTATGTTTTGTGGAATGAAATGAATGATGAACAACAGCAAAACGTTTTAAGAATGTTCTTAACTACAGAATTGAAGAAATTTAATGATAGTCTTTTAAAAATTGCTGAAATTTGGTTTGATGGAATTATGGATCATTCTTTGGATACAGCTCAACAGTATTTGTTGAATACAAAGACATACAGTAGTAAAAAAGATGAAATTACAATGTATGCCGTTAAGGATAATTTAGATGATTCAAATGTGAAATATGTAATGAGAAAGATATTTCCATATCCAAATGAATTATATAAGTGATTCAATATTAAACATAAGTGTTTTGTTCTTTTGCCTTTTTTATGGTTTTACAGAATTTGTTTGCAAGTATTCGGTAATGAGAAAAAGTGGGATAAAGCAAAGGAACAACTTGATAATTTCAAACTTGTTAGTAATGATGACATTGAATATCAAATTCAAATTCGTCGAGAATTCGGATTGATGGAATAGAGGTAACGAAAATGAATATTAAACCATTTGAAAATAAAGTTTGGCTTTCATCCCCAACAATGCACGGTGATGAAATCAAATATATGACAGAAGCTTATGAAACAAACTGGATGTCAACCGTTGGCGCTAACATCAACGAGGTTGAGAAGCAGATTTGCGAAAAGGTAGGCTGTAAATATGCATTAGCGCTTTCAGCAGGAACAGCTTCACTCCACTTAGCAATGAAGCTTGCAGGAGTGAAAGCCGGAGATAAGGTCTTTTGTTCAGATATGACCTTTGACGCAACCGTTAATCCTGTTGTATACGAGGGTGGCGTTCCTGTGTTTATTGATACAGAGTATGACACTTGGAATATGGACCCAGTCGCTCTTGAAAAAGCATTCGAGCTTTACCCAGAAGTTAAGGTTGTAGTTGTTGCTCACCTTTATGGTACTCCAGGTAAGGTTGACGAGATCAAGGCAATCTGTGATAAGCACGGTGCAATCATCGTTGAGGATGCTGCTGAATCACTTGGTGCTACATACAAAGGACAACAAACTGGTACATTTGGTGCATACAACTGCATCAGCTTCAACGGAAACAAGATTATCACAGGTTCGTCAGGCGGTATGCTTCTGACTGACTGCAAAGAGGCTGCGAACAAGGTTCGCAAATGGTCAACTCAATCAAGAGAGAACGCCCCTTGGTATCAACACGAGGAGCTGGGATATAACTACAGAATGTCAAATGTAATTGCCGGTGTAGTTCGTGGTCAGCTTC
>CAZGRZ010000016.1:0-35940 GCA_964528285.1 uncultured Bacteroides sp. | reverse complement strand
CGTTACCGCCGAGCATAATATCAGTACCACGGCCTGCCATATTTGTAGCAATGGTTACAGCGCCGAATTTACCTGCCTGAGCAATAATTTCTGCTTCCTTGGCATGGTTTTTAGCATTAAGAACATTGTGCTTGATTTGTGCCTTCTTCAGCATTTTTGAAAGAAGCTCACTCTTTTCAATGCTGATTGTTCCGACAAGGACAGGCTGCCCTTTTTCGTGACATCTTTTAATTTGCTCAATAGCATTGACGAATTTTCCGTGCTCGGTTTGAAAAATAACATCCGGATGATCAATCCTTATAAGCGGCTTGTTTGTCGGAATTTCAACAACATCGAGCTTATAAATTTCAGAAAATTCAGGTGCTTCGGTTGATGCGGTACCTGTCATACCTGAAAGTTTTCCGTAAAGACGGAAATAGTTTTGGAAGGTGATTGTTGCAAGAGTTTTGCTTTCATGCTCAACCTTAACCCCTTCCTTTGCCTCGATTGCCTGGTGCAGACCTTCGTTGTATCTTCTGCCCTCCATAATACGACCTGTAAATTCGTCAACGATTTTTACCTGACCTTCTGTTACAACATAGTCAATATCTCTTCTCATAACACCATTTGCTTTTATAGCCTGATTGATGTGATGAAGGAGAGTTGAATTTTCAATTTCCATAAGGTTTTCAACATTGAAATATTCTTCAGCCTTTTTTACACCGTCCTGTGTAAGAGTAGCGGTCTTTGCCTTTTCGTCAACAACATAGTCACCGTCATAGGTTTCTTCTGTATCCTGCTTTTCATCCATTTTTGCAACCTTGACCATTTTGAGCGTTTTTGCAAAAGTATTTGCCTGACGGTAAAGGTCTGTTGACTGATCGCCCTTACCGCTGATGATAAGCGGTGTACGAGCCTCATCAATAAGAATTGAGTCAACCTCATCAACGATTGCAAATCTGTGACCGCGCTGCACCTTTTCTTCTTTATACTGAACCATATTGTCACGCAGATAGTCAAAGCCCATTTCGTTGTTTGTACCATAGGTTATGTCTGCATTATATGCTTCTTTTCTCTGTTCATTTGTCTTTTCGTGAATAATAAGACCGACTGAGAGACCGAGAAAACGATAAAGCTTTCCCATCCATTCTGAGTCACGCTTTGCAAGATAATCGTTTACTGTAACTATATGGACGCCCTCACCTGTGAGCGCATTAAGATAAGCGGGAAGGGTTGCGACCAGGGTTTTACCTTCACCTGTTTTCATTTCTGCGATTCTGCCCTGATGAAGAACAATACCGCCGATAATCTGAACAGGGAAGTGCTTCATTCCAAGAACTCTCCATGCTCCCTCACGGCAGACTGCAAATGCTTCCGGCAAGATGTCGTCAAGTGTCTCACCTGCGGAAAGACGCTCTTTGAAGATACCTGTTTGTGCAGTGAGTTCCTTGTCGCTCATAGCAGCGTATTTTTCTTCAAGCTCAAGGACCTTATCAGCTTTCTTTTTTACTCTTTTTACTTCTTTCTTTGAATAATCGCCGAAAAGAGCGGTTATTAATTTATTTGCCATAAATTTACACCTCTGAATTTTATACGAATAATATTCTAACACAAAGTCGGAATATTGTCACTAACTTTTTAAATATATTTATTCATATATGCTCTTTATTGCAGATAATGCACCGCCTGAAACGGCGTCCTCGGATAACTCATCAAATGATAATACAAGGTTTTTGTTATTTTTCTCAATTTCAAGAGTGACCTCATAAGGATATGAAACCATTTCATCCTGTGAAATTTCATTACATAGCATATTAAGCTGTGTGTTGAGAAAATCCTCATTACCGAGTTTCGTTAAAAGCTGGAAGCTTGAATAATTTTCCTTAAGTTCACTTGCAAAGCTGTTCGCCGTATTGTATAAATCCTTGTTCATAACCTGAATAGTTACTGTTTCTTCTTCAATATCAATACTTGTAATTTCAATTGAGAGGTTTTCAAATATAGCTCTGCCAAGGTCAGCAATTTGCTCATACTTGTCGGCATAGGTTATAATTGCGGATAATGTTGAAGAGTTTACATATTTTTTGAGCTTTTTTGTATTAAACTCTTTCAGCGCAGTTTCAACTGTTTCAACTGTTGCTGTTATATTTTCTTCGGTCATATCCGCATTGGGACCTGAACATCCCACAAAGCTTAAAGCAACAAAACACACACATAAAATAATACTTAAAAATTTTTTCTTAAAAAAATTTCTCATAAGAAAGCCCTTCCTTTTGTAATTGCCTTATATTATATATAATAAAAATTTTTTTGGCAATACTAAATAAAATTATTATAAAAAAATTGCATATTACATTTATATGTGGTATAATCAACAGGATTGAACACATTATATTGGTATTTTGTTTTGTTTGACAAATATCAACAGGGAAGTTGCTATGAAGGAATTTTTTAAAAAATATTTCTGCGCTATAAAATTTAAAAGGCTGTTTGATATTATTGCGTCATTTCTGGCATTGATTATTTTATCCCCACTGTTTTTATTGATATGCTTTGCTAATCTGCTGACGCCTGATACAAGCGTTTTCTTTTCACACGAGCGCAGAGGCAGACGCGGAAAGCCATTTAAGATATATAAGTTCCAGACCATGCGCAACGGAACGCCAAATATTGCCACAGGTCAGCTTGAAAATCCCGAGCAGTACATTACCTCTGTCGGTAAGTTTTTGAGGAAAACAAGTCTTGATGAACTTCCTCAGCTGTGGAATATATTAAAGGGGGATATGAGCTTTGTAGGACCGAGACCGCTTATTTCATCTGAAATGAGAGCACACCGGCTAAGGCTTGAATACGGTGTTTACAGGTTCAGACCCGGGCTTACGGGTATGGCACAGATTAACGGCAGAGATGAGCTGTCCATTATGAAAAAGGTTAAGTATGATAAAATTTATTGCGATAACTGGTCGCTCAAACTGGATTTCGCAATTCTTATGCGCAGTGTAGGCGTATGCCTGAAGCGTGAAGGCTTTAGAGAAGGAACAATACACAGAAGATAATATATTGGAGATTAGATTATGGAAAGAAACTTTATTGACGGATATACAGAATGGCAGTCAAATCCTGAAATTGTCGGCGTAAATAAACTTCCCCAGCATGCCACAATGATGCCATACAATGATTTTGACGAGGCAAAGAAGGCTGACCGCTATTCCTCCTCCCGCTGTAAACTTCTTAACGGTAAATGGAGATTTAAGCTTTATAAAAATTATGCGTACAAACCGACAGATTTTGCACAGCCGCATTATGATTCTCATAACTGGGATACTGTTGTTGTACCCTGTTCGTGGCAGATGCAGGGCTATGACCGGAATCAATACTGCAATATAAGGTATCCGTGGGAGGGAAGTGAAGATATCTGTCCGCCTAACGCGCCTACAAAGCATAATCCTGTCGGCTGTTATATAAAGAAAATTAATGTTAATCAGAGCCTGCTTTCAAAAAGAGTAGTAATCTGCTTTGAGGGCGTTGAGTCCGCATTTTATCTCTATATTAATGGCGAAAGAGTCGGATATTCAGAATCAACTTTTCACAGAAGCGAATTTGATATATCAAAGTATCTTGTTGAAGGCTCAAATACAATAGGCGTCGAGGTTTACCGCTGGTGCACTGGCTCTTGGCTTGAATGTCAGGATATGTGGAGATTGGGCGGCATTTTCCGTGACGTTTATATCTATACAACTGAGAAGGAATATATCCGTGATTTTACAATTATTGCAGAGCCTGATGTCACTCTCAGTGACGGCTATGCACAAATTAATGTAAAGACCAACGGTACCTATGAGAGCCTCAGTATTGATATGAGTATTCTTGATGAAGACGGTGTAACTGTTGCGCTTGATACTCAGTATGCTGATGAGGAGCATAATACCTGCCTTAAGGCAATTGTTGCGCATGTTAATCTATGGTCGGCTGAAAAACCATATCTTTATACCGTTGTGCTTGTCCTTAAAAATAACGGCGTTCCTATTGAATATATCAGTCAGAAAATCGGTTTCAGGACTGTAGAAATCAAAGACGGAATTATACGTATTAATGGTGAGAGGGTAGTATTCAAGGGAACAAACAGACACGAATTTGACTGCAAGACGGGAAGATATATTACAGAAGAGGTTATGCGATATGATATTGAGCTTATGAAAAAGTCAAATATTAATGCCGTGCGTACCTCTCATTATCCCAATTGCCCGAGATTTCTTGAGCTTTGTAATGAATACGGACTTTATGTTATTGATGAAAATAATATGGAAACACACGGCACGAATAACTCTTCAATCATCGGCTGCCCGCAGATTCCGTCTTCCCGCCCTGAGTGGGAAAAGGCTTGTATGGAGCGTATAAAGGCAACATATAACCGCGATAAAAATATGTCATGTGTTGTCTGCTGGTCACTCGGCAACGAGTCCCTTGGCGGAGAAATACCCAAGAAAATGTATAGATTTCTTAAAGAAACCGATAAGACCAGATTTGTTCATTATGAGTGTTATGGTGCGTCAAATGAGTTTGAAATCTCAGATGTATATTCCAGAATGTATCCGCATCCGTCTGAGCTTGAGGAATATGCTGTAACACAGCGTGACCGCAGACCGTTTATACTCTGCGAGTATACTCATGCTATGGGTAACTCCTGCGGCTCAACTGATGAATATACAAGGCTTTGGGACAAATATCCGTGTCTTCAGGGCGGATTTGTCTGGGACTGGGTTGACCAGAGTATTCTTACTGAGGATGAAAACGGGGTTGAATTTCTTGCCTATGGCGGTGATTTCGGTGAAAACCCACATGACGGACATTTCTGCGGCAACGGACTCCTTTTCGGTGACAGGACTGTCACACCGAAGCTCGCTGAAATTAAAAAGCTTTATCAGAATGTTGATTTCAATGCGATTGACGCGCAGAGAGGTATAATTGAAATCAAAAATAAATTTATGTTTACAAATCTTTCCGAATATGAGCTTTACTGGAAACTCAGCTCGGATAAGGGAATGTTCTGTGACGGTGTGCTTAATGTTGACCTTGCTCCGCATGAAAAGACGGTTATCGACCTTGAGCTTACTAAGGTAACGAGGAATGAATGTTATCTTGATTTGGGGCTTAGAACAAAGGCAAATAATTCATGGAGTGAATATGGTCATATAGTTGCTTATGAACAATTTGTAATTAATGAGTTTGAAAATACATATGACGAACTGGAGACAGATGCTCCGCTCATTGTTAATGATACCTATGGTTCACTGAGAATTATCAGCGATGATATCAACATCAGATTTGAACGCAGAGAACGAAATCAGCTTTATTCAATAAAAGTCGGCGGAGAGGAGCTCTTGCAGGCTCCGATGCGATTGAATTTCTGGAGAGCACTTACTGATAACGACAGAGGAAACCGAGCAGGTTCAAGGCTCGGCTGCTGGCGTGATGCAGGTGATACGCCTAATATTTTTAGTAATACAAAATGGTCAATTCAGAATTATCAAATTCTTGAAGGCGATAAAAAGGCAGTGATAACATGCAGTGCAACAGTCTGCACACAGCCTGAAAGTAAGGCTCAGATTGTATTTACAATTACGTCAAAGGGTATGGAAATTGACCTTCAATTCTCACCTGATGATACTCTGCCCGAAATTCCTGAGGTTTCCGTTTTATTTGAACTGCCGAAGGATTTTGAAAATGTGACATACCTCGGCAGAGGTCCCGAGGAAAATTATATTGACCGTTCAAACGCAGCTCGTATAGGCGTTTATAATACAACTGTCAATGATATGTGGGTAAATTACCTAAAACCACAGGAGTGCGGTAACAGAACAGGCGTCAGGTATGCAACGATTGTCGGAAAGAAAAAGGTATTTTCCGTTATTGCCGAGCCTCAAATGGAACTTAATGTCTGCCATTATCTTCCCAAGGAGGTTGAAGAGGCATGGCACCAAAAGGATTTGACCGAATATAACAAGACTGTTGTACGACTTATTGCAAGGCAGCAGGGAGTCGGCGGTTATGACAGCTGGGGTTCTCACTGTAATGAGCTTTATAAGAATAAGACAGATAAATTGTATTGTTTAAAATTCCAGATCAGATTCTGACAAGAAAATTTTTCTTGACTTTTTTCGTTAAAAGTAATATAACTTTATTGTATCTTAATACACTATAAAGTAGATGATTATTTTTTGTGAAAATAAGAGAGGAACAAAATGAAATCCATAAAAGAAGCTGTAATGTCGGCGGCAATCAAGAAAGCTATAAAATATGCAAGAAAAGATTTTAATAAGAATGCACCAAAAATTTTAAGACTTCTTGAGATGGCTGATGTTAAAAAGGTTAACAGAAGTACCTATGCAGGTCTTCATAAGGTTATTGATAATCCTGATAATAACTGGATGATTTTTGCAAAAAAGCTTATTTGCAATACTAATATCAATGTTGTTGAAAAGCTTGTGCCGCCTGCTTTAAACGTTGCAATTAACAGTTATTCAAAGCGTATGAAGGCAATTGAAGAGCACGGCTGCAATATTCCTTGGGCAATTCTTATGGATCCGACCGCTGCTTGTAATCTGAAATGTAAGGGCTGCTGGGCTGCTGAATACGGTAAAAACAGCCAGCTTGATTATGAAACTCTTTCAAGAATTATTACTGAGGCAAAGGAACTTGGTACATATATGTTCCTTTATACAGGCGGCGAGCCTACTATAAGAAGAAAAGATTTGATGCGCCTCTGCCGTGAGAACCCGGATTGTATTTTTATGAGTTTCACAAACGGTACGCTTATTGACGACAGCTTTGCTGATGAAATAGGTGAGGTCGGCAACTTCCTTCCTGCCTTTTCGATTGAAGGATATGAGGAGGAAAATGACTTCCGCCGTGGTGACGGTACTTTCAAAAAATGTACTGCTGCAATGAAACGTCTTAAGGACAGAGGTATTCCGTTCGGTGCGTCACTCTGTTATACGAGCAAGAATACAGACGTTCTGTCATCTGATGAATATATGGATTGGCTTATCGACCGTGGTGTAATGTTTGCGTGGTTCTTTACATATATGCCTACCGGACACAGCGCAGTGACAGAGCTTATGGCTTCTCCCGAACAGAGAGCAACAATGTATAAGAAGATGCACGAGTGGCGCCATACAAAGCCTATTTTTGCTTTGGACTTCTGGAATGACGGCGAATATGTTCAGGGCTGTATTGCAGGCGGACGCCATTATTTTCATATCAATGCAAACGGTGACTGTGAGCCGTGCGCATTTGTCCATTATTCAAATGTCAATATCAAAAAATGCCATATTATTGACGCTTTGAAGAGCCCTCTCTTTATGGCATATAAAAAGAATCAGCCGTTCAATAACAATATGCTTCGTCCGTGCCCTGTTCTTGATAATCCGGGAGCAATCAGCAAAATGATCCATGAGACAAATGCGTATTCAACAGAGATGGAAAATCCTGAAGACGCAAATGCTCTTTTTGATAAAACAATTGCTGCAGCAAAGGCTTGGAAGGTTAAGGCTGATGAGTTGTTTGACCGTAACAAGTTTATTGCAAATCATATTAAAGACGAGAATATGTATAACTATGAAATTCCTGATGAAGAAAGACTTTTCAGCGAATTTGAAAAGACGGAGTAATCTCAGGTTTATGAAGTCAGATAGCGTGCAGGGTATGACTTTGCACGCTTTTTTGTAATTTATAATTTTACAGGAGAGATAAGCTTATGAATACCGGCATACTTTGCGCTATGATTGTCCTTGTGGTTTTCAGTGCGTTTTTTTCGGGTGCGGAGACTGCCTTTTCTTCACTGAATAAAGTAAAGCTTAAGTCAAAAATGACTGACGGCAAATCAAATAAAAGTGTTGAGCGTGCCATTGAACTGTCAGAAAAATATGATGTTGTTCTTTCAACAGTGCTTATAGGCAACAATCTTGTCAACATTGCATGTACTTCACTTGCAACACTATTCTTTACGGGAATTATGGGTGACAACAGTGACTTGGGTGCAACTGTTTCCACGGTTGTTATGACCATTGTTGTTCTTATTTTCGGTGAGGTTACGCCAAAGACCTTTGCAAAGGAAAGGGCGGAAAGTGTTGCGGTTGCTATCGTGCCGATAATAAAATTCTTTATTGTTATTTTTACCCCGCTTAATTTTTTCTTCCGCGGCTGGAAAGTTTTGATGAATAAAGTTTTTAAAACAGGCAAGGCAGATACTGTCACTGAGGAAGAGCTGAAAACATATGTCAATGAAGCACATACAGGCGGAGAGATAGATGAGAATGAGAGTGAGCTTATCCGTTCTTCAATTGAATTTGATGATATAGATGTGGGTGATATTCTTGTTCCTCGGGTTGATGTTGAAGCGGTTGACAAATATTCTCCGCTCGATGAGATTGAACGGGTATTCAATTCAACAAATTTCAGCCGTCTGCCGGTGTATATTGATGATATAGATAACATCGTAGGTGTTATTCACCAGCGTGATTTTGAGGCAGCAAGGAAAAGAAATCTTAAGTCTCTCAGGACTATTCTCAAACCTGTGCCTATGGTATCTCCCGATACAAAAATTTCAAAGCTTCTGAGAATCCTTCAAAAGAATAAAACCCACCTTGCAGTCGTTATTGATGAGTTCGGCGGAACAGAAGGTATTGTTACTCTTGAGGATATTCTTGAGGAGCTTGTCGGGGAAATATGGGATGAACATGATGTTGTCCAGAATGATATTGAAAAAATAAATAAAAATGAATATATTGTTCAAGGAAGTATGTCGATATATGACTTTTATGAATTTTTCGGTATTCACAAGGAAGAAAAGGAAGTATCAACCGTTAACGGCTGGATAATGAAGAATATTGATAAAATTCCACAGGTTAACGATACCTTTGAATGTGATAATTTGATTGCTCTCGTTATGACTGTTGACGGAAAAAGAGCAGATGAAATAAAAATAACGGTTAAGGAAGATAATGATGTTTCTCAACAGAAGGAAACAATTTAATAAAGGCTCATATGATTTCATAATCGCAGGGCTTGGCAATCCCGGTGTAAAGTATGAAATGACAAGGCACAATGCAGGCTTCCTTGCTGTTGACTTGTTTGCAATTGAGGAGAATATTGATATAAAAAAGCTGAAGTTTCATTCCCTTGTTGCAGATGTTACAATCGAGGGAAAGCGATGCCTTGTAATGAAACCGCAGACCATGATGAATAACAGCGGCGAGGCAGTTGGAGAGGCGGCAAGGTTTTTTAAAGTCCCTGCCGAAAATATTATTATTGTTTATGATGATATTTCGCTCAATGTCGGTCAAACGAGAATAAGACGCAAGGGCTCGGCAGGCGGACACAATGGTATAAGGAGTATTATTACTCACCTGTCAAGTGAGAATTTTCCGAGGATAAAAATCGGCGTCGGTAAAAAGCCTGATTCGGAATATGACCTTGTTTCATGGGTTCTCGGCAGATTCCCGAAGGAGCAGGAAAGTGATTTGAAATCTGCTCTGGAAAATTCCGCAAATGCAATCCGATTAATTGTCAACGGCAAAATTGACCGCGCAATGAACCTGTATAATTCCTGAAGGAGAAATAGGAATGTCCTGTTTTTCAAAAGAATTTAATAAGAGCAAAGAATTTTTAAGCCTCAGTCAGAGCATAGATACCCATCTTGCTCCGGTTGGGGCCATTGGTCTTTCCGATGTAAGCAAGTGTTTTTTAATTCACTCTGTATGCGAGCAGGGTAAAAAAGCCTTTGTCATTACACCGGATGAGTCAACTGCAGTTAAAGCTCAGGAGAGTCTCTCTGCTCTTCAGGACGGTGTGCTGCTTTATCCGGCAAGGGAGATGACGTTTGTTGAGGTGGCGGGCGTGAGCCGTGAATTTGAGCATATCAGGCTCGGCGTCCTCTCACGTATACTCCGCGGCGATTACTCCGCTGTTGTTATGTCTGTTAGCGCTGCCCTACAGTACACAATACCTCCGAAGGAGCTTTCGGAAAAAAGCTTTTCAATCTCTGTCAATGACAATATTAATATTGATGAATTGTCAAAAAAGCTGGTTTTTGCAGGATATTCAAAATATGACCAGGTTGACGGAACAAGTCAGTTCGCAATCCGTGGGGGAATTATTGATTTATTCCCTCCGTTTCTTGATGATCCTGTCAGAATTGAGCTTTGGGGCGATACCGTTGATACAATATCATCTTTCGATATTTATACTCAGCGTAGAAACAAAAGTCTTAAAAAAATTGATATTACACCTGCAAGCGAAGTCCTCTATGACAGTAATGATAAATTGATTAAAAAAATCGAGAATGTTGCAAAAATGCTGAAGGGCAAAGCGATAAAGGCAAGAGAAAAACTATACGCCGATTGTGATAAATTGAGAGAAGGTTTATCTCTTAACTGCCTTGATAAATATCTTCCGCTTTGTTATGACTCAAAGGGCATATTTGATTATTTTGACGGCTGCCTTTTTGTTATTGAGAGTGCAAAGGTCAAAAACAAATGTATAAAGCAGGAAAAGCTGAACCTTGAGGAGTTAAAGTGGTTTATTGAGGACGGTACGCTTTGCAAAGGAATTGATAAATTCAGCCTTACCTTTAATGAGCTTGTTTCCTATTATTCGGATTATAAAGCAATATATATGGATTCACTCCCCAGAGGCAGCTTTGATACTCCTGTTTGTCACCTTGCTGATTTTACTGTTCAGAGCTTTAACGCATGGAATGGTACTCTGTCTCAGCTTAAAGAGGAAGTATTTGGATTAGTCAAGAACGCATATACAGTGTGTATAATGGCCGGAACGTCAAGAGGCGCAAAGGCACTGTGTGATGATATAACCGATATGGGTTATAATGCCGTTTATTTTGATAAAGCACCTGACGAATTTCAGCCGAGGGCAATTAATGTTATTCAGGGGACAATGCCCGCCGGTTTCCGCTTAAGTGAAATAAAATTTGCCTTGATAACATATTCAAAATCATCACAGGGGAAAAAGAAGCATAAAAAAATATCATCAAAGAATGCTATACATTCCCTTGATGAACTCAGAGTCGGCGATTATATTGTTCATAATATTCACGGAATAGGTATATTTGAGGGCATAAATGCACTTGAAATTAACAAAGTAAAAAAGGATTATATCAAAATCAGCTATGCTAAGGGCGATACACTTTATGTCCCTGTAACTCAGCTTGATCTGGTATCAAAGTATATCGGACCTAAGGAGGATGCAAAGGTCAAGCTTAATCGCCTCGGTGGAAGTGAATGGAAAAAAACTAAAGCAAAGGTGCGTTCCTCTATCAAGGATATGGCAAAGGAGCTTATTGCTCTTTATGCCAAAAGAATGAGCACAGAGGGCTATGCCTTTGCTGAGGATACAGACCTTCAGCGCGATTTTGAACTCAGGTTTGAGTATGAAGAAACGCCCGACCAGCTTAGATGTGCTGAAGAAATCAAACGCGATATGCAGAAAAAAGCACCTATGGACAGACTGCTGTGCGGTGATGTAGGCTTCGGAAAAACAGAAGTTGCCCTTAGAGCCGTGTTCAAATGTGTGAGTGAGAGCAAACAATGTGCAATTCTTGTTCCGACAACTGTTCTTGCAATGCAGCATTTTCAGACAGTACTCAGGAGATTTGAAACGTATCCGATTAATATTGAAATGATTTCACGCTTTGTTACACCGTCTAAGCAAAAGCAAATCTTAAAACGCCTTGCAGAAGGTAATGTTGATGTCCTCATCGGTACTCATAAGCTGCTCGGCAAGGATATTAAGTTTAAGGATTTGGGACTGCTGATTGTTGATGAAGAGCAGCGTTTCGGTGTTGCACAGAAGGAAAAAATTAAGGAAAGATTCCCGAAAGTCGATGTTTTGACTTTATCAGCAACACCTATTCCGAGGACGCTTAATATGGCAATGAGCGGCATAAGGGATATGAGCCTGCTTGAAGAAGCACCCGGAGAGCGTCACCCTGTTCAGACATATGTTGTTGAATATGACAATGACATTGTTATTGAGGCTATGGAAAAAGAAATCAACAGGGGTGGGCAGTGCTACTATTTGCATAATAATATTGAGACTATTGAGCATAAGGCAATGCAGATAAAGAAATTTTTGCCTGACGCAAGGATAGGTATTGCTCACGGAAAAATGACGGAGGAAAAGCTGTCTTCCGTATGGAAAGATTTACTCAGCGGTGAGATTGATATTCTTGTCTGCACCACAATTATTGAAACGGGTATTGATGTTCCTAACTGCAACACGCTTATTATTGAGAATGCTGACAGAATGGGACTTGCGCAGCTTCACCAAATCAGAGGAAGGGTAGGCAGGTCATCAAGAAGAGCGTATGCCTATTTTACCTTTACACGCGGAAAAGAGCTTACTGACATCGCAAGACGCAGACTCGAGGCAATCAGGGAATATACTGAGTTTGGCTCAGGCTTTAAGATTGCTATGCGTGACCTTGAAATCAGGGGCGCAGGTTCTTTGCTCGGTAACCGCCAGCACGGACATATGGAGGCTGTCGGATATGATATGTATCTAAAACTGCTTGAGGAGGCAGTTGCAATGGAAAAGGGCGAGCTGAATGAGAATGAGCCTGAAGAAAAGGACTGCCTTATTGATATTGCTATTGATGCCCATATTCCTGAAACATATATTATTTCAACCTCACAGCGGCTTGAAATGTATAAACGAATTGCCAATATAAAGAGTGACGAGGATGCAAATGATGTTTATGACGAAATGACAGACAGATTTGGTGCACCGCCGTCAGCCGTATGGGGACTTGTTGAAATTGCACTTTTGAGGAACACTGCAATTGCAAACGGAGTTACGGAGGTTGTCCAGAGAAACGGCTCCCTTCTCATTTATTCAAAAGAAGTGAATCTCAGAACGGTCGCAATCCTAAATGCCTTTATGAAAGGCAGAGTTACCTTGTCAGCAGGCAAAAGACCGTATATAGCAGTCAGGCTTTCCTCTAACGAGTCAATACTTGAAACCTTGAGTGAAACGCTCAAAATAATTAAGCAAGCAAATAATGCCAAAGAAAACGAAAAAATTGACTAAATTAAATATACACACGAGAGTGTCTGACTTTGATATGCACCGCAAAAGTTATATAAACTTTTGCGGTGCATATCAATTTATACTCAATCGTTTCATTTTTTACAGAGGCGGAGCATAAATATTATTGGTGATATGATGAAAAAAATAAGCGTTAAAGAAAAGTTAAAGCCGAAGGATTTTGATTATTTTTTCGGTAAGCCGAGGATTGAGATGAGCGGCAGCGAGTGTCTTGTTGATGGATTACAGAGCATTATTGAATATTCCGATACAAAGATTATTGTCAGTCTCGGCAGTCAGATGATAACCTTTTTCGGCGACGATTTGCATATAAATTCATTCACGCGTGAGGGTGCAGTGGTGGAAGGTAATATTATTTCAATGGAGTTTTCAAGTTGATAAGATTATTCAGATGGATTTTCGGCTATGTAAAATTCAGCTTCAGCGGAGGATTTTATGAGGATTTTTTAACAGATTGTTATTCAAATGCTGTTGCAATCCGTGATATTTCGCTGATTGATGACGGCTTTACTGCTTACTGTAATTTAAAAGTTTATAAAAAACTTCATACAATAGCCCATAAGCACGGCGGTGTTGTGAAAATAATAAAAAAATCAGGATTGCCGTTTATCCTCCTTCCGCTGAAAAACAGAATAGGCTTTTTCGTCGGAATGTTGATGTGTGCATTAATTGTATCTTTTTTAAGCTCATTTATATGGAATGTTGAAATAACAGGTAATAATAGAATAGGCGAGGCAACAATTCTGTCTTATCTTGAAAATAATAATCTCAAATCAGGTGTTATGTGGAGCAGTGTTGACAGGGAAAAGCTTGAATGGAATATGATGAGTGAGTTTGAAGATTTATCGTGGGTGCATATTAACCGGATTGGTACAACAGCAAGAGTTGAGGTTAATGAAACGACAGAGAAGCCTGATAAGGACGAGGAAAAGCTACAGGGAATAAATGTTTTCAGAAAAGAACTTGAGACAGTTGCCTATCGAGAACAAAAGGAAATGAAGATAAAAAGCAGGAAACAATATAAAAAGCTGCAATTTTTTTCGGTCTCTGTTCCTTTATATTTTAAAAAGGAAAGCGGTGACATAACAGAAGAAAGCAGTAATTTTTTGTCAATAAAAAACACTGAACTGCCGATTGGTATTCATACTTATGATGAAATATTTTTATCTTCAACGCCGAAAACACTGACAGATGATGAGCTGAAAAGGCTTGCACTGCAGAAATTATCAAATCTTGAGGAGCAGGAATTTGAGGGCTTCGATATTATCAACAGAAAGGACGATATTCAGATGGATGATGACAAATGTATTGTTAAAACATCATATATTATAAGGAGAAAATCATAATACTGCTTGAAAGGTATATATTGTTATGATAAAATAAATTTGATATTATCACTTAGGCAAGATGCCGCCCGCCTCAATTGGCGGCGGTTTCATTTAGTGTTTAGTGTGGGACAATCTCCCACTGAATACCGGTTGGCTGAAACAGAACTTGCCGCACTGAATGTGAATGACGGGCCAGCCTATGTTAAAGGCAAGCCTACTAAAAGGAGATGTTGAAATGCAGATGACTTTCCGCTGGTTCGGAGCAGATAAAGACACTGTAACTCTTGAGCAAATCAGGCAGATACCGGGAGTAACGGGTGTTGTTCCTGCCCTCCACTATCTTCCCGCAGGTGAAGCGTGGGAGATAGAGGATATAAAGAAAATGTATGATGAAATCACCGCCGCCGGACTGACAATGGAATGTATTGAGAGTGTCAATGTTCATGAGGATATCAAGCTCGGTCTGCCTTCCCGCGATAAGCTGATTGAGAATTATAAAACCTCAATAAAAAATCTTGCCAAAGTGGGGGTTAAGGTTATTTGTTATAATTTTATGCCCGTTTTTGACTGGACAAGGACAGACTTATATATGCCGCTTCCCGACGGGTCAACCTGTCTTTGTTATGACGGCAGTCAGGTGGAAGGTAAGTCACCTGAGGATATGTTCAGGGAAATTGACGATCATTCAAACGGTTATGCTATGCCCGGCTGGGAAACTGAACGAATGGGTGAAATCAAGGAACTGTTTGAAAAATATAAAGGTATTACATCTGAGAAGCTTTGGAATAACTTAAAGTATTTTCTTGATGCAATTATGCCAACCTGTGAGGAATGTGATGTAAAAATGGCAATTCATCCCGATGATCCGCCGTGGCCGATTTTCGGTTTGCCGAGGATCATTACAGGCAAGGATGCAATAGTCAGGCTTCTTAATATGGTACCGAGCAGGTATAACGGAATAACTCTATGCACAGGCTCACTGGGTGCAAGTCCCGATAATGATATGGTTGATATTATCAAGGCAGCAGGGGACAGAATATATTTTGCTCATCTGCGTAATGTATCAATCAATAATCAGTGGTTCAATGAAACTGCACACGAGAGTGATGCAGGCTCACTTGATATGTATGAGATTGTTAAGGCTCTTCAGGAGGTTGGATTTGACGGCTATGTCCGTCCGGATCACGGAAGAATGATTTGGGGCGAGGTTGCCCGTCCGGGATACGGACTTTTTGACAGAGCGCTCGGAGTAAGTTATCTTAACGGTTTGTGGGAAGCAGTTAAAAAAAGCAGAAAGGAAAAGATGTAAGATGTTCAGACATGATAATTTAAAGGGTAAGGTAGCTGTTGTTACAGGCGGCGGCGGAGTTCTCTGCTCCTCATTTGCAAAAACACTTGCCAAACAGGGCTGCAAGGTTGCTGTGCTTGATCTTAACAAAGAAGCTGCACAGAAATGCGCTGAAGAGATTAATAATGACGGAGGACAGGCTGTTGCTGTCGGCTGTAATGTTCTTGAAATTGAATCAATGGAGCAGGCAAGAGCTGAAGTTAACGAAAAATTCGGGACCTGCGATATCCTGCTCAATGGTGCAGGCGGCAATAATCCGAAGGGTACAACAACAAAGGACACGCTTGAAAAGATAGACCTTGTTCAAAAGGATGAAAACATCAAAACCTTTTTTGACCTTGATCCAAAGGGAATAAGCTTTGTATTCAGTCTCAATTTCCTCGGCACTCTTATTCCGACACAGATTTTTGCAAGGGATATGGCAGAAAAGGAAAAGGGTACAATTATTATGGTAACCTCAATGAATGCTTACCGTCCTCTTACCCGTATTCCCGCATACAGTGCCGCAAAGGCTGCCGTAAAGAATTTTACTGAATGGATGGCAGTCCATTTTGCACCGCTCGGCATTAGAGTAAATGCAATTGCACCGGGCTTTTTTTCAACAAAGCAGAATGCCGCACTGCTTTGGAATGAGGACGGCTCACCAACAGAAAGAACAGGGAAAATCCTTGCCGCAACTCCTATGGACAGGTTCGGTGAACCTGAAGAGCTTGCAGGAACATTACTTTTCCTTTGCGACGAGGAATATTCAGGATTCATTACAGGTGTAAATATCGCTGTTGACGGCGGATTTAATGCATATTCAGGAGTTTAATCCGCATTGGAGAAAATTATGACAAAATTAAAAAAAATATTTCTGGTATTTTTTGTTGTATTGATTGCTGCTTTAATCGGCGTCGGCACATATGTTATGTTAAATATTGTCGGTATTGATGAAAAGCGTACATATGGTGAAAGTGAAATTGTTAATGCAAATGTAAATACAGGGAATACCGTACTTGATGAGACGGCAACTTATCAGGTCATCAACGGATTTGGTGCATCAGCATGCTGGTGGAGTCAGGATGTCGGGAAATGGGAAAATGCTGATGAAATTATGGCGCTTCTTTATGATAAGGAAAAGGGTATAGGGCTCAATATTTACCGCTATAACCTCGGTGCAGGCTCAAAGGGTGACGATCATATTCTTACTGAAAACAGGACAACAGAGTGCTTTATGAATGAATCGGGCGAATATGATTTTTCTTCAACTGATATTGCCGCGCAGAATTGCCTGAATATTGCAAAAAATCATGCAGGCGATAATATGAGAGTAACACTTTTCTGTAACAGTGCACCTGTATATATGACAAAAAACGGTGCAGGCTATGGCTCTGCGCTCAAGGAAGATGAAAAGTGGGTTACAAATCTTGATTCATCAAATTATGAGGCGTTTGCCGATTACTGCTACAACTGTGCAGATTATTTTATTGATCAAGGCTACAGAGTAACGGATATTTCACCGATTAACGAGCCTCAGTACAGCTGGGCAGCTTGGTATAATGATGACGGAACATATTCTGTAAATCAGGAGGGCTGCCATTATTCCAAGACCGAAGCGAGGGATTTGCTCAAGGTTATGGTAAATAGGTTTGAAGGCTCTGATGTTGAAAAGAGCGGCTGCAAAGTATCAATGTTTGAGTCAGGCTCGGCTGAGGGTAAAGGCTCATCATGTGCGGCCTATTATGACTGTATTCTGGGTAAGGGACCTAAATATGTTTTTAAAAATAAGATTCTCAGGGATTACTTCGATTCTGTAAGTCTTCATTCATATTGGTCATCTGCTGATACAAAGAAAGAAGCAGCAGATTATCTTTCTTCAAAGTATTCAACCTATGATGTTTATTCAACAGAATACTGCCAGATGACGAATGATGAAAATACAGGTGTGTTCAGTCTTATTGAAAAAGAAAAAGACGGCACAAACGGTATGACGATTGATTACGGCGTTGCAATGGCAAAGGTAATTGTTGATGACTTGACTATCCTTAATTCAAGGGAATGGGATTGGTGGACTGCCTGCTCTTACGGAGTTTATACGGACGGCCTTTTGTACCTCAATCCTGAAAATCACAGCGATATTCAGACGTCAAAGAGATTCTGGTGCCTCGGCAACTTCTCACGCTTTATCAATGAAGGCGCAACAAGGATAGCAAGCAGCTCAGGTGTTGACGGAATATCAGACTGTGCGTTTGTTAATACCGATAACAGTACAGTAGTAGTTTATGTCAATAACACGACTGAAAATAAAGAAACAACTATCAGGGCAACCGGCAAATATCAGGTTTACACAACAAGTGATAAATATGATTTAGCAAATACCGCAAGCGGTGACGCGGGGGACGTCAAGCTTTCCCTCCCTGCAATGAGCGTCGTTACAGTGATTTATAAATAATAAATCTTATAAAAACAAGAAAAATGTATAGATGCGATTGTGGTTATTGTTGATTTAATCAAAAGAGATTCCGAAATCAAAATACTGATTTCATGCACTGAGAAAGAAAAGAGTATTATTATATATCAAACTCACAATGAAACACCATGTATGAAAGGCATTCTTATTTGCAGGTAATAAAAAGGCGTAACACCTAAATGATGTTACGCCTTTTTTATGTATTTTTATTTTGTATGTTCGTCGAGAGTGAGGTAATAGCCTTCAAGGAAATTCTCTTTGAAATATTTTACTTCCTCAAGTTCGATTTCACCTATTAATTTTTCCTGCATTTCAAGAGCCTTTGAAAATTCCTTGTTGCCCATTCTGTCCTCTTCAATACACTTGACTAATGCACTGATTTTGTCGGCAGCCTTGACCAGTTTCCACAAATCCATGTCCTCTTCACGCTTATGAAACACAGGGGAATAGTCCTCTTTGAACTCGTCGGGAAGCATTGTGAGTAATCTGTCACCCGCAGTTTCTTCAATATCCTTATATACATTTTTAATCCTGTCATTATAATATTTGACGGGCGTCGGCATATCGCCTGTTATAACCTCTGTCGTGTCGTGGTATAAGGCAAGCAGGCATACCCTTTCGGCATTATATTTTTTGCCGAATTTTTTATTGCCTATCAGTGCGAGTGCGTGGGCAATAACGGCAACACTGTGGCTGTGTTCCGCAATATTTTCTTTTTGCGTATTTCGCATTAATGCCCATCTGTCAATGAGTTTCATACGATTTACCATAGCAAAGAAATTGCTACTCATTTTTCGTTACCGCCTTTGCAATATTAATTCCGAGTTCGTCAAGCTGAATATCGTCAATAGCGCTCGGAGCACCGCTCATAAGTTCACTTGCATTCTGTACCTTAGGGAATGCCGTAACGTCCCTAAGACTGTCAGCGCCGCAGATAATCATTGCGAGCCTGTCAAGCCCTATTCCCATACCGCCGTGCGGCGGGCAGGCATAATGATATGCCTCAACAAGAAAGCCGAACTTAGCGTCAATTTCCTCCTGCTTCATGCCGAGAAGCTCAAACATTTTGTTCTGAAGTTCGCAATCAGTAATTCTCATTGAACCTGATGAAAGCTCTGTGCCGTTGAGTACAAGGTCGAATGCCTTTGCTTTTACCTTACCCTTGTCTGTATCAAGATATTCAATACATTCTTCCATCGGCATTGTGAACGGGTGGTGCATAGCAACCCATTCTCCCGTTTCGTTATCCTGCTCAAAGAACGGCATTTCGGTAATCCAGAGATAGTTCCATTTGCTTTTTGGAATTATATCAAGCTCTTTTGCAATAATTAATCTCAAAGCGCCGAGGATTGAAAGCGCCGAGGAGGTTTTGTCAGATATTATGAATATACAATCGCCCTTTTCTGCACCGAGCTTTTCAATAAGCTCAGTCAGCTCACCTTCCTTGAGAAATTTATTAAATGAGCAGTTAGGTTCTTCATCTGTCCAGCGGATATATGCAAGCCCCTTTGCACCAATACCCTTTGCGTGTTCCGTGAGCTTGTCAATCTTTTTCCTTGTATAAACCTGCGCGGCATTTTTTGCAACAATTGCCTTTACGCTTCCGCCGTCAGCAATTACATTTTTGAATACAATAAAATCAGTCCCGTCAGCCCATTCAGTGATATCCTCAATGAGCATATCAAATCGTGTATCAGGCTTGTCAGAACCGTATTTTTCCATAGCCTGTGCAAATGTCATTCTCGGCAGCGGCATAGGAATATCAACGCCGACTGTTTCCTTCATAAGCTTTGAAATAAAGCCTTCAGCCATATCCATAATATCCTCAGTGTCAACGAAGGACATTTCAAGGTCAATCTGAGTGAATTCAGGCTGCCTGTCCGCCCTGAGATCCTCATCTCTGAAGCAGCGTGCCAGCTGGATATATCTGTCAAAGCCTGCAACCATACAAAGCTGCTTATAAATCTGAGGTGACTGCGGCAGTGCATAAAACTTGCCGTTATGAATACGGCTCGGCACAACATAGTCTCTTGCACCCTCAGGTGTTGATTTAATCATCATCGGTGTTTCAATCTCAATGAAATCATTGTCATAAAAATAATCTCTTGCAATTTTTGCTATTTTATGGCGCATTAAGATATTCTGTGTGAGCTTCTGATTTCTAAGATTGAGATATCGGTATTTCAGTGTTGTTTCATCGCCGACCTTTTCACTGTTGACAATCTCAAAAGGCGGTGTTTCTGCTTTTGAAATAATCCTGAATTCTTTAACATTGATTTCAATATCACCTGTCGGAATATCCTTGTTTTTGCTTTCTCGTTCACATACTGTACCGACAAGAGCGACAACATATTCTGCTCTGACAGATTGTGCCTTTGCGAAAACCTCTCTGTCAGTTGTATCGTTGAATGAGAGTTGGATTATTCCCGTCCTGTCTCTCAAATCGATAAATATAAGATTACCAAGGTCACGCTGCCTCTGACACCAGCCGAACAAAGTGACCTCTCTTCCCGTATCACTGATTCGCAGGTTTCCGCAGTAATCCGTTCTCTTAAGTCCTTTTATAGTTTCCATAATTATTCTCCTGCTTTGAATAATGAGTTAAAGTCAAATTCTTCTCCGTTAATTTCCAAATCAGCAAGCTGTTGTGAAAGGGAAGTGTTATAAAATCCATTAACAAAGGTTTCAAGTGCCATTTCAGTCTCTTCACCGGTTTCCATATTTTTCAGCTTTGCAGTACCGCTGTCAATCTCATTATCTCCGATAACCATATTGAATTTTGCACCGAGCTTATCTGCATATTTCATTTGTGCCCTGACAGAACGCTGATTGAGATCCATAAGTGCAGTAAAGCCTTCTGCTCTCATATCCTTGCAAATTTCAACTGCCTTAAGTGTTGCTTTATCACCGATAGCTGCGATGAACAAATCAGGTGCGTTTGCTTCGGGAAACGGACATCCCTGCGTCTCCATAAGAAGCATAAGTCTTTCTATTCCCATAGCAAAGCCGAGTGAAGGAGTCCTCTGTCCGCCAAGCTCGTCAACAAGTCCGTCATACCTTCCGCCGCCGCAGACAGTACCCTGTGCGCCGATTGAAGTTGATACAAATTCAAAAACGGTTTTTGTGTAATAGTCAAGACCTCTTACTATTTTCGGATTGACGGTATATTCAATATTCTGTATATTAAGATATTCCTTTACCTTTTCAAAATGATCTTTACATTCATCACATAGATAGTCGATGACTACCGGCGCGTCCTTTGCTATTTCAGAGCAGACAGGACTTTTACAGTCAAGAATACGCATAGGATTTTTTTCAAGCCTTTCCCGACAGGTCGGGCATAACTCTTCCTTTTTTAAAAAAAAGTATTCCTTGAGTGATTTATGATATTCGGCACGGCATTTCGGGCAGCCGATTGAATTTATTTCAAGGCTGAGATCCCTGACCTCAAGAGTATCAAATATTGCTTTTGCAAGCGCTATGATTTCTGCGTCGGCAAGCGGAGATTGTGTGCCGAGACATTCAACTCCAAACTGATGAAATTCTCTAAGTCTGCCTGTCTGCGGTTTTTCATATCTGTAGCATGAAATTAAATAGCACACCTTCTGCGGCAGGGTTTCATTACATAGTCCGTTTTCAAGATAAGAGCGTACTGCACCTGCGGTTCCTTCAGGTCTGAGAGTGATTGAGCGTCCGCCCTTATCATCAAAGGTATACATTTCCTTTTGCACAACATCGGTGGTATCACCGACACTGCGCCGGAACAATTCCGTATGTTCAAATACAGGTGTGCGGATTTCTTTATACCCGAACTTTTCGGCAATATCCAGAGTTGTTGCCTCAATATATTGATTTTTATATACATCTTTAGGAAGTACATCTTTTGTACCTTTAATCGCTTTTGTAATAAGTGCCATAAAAATCTCCTAATATAAAATTTATATGGCGGGATACCGCTATATCCCGCCAATTGAGTTTTATTGGTTATGAGATTATACCAACAATCTTTATTTTTTTGCAGGGTTATATCTCGGATTTACAATTTCTCTCCATTCAAAATCACCGCGTTCAACACCTCTGATGAGCGCTTCAGCTGTAGCAATGTTTGTTGCAAACGGAATATTGTGCACATCACAAAGTCTGAGCAAATCGTTATCGTTAGGTTCGTGCGGCTTTGGTGAAAGCGGGTCACGAAAAAAGATCAGAAGATCAATTTCATTACAGGCAATTCTGCTGGCAATCTGCTGACCGCCGCCCTGACTTCCTGAAAGGAAACAATTTATTTTTAGCCCCGTTGCTTCTGACACCAGTTTACCTGTTGTACCGGTGGCACAAACATCGTGACGGCTTATTATTCCGCAGTATGCAATGCAAAACTGAACAAGAAGCTCTTTTTTTGCATCGTGTGCGATTAATGCAATGTTCATATGTTTTCTCCTTAAATACTGTCTTTGAATATATTAACACAAAATTATAATCCGTTCAATATTTATTTACAATAATGTTCCGACCTTTTGATTGGTTTTTGCATCTGTATTATTTTGATACCAGTATTTAATAATTTCAGATGTGATTTGCGCTGTTGATGTACCTGAACCTGCCAGTTCAACTACTGATGATACTGCAATTTCCGGATTTTTATACGGCGCATAGGTGATAAGAAAACCATTATTCCTTTTAACACCGTTTACCATAACCTCTGATGTACCTGTTTTACAAGCAACATCTGTGTCAATACTATTGAATATACTGCTCGGTCCTGATTGTGTTGCGACAAGACGCATACCACTGTATACATTATCAAGTGTATTTTCACTGAGCTCAACGGTATCTTCAACAACTGCTTCTGTTTCGGCAACATCGCCTGTTGAGGCAGATATAATTGATTTTACAAAATGCATCTGGTATCTTGTTCCGCCGTTTGCAAGTGTTGAACAATAGTTTGCAAGCTGCAGGGGAGTGAATAAGTTATCACTCATTCCGATTGCAGTGGTCATTGTATCACCAATACGCCAGATTCCGCCTGCCTTCTCTCTGTTCTCCGGTGAAGAGAGTGTGCCTGATGCCTCTGCTATTTCGACTCCTGTTTTTGAACCCAAACCGAATGCTGCTGCATATTCGTCAATTTTGTCTATACCGACATCAAGTGCACAGTTATAGAAAAACATATTACATGAATCTCTGAGTGCAGTTTTTACATTTTCCTGTCCGTGAGCGGTTTTATTAAGACATTGGAAAGTTTGTCCGTAAAATTTCTTTACACCCTCACATGTATAAACCGTATCGGAATTGATTACACCTGCTTCCATAGTTGCACAGGCGGTAACAGGCTTAAAGGTTGAGCCCGGAGCATAAGTACCAAGAGCAAATCTGCTCCATAACGGATTCCTTGAATCCTTTGACAGTTCATCATATTTTTCATAATAATCATTCAAGTCATATGTGGGATATGATGCCGCCGCAAGAACCTCACCATTATTGCAGTCTTCAACCACAACTGCACCTGCTGAAGAATAAGAATCAACAGAATTACAAACCTCTGCAAGCTCATCCTGAGCAAGCACCTGCAGGTCACGGTCGATAGTAAGCACAATTGTGCTTCCCTGCACAGGCTTTTTTGTGACTTTTTCTGTAATATTTCCTTCTTTGTCAATGGTAACGGTAAGTTCTCCGGGTGTTCCTTTCAGTTCACTTTCCATTGCCTGTTCAATACCGGATTCACCTATCTGGTCAGTAATATTATATCCGTCGTTTTTCTTTTCCTCATATTCCTCTGCGTTGATTTTCCTTACAGTACCGAGGATGTGCGGTGCAATTGTTGAGTCAGTATATTCCCTATATGCAACTGCCTGCACATCAGCACCGAGATAAGTACTCTTATCCTCCTTGATTTTTGCCACTGTCTCATCACTGACCTCATCGGCGATTGTAACAGGATTTTCATAGGAAAAAAGCATTTTAGTAAGTTCATATCTGATATTTGCAATTTTAAGTGATGTTGCCTTGTCATATCCCTCAATACCGTATTTTTCAATTACGGCATCATAACAGTTTTGTGCTGTTGCATACGGCTGAAGGTTAAGCATATCGGCGCTTTTCATAGTAGTGATATCCTGCTCCTCACCGTCAAAATAAGCATTACCTCCCTTATCAAGCTTCAATGGGAGATTATTAACATATTCCTCACCGTTTTCCTCAAATAGCTGTATAAGATTATATGTTATTGTATTCCTTGCTTCATTATCTTCAGAAGAAGGAAAGTAGATTGCATTTAAGATTATGGAATTTCCGCGTCTGTTGGTAACAAGAGAATTACCATTCCTGTCAACAATTTCACCTCTTGCTGCTTCAATCGGAATTACATATGTTTGATCTGTATTATTCTGTGACGCATATATTTCCTTGTCACGAATCTGAATTTTAAATAATTCTGCAACAAAGCCGAATGCTACTGCGAGAACAAGTATAACAGCAATTATACTTCTGCTGCTTTTATATCTGCTTTTCACAGTATCACCTCTTTACATTTTTATAAATTTCAAAAATCTAATTTTTGTGTATGATTGAGCTTCTTTTTCATAGGATCCAGAATGAGCCATAAGACGGGTGAAAGTACCGCAGTATAGATTGCACACGGTAAATAAAACTTAAAAAGTACGGACGCTTCGTTGCCGCTGCCTTTAATAACAATGAAGAAAAGCCAGTAAATTAAGCAGTAAAGTACAATTGTGACCGCTGTCATAAGCATATTTGCCATAAAAGTATCGCGTGTAATATATGTCGTCAGTGCAGAGGCTATCAGGCAAAAAAGCATTATGAATATGCAGTTGAACCCCATATGCACAGTACTGCTCAAATCCCATAGCAGTCCTGCAAAAAGACCAATAAACGAGCCTGCAAGTATGTTTTCACCCATAGAAAAAAATATTGCGGCGGGCAGGAGTAAAAAACACCGTGAGCCGGCAATTTCAGGAAAGAGACCTGATACATTTTGCAACAGATCAGCCAATACTATAACCAAAAAATAGCAGAAGTATTTAATTGTCTTTTGCTTTTTTGTAAGTTCCATTTAGTCTTCGCTTTCCGTATTATATCCTGTGAGTATTAAACAATAATCAAGCTTGTCTATTTCCACACCCGGCTGAATAAGTGCATAGGCAGAGATATTTGTCTCCTCATTACTTATATCCTTGACAGTGCCGATAATTATCCCTTTTGGCATAGTTGAACTGATTCCTGCGGTTGCAATTATTGAGCCGTAAGTGATTTTTGTTGATGAATCAAGGTTTTCAAATTTACACATTTTGCTTTCGGCAATTTCCGAATCACCTGTAACATAACTGAGTTCCTTTGTGTTAATGTCATAAGCAGAAACGCTGAAATCAGGGTCGATTATCGAACTTACAATGCTGTAAGTCGGATAAGCCTTTTTTATTATGCCGACAAGATATTTGCCGTAAAGAACAGCGTCACCGTCCTTTATTCCGCTTGCAGTTCCCTTGCTTATTGAAAATGAAGAGTAAGGATAAGCGCTGTCCCTGCCGATTACAGATGCTTGTATGTATTTGAAATCGGGATTATCTTCTTCAAGTTCAAGTGCCTGCTTATATAATTCATTCTGGTTTTTCAGGTTGTTGTAATCTGCAAGCTGGTCCTGAAGCTCACCGACCTGATTTTGCAGCTCATCAATCCTTTTTTCATATTCTGCATTACCCTTTGCGCTGCTTGAAATTTTGTCAATCCCGTCTGATATTTTGCTTGCCGCCCAGTGCGCAGGAGTGAATATTGTCCCGACGACGGTTGATTGAGCAGATTCTCCGTGGCCGTTGAGAGCACATAAAAACATACCGACAAGCAGCAGCGCAATAATTGTAATTATTAACTTGAAACGACTGCTTTTAAAAAGGTCCTTCATATTATTTTGCCCTTCTTAACTTAATTGATGTTCCGATTGCAACACAGTCCATGGGGTTTTCAGGAATATGTACTGCAATTTTTATCCTCTTTGATATTAAATCGGCAAGTCCTCGCAGCTGACTTGTTCCGCCGGTCAGATAAATTCCCTTGTCTATGATATCTGCGGAAAGCTCAGGGAGAGTAAGCTCAAGAGTTTCACATATTGCATTAATAATTTCATCAATCGGATGTGACAAGATTTCTCTTACCTGCTCTGATGTGATTTCTATACTCTTCGGCAGACCGTTTGAAAGGTTCCTGCCTTTAACTTCCATTGCGCCTTCACCGTCATAGCTGCTTGCTGATCCGATTTTCAGCTTAATTTCCTCAGCAGTATTTAATCCGATCAAAAGATCGTGTTCCTTTTTCAGATAATTTACTATTGCCTCGTCAAGGGCGTCTCCGCCGACCTTTATACTTTTACATGCAGCAATTCCGCCGAGACTAGTTACGGCAATATCACAGGTGCCGCCTCCGATATCAACAACCATTGAGCCTGTTGCATCAAAAACAGGCAGACCGGCACCGAGCGCCGCAGCCATAGATTCTGCAATCAACTCAACTTCCTGAGCGCCGGCTGAACGCACAGCGTCCTCAACAGCTCTTCTCTCAACCTCAGTGACATCACTCGGAATACTGATAACAACTCTTGTTCTTGTAAAAAGACTGCGCTTGCTTGAACGGTAAATAAAGTTTCTGAGCATATCTGCGGTCATATCAAAATCTGCAATGACGCCTGATTGAAGCGGTTTTACCGCAACGATTGAGCCGGGCGTCCTGCCAATCATCGCTTTTGCCTCGTCTCCCGTTGCAAGTACTCGCTTTGTTTTAACATCAACTGCAACAACGCTCGGCTCGCGTATAATTACTCGTCCCTTTTTGTCACAAATAATTGTATTTGATGTACCAAGATCAATACCAAGATCTCTTGAAAATAACATATATATCTCTCACTTTCAAAAACGCTTATCTTAAAATCTCAATAAAACTCCATTTTAACTTACTATATTATATAATAAGGCAGAAATTATAACAAGTATTAATTTTAAAATTAATAAATTGTTAAATATAAAAGAAAGACATCCTGTAGGGTGCCTTTCGCGTTTTTATATCCGGTCAGTGAACTCATATCCCTGATTTCTGACCTCGTCAATAACATCACCGAGAATTTCCGCATTCGTTTGGCTTACCGCGTGAAGCAGCATTATTTCGCCGTTGTGTGTATTCTCTGTTATAGTTTTGAATGCTTCATCGGGATCTCCCGGGTTTTGTGTGTCCCAGTCCGCATATGCAAATGACCAGAAAATGCTTTTGTATCCAAGCTCGTTTGCAAGGGCCAGTGTCTTTTCACTGAACTCGCCTTTAGGAAAACGGAACAGTTTCATTCTGTATTTGAAATTTTCTTTCATATAGCTGTCAAGGAACTGAATTTCTTCAGTTGCAACGTCTATGCTGACCTCGTCAAGAGTATAGTGGCGGTAAGTGTGATTCCCTATTGTGTGTCCTTCGTCAATCATACGTTCAATTAGCTGCGGATTATCCTTAACAAAATCGTAGGTCACAAAGAAAATGGCCTTTACTCCTTTTTCTTTCAGCGTGTCCAGAATTGCCGGCGTATAGCCGTTTTCATATCCCTCATCAAATGTCAGACAAATATATTTTTCATCGCTCATAAGAAACTGTGCGTTGAGATCATTGTATTTTTTCTGGAGCTCTGCGGGGTCAGTCGGCCTCTGATGATTTTCGGCTCTGCCGGGTCCCCATACAATTTTTTCGTTACTGTAATTGCTCAGATTTATGCCTGTGATTGCGACTGTTGTCTGAGCAACATTAGTGTTTTTATCAGCGCTGTTTTCTGTGCTTTCTGTAATATTCTGACTCGTGCTTTGTGTATTTTGATTTGTTGTTGAATTGTCCTGTTCTTTGTTCGCTTGACACCCTGCCAGAAGTGCGACGCATAAAACTGCCAATATAATTTTTTTCATAATAAAATCCCCCTTGAATTAGTTTTGTCAAAGGGGAATTTTTTATTTGTGGTAATTAATTGTCTATTTTCCAGCCGGCTGAAATTATACCTTCTTCTTTTCCGATATGAGCAAGTATGCTTTCAACAATATCATCATTCTTTTTGACTGTAGTTATGTATGCTCTTATTTTTACATTTCCGTCATCGGAATCATTACTCTCAAGATTGTGCAGCAGGACTCCGTTTTTATTTCTGATGGTTTTTACTAAGCTTGAACGGACATCACTCTCAGATTCCTCAGTACATTTGATTGAAATTTTGTATAAACATTCAACCTTTCTTTCTTTATCTTTATCATACTGCCTTTTTCTGTTTATAAAAGATGAAAGCGGATGAAGAACAAGGTGAAGGATTACAATCGCAACCGCAACTATGATTGAGAATATTATGTTCGGCAGCGTACAGAGAACTCCGATTGCCGCTGTTGTCCATATAGTTGCAGCAGTTGATAAACCCTTTACATTCGTTCCGTCACGCAAAATCAGACCTGCACCAAGGAAACCGATACCGCAGACAACCTGTGCGGCAATACGGGTTACATCAATATTTTCCTGATTTGCTATGTAAGAAAAAGCAGAATATGAATACGCGCCGACACAGACAATTACATTAGTCAGAATCCCTGCCTGATGTTTAGTCCACTGTCTTTCAAGACCGACGATAAATCCGAGTATTATTGCTATCACAAGCCTTAGCGAGAACCCGGATATTGTGGTAATTTCAAGTATTTGAGTCATTATTGATTTCAGCCCCCTCAACAGATTTTTGTTTGAGATAAGCGTTGATAAATCCATCAAGCTCACCGTCCATAACAGCTGTGATGTTTCCCATTTCAAAGTTTGTTCTGTGATCCTTTACCATAGTATACGGCATAAAGACATATGAACGTATCTGACTGCCCCAGGCAATTTCCTTTTGGTCGCCCTTTATATCTTCAATTCGTTCAAGGTTTTCTCTTTCTTTGATTTCAACCAGCTTTGACTTGAGCATACGCATAGCAACTTCTCTGTTTTGATGCTGGCTTCTCTCTATCTGACATGAAACGACTATTCCCGTAGGAATATGCGTTAGTCTGACTGCGGACGATGTCTTGTTAACCTTCTGTCCGCCGGCGCCTGATGCTCTGTATACATCCATCTTTATATCTTCATCACGGATTTCAACCTCAACATCGTCATCTATTTCAGGCATGACTTCAAGAGATGCAAAGGATGTGTGACGCCTTCCTGATGAGTCAAACGGTGAAATGCGCACAAGTCTGTGAATGCCCATTTCTCCTTTGAGATAACCGTATGCGTTTTCACCTTCAATAAGAATTGTTGCACTTTTTATTCCTGCCACATCACCGTCAAGATAGTCAAGGGTCGAAACCTTATATCCGTGCCTTTCACCCCAACGGTTATACATTCTGAACAGCATTTCTGCCCAGTCCTGAGCCTCTGTTCCGCCCGCACCGGCATGGAAAGTGAGAAGAGCATTGTTTTTGTCAAATTCACCGTTTAAAAGTGTTGAAAGAGTAAGACTTTCAAGCCTTTTTTCAATATCTTCAACTGATGCTTTGCAATCCTCAAAAAGCCCGATATCTTCTTCCTCGTCAGCAAGCTCAATCATAACAAGTGCATCATCAAAATCCTTTTTAACACTTTCATAAGAACTGACCTTTGACTTGAGAGCACCTATTTTTTGCATTGTTTTTTGACTTTTTTCCATATCATCCCAGAAATCAGCGGCACTGCTGATTTTTTCAAGCTCGTCAATGTCTTTTTTAAGCCGATCAATTGCAAGTGCTTCTTTTAGATTTTTAACTGTATCTTCTGATTCCATAAGTCTGGATCGGAGCTCTTCGTATTCAATCATAGTTTTTCTCCAAAATAAATTTCTACATAACTATATTATTATATACAATTTACCGTTATATTTCAAGGTTTAAAAATAGTTAACAATATTTTAATTAAAAGATTGATTTATGCCATTAATATAATGTATAATAGAATGTAATAATAAAGAAAGGCAAAAATGATGATTCTTCACGAAAATGAAAAATGTCCTGTTTGTGACAAATTATTTACTAAAGATGATGATATAGTATTTTGTCCACACTGCGGAACACCTCATCACAGGGAATGTTATAACAAAACAGGTCATTGTATTAATGCAGACAAGCATAATACAGGCTTTGAATATAAATCGGAAAAAGCCGATTTCATTCAGCCCAAGGATGATACCGCAAAAAATAATGAATATTATCATACTGAAGAGAATGCAAATACTGATAATCAGAATTACAGTCAGTTCAACCATACAGCCGGTGTGAATTTCAATGTGGGGAAGACCGCTTATGAAAAATCAAATGAAACAATTGAAGGCAAGAGTATATCCGAAATTGCATGTGTTATTTCAACAAATATTGAAAGATTCATTAAAAAATTCAAGGCAAACAAGCTCTTTTCGTGGAACTGGGGTGCATTTTTCTTTGGTCCGTATTATCTGCTTTTCAGGAAGATGAATATTCATGGCTTAACTTTTCTTGCGCTCAATTATGCTGTTTCCTTTGCCGTTCAGGGCTTTTATTATGAAAAAATCAATAATTTCTATAATTTTATGAACAGCAATATTGATAATATGAATGAGATATTATCTAATCCAAAAGGCAAGCTGGGTGTTGAAATGATGTCCTTGTATCACGAAATTTTGCCGGCAGCTTTAATCATTATGATCGCATCGCTTGTCATTAATATTGTTATAGCGGTTTTTGCCGATAAGTTTTACAGAAAAAAGGTATTAACAGTTATTGATAAGGTTAACAGTAACCTTGAAGACGGTGCAACCTTTACATCAACTTTACCGATGATGAACGATGAAAAAATATCTCAGCAGGACATGAAAAAGCTATACTTGTCAAAGCTTGGCGGAACGAGTATATTTCTTCCGCTGATGATATATGCAGCAATAATGTTAATTTCATTCTTATAGACTTCTTATATATAAAAGTAGTAATGGGGGGGTTAAAACATGAAAGTCAAAAAAGCTATAATCCCGGCAGCAGGTATGGGGACGAGAGTATTGCCTGTGTCAAAGGCAGTACCGAAGGAAATGCTGAATATTGTGGATAAGCCGGCAATTCAGTATATTGTTGAGGAGGCGTTTTCGTCCGGAATAGAAGATGTCCTTATTATTACAAACAGAGGGAAGGGCATTATTGAGGACCATTTTGACCATTCCGTTGAGCTTGAGATGAAGCTTGCAGGGGATGAAAGTAAAAAAAGTATTTATGAAGATGTAAAAAAATGTTCTGATTTAGGTAATATTTATTTCATTCGCCAAAAAGAGACAAAAGGGCTCGGCCATGCTGTTTTATGTGCAAAGAATTTTGTCGGAAATGAGCCTTTTGCAGTGCTTTACGGTGATGATGTCATTATTTCGCAGACACCTGTAACAAGGCAGCTTTGCGATGTATATGAGAAATACGGTAAGGGTGTTGTAGGCGTAAAAAAGGTTGCAAGTGAGGATGTTCCCAAATACTGCTCTCTTGAGGTTAAAAGACTTGAAGGCAATTGTTATAAATGCACTGATATGATTGAAAAACCTAAGCCTGAACAGATAATGTCAAATTATTCAATTTTGGGCAGAGTTGTTATGCCTCCCGAAATTTTTGATATTCTTGAAAGGACTCCGCTTGGAGCAGGAAATGAGCTTCAGCTAACAGATGCAATGAAAACACTTGCACAATCAAACGGCGTTATTGCAGTTGATTATGAAGGAAACCGTTTTGATATGGGCAATAAGTTTGGCATCCTTCAGGCTAATATTGAGGTGGGATTAAAGCATCCTGAAACCAAAGGTGAGTTAAAAGCCTATCTTAAAAAAATTGCAAAGGATTTATAATAATTATGATTAAGATTGAACGCACAAGTGTTATGAATTTTGATAATGCGATGCGCGGCGCAAGGAACCCGCTCAATTCATGGTCAAGATATGACTCTTCATTTGATGAAGACGGTAATTTCATTTTTGGTGAAAATGATTTGAACCTTGCAAAGCGTCTCTGTTCAGCAGGTACCGATCACAGGAAATTTGTCAGAATGATATTTGTCAGTGTTGATGTAACCGCACCGCTTTATTGGTGGAAGGAATACGATACATATAAGGTCGGCACGGTTGCTAATTCAACCTCCACTATGCATAAGATTACTTCAAAACCTTTTGAATTAAGTGACTTTTCCGTTGACCATATGAACGAAAAAGGCATTAAGACAATGAAAAGCCTTATTGAAACTCTTGAGGAATTGCGGCTCAAATATATTGAAACAAAGGATAGAGAGTTTTGGTATACAATTATACAGCTCCTGCCGACTTCATATAATCAAATGAGAACATGCACTCTCAGTTACGAAAATTTATGCAGTATTTATTATGCAAGAAGGAATCATAAGCTTGATGAGTGGCATACATACTGTGATTGGATAAAAGAACTTCCTTATTTTTCGGATTTATTCATTCAGGAAGAGGCAAAGGACTGATAATAGATAATGTCACAATATTATTATAACCCATTCGGTAATAATTACGGCGATATTGATGATTCTGCCAGAATTGAGTTTTTAAAACAGCAGCAAATAAAAAAAGAAAAGCATGAAATAAGAGTTATCAGCTTTTCAATGGGATGTGCAATTGTTGCATATCTTATAATCCAAACAATAGCGTCTGTTGTCATTGACCTGGCAGGATGGAGTGAATTTTATACTGACAGTACCACCTTTCAGTATGCTTTTAATATAGTTTTTGTATCCTTCCTTTCAGTATTTGTTCCTTTTGGAATTGTTGCGCTGTTTAATAAAAACCGCTATGAACGTCCTGCTGTCCCGACAGAGAAGGTGGGTTTTGTCAAAGGCTTTTGCTGGATATGTTTCGGTATGGCATGTTGCGTTCTGGCAAATATTATTGTCAGCTATATTGCTGCCGTTATTCAGAAAATTGTCGGCCATGAATTGTATTCAGGTATTGATATAAAACCCGACTCTGTATCAGCAGTAATTATGGAATTTCTGGGTATTGCGATTATTCCTGCCATATGTGAGGAGCTTGCGATGCGCTCTTTCTCACTTCAGCTGCTTGCAAAATACGGCAAGGGATTCGGCGTATTTGCCGTGAGCCTTGTTTTCGGTCTCCTTCACGGTAATATTGTGCAGTTCATTTTTGCATTTTTAGTTGGCGCTGTTCTCGGCTTTGTAACGGTTAAAACTAACAATATTGTTCCTGCAATATTAATCCACGCTTTTAATAACGGTATGTCCGCTGTTCAGTCGGCTGTGCAATATTTTTTCAATGAAAAATCAGCAGACGTAGCCTCAATATTCATATATATTTTATGGCTTGTTCTCGGTGCCTTATCCGGCATTTATCTTTTGTTAAAAAAAGAATTTGCAAAGTCAAAGCATAAGGGAAAAAGCGTCCTTACTATCGGTCAGAAATTTTCTGCTTTTTTGTTCCCTTGGATGATTATTCCTTTCATTGGGCTGATAGGAATAACAATTGTGAATTTTTTTGTAAAGGTATAAATATGGACAGCGTATTTATGAAAAAGGCAATTGAACTTGCCCGTATAAGTGCAGCAGAGGGTGAAGTCCCTGTGGGCGCAGTTGTTGTTAAAGATAATGAAATTGTCGGCGAGGGGAGAAACAGACGCGAGCTTGGCAAAAATGCGCTTTATCACGCAGAGATAGAAGCAATTGACAATGCCTGTAAAAAGCTTGGAGGATGGAGACTGTGGCAGTGTGATTTGTATGTTACACTCGAGCCCTGTCCGATGTGTGCAGGTGCAATAATCAATTCAAGAATAAAAAGAGTGTATTTCGGAGCGTATGACGGTAAAGCAGGCTCGTTTGGCTCTGTTGCAGATTTCAATCAGATTCCGTATAATCATAAGCCTGAAATTGTTTCAGGTGTAATGGAAAATGAATGTTCAGCTTTACTGAAATCTTTTTTTATAAATTTAAGATACAAAAAATCATAGGACGTATGCAGGCTAAACCTATACCTTAGATAACGATAATAACTGTATAGTAACTTATATTGACAGCTGTATTTATGTCATTGATGATTAGTCCATAAAATAATTCAAATACGAATAATACCCAAAGCAAACAGGCTGCCTCATTTTTGTGAGACAGCCTGTTTTAATCGTCTTGATATACACGATGGAAATAAGTCAGCTTATTTCATGCTTTCTTCATAAGCCTTAATCATTTTTTTAACCATCTGACCGCCTACTGAACCGGCCTGCTTTGAAGTAAGATCACCGTTGTAACCGTTCTTAAGGTTAACACCAACCTCTTTCGGCGTTCAATTACATCTTAAAATACGCCTAAACCGCTATTTTATTCGGCATATCCTGCACATTTTGTCTATTTGTGTCGTTTTCCTGAATATTTCCGATAAATCGGTAGAATATTTTGATTGTCTGTGTGTAAGGAACATTTTTGCCTGCTGCCCGGAAGCCTTCAGGCAGTTCCTTTTTCCCGATTTCAATCCTTTCTATGAAAGTTCTTACGATTTCCTCAGTCAGCTCATCAATATGCGTATACTGCTTTACAAGGCTGAAGAATTTTTCGTAGTTGTCAACAATATCATTTCCGCTGGACTGCTGATTCTGGATTTTTGCCAACTGCTTTTTCAGTTTTGTTGCCTCTTCTGACATATTAGAAACCATTTTGCCCAGCATATCATCAGCAAGAGTACCTGCGGCATTGTCGCTGTAAAGCTTCATAATGATTTTATCAATCGTGTCCAAACGCTTTTCTATAGCCTTTTGATTGTCATCGGCACTTTCATAAATATTAACTTGTCCTGATCTTTTCAGAGCATCGTTTATGATTTCTTTGATGTCGTCATCATTTAACGATATCAGCTGATTAAGATCATTTTTTACAATCTCAAGCAAATCTGAATATTTGATTCTAGCACCGTGCTCGCAGTGATTTTTGGAACGCTTGGGTATATTGTTGCAGGAGAGATACCAGTATTTTTCTCTCTCGCCCTTATACACCGAGCCAGCCGAACACATTGCACCGCCGCAGTTTGCACAAAAGGTAATTCCGTTAAAAATGCTTGAACGGCATTTTTCGTGCTCCTTCCAGTTCCTTGTGTGCATACCCATATACTTTTCAGCCTTGTCGAACTGCTCTTTTGTAACGAGAGGCATATGCGTGTTTTTGGTTATATGCCATTCTTCTTTCGGCACTTTAACCTTTTTCTTTGACTTAAGGCTTGCTTTTTTTGTTTTGCCCAGCATTGTATGACCGAGATACACCTGGTTTTTAAGAATCCTTTTAACCGTGGTGTGATTCCATTCATCTACCGCCCTTGCAGCACCCTTTTCACTAAATTTATCCCTGTATAAAACTCTGTATTTCAGCGGTGTTATACAGCCTTCTTCAGTCAGTATATTTGCTATTGCGTGGGCAGATCTGCCTTCCTCGGCAAGTGCAAATATCTTTTGAACAATCGGTGCAGTCATAGGGTCTGGAATAAGCGTACTCTCGTTTTCGGGATTTTTCATATACCCGAACGGCGGACAGGCACAATATTCACCTTTATTCATTTTTTGATTCAACACCTGCTTGATTTTCCTTGAGGTATCACGAAGGTAAACATCGTTCATGGCAAACTGGAAGGGAGCCATAAGATTGATTTCATCGGAGTCAAAGTTGTCGCTTATTGCAAGGTAATG
>CAZGRZ010000015.1:0-39120 GCA_964528285.1 uncultured Bacteroides sp. | reverse complement strand
GAGCGGTCAGTATGCATATATCGGCAGAAAGCAGAAGAAGAGAGATTTCAGAAGAATTTGGATTACTCGTATTTCCGCAGCTTGCAAGCTTAACGGTACAAATTATTCAACATTTATGAACGGCCTTAAAAAGGCAGGTGTTGACCTTAACAGAAAAATGCTTTCTGAAATCGCTATTTCAGATCCAAAGGCATTTACCTCACTTGTTGAAACAGCAAAAGCCGCTCTTTAATTTAATTATTATTGACAGAGTAAAAGTATTTCTTTTACTCTGTTTTTTAATATATGTAAATTTATTAAAAACTATTTATTTTGGTATTGAAATTTTAAACATTATAATGTATATTATAAAATAAATTAGCTTTAAATTTAATAGTCAGTGATTTCTTTAAACGAATGTAAAATCAGAAAATTATTGGCACGCTTTTTTGGAGTTGTGTATGGAAAAAATCACAGGAAAAAATAATGATTTAATAAAGGACATTAAAAAACTTCTTTCTTCTTCAAGAGAGCGTAAGGAAAAAAACGCTTTCGTTCTTGAAGGCGTCAGACTTGTTTTTGATGTCCTTAATTCTGCTGTAAAGGTCAAAGCTTTTTTTGTTACGAATACTGTGCTTGAAAAATATCCTTCTCAGTGTGACAAAATGATTAATTCAGCTGACAATTCATATCTGATTTCAGACGAGACAGCCGGGCGTATTTCCGATACGAAAACCGCTCAGGGCATTTTTGCCGTCTGCGAAATGAAATCACAGAATTTTTCGATTTATAATGATTCAAGGTATATTGCACTCGATAATGTTCAGGACCCCGGTAATCTTGGAACTATCGTAAGAACGGCAGAGGCACTCGGTATTGACGGAATTATAATCTTTTGCGGCTGTGACATATATAACCCAAAGGTTCTTCGTGCTTCAATGGGCTCAATTCTCAGAATGAATATTATTCAAACCGACAGCCTGCCGGATACAATAAGAAGTATGAAAAATAATGGCATGAAAATATATGCCACATCTCCTGACAGTTGTGCAAAAAGTATTACAGCTGTTGATTTTTCACACGGCTGTGTCTGCGTTATCGGTAATGAAGCAAACGGCGTGAGCGATGAAGTGATGAAATGCTGCGATGATTTAATCACAATAAGAATGTTAGGTAAGTCAGAGAGCCTTAATGTGTCGGCCGCAGCTGCAATAATAATTTGGGAGATGCTGAAATGAGTGATAATGTAAGCTATTGGCTCTGGCTTCAGGAGGCACTTGGCGAAGGTGTTGATATAAAAACATTGATCGAGGAATTCGGTTCGGTTAAAGAGCTTTTTAATTCATCAGTCCTTGAACGGAAAATGAGTACTGCTCTTACACCGAGGAGAATCGAAAAACTTGAAAATACAAAAATAAATAATGCCGATAAAATAATTCGTATTTGTAATGATAATAACTGGCAGATAATTGATTATGATGATCCCGCTTATCCAGAAAGACTGAGAGAAATTTCCAATCCGCCTGCAGCTTTGTTCATTGACGGTATTTTGCCGGATATAGATAATCTTGTTACTATAGCCGTCGTAGGTACAAGAAAGGCAAGCGAATATTCAATCAAAGTGACAAATATCCTCAGCAGAGGTATAACAGAATGCGGAGCCTTGGTAGTCAGCGGCGCCGCGCTCGGTGTTGATTCTGCCGCACATAAGGGTGCATTGATGGCAGGAGGAAAAACTATCGCAGTTTTAGGCTGCGGATTTGGGACAAGTTACCTTTCTGCAAACAAAACACTCAGAGATACAATCAGCTGTAACGGCGCACTTGTTACCGAATATCCTCCGTTTACACCTGCCGGTAAAAGAACTTTTCCTATGAGAAACAGAATTATAAGCGGTCTTTCTCTCGGCGTTCTTATAGTTGAAGCAGGAGTAAAAAGCGGCAGCCTTATTACTGCACGCTATGCACAGGAGCAGAACAGAGATATTTTTGCCGTTCCTGCCTCAGTGCTTTCAACTGACTTTGCAGGCACAAATAAGCTGATTGAGGACGGTGCAATTGTTGCAACCAAGCCTGAGCAGATTATTTCGCAATATTCTGAAAGATTCGATACAGTTGATATGTCAAAGATAAGGTCGGTTGAAGAGCTTATGTATGATACGAAGGATAAAAGCGCCAACGTACAAGCGAATACAGATAAATTTTCTTTTGAAAATCTTGAAAAAGGCAGAGAAAAAAGGCTTCAGCGTGAGAATACTTCAAATAATCTGAACGGTGATTTAAAAATCATCTATGAGTGTTTGGAAGAGAATTTTTCACATATTGATAATATTATTCAGAAAACTTGCCTTACGGCATCAAAGGTTGCAGCAGGACTTACACAGCTTGAGATTTTAGGTCTTGTTCAAAGCGCCTCGGGCAAAAGATACAAACTATCCTGAAAGGAAAAAATTTATGTCTAAGTTAGTAATTGTTGAGTCCCCTGCAAAAGCAAAAAATATTAAAGGATATCTCGGAAAAGGCTATGATGTTGTTGCCTCAATGGGACATGTCAGGGATTTGCCTGCGGCAAGGCTCAGTGTTGATATCGCCAACAATTTTGAGCCTAAGTATACAGTAATAAAGGGCAAAGAAAATTTCGTCAGGGATTTAAAGAAAAAGGCGGAAGCTGCGGATTATGTCTATCTCGCAACCGACCCCGACCGTGAGGGAGAAGCAATTTCATGGCACCTTGCATATCTATTAGGTCTTGACCTTAAAGAAAAAAACAGAGTTACATTCAATGAAATAACAAAAAACGGCGTAAAATCAGGAATGGAGCACCCGAGAGAGATTGACATTGATTTCGTCAATGCTCAGCAGGCAAGAAGAATTCTTGACAGGCTTATCGGCTATAAGCTGTCACCGTTTATTTCACAGAAGATAAGACGGGGACTTTCAGCAGGCCGTGTCCAGTCGGTTGCGCTTAGACTTGTTGTTGACAGGGAAAATGAAATAAGAGCTTTCAATCCCGAGGAATACTGGTCAATCGATGCAAAGTTTACCAATCCGCCTGATCGTAAAGTCTTTTCAGCCGCTGTTTACAGCAAGAACGGCAAAAAGCTTAAGATTGAAAATAAAGAGCAAAGTGAAAAAATCCTCTCAGACCTTGACGGCGCTGAATATTTTGTGACCGGTGTTAAAAAAGGCAGCAGAAAAAAGAATCCTACTCCGCCTTTTATAACATCAACTCTCCAGCAGGAAGCGTCACGCCGTCTCTCATTCCAGGCAAGAAGAACAATGAAAGCAGCACAGGAGCTTTATGAAGGTGTTGAGGCAGGAAAGCTTGGTACAGTCGGTCTTATCACATATATGAGAACTGACTCACTTCGCATTTCAGAGGAGGCAAGAGCCGCAGGTAATGAATATATAATCAAAACTTACGGAGAAAAATATCTTCCCAAAAAGCCGAGATATTATAAGTCAAAGAGCAATATCCAGGACGGTCATGAGGCTATCAGACCTTCAATGCCCAATGTTACTCCCGATTCGGTTAAGGCTTATCTCACAACTGACCAGTATAAGATTTATAAGCTCATATGGGAACGCTTTATTGCATCTCTTATGGAAGCATGTCATCAGGAGACAATGAAAATTGAGATTACTGCGGGAGATTATATCTTTACTGCCTCCGGCCATACTGTTAAGTTTGACGGCTTTACTGCGCTTTATGAAGAAAAGGCTGACGAGGATAAGGCTGATTCCTCAGTACCTCTTCCTGCTATGAAGACAGGAGACATCCTTAAGCTGAAGAGTATCCTCGGCAATCAGCATTTTACCCAGCCGCCTGCAAGATATACCGAGGCGTCTCTCACAAAAGCGCTTGAGGAAAACGGAGTTGGCAGACCGTCAACTTATGTTACTATCACTTCAACTATTCTAAATCGTGAATATGTTAAGCGTGAGGGAAAGCAGTTTATTCCTACTGAGCTTGGCGAAGCCGTAACAAATCTTCTTAAAGAGAGAATACCTAATATCGTAAATGTCAAGTATACATCAAAAATGGAGGCTGACCTCGATAAAATTGACAGTGGCGAAAAGGATTATAAAAATATGATTCGTCTTTATTATGACGAGTTTGAAGAGCCGCTCGAAAAGGCAAAGGCTGATATGCAGGGCGTCAAGATAAAACTTAAGGAAGAAGAGACAGACATTGTCTGTGAAAAGTGCGGCAGGAATATGATAATAAAGGTTGGCAGATTTGGTAAATTTCTTGCCTGTCCCGGCTACCCTGAATGTAAGAATACAAAGCCTCTTGTGTTCAAGACAAGCGCAAAATGTCCTGAGTGCGGCGGCGATGTTATAGAAAAGAAAACAAAGAAGGGCAGTACTTTCTTCGGCTGTTCAAATTATCCAAACTGTAATTTTATGACATGGGACGCCCCGTCAGATGAAGTTTGTCCTAAGTGCGGAAAATCACTTTTCAAGCGCAGAGGAAATGTCCTTTACTGTCCCGATACAGAAGGCTGCGGCTTTACTAAGCCTGCCCCGAGAAAAAAGAAAAAAGAAGAATAGATTATAAATATTTAATTTGTGAATTATATGAAATTTAAAGTTATAGGTGCAGGTCTGGCAGGCGTAGAGGTTGCTTGGCAGATTGCAAATGCAGGGTATAATGTTTTTCTTTATGAAATGAAGGGTATCAAGCGCTCACCTGCACACAAATCGGATTTGTTTGCAGAGCTTGTCTGCTCCAATTCACTTAAAGCGTCAAGGCTTGAGAGTGCGGCAGGTCTGCTTAAAGAGGAAATGACAATTCTCGGCTCGCTTACTGTTCCCGTCGCAAGGTCATGTTCAGTCCCTGCAGGTGGTGCTCTGGCAGTTGACAGAGATATTTTTTCACAAAGAATAACCGATAAAATTAAGGCTCACCCGAGGATTAAGGTTATCAATCAAGTTGTGGAAAATGTTGATTTTTATGATAAAGAAACCGTTACAATAATTGCAAGCGGTCCTCTGACTGACGGTAAACTTGCCTCGAGTATTCGGAGTGTTGTCGGCGAATATCTGTCATTTTATGATGCAGCCGCACCGATTATAACCGCCGACAGTGTGGATATGAATAAAGCCTTTGCTGCTTCAAGATACAATCGCGGCGGCGAGGATGATTATATCAATTGTCCTTTTAATAAACAGGAATATGAAAATTTTATAAATGAACTGATAAATGCAGAGAGCGCAATTGTGCATGACTTTGATGTATATGAGGGCTGTATGCCGATTGAAACACTGGCAAAAAGAGGACTTGATGCAGCACGCTTCGGTCCCATGAAGCCTGTCGGACTTATTGACCCGAATACAAATCACAGACCATGGGCGTGTGTTCAGCTCAGGCGTGAGAATGATAAGGGTACAATGCTCAACCTGGTCGGATTCCAGACTAATCTCAAATTCGGCGAGCAGAAACGCGTTTTTTCAATGATACCGGGTCTTGAAAATGCACAGTTTGTCAGATATGGAGTTATGCACAGAAATTCATTTTTGAATTCACCCGGGCTTCTCAATTCTGATTACAGCTTAAAAAACTATCCCAATATATTTTTTGCAGGACAGATAACAGGCGTTGAGGGTTATATGGAGTCTGCCGGCAGCGGAATTATTGCGGGCATCAACGCTGTCAGATTTGCAGAAAATAAATCGTCTTTTGTACCGGATAATGTCACAATGCTCGGTGCATTGTGTGATTATATCAGTGACGAAAGTGTTAAGAATTTCCAGCCAATGGGTGCAAACTTTGGTATACTTCCCCCTCTTGAGCCAAAAATCAAAGATAAAAAAGAAAGGTATAAGGCCCTTTCAGACAGAGCAATCAGTTCACTGAAATCTTCAACAGAACGGGTTTAGGTTGATGAAATGAAAATTATTATTGATGCGCATGGCGGGGATAATGCTCCGCTTGAAATTATCAAAGGTGCAATGCTTGCTGTCGATGAATACGGCATTGATGTTTTGCTTGTCGGTAATGAAAAAATAATTAATAAATGTGTTAAAGAAAATAATATTATTTTGAAAAATACTGAAATAGTAAATACCACAGATGTAATAACTATGTACGATGATGCAAAAAGTGTACTTAAGAAAAAATCAGATTCTTCAATGGCAGTGGGCTTCAGGCTTCTCAATGAAGGCAGGGGAGATGCTTTCGTAAGTGCAGGAAACACGGGTGCAATTACCGTTGGTGCAACACTGATAACAAAAAGGATTAAGGGAATCAAGCGTCCTGCAATAGCATCTGTTATGCCAAGTGCAAAAAAGCCTATTCTCCTTATGGACTGCGGTGCAAATGCCGAGTGCAGAGCAGAATTTCTTTGTCAGTTCGCTCTTATGGGTGACTTGTATATGAAGTATATTCTTAAGTATGATAACCCGAGGATTGCTCTTGCCAATAACGGAACTGAGAAAACAAAGGGCACTCCCATTGTCAGGGAAGCCTATGAGCTGATGAAAAATGCAGAATATAATTTCATCGGTAATATTGAGGGTAGGCAGATACCGTTCGGTGATGCCGATGTCATTATTGCCGACGGCTTTACAGGCAATTTGATTTTAAAAACATATGAAGGCGTTGCAAAGGTACTGATGAACAGTATTAAAGCTGCTTTTATGAAAAATACAGTATCAAAGCTGTCTTATCTCGGTGTAAAAAGAGAGATAGACGATATGAAAAAACAGTTTGATTATAAGGAATACGGCGGGGCAGTCCTGCTCGGTGTAAGAAAGCCTGTTATAAAGGCTCACGGCTCTGCGGATGCAAGAACATTCAAAAATGCCGTGAAACAGGCTGTCTGGTTTTTGGAAAATAATCTGATTGATGAAATAGAAAAAGAACTGAATAATTCAAATGAAGATTAATATAAACCTGACTGCTGTTAAAGGAATATTGATATGAAAAATCTTGAAAGTGAGATTGGTTATAAATTTAATAATAAAGAATATCTTATGGAGGCTCTCACTCATTCTTCATTCGCAAATGAAAGGCATAAGAATATCAAGTGCAATGAGAGAATGGAATTTCTTGGTGATGCAGTTCTTTCAATCATATCTGCGGAATTTCTTTATGAAAAATATCCGGATATGCCGGAAGGAGAGCTTTCAAAACTCCGTTCGTCTTTGGTATGCACTGACAGCTTGTCAGGCTTTGCCCGTCAGATAAGTCTCGGCAGCTATCTCTTCCTCGGGAAAGGGGAAATAAATACAGGAGGCGCAGACAGACCATCAATACTTGAAAACGCCTTTGAGGCACTGATTGCGGCAATATATCTTGACGGCGGAATGGATAATGCAAAAAAGTTTGTTCTTTCATTTTTGTCAAAGGCAGTTGAAAATCATACGATTAAGTTTAAGGACTATAAAACAATCCTGCAGGAGATTGTCCAGCAGAATCCGGATGAGAATGTCAATTATGTTTTAGTCGGTGAAAGCGGTCCGGATCACGATAAAACGTTCGAGATTGAAGTTCATCTTAATTCAAATGTTATCGGAAGAGGAAAAGGAAGAAGTAAAAAGAGCGCCGAGCAGGCTGCTGCCAAGGAAGCGCTTGATTTGATGGGATTATGAAAAAAGGGAATATAAGTATTTTTGTTGCGAATCTCGGCTGTCCTTGTGCATGTTCATTCTGTAATCAAAAAACAATAACAGGCAAGAGCGAACAGCCGTCTGCTCAGGATGTTAAGAATGCTGTGGAAACAGCGCTTAAGCGTAAGGATTATGAATATGAAATCGCTTTCTTCGGCGGCTCATTTACCGCAATAGACAGGGATTATATGATTGAACTGCTTGAAGCTGCATATTCTTATATAAAAAACGGACAGGTCAGCGGTATCAGGATTTCAACAAGACCTGATTGTATTGATAAAGAAATTCTTGATATATTAAAAACTTACGGCGTCACAAGTATTGAGCTTGGTGCACAGAGTATGGATGATGAGGTCCTTGAGGCAAACCGACGCGGTCATACTGCTCAGGATGTGGTAAATGCATCAAAGCTGATTAAGGATTACGGCTTTGAACTCGGACTCCAGATGATGACGGGATTGTATCTTGATACAGAAGAAAAGGCAATTTCCACCGCTCATAAAATCATTGACCTTCACCCGCAGACAATCAGAATTTATCCAACCGTTGTGCTGAAAGGTACATATCTTGCTCAACTGTATCTTTCAGAAAAATATTTTCCGCCCGGTGTAGACGATTCAGCCGAGCTTTGCTCAAAACTTGTACCGATGTTTGAAAAAGCGGATATTAAAATCATCCGTATCGGTCTGCATTCAGGCAGGGAAATTAAGGAAAATATGCTTGCAGGCGGTTTTCATGATTCATTCGGGGAGATTGTTAAATCAAGAATTATGCTTAATCAGATTCTTGCTTTCCCTCCCGGCGATTATCAGATTTTTGTTAACCCCAAGTCTTTATCAAAGCTCAAGGGAAATAACAAAAGGAATATCTATTTTCTTATGGAAAAAGGATATAATATAAAAATTATAACAGACAACTGTATGGCGGTTGATCAATTGAGGATTAAATAATGATTTTAAGAACACTTGAAATGCAGGGATTTAAGTCATTCCCTGATAAAACAGAGCTTAATTTCGGCAAGGGCATAACTGCCGTTGTCGGACCGAACGGTTCAGGAAAAAGTAATATTTCAGATGCCGTCAGATGGGTGCTGGGCGAAACAAGTACAAAATCACTGCGCGGCTCAAAAATGGAGGATGTCATCTTCGGCGGTACTGAAACAAGAAAAGCACTCGGCTTTGCTCAGGTTCAGCTCACGCTTGATAATTCTGACCATACCCTCAAGGATAAGGGTGAAATTGTAACTGTTACCCGCCGCTATTATCGTTCGGGTGAGAGCGAGTACAAGATTGACGGAGAAAGTGTAAGGCGTAAGGATATTCATGAACTTTTCATGGATACAGGGCTCGGCTCTGACGGTTATTCAATTGTAAGTCAGGGTAATATTGACTCAATCATTTCGCAGAAAAACGAGGACAGAAGGGAGCTGTTTGAAGAAGCAGCAGGTATATCCCTCTTCCGTCATAAGAGGACAGATGCTGTAAGGAGACTTGATCAGGCTCAGGAAAATCTTGTCAGACTTCTTGATATTCTCGGTGAGCTTGAGAATCGTGTAGGACCTCTTAAAAAGCAAAGTGAAAAGGCGGCACGCTTCCTTGAACTTTCAGGAGAAAAAAAGACACTTGAAATTGGTGTTTGGATAAATAAGATAAACCATTTTACAAATGAACTTCGTGAGCATGAGCATAAGATTGACGCCGCTCAGGCTTCACACGAGATTTGCGAGAAAGAGCTTAAATCAATAGAAGATGAGATTGAGGAAATACTTGAAAAGACTGCATCAATCAATACTGATATTGAACAAATCAGAATAGGCTCAAAAGCATACGAGGAGGCTGCCCTTAAAAAGGACGGCGAGGCAGATGTTTTTGTAACCTCAATAAATCATAATAACGAAACTATCGCAAGGCTTAAAAACGATATCGGTCTTGCTGACGATACCAATTCATCAATTGATGCACAGATTGAAGAAAAGCACAGCCTGATTTCCCAAAATGAAAAGATTATTGAAGAAAAGAAGACTCAGCTTAAAGATGTCAGCGAAGAAATGGAACATATTGTTTCTTCAAATAATCAGTATTCAAAGCTATCAGTTGACCTCAATCAGAAAATCACATCACTCACAATTCAGCTTTCAGATTGTAGGGTTAAGTGTTCACAGGCAATTTCTTCCATTGAGGAAATCAAGGCGCGTCAAAATGTTGTTGATACTGCAATATCCGAATGTGAAAATGAAGTCAGCCTTGCTCAATTGCAAAAGCAGGAAAGTGAGAAAAACCTCAGTCAGCTTAATGACAGAATTGCTGAAAACAATAACTCCCTTTCAGGCTACAGAATTAAACTTGAAAATAAAACAAAAAAAGCAGATAAAATAAAGACAGATTTGGAAAATACAGCTCTTGAGCTGTCACAAAAGCAGTCTAAGGCAAAAATGCTTTCTGATCTTGAAAAAAATATGGAGGGCTTTTCGGGAGCAGTCAAGTCTGTTATGAAACAGTCACAGAATAACGCATTGTCAGGTATTCACGGTCCGCTTTCACAACTTATAACCGTAAGCAATGAATATTCAATGGCAGTTGAGGTCGCGCTCGGTGCAGCAATGCAGAATATTGTCACTACGAATGAAACGGATGCAAAGCGTGCCATATATTATCTTAAGAATAATCATCTCGGAAGAGTAACCTTTTTACCTGTTTCAAATATCAAGCCGAGATATCTTGATGAAAAAAATCTCGACGATAACCTCGGCTTTATTGCTGTAGCAAGCGACCTTGTGGATTGCAGTGACAAGTATAGGGATATTGTTTCAAACCTTCTTGGCAGAGTTGTAATCGTTGAGGATATGGACTGTGCTATAGGAATTGCAAAGCGTTACGCAAACAGGTTCAAGCTTGTTACCATTGACGGACAGGTTATCAATCCGGGCGGGTCAATGACAGGCGGCTCACAGTCAAAGAGCGCGGGAATTCTCTCACGTGCAAATCAGATTGATGAGCTTAATGCACAAGCAAAAGAAATTAAAAAATCTGTTGAAAAATTAAAAGAAGAATATAAAACAGCGCTTGAGGATGCCAACTATGCCGCTGCACAGCTCCAGGGTGCGGAGGCTGATTTACGGCAGGCAAAGGAAGAACTCATCAAAGCACAGGGGGATCACAAGCTTATTTGTGAAAAGCTTGACGCCGCACAGTCACAGTTCAATAACCTGACTGATGAAAAAAACAGCTCAAGTGTAAGAATTGCTGAATTTGAAAAACAAAATTCAGAGAGCAAAAAGCAGGCGGAGTCTGTCGAAAATGAAATTTCCGATGCTGAAAAGAAGCTTGCAGATGCAGCAGGCAATGCACAGGAGCTTATTGAAAAGCGTGAGGAATACAGGCAAAAGAGTGAAGAAATTAACCTTGAGCTTTTGACATTGGTCAAGGATACCGAGTCGGCAAAAATCTTTATTGAAGAGCTCGAACTCAGGAAAAATACGCAGTTTGACAGAGTAAAGACGATTGAAGAAGATATTAAATCAATTGAGCGCAGGAATGAAACTCTTCTCGCCAATGTAAATGAGGTTAAGGCACAGGCGCAGCAGCTTAGAAATAAGGCAAAAGAATCTGATGATAATGTATCAAATCAGATTGAAAAAAGAAATACCCTTGAAAAACGCTCAGGCGAGCTTCGTCTGCTTGAAAGAAATAAAGGACAGGAAAGAGAAAAACTCTCTGCGGAGATTGTTCGCCTCGATGAAAGAAAAATTGCAATGCGCAAAGAGTATGACGAGCTAAATGATATGCTCTTTGAGCAGTATGAGCTTACAAAGCGTGAGGCAGAGGCACTGAATATTGAAATTGAAAATATGTCGGATGCTAAAAAACGCCTCCGCGAAATCAAGACCGAAATAAAAAATTTAGGCTCAATCAATGTCGGTGCAATCGAGGAATATAAGGAAGTTTCAGAAAGATATGATTTTTTGAAGGAGCAGATTGACGATATTGAAAAATCAAAGTCCGAGCTTTTAAAAATAATTGAGGATCTAACCTCTTCAATGAGTGAACAATTCATTGAGAAATTCAATAAGATTAATGATGAATTTAAGATTTCATTCGCAGACTTTTTCGGCGGCGGCAAGGGTGAGATTGTACTTGAAGAACCAGATAACTGCCTTGAGTCGCCTATCGAAATAAAAATTCAGCCTCCGGGAAAATCAGTCCAGAATATCAATCTGTTTTCAGGCGGTGAAAAATCACTTGCCGCAATGGCTCTGCTTTTCAGTGTGCTTAAGGTACAGCCTGCACCATTCTGTATTTACGATGAAGTTGAGGCTGCTCTTGATGATGCAAATATTGAAAGATTTGCAAAATATATGCGTAAGATGACTGACAAAACACAGTTTATTTCCATCACTCACAGACGCGGCACTATGGAAGAGGCTGATGTGCTCTATGGTGTTACCATGCAGGAAAAGGGTGTATCGAAGCTTATTGAACTCCAAACTGCCGAAATTGCTGCAAAGATGGGGCTTGAAGAATAAAGGGAAGTGTATCTATGGGTATTTTTGATGTTTTTAAACGCGGCTTGAAGAAAACCAGAGATGAAGGTATCACAGCTCAGATGGATGAGGTAATAGCGTCTTATGAAGAAATTACCGATGACCTTTTTGATGAGCTTGAGGAAATTCTTATTATGGGCGATGTAGGTATGCCTACCGCTGAAAGAATTATTAGCGATTTAAAGAATAAGATTGATAATGATAAAATCACAAGCGTTAAACAGGTAAGGGAAACAATGAAGGATATTGTTTCAGGTGTAGTATGGGGCGGCAGTTATCTCCGTCTTCGTACAAAGCCGTCAATTATCCTTATGATAGGCGTCAACGGAGTCGGCAAAACAACAACCATCGGTAAGCTTGCCCTAAGACTTAAGGAACAGAACAAAAAGGTAATTTTGGGCGCAGCCGATACTTTCCGTGCCGCTGCGATTGAGCAGCTGCAGGTTTGGGCTGACAGAGCAGATGTTGACCTCATCAAGCATGGTGAGGGTGCAGATCCCGCCGCAGTCGTTTATGACACCATTCAGGCAGGCAAGGCAAGAAATGCTGATGTTATTATTATTGATACCGCAGGAAGACTTAATAATAAAAAAAATCTAATGGATGAGCTTAATAAGATTTCCCGTGTTATTGACAGAGAGCTTCCTGATGCTTCAAAAGAAATTCTGCTTGTCCTTGATGCTACCACAGGTCAGAATGCTGTCAATCAGGCAAAAGATTTCAAGGAGGCTGCAGGTATTACCGGTATTGTCCTGACCAAGCTTGACGGAACAGCAAAAGGCGGTGTGGTTCTTGCAATCAATAACGAGCTCGATGTTCCTGTAAAATTTGTCGGCGTTGGTGAAAAAATTGAGGATCTTCAGCCGTTTGACGCCGATGCATTTGCTTCAGGCTTGTTTGATTCTCAAATTCCTGATGAAGATAGGGATATAACAAACTTTATTAATGAGGACTGATTATGGATTTTATTCTCGCAACAAATAATATGAAAAAGCTTGCGGAAATGCAAAGAATACTCTCACCGCTCGGAATCAATGTTGTTACTGCAAAAATGCTCGGAATAACTCTTGAAGAGGTTGAGGAAAACGGCAATACATTTGAGGATAATGCAAAGATAAAAGCATATGCCGCATATAAGGAAACAAATATGCCTGCTATTGCAGATGACTCAGGGCTCTGTGTTGATTACCTCAATGGCGCACCGGGAATTTTTTCCGCAAGATTTGCAGGCGAACACGGTAATGACGAACTGAATAATGACCTTTTGCTTGAAAAGCTTAATGGTGTTCCAATGCCGCAGAGAACAGCTCATTATGTATGTGCAATCTGCTGTGTTTTTACTGATGAAACGGAGATTGTTGTTCGCGGAGAATGTAACGGTTACATCGGCTTTGAAAGAGATGGAAGTGAAGGCTTCGGTTATGACCCGTTGTTTCTTGTTGACGGAAAAGCCTTTGGTAGGTATACTGCCGAGGAAAAGGATAAGATAAGCCATCGCGGTAATGCTTTAAGATTATTGGTAAAAGAATTGGAGAAGATTATATGACTTCAAAGGAAAGAGCATATTGGCGTGCAAAAGCAAATACTCTTGAGCCTGTTATTCAGATAGGCAAGGATGGTATCAGCGATAATTTAATTACGCAGATTGATGACGCTCTTGACGCAAGAGAGCTTATTAAAGTCCGCGTTCATCTTGAAACCGCACCAAAAACACCAAAGGAGCTTGCAAGAGAGATTGCTGATTCATTGAATGCCGACATAATTCAGATTATCGGCGGAATTATTGTTTTGTACCGTCAGGCAGATCCTGACAAAATTGCGCAGAAAAAGAAAAAACGCGGCTCGGGAACTGCCAAGGTCCCTGCAAAGAATAAGGTAAAAAATAAGGTTAAGATAAAGGGAAAAAGACAGCGCCATAGGGAAATGGAAGCAAAAAATTCTTATGCTGTCTATGACCGTCCAAAACATAGGGGAAGATAAATGAAAATAGGTATATTAGGCGGTGCTTTTAACCCTGTTCACAACGGGCATATTAATCTGGCAGACAATTATTTTTCAGATCTTCATCTTGATAAAATCATTTTTATCCCAACCTCTGTTCCGCCGCACAAGACCTCTCAGAATCTTGCCTCGGCGCAAGACAGAATTAATATGCTTAAACTTGCGCTGTGTGACAGAAAAAATTATGAGGTTTCAACTATTGAATTTGAAAGAGCAGGGAAGTCTTATACTTATGATACCCTGCAAGAGTTAAAACTGATTTATCCTGACGGCGAATTCTTTTTAATCCTCGGCGCAGACCAATTTATGACATTTCATTATTGGTATAAGTTTAAAGAAATTCTTGCAACGGTCACGATATGCACAAGTGCCCGCGAGAATGAACAGGAAAAGAAAAAAATGCTTGATTATGCCAAAACGCTTGATGAGCTTGACGGCAGGTATTATATTTCCGACAAGCCTGTTCTTAATCTCAGTTCAAGCGATGTAAGACAGATGATTAAAGACGGGCTGGATATATCATCTCTTGTCCCTGCAAAAGTATGCGATTATATTTCAGAAAAGAGACTTTATTGTGTATAATATAGATGAATACAGAGTTCTGATAAAAAACAAATTGTCTGAATACAGATTTTATCATTCACTGTGCGTATGTGAAAGCGCAAAGCTCCTTGCACAGCGCTTCGGTGCCAATGTCCAAAAGGCAGAGGTTGCAGGTATACTCCATGATGTAATGAAAGAGAGTCCCCCCGAAGAACAGATTGAAGTTATTGAAAAAGCCGGAATGAGTATAACTGATTTTGAAAAGAGTCAGCAGAAATTTTATCATCAGATTTCTGGCTCCGCTTATGCTAAGGCCGTACTCGGAATTGATGATGAGGAAATTCTCAACTCGATCCGTTATCATACTACGGGCAGGGAGAATATGTCTCTGCTCGAACAGGTTATCTATCTCGCTGATTTTGTTTCAGCTGACAGGGATTATAAAGATGTTGACATTATGCGTGCCCAGGTTGAAAAGGGCAGGCGTTCGGCACTTCTTTATGCCACATCGTTTACAATCAAATCTGTGGTGGACAGAAGAAATCTCCTTCATCCCGACACAGTGAGCGCATATAATTGGCTTATTAATAATGAGAATATTTAAAAGGAAAGTGACTTAATGGAAACAAAAAAATTAGTTAAAACCATTGTCAGTGCCATTGACAGTAAAAAGGGAGAAAATATCAAGATAATCGGAATTAAGGATCTCACCATAATTGCGGATTATTTTGTTATTGCCACAGGTACAAGCTCAACTCAGGTTAAAGCACTTGCAGAAGAAATTGAGTATCAGCTTGACAAAAGGGGCGTTGCACCTCATCATATTGAAGGGAAAAATACCCCTTGGGTATGCCTTGATTATAATTCGGTTATTGTCCATATCTTTTATAAGGAACAGCGTGATTTTTATCAGCTTGAGCGCCTTTGGGAAGATGGTGAAAAAATAGATATTGCAAATTTTTTGGAGGATTAACATATGAATTACGATTTTAAAAAAATTGAATCAAAATGGCAAAATATCTGGTACAGTCAGAATACCTTTGCCGCAAAACAGGATTTTTCACTCCCGAAATTTTATTGTCTTGTTGAATTTCCTTATCCATCGGGACAGGGACTTCATGTTGGTCATCCGCGTTCTTATACCGCACTTGATATTGTCGCAAGGAAGAAGAGACTTCAGGGATATAATGTGCTTTATCCAATGGGATGGGACGCTTTCGGTCTTCCGACGGAAAATTTTGCTATCAAAAATCATATTCATCCTGAAGAGGTAACAAAAAATAATATTGCCCATTTCAAATCACAGCTTCAGGCACTCGGATTTTCATTTGACTGGACAAGAGAAATTAATACAACAGATCCGTCATACTATAAGTGGACGCAGTGGATTTTCCTTCAGATGTTCAAAAAAGGTCTTGCTTATAAAAAGGAAATGGCAGTAAACTGGTGTACTTCCTGTAAGTGCGTCCTTGCAAACGAAGAGGTTGTCAACGGCGTATGTGAACGCTGCGGCAGTGAGGTTATCAGGAAAAATCAAAGCCAATGGATGCTGAAAATTACCGAATATGCTCAGCGCCTTGTAGATGACCTTGATGACCTTGACTTCATCGACAGAGTTAAAGTCCAGCAGAAAAACTGGATTGGCCGTTCAATAGGCGCAGAGGTTGATTTCGGTACAACTGCGGGGGATACACTCACTGTTTATACCACAAGACCGGATACACTTTTCGGCGCAACATATATGGTTGTTTCGCCCGAACATCCGCTTATTGAAAAATGGGCGGATAAAATTGCCAACCTTGATGAGGTACGCAAGTATCAGGAAAAAGCCGCTCATAAGTCTGATTTTGAAAGGACAGAGCTTAATAAGGATAAAACAGGTGTCAGACTTGACGGAGTAATGGGTATCAATCCCGTTAATGATACTGAAATTCCGATTTTTATCTCCGATTATGTACTCACTTCATACGGAACAGGTGCAATTATGGCTGTCCCTGCACACGATACACGTGACTGGGAATTTGCAAAGAAATTTGATTTGCCGATTATTGAGGTCGTTGCAGGCTCAAAGGTCGGTGTTGAAAATGAAGCATTTACGGATTGTGCATCAGGAAGGCTCATCAATTCTTCTTTCCTTACAGGAATGTCTGTTGAAGAGGCAAAGACTGCTATTACCGAGTGGCTTACAAAAGAGGGAAAGGGTCATGAGAAGGTTAATTTCAAGCTGCGTGACTGGGTATTCTCCCGTCAGAGGTATTGGGGTGAGCCTATTCCGATTATCAAGTGTGAGGATTGCGGCTATGTCCCTGTTGATGAGAGCGAGCTTCCCCTCCGACTTCCCATGGTCACTTCCTATGAGCCGACTGATACGGGTGAATCTCCGCTTGCAAAGATGACTGACTGGGTAAATACAACCTGTCCTTGCTGCGGTAAGCCTGCTAAGAGGGAAACAGATACAATGCCTCAATGGGCAGGATCATCGTGGTATTTTCTTAGATATATGGATCCTCATAATGACAAGGAACTCGTATCTCCTGAGGCGGTAAAATACTGGGGACCTGTTGATTGGTATAACGGCGGTATGGAGCATACAACTCTTCATCTTCTCTATTCCCGTTTTTGGCACAAGTTTCTCTATGATATCGGCGTCGTTCCAACAAAAGAGCCGTATGCAAAGCGTACTTCCCACGGTATGATTCTCGGTGAGAACGGTGAGAAAATGTCAAAGTCAAGGGGTAATGTTGTTAACCCTGATGATATAGTTGAACAGTACGGCGCAGATACTATGCGGCTTTATGAAATGTTCATCGGTGATTTTGAAAAGGCTGCTCCATGGAACAGTGATTCAATTAAGGGCTGTAAACGTTTTCTTGAAAGGTTCTGGAATCTCCAGGAGATTGTCAAGGATGGTGACGAATATTCAAAAGAGCTTGAAGCATTAATGCACAAAACAATTAAGAAGGTAACCAATGATATTGACAGCCTTAAATGCAATACAGCAATAGCAGCAATGATGACCTTGGTAAATGAAATGTATTCAAAGGGTGTAAATAAAGCAGAGCTCAAAGACTTGACAATTATTCTCAATCCGTTTGCTCCTCATATTACTGAAGAAATGTGGGATGTTATGAACTTCAAAGGAATGGTTAATCAGGCACAATGGCCTTCCTATGATGAAGAAAAAACAAAGGATAATTCTGTTGAGATCGTTCTTCAATATATGGGCAAGGTACGCTCCCGCATTACTGTTTCTGTTGATATTTCAAAGGAAGATGTAATTGCTCTTGCAAAAGCAGATAAAAAGATTGCAAAGGATATTGAAGGTAAAACTATTAAAAAGGAAATATATGTTCCGGGTAAGCTTGTTAATATAGTAGCAATTTAGTAGTAATATTAAATAACACAAGGATTTGTGAGATATGAAAAATTCTGCATTTGATAAAAACTGGACCAATTTCAATAACGGCTTTCCGCTAAATGACGGGGAGGTACGTCGTTATATTTCCGTTGTCCCAAGCGAGAACCAGTTCAGACATTCAAGGAAGCCGTATTACTGCTTTATCCATTTCGGAATGAACACTGCGACCGCAAGAGAGTGGGGAACAGGAAAAGAAAACGTTGATGATTTTACAATAAAATCAATTGATGCCGCTCAGTGGGTAAGTGTTATCAAGTCAAGCGGTGCCTCAGGTATTATCCTCACCTGTAAGCATCACGACGGTTTCTGCCTTTGGGAAAGTGATTATACTGATTTTTCAGTGAAAAACTGTGCGTTTGACGGCGATATTGTAAAAATGGTTTCCGACGAGTGCTCAAAGCAGGGTATGAAATTCGGCGTCTATCTTTCCCCTTGGGATATGCACGATAAACGCTATGGCACTCCTGAATACAATGATTATTTCTGTAATCAGCTCACGGAGCTTTTAACCAATTACGGAGAAATATTTGAAGTATGGTTTGACGGTGCAAAAGGTGCAAATACGGTTGATTTTGACTATGATTGGAACAGATATTTTGATTTGGTCCGTTCGTTGCAGCCGAATGCAAATATGGCAATCTGCGGTCCTGATATCAGATGGATAGGAAACGAGGTTGGAAAAACGAGGAAGGCTGAATATTCAGTAGTTCCGTCGTCTTTGCGCAAAGCGGAAAGAGTTATTCGGAAAAGCCGGCATGCTGAAAATGAGTCGAATAAGCTCAAGTATAACTCAAAAGACAGAGATTTGGGGTCAAGAAAGGTCCTGAGTCAAAGTCCGTCACTGTGCTGGTATCCGGCTGAAGTCGATGTTTCAATCCGAAAAGGTTGGTTTTATTCCAAAAATGAGAATTACTCAGTCAAATCAGCAAAAAAGCTGTTTAAAATTTATCTCGGCTCCGTCGGCAATAATTGTACTCTGCTCCTGAATGTTCCTCCGACCGATAACGGCATTATTCATTATAAGGATGAAAAGGTTCTGAAAAAGTTCGGCACTATGATTGAGTCTGTAACTCAGTTCCCGATAGCTGAAAAGGAAATCGGCGAGCTGTCAGATAAATGCGGATATATTGACTTTGATTTCGGTGAGGTAAAAAAACTCAGATACATAACAATCAGCGAGGACACGCATTTCAGTCAAAGGGTAGAGTCCTATGATATCTATATTATGAAAAAGAATGGTAAATTCATTAAAGTGTATGACGGTACTGTTATAGGAACAAAAAAAATTGTTGATCTTAAAGGCAAAAATTGCATCGGAGCAAGAATTGTTATCCGTCAGTCTCGCTCAAATCCGGTGATTGAAAAAATAGGATTTTATGAATAATAATAAAAGGCACTTTATTTTGAAGTGCCTTTTTATATAGTTATAAATTATTTATTGCATTTAGTACCCTTTTTTTATCTGCTGACCACATCGGAGCAATAAGATCCTTTTTTGCCGCGTCACCTGTCAGCCTGTGAATAACAATATTCTCCGGGATTATTTCAACGCACGCTTTGATTATTTCAAGATATTCTTCAAATTCCAAAGGCCTGACTTTTCCGAGTGAATATTCATCAGCAAGGTCAGTGCCTTTAATAATATGTAACAGTTGGAGCTTTATTCCGTCAATACCGCTGTCACAAACATATCTGACACTTTCAAGTATATCCGCCTTGCTTTCATTCGGCAAACCGATAATCAGATGAACTACCACATTTATTCCTATTGCTTTTAAGTCTTTGACTGCTTTGTCATATACATCAAGCTCATATCCTCGCCTAATATAATCGGCAGTATATTTGTGTATTGTTTGTAAGCCGAGTTCAACAAATACAGGCTTAATTTTATTAAGCTCATCAAGTAAGTCAATAACATCTTCGCCAAGGCAGTCCGGCCTTGTGGCAATGGATATTGCAACGATATCCTCATGCCTTATTGCCTCATTGAATTTTTTTCTTAATATTTGAATAGGTGCATAGGTATTTGTAAATGCCTGAAAATAAGCGATGTATTTTCCGCTTTTGATTTTATTTTTAACTCTTTCTTTTCCTCTTTCAATCTGTTCTGTTATTGTCAGCTCTTTGCTTTGAGCAAAGTCTCCGCTGCCGCCCTTTGAACAAAATATACACCCTCTGTTATCAATTGTGCCGTCCCTGTTAGGGCAGGTAAAGCCTGCGTCAAGGCTGATTTTATATACTTTGTCACCAAAAGTATCCCTCAGATATTTGTTAAGACTGTAATATTTCATAAAAATCTTTTAATACCCTTTTGTTTCCGCATACGAAAGAAGTAATCTTATTTGCGTCAAGCTCTTCATTATCAAAAGTATATGCTTCGCCCCCTGCTTCTTTCAAAATAACCGATGCTCCTGCCCAGTCCCAGGGACGAAGTATCATTTCATAATATAAATCTGCTTTGCCTGATGCTACATAGCAGATATCAAGAGCAGCAGAACCGGCGCGTCTTACTTCAAGACATTTATTGAATACTTTTTCTGTCAATTCAAATGTACTGCGAGTAAGCTCGCGTTCATACGGGCAGGTGCCGAACAGAACAAGACTGCTGTCAATTGCGCAGTTTGATATACTGATCCTTTTCCCATTTAGATATGCACCTTTTCCTTTTTCTGCATAAAAAATATTATCAAGATCAGGGTCCATAACAACTCCGATAATCATTTCCTTATCCTTTGCAAGACCGACGCTGACTGCACTGTGCTGAAAGCCTTTTATAAAATTCGTTGTTCCGTCAATCGGATCAATAATAAAGCAGTATCCGTCTGTAAGCACCTTGTTGTCGTCACCCTCTTCAGCGAGGAAGGTGCATCCGGGAATAATCTTTTTCAGCTCGTTAAAAAGAAAAACCTGTATCATTTTGTCAAATTTTGTCACAAGATTGCTTGATGAGCCCTTGTCCTCAATTTCAAGATCCTTTCCGGCATTTTTATATATTTCTCCTGCCTGCTTGACAATCTTAATAATTTTTTCTAACATTCTATCATCTCCGACTGAAATTATAGCATATAATTTAAAATTAAACAACTGTAATACTATTGACTTAATTTTCATAGTAGTTTAAAATTGAAAGAGATTATTTTTAAAGGATTGTGATTCAGTGAGAGTATTTTTAAGCTGCCTTGTATGCAGACTTGTTACCTTTATTTTACAGAAAATGGGAAGAGGCGCCACCACACTACCCGGCAGAGTTGCACTTAAGGTTAAAAGAAATGTCCTGTCTGATCTTTCAAAAAATGTTAAGGTTATTATTGTAACCGGCACTAACGGAAAAACTACCTCCTGCCGTATTATTGAAGAAGGTCTTAAAACCGCGGGAAAAACATATTTTATCAACAAATCGGGTGCAAATTTGATTACAGGTATAACAGCATCTTTCATAATGAATTCAACCGTTACAGGTAAGAATAAATTGGAATATGCCATTGTTGAATGTGATGAAAATGCTTTCCGAGAGGTTTCAAGATATATACGTGCAGATGTTATTCTCGTAACAAATGTTTTCAGGGATCAGCTTGACAGATACGGCGAGGTTACACATACTCTCAATGCAATCAAAGAGTCCGTCCTTAATCTGCCTGATGCAGTTGTATGCCTTAATGCCGATTGCTCACTTACTTATTCAATGTCAAAGGATATCCCTAATAAGATTATTACTTATGGTGTAAATGTCCCGTTTGATAAAAATGCCAAGGAGCCTGAAATCAGTGACGCCAAATACTGCATTTTCTGTAAGCATGAGTATAAGTATTCATACCATACTTACGGCCATCTCGGCGGTTTTGAGTGTTCAAAGTGCGGATATAAGCGTCAGTCGCCTGATTTCGCTGTTGATTCCATTGAAGAACTCAAGCCTAATCATTCAGTTGTTATAACTGATTTTAACGGCGATAAGAACATTACAAAAATTAATATCGGCGGAGCATATAACATCTATAATGCAGTCGGCTGCGCATCAGGTCTTTATGCCCTCGGCATCAGCAAAGAAGATATTTATACTGCGCTTAAGAATTTCAACGGCGCTTTCGGCAGAATGGAACAGTTCGTAAGCGGTGATAATAAAATTAATGTTATTCTTGTTAAAAATCCTGCGGGCTTCAGTCAGACAATGAATTTTCTTAATTCTATCGAAGATGATTTTACAATAATTTTATCCCTTAATGATAATGCCGCCGACGGCAAAGATGTCAGCTGGATATGGGATGTCGATTTCGCAGGAATATTCAAAAAGAGCAATGTAAAAGAAATTTATGTAACAGGCAAGCGCTGTTACGATATGGCAATCCGCGTAAAGTACGAGGGCGCCGGCAATAGAGAAATCAAAGTAATTGAAAATGAGGATTATGAAAAATTAGTTGATATTGCCACAAGTCAGTGCAGAGATGTGTATATCGTTCCGACATATACCTCAATGATGACAATGCGTCCGGTTATAGCCAAGAGATTAGGAGGTAAGGATTTTTGGGAATGATGATAAGAATAGGTCACCTTTATCCTGATATGCTGAATCTCTATGGTGACAGAGGAAATATTATTGCGCTTACAGAGCGTATGAATGCACGCGGTATTGAAGTTAAAACAGATCGTATCACCATGGGCAAGTCCTTTAATGCGGATGATTATGATATTTTATTTATCGGCGGAGGTCAGGACTTTGAACAGGATGTCCTGCTTGATGACCTGAAAAAAGGCAAGGATACGGAAATTAAGAAAGCAATTCACAACGGTACAGTATTCCTTGCAATTTGCGGCGGATATCAGATGCTCGGCAAATATTATAAAACCTATGACGGGAAAATGCTTGAATATATGGGCGCTCTCGATTTTTATACAGAGGGAAAAGAGGAGCGTATGATAGGTAATTATGCCTTTAAGACAAAAGAGGGTATAGAAATTGTCGGATTTGAAAATCACAGCGGCAGGACATATCTCGGCGACGGCGTTGAGCCGCTCGGTAAAATGATAAAGGGATACGGTAATAACGGTGAGGACGGCACGGAGGGCGTCAGATTTTTAAATACCTTCGGCACATATTCACACGGTCCTGTCCTTCCGAAAAATTCAGAATTTGCCGATTTGCTTATCTCAAAGGCTCTTGAAAACAAATACGGAAAACCGGACCTTGCGCCTCTCGATGATTCACTTGAGCACAAAGCCCGGCAGCAGGTAATGAAGCTTTATATAAAATAGCCACGCAAAGACATAAAATAAATAAAAACAAAGAAAAGGCTTGATTTTTCAAGCCTTTTCTGTTATAATTTTTCAGCATTCGTATAAATGCGAATACACACACAGTAAATTGAACCGTGGGTTATCAATATCGGTTCGTGCCGGATTTGCTGTGGAGGATTAACCTTAAAGGAGGAAATTATAATGGCAAATGTAGTTTCAATGAAACAGCTCTTAGAAGCAGGTGTTCACTTCGGACATCAGACAAGAAGATGGAATCCTAAAATGGCTGAATACATCTTCACAGAACGCAACGGTATCTATATCATCGACTTACAGAAGACTGTAAAAAAACTTGATCAGGCTTATATGTTCGTTCGTGACCTTGCTGCCGAAGGCGGTTCAATCATTTTCGTAGGTACAAAGAAACAGGCTCAGGAATCTGTTAAGGAAGAAGCAGAGCGCTGTGCTATGCCTTATGTCAATGCTCGCTGGCTCGGCGGTATGCTCACAAACTTCAAGACAATCCGCGGCAGAGTTGCTCGTCTTGCTCAGCTTAAAGCAATGCGTGATGACGGAACTTTTGATCTTCTTCCAAAGAAGGAAGTTGTAGGCCTTGAGCTTGAAATTGAAAAGCTTGAAAAATATCTCGGCGGTATAACAGAAATGAAAAAGATTCCTGACGCTATGTTCATTGTTGATCCGCGCAAGGAAAGAATTGCTGTATCAGAAGCAATGAAGTTAGGTCTTCCTATTGTAGCTATTGTTGATACAAACTGTGACCCGGATGAGATTGACTATGTCATCCCCGGTAACGACGATGCTATCCGTGCAGTAAAGCTTATTGCAGGCGCTATGGCAGACGCTGTTATTGAAGGTCGTGACGGTAAGGACACAGCAGATGATGCTCCTGCTGAAGAAGAAAAAGAAGAAAAAGCAGAAAAAGCAGAAGAAGTACAAGAGGCTGCTGAATAATCTATTATATATAAACTGAATAGGAGGAAATTTATTATGGCATTTACAGCGCATGATGTTAAGGCTCTTCGAGAGAAGACCGGCGTTGGTATGATGGAATGTAAAAAGGCTCTTGTTGAGTCCGACGGCGATATGGATAAGGCAATTGACTATCTTCGTGAAAGAGGTCTTGCTGCTGCACAGAAGAAAGCATCAAGAATTGCTGCTGAAGGAGTAGTCCTTCCTTATTATGACAGTGCTGCAAAAAAAGGTGTTGTTGTTGAGGTTAACTCAGAAACAGACTTTGTTGCTAAAAATGAAAAGTTTATGGATTTCGTAACAGGTGTTGCAAAGACTGTTCTTGCAACAGACCCTGCCGATGTTGAAACTCTTTGCAATACAGAGTTCAACGGCACAGGAAGAACTGTTACAGAAACTCTTAATGACCTCGTTCTCTCAATCGGTGAGAATATGAAAGTTCGCCGTTTTGAAACAATGGACGGTGTGGTTTCAACTTATATCCATGGCGGCGGAGCAGTCGGTGTTATGATTGGCTTTGATGTTGCTGATGAATCAAAGGTTGATACAGCTGAGTTTGAATCAATGGGTAAAAATGTTGCTATGCAGATTGCTGCTATGAACCCGACTTATCTTGATAGGGATTGTGTTCCTGCAAAAGTCGTTGAGCACGAGCAGAGTATCCTTGCTGCTCAAATGAAGGAAGATCCTAAAATGGCTTCAAAGCCTGAAGCTGTCCTCGCTAAGATTGCTGCAGGTAAAATGGGCAAATATTATAAAGAAAACTGCCTCGTTGAGCAGGAATTTGTTCGCGGCGATATCTTCCAGGGTTCTGTTAAAGGCTACATTGATTCAGTTGCTAAGCAGCTCGGTACGGAAATCAAGGCAAACGGCTTCATCAGAATGATGAAGGGCGACGGTCTTGAAAAGAGAGAAGAAAACTTTGCAGAAGAAATCGCAAAGCAAATAAACGGCTGATTTCATAAAATTATCAAGAGCATCTCATTTGAGATGCTCTTTTCCTTGTGGTTGATTTTTTTATATAATATAATTATTATATTGATTAAAATTTCAAAAGCATTAAGTAAAAATAAAGATTATCTTTTGAAGAAAGGAGTAAACCGATGAACATATATAGTTTAAGATTATATGATGAAGAATTACTTTCTTTTTCACTGAAAGAAAAGGGATTAGAGGGTTTACAGGCGTCAATTCTTAATACAAATACGCAGGAAAATAATTGTTTCCACTTGACCTTGAATTAACCGAAAATGGCATTTTGAAATGGCTTGAACGCAGAGTTATTCCAAAAAATAGGCAGTTTGTTGATGAGATTCTTAAAACACTGGGATTAAGTGTTAACAATACTAAAGGTATTATAGATGTCTGCAAGGGTTTATCTCTTAATGATAGTTATTGGGTAGTTCCGGCAGATTTTGACGGTAAATATGCTGATTATAATTTGTATGATAACAGATTTTCAGAGGCACTTTCATTAGTTGCCTATACTGGTGCAGGTGCAAGTGAGCAGGCTTTTTCAATCTCTCCTGAACTCACAACAAACGGTATGCTCCGTAAGGCTTGGAGATATATTGAAAACGATGGTATCTATCTTTACAAAGGAGGAACAGAGGGTGCAGTTAATGCAGGCAGAGAGCCATACAGTGAGTATTATGCCTGTCAGATTGCAGAGCAAATGGGGCTTAATACCGTTCATTATGAACTTGAAAATTGGAAAGGCATTCTCGCGTCAAAATGCAAATTGTTTACGGATATAGACACCTCATATATATCTATCGGTAGAATCGTTAAATCCGGCGGTATAAAAGCATGTATTGATTATTATGATAAGCTTGGAAGTGATTTTTCAGAACAAATCAAAAGTATGCTGATTTTTGATGCAATTATATATAACGAGGACAGACATTTTGGCAATTTTGGTGTGCTGAGGGATAATCACACAGGTAAAATTATCGCTCCTGCACCGATATTTGATAATGGTTTATCTTTGTTTAATTATGCCATGGATGATGATTTTAAGGATTTAAAAGGTTATGCCCAAACCCGTTCAAATCCTTATGGCGTTACATTTGAGAATATCTGCAAAGAAGTTATGGGTCCAAAGCAAAAGGCTCAGCTTCGCAAATTGATAGGATTTAAATTTAAAAGACATCCCACAATTAATCTTCCGGAAGAAAGATTAATTGCAATAGAAAATCACATTAACGATAGGGCAAGAGAATTAATTGTAATTCCAATAAACAGAGGCATTAAGAAAAAAGATGAATATACAAGGTGAGAACTAAGTTTTGCGGCAATAAAAAATGAGGCAATTTTTACAACACAAATCAATGCCTGAAAATTATAAACTTTTTCTTAATTAACCGTCCATAATCTTGTGAGTTTTTAATTTATATGCTATTATACAATTGAGGTGATTAGTGTGACAAAGAAAAAATTGGCAATTCTGATTATATCTGTTGTTCTTATTATAATACTTCTGCTGGCTGGAATTTTTGCCTTTTCTTATATTATTGTCAATAAAAATTCAATTGGTTCTGATAAGGCAGTTGATATTGCGCTCTCTGATTCCGGACTTAGCAGAGATGAGGTAACTGTTCTCAAATCAAAAATTGATCTTGATGACGGGATGCTCCTGTATGACGTTGAGTTTATAACAGATAATTCGGGGGAATATGAGTATTCAATAAAAGCATCAGACGGAACTATTATTGACAGAGATATCGATATACCTGACAGTCTGGCGAATACCACTTCTCAGCAGGGTACAACCGCACAGCCGGATACAACACAGCAGACCACTGCTGCCGAATCAACATCGGCAAAAAGCACAACTGCGAGCAAAGAAATTTCTATTGACAAGGCAAAGAGTATTGCGTTGAAGGATGCCGGAATATCAGAGAATGATGCAACTATTGTTTCTGCACATAAGGAATATGACGACGGCATAACATATTACGAAATTGAATTTATTGCATCATCATATAAATACGATTATGAAATCAGTATGAGCGGTAAGATTCTTACCTTTGATTCAGAAAAGGTTATTTTGTAGTGAGTAATAATTTTTTTAATTTCAAAACTTATTATTAAATCACTGCCGTTTCACAGTAGAGGAGAGCTTTGCTCTCCTTATTTTTATATAGGACTATAACCTATTCGCCGATGTCACTCGCCTCTTAGGCAGCGAGATTCACTTCAGAATTTCAGTGGGAGCGGTACTCTCTTGCTGAAACCCTGAGGATCTAACTCTCCCCGCGCAGGTTGCAGTCGTTTGAAAACTAAATTTCAAGCGAGCTTAATGGAGTGCTGCTCCGATTTAAATTCATAAGACCAAATAACGCTGATTAATTAATCCGGCTAAATGAATTATTTGTTGAAAATTCTTGATAGCTATGATATTATAATTGTGTATAGGCGGTGATTATATGAAACGCAGAATATTATCATTATTCCTTGTACTTGTTTTAATTCTTACTTCAATATTTTGTTTCAGCTCTGTTGTGTTTGCAGCAACTAATGGTGACTGCTCAGCAACAGGCTCAAGTGTTCAATGGGCATATGATACTGATACAAAAACGCTCTCACTGACAGGCACCGGAGCAATAAAAGATTATGGTGATACAAAGTTATTCTGGGCGCCTTGGCATGATTATATTGAGGAAATTGAAACGGTTAATGTAGGCGAAGGGATAACCACACTTGGCAGGCTCAGCTTTATGAGCTGTGCAGCACTTACTTCCGTCAGCCTTCCAAGTACGCTAACCACAATAAGAGGCGGTACTCTTAATTACGGTGCTTTCAGAGGCTGCTCTGCATTGGAGGAAATTACACTTCCTGATACGCTTGAAACGGTTGAGGCAATGGCATTCAGGGATTGTACTGCATTAAAAAGTATAACATTTCCCGATTCACTGACATCTCTCGGTGAATCTGCGTTCAGGGACTGTACCAATCTTTTGACCGTCAATTTTGCCTCCGGCTTAACGTCAATACCGTCATATGCTTTCTATAATACAAGAATCGGTGTCGTTGAAATTCCCGAATGTATAACAAGCATAGGAACCTTTGCGTTTGCAAGCTGTTCATTTATGCGTGAAGTAACTGTTTATAATGCTAACTGTGAATTTAAAGGGGTTATCAGTGAAGATCCGTTTTATAACTCAAGCCAAACGATAACTTTTTATGGACACAGCGGCTCAACTACTCAGACATTTGTTGAAAATCATCCGAACAGTTCTTATGTTTTTGTTTCTATCGACCCTTGTGACCATACAAGCACACATGAGGTAATCACCGTTCAGCCTACCTGCACAACAGACGGAAAAACCACACAGGTCTGTGATGAATGCGGCTTTACTGTATCGGAAAGTCCGCTGAATCCTACCGGTCATAGCTGGGAGCTGTCGGAAACTATTGATAATGCCGATGATGACGGACATATTTACAGCTACTATGTCTGTTCAATTTGCGCAGAAACAAAAACGGAGATTGAGCATATATCCTTTGTTGATGGATATTACACATATGAGAATACTGCTACCTGTACAAAGGCCGGTACGGAAACTTATACCTGCACAGTTGAAAACTGCGGTAAAGTCGAATTTCACTTTGTTTCAGGCAATCATAGCATAACCGAATATGTTGTAGACAAAGAGCCTACCTGTACTGAAACAGGAGAAAGACACGGAACCTGTTCAATTTGTAATGCGGAAATTACCGAGACGATTGACGCTCTCGGGCATCAGAATACGTTGACAGAAACTCTTGATAACACGCTTACTGACGGACATATATATGAAACTTTTGTTTGCTCTGTATGTAACGAAAAAACAATTACCCCTACTCATGTTGAATGGATAGATGGCTGTTATGAGTCCACTGTTTTGACAAACCCAACATGTACTATTCCGGGACTCAGGCGTGATACCTGTACTGTATGCGGAAAAACGAGGAATGAACAGATATCTGCAAACGGTCAGCACGAATGGGAGGAAACCTCGCGTACCGAACCAAACTGCACAACAAGGGGAACAGTAAATTATACCTGTACGGTCTGTGGAAAAACAAAAACGGAATATATTGATGCTTTGGGGCACGACTATCAGTTAGTGTCTGAAGAATCAGTTGCACCGACCTGCACGGAAACGGGGACAAACAAATGGAAATGCTCTGTATGTAATCTGACAAAAACAGATAATGTTTCCGCACTCGGTCATACTCAGGACGAGTCAACCTATCAGATCGTTAATGAGCCAACCTGTACCGATAAAGGTACGGCAACCGCAATCTGCTCTGTATGTAATGAGAGCTTTGATATAGAGGTTCCTGCACTCGGTCATGATTATCAGGATAACCTTGTTGATATTGAGGATAAACCCGGTCACGCTCTTAATACGCAAATATGCTCACTTTGCGGCGCCAAGGGACAGGTCGAAACAGTTCATCAAGAATGGATTGACGGATATTATGAGACAACTGTTGTAACACAGGGCTCTTGTGCCGTTGCAAGTGTCACGCGCGATAAATGCACCTTATGCGGAGAAACAAGAACAAATACTGTCCCTGCACCCGGACACAAGTATGTATTTACAGGCTTGAACAGCAGCGGAAAGCTTTCATATACCTGTTCAGTCTGCGGCAACACCGTAACATCAAGTCCAACATCGGCAAAGGCACTTTGGAATGTAACATATGCAAATACATATCCTTATGATACAACAACAGGTTATATTTTTGAATTGACGGGTGATGGCTTTATAAATGCCAAGGATTACGCCGAACTCGTTAAATATACTAAGTAAAATTGATTTTAAGGGGTCGTAAAAACACAAATTTTTTACGGCTTCCTTTTATTATGAAATTTTTTATTATTTCTATTTACTTTAATTGTAATTTATATTATTATATAACTAAAAGAAAATCATAATGCTGGAGGCTTTATATGAGCGTAGTATATAGAAGAATACTTTTGAAGCTTAGCGGTGAAGTGCTTGCAGGCTCTAAGGGTACGGGTATTGATAACGATACAGTTTTTAAAATCTGTAAGTCCGTAAAAAAAGTTGCAGATTTGGGCGTCGAAGTCGGTATTGTTGTCGGAGGAGGTAATTTCTGGCGCGGCAGGACAAGCGAGCATATGGACAGAACAAGAGCAGACCATATTGGTATGCTTGCAACAGCAATGAATTCACTTGCACTTTGTGATGCGCTTGAGCAGCTCGGCGCAGATGTCAGAGTTCAGACTGCTATTGAGATGCGCCAAATTGCAGAGCCTTATATCCGTAATAAAGCTATCCGCCATTTTGAAAAGGGCAGAATAGTTATATTCGGCTGCGGAACCGGCTCGCCGTTCTTTTCGACAGATACCGCCGCTGCTCTGAGAGCAGTCGAGATTAATGCTGATGTTCTTCTCAAGGCAACTAATGTTGATGGCGTATATGATAAAGACCCCAACAAATATGATGATGCAGTTAAGTTTGACGAAGTTCAGTTCAGAGAAGTCCTTGCCCGTGATATAAAGGTTATGGACTCAACTGCATTCTCTCTTTGCAAGGACAATGATTTGTCAATTCTCGTATTCGATTTGACTGACCCTGATAATGTTGTAAGGGCAGTTCAGGGCGAAAAAATCGGTACTTTGGTTAACAACTAAGGAAGGTGTATTAATTTATGGAAACAGTATTTGCTAAAGCAAAAGAAAAGATGGAAAAATGTCTTACGGTACTTGAAAGGGATTTTTCTTCAATAAGAGCGGGCAGAGCCAATCCTGCCGTACTTGATAAGGTAATGGTTGATTATTACGGAGTGCCGACCCCAATCAATCAGATGGCTGCCATTTCTGTTCCGGAGGCAAGGCTTCTTGTTATTCAGCCATGGGATGCTTCAATAATTAAAGAGATTGAAAAGGCAATCAATACATCAGATGTCGGAATTAATCCTCAGAATGACGGAAAAGTTATCCGTCTTTCATTCCCTCAGCTTACAGAGGAACACCGCATATCCCTCAAGAAGGATATTTCCAAGAGAGGCGAGGAAGCGAAGGTTGCAATCCGTAATATCCGCCGCGATGCAATAGATGATATAAAAAAGCTGAAGAAAGAAAATGAAATTACAGAGGACGACCAGAAAGACGGTGAAAAGAAACTTCAGGACATAACTGACGATTACATCAAACAGACTGATGTTATAACAAAGAAAAAGGAAGAAGAAGTTCTTTCTCTTTAATATTCGGGGCGGCTGACTGTCGCCCCCTTAAACTCTGTTTAGGGGATGAGTAATTTGGCTTTGTTCACAAAAGCAAATTGTAATAAAAATGAATTTTCTGTTTTGCCGAAGCATATAGGAATTATTATGGATGGTAACGGCAGGTGGGCAAAGAAACGCGCCCTTCCGCGTTCAGCCGGGCATAAGGCAGGAGCAAATGTTTTCCGTACAATCAGTAAGGAATGTGAACGCCTCGGCATTGAATATGTAACCTTCTATGCCTTTTCAACTGAGAATTGGAAGAGACCTAAGGAAGAGGTCGATGCACTGATGAAGCTTTTTATGGACTATCTGCTTGAGGCGAAGAGTAATGTGACTCAGGCAGGCAACAGTAAAATTAAATTTATCGGTGAACGTGAAGGAATTTCACAGGATCTTCTTGACCTTATGGACGAGGCCGAAAAGGAAACTCAGTCACATACGGGAACGATGGTCTATCTCGCTGTTAATTACGGCGGCAGACAGGAAATTGTTTCTGCTGTGAATAAGCTTATTTCACAGGGTAAGACAGAGATAACAGAGAATGATATTTCAGAAAATATCTACACAGTCCCTGACTGTGACTTGATTATCAGACCAAGCGGAGAAGAAAGGCTCTCAAATTTTCTACTCTGGCAAGCTGCTTACAGTGAATTTTGGTACAGTGATGTTCTTTGGCCTGATTTTAAAGTTGAAGATTTACATTCGGCATTGCGTGATTTTGAAAACCGCAACCGCCGGTTCGGAGGATGAATATGAAACAAAGAGTTATTACCGCAGTCTGCCTTCTGGCAGTCCTTGCAGTGGTTGTTTGGCAGATCGATACTCCTGCACTCGTTATTGCTGTTGCTTTTTTGTCTGCCGTTGCAAGCGGCGAGATTATGAGATGTGCAAATATACAAAATAATTTTATTAAGATTGTCGGAATAATTTTTTCCGCATGCTTCCCATTTTTTGCGAGTCCAAAGGTACTTGAGCCTGTTGTAAGCTCAGATGTATGGGGTAATGTAATAGGTTTTATACCAAACATTATTTTTATTATTGCATTGTGCTTTGCATTTCTTCTTGCAATGCTTAAAGGTTATGCTTTCACTACCTTTGAGGATGTTGCAATTTCAATATTTGCAAGTGTGATTGTGCCATACGGCTTCAGTATTTTAATCAGACTGCGTGATATGTTTGACAATATGCAGTTTGGCGTATATCTCATTTTCTATGCCCTTATTTGTGCGCTTGCTACTGATACAGGTGCACAGCTCATCGGTATGGCAATCGGTAAGCACAAAATGTCACCTAATATCTCACCTAAGAAAACGCTCGAAGGTGCTGTGGGAGGTCTTATTGTAAGTCTGATATTCAATGCAGCAGCTTTGATGATATATAATAAAGTTGCAGTCGTTCCTGTTGATAAGGCTATGGCTACGGTCCTTTTGGTCTGCTGTATTCCTGTGTCATTTATGGGTATGATGGGCGACCTTTCTGCATCAGTGCTTAAGAGAAATTTTAATGTCAAGGATTTCGGCAAAATTTTTCCCGGTCACGGTGGAGTAATGGACAGAATGGACTCATCACTTTTTACGCTTCCTTTTACATATGCAATTGCACTTATTACGCTGAATATTCTGTAAGTGCTTGATGTGAGTGAGGTTTTTGTATATGAAAAATATTTCACTTTTAGGATCAACAGGGTCTATCGGTACTCAAAGTCTTGATGTATGCCGTATGCACGGATATATTGTCCGATGCTTAACTGCTAACAGCAGAGTTGATATTATTGAAAATCAGGTGAGGGAATTTAATCCCGATCTTGTTTGTATGATGGATGAAAATTCTGCAAAAGCACTAAAATGCAGAATTGCCGATACAAATACAAGAGTTGTTTCCGGTATGGACGGACTTATTGAATGTGCCGTTTATGACGCTTCTGATATCGTCATAAATTCCGTTGTCGGTATGGTAGGCCTTTGTCCGACTCTTGAGGCAATCAAGGCGAAAAAGACAGTTGCTCTTGCAAATAAAGAAACTCTTGTTGCAGGCGGACATCTTGTTACGAATCTTGCTAAAGAAATGGGTGTTGATATCCTTCCTGTTGACAGTGAGCATTCTGCAATTTTTCAGTCAATGCAGGGTATGCCGTCAAAAAAAGCAGTTAAGAAAATTATTCTCACTGCCTCGGGCGGTCCTTTCTTTAATAAAAAACTTGATGAACTTGAAAATGTTACTGCCGCAGATGCGCTCAAGCATCCCAATTGGAACATGGGTGCAAAAATAACCATAGATTCTGCTACAATGATGAACAAGGGACTTGAGTTCATTGAGGCGAAATGGCTCTTTGATATGCCTAATGAGGATATAGAAATTGTCGTGCACAGGGAATCGGTGGTTCATTCCGCTGTTGTATATCAGGATAATTCCATGATTGCACAGCTCGGTGTACCTGATATGCGTATACCGATTCAATATGCGTTGACTTATCCCGAGCGCTTACCGAGCCCCGTGAAGGAACTGTCCCTTGCGGATTACGGTAAGCTGACCTTTTTCGAGCCTGATTATGATACTTTTAGATGTATAAATGTTTGTAAAAACGCAATTGAAATGGGCGGCCTTCATCCCGCAGCCGCTAACGGTGCTAATGAAGAAAGCGTTAAACTTTTCCTTAATGGTAAAATTAAATTTACCGATATTGCATATCTTAATAACGAAGCAATGCTGAATGCTTCCGATAAAAAAGATTTTACTCTTGATGATGTTCTTGAAGCAGACAGAAAATCAAGAGAATATGTTATTGAGGCGGTTAAGTGAGTATTAGTTCAATATGGCATACAGTCTATCCGATTATTATTGCAATCCTGTTTTTTGAGTTAATTATCATTGTTCACGAAGGCGGACATTATACCGCTGCCCGTTTGATGAAAATAAAGGTCAATGAATTTTCGATCGGTATGGGACCAAAGGTGTTTCAGTTTACTCGTAAGGAGACCAAATACACCCTCAGATGGATTCTGTTCGGCGGTTATTGCGCAATGGAGGGAGAGGATGAGGAAAGCGATGATAAAAATGCTTTTGTCAATAAAAAGGTTTGGCAGCGTATTATTGTCGTTGTTGCAGGTGCGGTAATGAATCTCGTACTCGGATTTTTAATTGTTTTGATAATTGTTTGTTCTCAGAATCTTGTCGGAACAACGCAGGTTGCTAAATTTGATGATAATGCAGTCAGTGTTCAAAGCGGTCTTCAGGCAGGCGATGTAATAAAGAGTATTGACGGTATGCGAGTTTATACAACAAATGATGTTTCAACAGGACTTACAAGGAGTCCCGACGATACTGTTGATATGGTCGTTCTCAGAGACGGGAAAGAAGAAAAGCTTTCGGTTACTTTTATGACCGAGGAGTATGACGGAACTCAATATATCACAATGGATTTCTGGTTAAAAGGTGTGCCTAAGACCTTTACCAATGTCGTTTCTCAGTCGTTTAAGGAAGCTGTTTCATATGCAAGAATGGTCTTTCTTTCACTTCACGACTTGATCGTTGGGCGATACGGCATTTCGGATTTAAGCGGTCCTGTCGGTGCGGTTTCTGTTGTTTCAACTGCTGTAAAGACTTCAATTTTTTCAGTTCTCAGAATTATGGCTCTTTTAACAATAAATATCGGACTGTTCAATTTATTTCCGATTCCGGCGCTTGACGGCTGGAGGCTGTTTGTTCTGATTGCAGAGGGAATAACCCGCAGGAAGTTTCCGAAGAAAGCAGAATATATTATTAACGCAGTCGGTCTTGTCCTTTTGCTCGGTCTGATGTGCGTTGTCACTTTCAGTGATATTACAAAATTATTTTAGGTGAAAACTATGGAAAGAAGAAAAAGCAGAAAAATAAAGCTTGGCAATACCTATATAGGCGGAGACAGCAATATACTTGTCCAGAGCATGCTCAATGTCCCGTCAACAGATATTGCAGGCTCTGTCGCACAGGCAAAGGAACTTGCGGCAGCAGGCTGCCAGGTAATCCGCTTTGCTGTTCCTAATGAAGAAGCACTTGCACTTATTGAGCCAATAAAAAACGCCGTAAATGTTCCTCTTGTTGCAGATATTCATTTTGATTATCGTCTTGCGCTCGGTGCAGTTGAAAGAGAAATTGATAAAATCCGAATCAACCCCGGAAATATTGGTGATGACTCACGAGTTAAAGCGGTTGCAGATGCCTGCAAAAATTCAAATATACCTATCAGAATAGGAGTCAATTCAGGCTCACTTGAAAAGGCGATTCTTGCAAAGTATGGCGCTCCGACTCCTCAGGCAATGGTTGAGTCGGCAATGTATCATGCAAAGCTGCTTGAAAAATTTGATTTTGAAGATATTGTTATTTCCATAAAATCATCAAATGTTGAAACTATGATTACCGCATATGAGCTTGCGGCACAGGAGTGCTCATATCCGCTTCATCTCGGCGTTACCGAGGCAGGAACAGAGCGTATGGGAATTATAAAGTCATCTGTCGGTATCGGCTCTCTGCTTGCGCACGGTATAGGTGATACAATCCGTGTCAGCCTTACCGGTGAGCCTGTTAAGGAAGTATTTGCCGCCTTTGATATACTCAAGGCAGTAGGACTTAAAAATGACTGCCCTTATCTTATTTCCTGTCCGACCTGCGGCAGAACAAGAATTGACCTTATAGGTCTTGCCAATCAGGTTGAAGAAAGATTAAAGGATTGTAAAAAGCCGATAAAGGTTGCAGTTATGGGATGTATTGTTAACGGTCCGGGGGAAGCGAAGGAAGCCGATATCGGAATTGCAGGCGGTGACGGAAACGGCCTTATATTTAAAAAAGGTGAAATTCTCAGAAAAGTTGATGAGAAAGACTTATTAGATGAATTAATGAAGGAAATTGAGAAATTGTAATGAATAGACTTTCAGATTATTTTTCAAATTACATAAATGGTGACATTCTTGCCCTTATCGGCAACGGCGAAATTACACAGTTTACTGTTTCCAGGGAAAAAAGAACTCTTACACTCGGTGTGAGGTTTGATGCTTTTATCCCTTATTCAACTATTGTTTCTGCACAGAATGAAATCAAAAATTCAATTCGGCTCGGTAAGGTCACTATTAATCCGACATTTCCGAAGAGTGAATTTTCTGTTTCAAATATTGCAGGCATTCTTGAATATGTAAAAAAAGATTCACCTGCGGCAAACGGATTTTTCGACGATGCCGAAGGTGAAATTGAGGATAATGTCCTGACTGTATTTCTGAAAAAAGGCGGTAAAGATGTCCTTGAGTCACAAAAGGTCGATACCCTTGTGTCAAAAGGGATCTATAATCTATTTAATGTTGACCTTGAGGTTTCTTTCCTCGAGGTACAAGCCTTTGATATTGAAAAGGCTGTAAAGGAAGCAGTTGAGAAAAAGCATATTGAAGAGGAACGCAAAAAGGAAGAGGAACAGAAAAATGTTGTCCACGAGCCATGGGATGACCTGCCTCTTTATAAAGATACAGTAAAAAATATTTATGGCAAAGCACTGCGCGAAAAACCGGTGCCTATCAAGGATATCACAACCGAGGATGGTTATATAACAGTCTGGGGCGACGTTGTTAAAACAGAGGTAAGGGACACAAAGCGCGGTACAAGTAAAATATTTAATTTTGATATTTCCGATTACACCTCTTCTGTTACAGTAAAGATGTTCGAGGATAAAAGAATTATCGACCCTCTTATCGATAAAATCAATTCAGCAAAAACTGTTGTTATCAGCGGCGGCTACCAGTTTGATACCTTTTCAAATCAGTATGTCCTTAGACCGAGTTCAATTTCCGTTGTGACTAAGATTGAAAAAACGGACAACGCTGAAGAAAAACGCATAGAACTCCACCTTCATACCTCTTTGTCTGAAATGGATGGTATTTCTTCGCCAAAGCTGCTTGTAAAACAAGCAATCAAGTGGGGACATAAGGCAATTGCCGTTACGGACCACGGCGTAGTACAGGCTCTGCCTGAAGCATATAATACAGCCAAGGGCAAAATAAAATTGATTTTGGGCATGGAGGGATATCTTGTTGATGACGAAAAGTATCCTGATTTTATGAAATTAAAATTAAAACAGTTCAAGCGAAATCATATAATTCTGCTCGTTAAAGAAGATACCTCACTCGATGAGTCAATCCCTAAGGAAAAGCGTAAATACGGAAGAAAAAATCTGTATGAGCTTATATCATCTTCAAATATAAATACCTTTAAATCACGTCCTCTGATTCCGAAAAGTATTCTTGCAAAAAAGCGTGACGGACTTATTATCGGCTCAGCCTGTGAGCAGGGCGAGATTTATCAGGCAATTCTCCGCGGTGCTTCCGACGAAGAACTTGAGAATATTGCTTCATTCTATGATTATCTTGAAATTCAGCCTAACGGCAACAACGCATTTATGATAAGGTCAGACCGTGATATTTACGAGAAGATACATACCGAAGAGGATCTTATTAATATAAACAAAAAAATTATTTCACTTGCCGATAAGCTCGGCAAATTGGTTGTTGCAACGGGTGATGTCCATTTTCTTGAGGAAAAGGACGCCAAATTCAGGGCAATCATTATGGCGTCAAAAGGATTTGATGACGCAGATAATCAGGCTCCGCTCTATTTTAAAACTACTGATGAAATGCTCAATGATTTTTCATGGGCAGGCGACAGAGCTAAGGAATTTGTTGTAGACAATCCAAATAAGATTGCCAATATGATTATGGATGACATTCCCCCCATTCCGCCAGGAATTTTCCAGCCCCATATTGACGGCGCAAACGAAGAGCTTACGGAAAAATGTTGGTCAAAGGCCAAGGAGCTTTACGGTGACCCTGTCCCCAAATATGTCTCCGAGAGATTACAGAGAGAGCTTGATTCAATCATAGGACACGGCTTCGGCGTGCTTTATGTTATTGCAAAACGCCTTGTTGAGGAAAGCGAAAGAAACGGATATCTCGTAGGTTCACGAGGTTCAGTCGGCTCATCGTTTGCTGCTCACATGGCAGGCATTTCAGAGGTTAATCCGCTTGCCCCGCATTATTATTGTAAAAAATGTAAGCACAGTGAATTTATACTTGACGGTTCTTACGGTTCGGGTTTTGATCTTCCTGCAAAAAACTGTCCCGTGTGCAATACGCCTATGAAACGTGACGGACACGAAATTCCGTTTGAAACTTTCCTCGGCTTTGACGGTGATAAGGCGCCTGATATTGACCTTAATTTTTCAGGAGAATATCAGTCGCGTTCACACAGATATACTGAAGAACTGTTCGGTAAAGAATATGTCTTTAAGGCAGGTACTATGGCAACCGTTAAAGATAAAACCGCTTACGGATATGTTAAGAAATATCTTGATGAGCGCGGACTTTCGGCAATTACACCGAGGGCAGAGATTGACAGGCTGACTGTCGGCTGCACAGGTATCAAACGCACGACGGGTCAGCACCCGGGCGGTATGGTTGTTGTGCCTGATAATTATACGGTTGAGGATTTTACACCGATTCAGTATCCGTCAAATGATGAGAAAAAGGGTACATATACAACTCATTTTG
>CAZGRZ010000014.1:0-44542 GCA_964528285.1 uncultured Bacteroides sp. | reverse complement strand
TGGTGCAGAAGAAGGGACTTGAACCCTCACCGACTTACCGCCGACAAGAACCTGAATCTTGCGCGTCTGCCTATTCCGCCACTTCTGCATATTTTATCTTTACACAATAAGAAGCTTAAGCACAGCTTACTATTAAATAAAAGCTTACTTTTCGCTTAATCTCACTATTCGCAAATTGTTATTAAACGATTAGCATAAGAATAATAGCACAACTGACTTGAATTGTCAATTAAATATGATATAATTTAATCGGTGAAAATATGAAAAAAATTATTTCAATAGTAAGCTGTGTTATTGCAGGAGTATATTCATTATACTATGCGAGCCTTGGAGGTTATTTTGGAAACAAGGGTGCATTATCGAAGATAGGACTTGAACATCCGTTACTCTTTGCAGTATGGGGAATCCTCACAATTATTGCTCTCGACTATAATATAATTCTTGGGTTTTGGAAGACAAAATATAAATTTCAATACATACTGCTCAGTATTTCAATTATAGGAATGATAATGACAATATGCTTTGACTTTGATTATGCAAAGCACAGTCAATATATTCTGCACTGCATTGGTTCAATGACATTTTCAATAGTAACAGGTGTAACTGTATTTTTATTATTTTTGTTAAAGAAAGACTATACTTTTACGGCTATAAGCGGTATTATACTTATTGCAGATTTAATATTACTGATAATATTCAAGGAAACGGCAATAATTGAGCTTATGCCGATATTCGCAGGATACATAATGATGATAATACATAACAGCAAGGAGAAAATTTCAGTTGGAATTAACGAGTAAACTCAGAAACCTTGACACATATCCATTCCATATGCCGGGACACAAAAGAAATAAAAAATTCAATATTGAAGGTTCAGAAATAGACATAACCGAGATTAAGGGATTTGATGATCTTCATAATCCGACCGAAATTATAAAAAAGTCAGAGGAAGAAATTGCTGAGCTTTTCGGTTACAAAAAAAGCATCATATCAGTAAACGGTGCAACGTGCTGCGTACTTGCGTCAATCAGCGCAGTATGCGGCAAAGGTGATGAAATTATTATTGCAAGGAACTGCCACAAGTCTGTTTATAATGCCTGTTACATAAACGAATTGAATGTGCATTATATTCAGCCTGAATATGATGAAGAGTTTGGGACATATACATATATAACACAAAAAAGCCTTGATAATGTTATTAATAAGTTTCCAAATTCAAAGGCAGTAGTTATAACCACGCCGACATACGAGGGAATAATTTCAAAAGTAAAATCTCCTCTCCCGCTGATAATTGATAGTGCGCACGGCGCACATTTCGGCTTTGCCGACTGGCTGCCTGAGAGGCAGAACGGCGATATAGTCATTCAATCTCTGCACAAGACTCTGCCAAGCCTGACACAGACAGCAGTAATTCATATAAACAACAGAAAATTTGTGAGTGCTGTAAAAAAATATATGGATATATTTGAAAGCAGTTCACCAAGTTATATTCTTCTTAATTCAATAGACATCTGTATTGATTATTTGAAAAACAGCAAAAATGATTTTAATATCTATAAAAGCAGACTTGATAAATTTTATCGTGAAATAAAGAAATTAAAAAATATCAGAATTTTTAATAATGATGATATTACAAGAATTGTACTTTGCGCTAAGGGCTACACAGGAATTGAGCTAAGCAAACATTTAAGAAAAAATGGAATTGAACCTGAATGCGCAACTCTCAATTATGTTATTTTGATTTCAACAATCGGTGATACAGATGAAGGATTTGATAAGCTTTTGACAGCACTGAAAAAAATTGAAAACAGAAAAGACACTGATAGATTTATCTGTAAAATTGAGATACCCGAAAAGTCCTGCATATCAAGCGATGTTAAAAACGCTGTTATCACTCCCCTTACTGAGTGTGAGAATAAAATTTGCGCTTGTGATATATTTGCTTATCCACCCGGTATACCGATAATCATATCAGGAGAAATAATCAGCAGAGAAACGCTGGATTATATAAATCAGTGTATCAACAATGAGGTTAATATTATAACAACAGATAATTTACTGCCTGACAGTCTATTGACAAAGGCATAACAATAATGTAGAATAAAGTTATAATTTTAGAAAGAGGTATTCTTAATGAAAAGAATTAACACATTAAGCTCACGCAATCTTTGTAAATCAGCTGAAAAAGGCGGATGCGGTGAATGCCAGACATCATGCCAATCAGCAAGTAAAACTTCATGCTCTGTAGCAAATCAAACATGTGAGCAAATCAAGAAGTAATTGATTTAAATTTGGATTTAGGTGGGGTTGCCCACCTTTTTCTTTGGCAAAACAGTGTGAAATCACACTAATCAAAACATATGACCGGCTGCAGTAAATGTATATAGAAGTTTTTAATAAACTGTTTCAGACTGAAGGACTATTTAAATTATTATGATACACGCATACAAAATGAATGGGTATAATATTATACTGGACCAAAACAGCGGATGTGTTCATTCTGTTGATGAGGTTGCTTATGATATAATTAAAATGTATAAAGAAAAAAGCAAGGATGAAATCAAGGATTATATACTCACTAAGTACAATGACCGTGAGGATGTTACCGATGAGGACATAGAGATATGCTTTAGCGATATAGAAGAACTGATTAATGACGGCAGGCTCTTTGCTGAAGATACATTTGAAGCAACCGCAAAGGAGTTCAAAAAAAAGCAGAGTGTTCTTAAGGCAATCTGTCTTCATGTTGCGCACGACTGCAATCTTGCCTGTAAATACTGCTTTGCCGGCAAGGGGGAATATTACGGACCCAAGGGACTTATGAGCTTTGAAACAGGAAAAAGAGCACTCGACTTTTTAATTGAGCAAAGCGGTACAAGAAGAAATCTTGAGGTTGATTTCTTCGGCGGTGAGCCCCTGCTTAATTGGGAGGTTTGTAAGAAGCTTGTCATATACGGCAGAGAGCAGGAAAAAAAATACAATAAAAATTTCAGATTTACTCTTACGACAAACGGGCTGCTGATAAATGACGACATCATTGATTTCTGCAATAAGGAAATGGGAAATGTTGTGCTTTCTCTCGACGGAAGAAAGAGTACTAATGATAAAATGAGAGTATCAAAAAACGGTACAGGCTCATATAACCTTATTGTTGACAAATTCAAAAAATTTGCAGAATCGAGAAATCAGAAGAATTATTATATACGCGGTACATATACTCACAATAACCTTGATTTTACAAGTGATATAATACATATGGCTGACATAGGTTTTAAAGAGCTGTCGATTGAGCCGGTGGTAAGCTCCCCTGATGAGCCGTATGCACTTAAAGAAGAAGACCTGCCGATTCTTAAAAAGCAGTATCAGATACTTGCTGACGAAATGCTGAAAAGATACAGGAAGGGCAACGGCTTTACATTTTACCATTATATGATTGACCTTGATGCAGGGCCGTGTATTGTCAAGCGAGTATCAGGCTGCGGAGTAGGGACTGAATATCTTGCTGTAACTCCGTCGGGCGAGTTATATCCCTGTCATCAGTTTGTCGGAGATAAAAAATTTTTCCTCGGTGATATATGGAACGGAATAATTAACAAAAAAGTTCTTGAACAGTTTGAATGCTGTAATGTATATTCGCACAAGGAATGCAAGGATTGCTTTGCAAAGCTCTACTGCTCAGGCGGATGCGCTGCAAATGCGTATCATACAACAGGGAATGTCAGCGGAATTTATGAATTTGGCTGTGAACTGCACAGAAAAAGGATTGAATGTGCAATAATGCTTAAGGTGGCAGAGGCAGAAGAAAAATTTAAAGTTGAGTATTAATATATTATCAGCAATATTATATTTTTGAGATTGGCAGTGAATATAAAAAAGTGTGCAGGTTATTTTTTAACTTACACACTTTTTTTACAAAGCGGTTAACTACTTTGTTGATTCTCTTATTATGTTATTGAACACCCTGATATTCTCGTGAACATTATCAACTGCCTTACCGAGGGAAATCGGTTTAAAAAGGATCGGGTTCTTTTGGGAAAATACATTATCGTGTATCTCCATATTCTTACATGGCCCCGACTCATACCAATCTCGGCAGTCACAGGAAACAAAAATATCGCGCATTCTAAGGTTTTCAAACCTGTTATTATATATTTCCGCTTTCCTGTCGGTAGTGCACAAAATACCTCTGGTCGGAATTGATTTAAAGAGACAGTTTGTAATCGTAACCTCAGGATTATATGTAATATTCTCAATTACAGTCATTAATTTAGTGAGTTCAGGGAGCTTTTCCTTAAACTTAATCGTAACTGTCTTATTGTTAATTTCATCTTTTGTTGATTCGACTGTATATATACCATCAATTTCCTTGAGGTTTTTTCTATGATAGAATTTAACTTTGTCACCGGGGAAAAATGCCTTATATCCTCCCTGCTGCTTGTGTACGAACTTAAATTCAGCGGTTCTATCGTCAATTATCTTCTTCGTTCTGAGAAAGGCGCCGTGAATATTAATTCCGTCATCATGAGGATGCGTAAAGAAACAATCGTTGATTTTGACTTTTCCTTTACAACCGCAGATATGAATATGGTCTGCAAATGATGAAACCACATAGCCGTCAGCGGGTTTGAATTGGACTTTTTCATATGTGATATTTTCGCACATCTGACAAAGCCAGCCGAAGCCGTGCATATAGTTGACAGTCATATTTTCAAAATACAAATTCTTACATTCCCAGAAGAACAGACCGCAGGTATCCCTGAGAAGGCTCTGTGACATTGTCATAACATCACCGACCTTAAGCCTTGGCTTTATGAGATAGGAAATGTGCATATCTGTTTCATTAATGTTTTTAACAGCGGTCCTAAATCTCAGAGGAGAAATCTGTGTTCTGAAAACGTCATCACCCCTGTGGATAACATTACAGCAAGTTTTCGGATTATTTACTCGCTCATAATAGCGTTTTTTTGTATTCGGGCTTTCTTCATAAAAAGTAATATTTCTGCCGTTAACCTCGTGTCCCAATGTTTTCGGCAAAGAATAAATAACTGTATTACCTTTAATTTCCTTAACAGTCATTTCAACGTTTGTCGGACAATTATATCTAATAGTAAGATTTTTAAGATTAATTCCATTACATCTTACTGCTGCAAAAGCACACATATCACCATGGATAACAAAAACCGAATCATTGCCATCAATAGTAATATCATCCTTATCCTCAATCAAAACAGCAAAGTGCTTGTTTGGAATAACAAAGGAGTCTGTATTAGTCATATGATATACCTTATGCTGACTGTATTCCTTGAAAAAATGATATTCTCCCTTGGGGAAGAAAATGACATCACCGCACTTTGCATCATTTATTGCCTCAATTACTCCCTGAGAAGCATTAACAGGCGTGCAGTAATTTGCAATATCTATAATCATGAGTATTCACCTCAAAAGTATTTTACTATTATTTTGGACAATATACAATAATTTGTTGAAATTATTGAAAAAATATTGTATATTTATTATAAAGAAATTAAAATTGGGTGATGATATGGGTTGGAAAGAAATTTATGAGAGTAAGTTAGTAACAGCGCAAGAAGCCATACAGGCAATCAAAGACGGCGATAAGGTTGTTACAGGCTTCGGCTGCGGTGAGCCATATGGAATTGAGCGTGCACTTGTTGAAAATTATGAAAAATATCATAATGTTGAAATTATAAATATGTTGACTCTTGGTTCCTCACCCTGGTGTGAGCCGAGAATGAAAGGACATTTTACACTTAACTGTCTTTTTGCATCCCAAAGCAACCGAAAGGCAATATCATCGGGCATTGCTGAATTTACAACATCTCATTTTTATGAAATACCTGATGTTATTAAAAACTATATATGTCCGCGTGTTTCTATTGTAATGGTATCCCCTCCTGACGAACACGGCTATGTTTCATTCGGCACAACAGTTGATTATACAAAGGGAACAACAGATTATTGTGAAGTGGTTATTGCTCAGGTAAACAAGTATATGCCGAGAACTTTTGGCAACAGCATTAAGCATGTCAGAGATTTTACATATTTTGTTGAATATGATGAAAAACTTCCCGAAGTAAAAAATGTCGAAATAAGCGAAATTGAAATGAAAATAGGAAAAAACTGTGCTGCTCTGATAAAAGACGGCGACTGTCTCCAGCTCGGCATAGGCGGGATCCCTAATGCAGTATGTGAACAGCTCCGGGATAAAAAGGACTTAGGCCTCCACAGTGAGCTCGTCGGTGACGGGGTTGTTGACCTGCTTGAAGCAGGTATAATTAATAATAAGAAGAAGCAGACGAATAAAAACAGAACGATACTCGGTGCTGCATTCGGATCTGAAAAATTGAATAACTATATCAACAATAATCCGTCTGTTGAACTGCATCCTATAGATTATGTCAACAATCCGTCAGAGATTGCAAAAAATGATAATATGGTTTCAATAAATTCCTGTATTCAGGTTGACCTGCTTGGTCAGGTTGTATCCGACACAGTGGGACTGAATCAATTTTCCGCAGTCGGAGGTCAGGTTGACTTTGTCCGCGGTGCAACGATGAGCAAGGGCGGACGCTCAATTATTGCTATGCCGTCAACAGCAAAAAAAGGGATGGTATCTCGAATTGTTCCGATTATAACTGAAGGCAGCGCAATCACTACACCGCGAAATGATGTTAACTACATTGTTACAGAATACGGTATTGCACAGCTTAAAGGAAGAACACTTAAGCAAAGAGCAAAGGCGCTTATAAAAATTGCTCACCCAAAATTCAGACCGCATCTTGTTTTTGAATATATTAAAAGATTTGGTGACGAGCCATTTTCAAAAGAAGAGATTAAAAAATATATTAAAGACGATATTATTCATAAATCAAACAAAACTGATGAACAGTAATATTGACTATAATAGAAAAATATGGTATAATTCAAAAAATTTTTAATTCATTAAGGAGAACGTTGATGGCGCTTACAAAAGAAATACATTTTGGAATTGCAAGAAAAATCGTTTCTAATATGACTTCTGAAAGCTGGGAAACAATACCGCATGCGACTATGTCATACGAAGCAGATGTAACAGAACTTTTCAAAGAAATAAAAAAGCTTAACGCAGACTGCACAGACAAGACAAAGAAAATAACAATCAATACGGTAATGCTTAAAATAATATGTGAAGGTCTTAAGGCATCACCGGAAATGAATTCGCATCTTGAATTCAACAGGAAGCTCGTGCGCGGCTGCCTTAAATGCTATGACCACATTGACATATCAATGCCGATGATGCTTCCGACAGGTGAAATGATGACTGTCAATATGCACAATATGGGTGATAAGACACTTTCTGAAATGACAGAAGCGATTAATGATACAGCAAGAAGAGCAAAAAACTCTGATATGAACGAGGTTATGTTTGAGGTTTCACTGGACAATACTATGCAGGGACTGAAGAAAGGTAAGATTCTTCAGACAGTCAGAAGACTTTACGGTTCAAAGACAGGCAAACATAAGGTAAAGACATTATCAGGTAAGGCAAAGAAGGAGTATTATTCCATTCATGTAAAAGATCGTCTTACAAAGCACGATATTGAACAAGGTACTACTACAATATCAAACTTAGGCTCAATATACAGGGCACAAAAAGGCGAATGTTACCTGCTTGAAATTATTCCGCCTCAAACGACTGCTTTTGCTATAAACGCTGCACAAAAAAGAGCTGTTGTTGTAACAGATGAAAACGGCAACGACAAAGTTGAAGCAAGACTCATTTTGCCCATAACAATTGCAATTGATCATAGAGCGCTTGACTATTGTCATGTTGTTCCATTTCTTGAAAGACTTGATGAACTCTTTGCTGATCCTTCAGTAATTCAAAGCTGGAAATAAAATATATAAAAGCTCTCGGATACATTTCGTCCGAGAGTTTTCTTTTGTCATTTTTAAATAATAAAAAACGGATAGTAGTTGAACATCAGTCAGCTATTATCCGTTTATATTTTTACTTAGTCTTGAATTATTTATTCTTATTAAATTTATCTACAAAAGAGGTCCATTCATCTTCGCCGAATGTCTTAACTTTTTGAAGAGCTGTTTCAAACTCCTGCTTAACTACATTGTAGTCACGCTCTGCCTCGCCGTGAAGATGCTTAACAAGCTCTTTTGATGTTTCAGCAAGCTTCTCTATTTCTTCCTTGACATCACCCTCAGCCTTGTCAGCAATTACATCGAGTTTATGAGCTGCCTTATAAAATTCTTTGGCAACTTCTTTTTCATCGTTTGAAATACCATCCTTAATTACATCATAATCATTTTCGATTGTTGTAACTAACTTCTGAGCGTCTTCCTTGGTTACTTCGGCAACATTCTCTACTTCAGTCTCTGCCTCAGTCTCAAGCTTTTCATACTCTTCCTTGATATCATCCCAAAGGATTTCAATCTTACCATCAAACTTTTCAATTTCAGTGTTGACTTCAGAAGAAATTACGCTTTCTTCCTCGGAAATTTTGGTTTCTTCCTCTTGAATCTGTTCTTTTGAACAAGCGGCAAAGCATGTAACCGAAAGAACAAGAGCAAGTATAACTGCAAGATATTTTTTCATTTTAAAAATCCCTTTCATAATATTTAATTTATTTATATAAGGTTATTATACAATCTCTTAATATTAATGTCAACATTAATTCAAAAAAAATTTATTTTAAATGCAAGGCTGACAAATATATAGGTTATTATTGAAATTTATTCTCATTTGTTATAGAATAAAAGCATAATTTAAAGAAGAAATTTTGAGAGGTAAATTTTTATGAAAAAGCTTAATAACTGCAATTTAGAGCATGTTACTCCCGAGGAGGTCGGTGTTGACAGTAAAGCAATAACAGATTTTATTAATGAAATAAATGAAAAAAAGCTATCGCTCCACAGCTTCACCGTTGTCAGACACGACAAGGTGTGCGCACAAGGCTTTTTCAAGCCATATTCAGCTGATATTCCACATATAATGTACTCTATGAGTAAATCTGTAACATCTACCGCTGTTGGCTTTGCGGTCAGCGAGGGACTGATAAAGCTTGATGACAAGGTATGCGATTACTTTCCTGAATATAAAATACATAAGCATCCGTTCAATAAAAAAATCACTGTTAGAATGCTTCTTACTATGCATTCAGACAAGTTAATGACCGTGTTTGAAAATAAGGGAGGCAAGGATTGGATTGCCGAATTTATGGAAGCACCTTTTCTCTTCCCTCCCGACACAAAATTTAATTATATGTCTGAAAATACATTTATGCTGTCCGCCATTGTTACAAAAGTTACAGGCATGAGCGTAATTGATTACCTATACCCTAAGATGTTCGAGCCGCTCGGAATAGAAAAGCCGTTTTGGGAAAAGGATGGTAAAAACAACTGCGCCGGCGGCTGGGGACTTTATATGAAAAGCGAAGATATTGCCAAATTTTTCTTGCCGTACATACACAGAGGAAAATGGATTGACGGCACTCAGTTAATTCCTGAGGAATGGGTTGCAGAAGCAACAAGCAAGCAGGTTGACACTGTTCACGACGGCTATGAGGACAATATGGCAGGCTACGGCTACCAGTTTTGGAGAAATCATGTTGAAAATACATACAGAGCCGAAGGTTTATTCGGTCAGCGCTGCTTTATGCTTCCGGAATATGACGCACTTGTTGTTCTTAACAGCGGCGAAGCTGAGGATTATAAGATAATGAAGGTATTTTGGAAATATTTTCCAAAATGTTTTAAGGATGCTCCTTTGCCGGAGAACAAAGAGGCGCACCGCATTATGCTTGATACCATTGAAAGCTGCCGCATTGAGGAGCTTGAAAACACGCCGAGAAATAGACAGATTGAAGAAAAAATTTCAGGAAGACTGATTAAGTGCAAAACGTCAGAAGCCGTTTCACTGCTTGCTATTTTGAATGTTCAACTTCAATACAACAAGCCGGGCTCAATTAGTGAAATCAAGTTAACTTTTGACGATGATAAGCTCAGATTTTATTGGAAGGAAAAGACTTTTGAAAATGAGATTGATGTTGGGCTCAACGGTGAATACGGCGTTTCGGAAATTACGCTCGGCGACCTGCATTATCATACATACGCTATGGGATCATGGCAGCAGGATGGAACTTTTAAACTGTGGATAACGCCAATAGAAACCGAGCACCAAAGACGCTATACTTTTATATTTTCTGATGATTTTAAAAGCGTTCATATCATAAATGATATCACACCGCTTGTAGAGGATTTAGTTGTTTTCTATATGACATTTTCCGGTCATCCGATAAAAGGCGAGCTTAATGAGGAAATTTTAAAGGATGCGGTAGAAAAATTAGGTCTGCCCATTGTCGAGCCAAATTTCACCGGCAAATTTGTTGAATAATTCTGTGTCGTAAGATACGTTCCGGTATGGCAAATTTTATCCATTATTCTCAAATAAAGTCCAAAAGTAATGGTGCAGCATTATTCATCTATATCAGAAAGAATACAAGACATTAAAAAAATAATATCAAGAAACAAAAGAGCAGGTCTTTCGATCTGCTCTTTTGTGGTACGGGTAACAGGACTTGAACCTGCACGGTCTCCCACAAGATCCTAAATCTTGCGTGTCTGCCAATTCCACCATACCCGCATTTTTATCAATCTACAATTTATGTATAATAACATTAAAGAAAAAATTTTTCAATAGTTTTATTTCTTTTTCGAGTAATTATCATTATTTGTTATTGCAAAGGTCAGGGCATAAACAGCTTTCGCGCCATAAATTTTTAACATCTTTGCACATTCATTGAGTGTTGAGCCGGTTGTTTTTACATCGTCAATCAGAAGAATGGTTTTGTCCTCCAGCTGCGTTTTGAATTCATCGTCAACATCGAACACACCGAAAATATCGACTCGCCTTTCACGCGCTGTTTTATGGTGCTGAACGCCTGAATAAGCAATCTTATTCAATAAATTTTTAACAGGAATATTAAGAATCAAAGATAATTTATCTGCCAGAAGCTCTGACTGATTAAAGCCGCGGATTCTATACTTAAAAGGTCTGCACGGTACAAAGGTTATGCAATCAAATGCAATATCATCATAATTTTTCTTAAAGCACTCTGCCATATCAGCAGCATAACTGTCAGCAAGAAACGGCATATTATTTTCTTTAAAATTATGGATACCCCTTACTATTGAATTCCTGTAATAATAAGGTGCAATAACTTGTTTATACTCATTTTTGTGCTTTTTGCAGTTGCATTCATTGACATTCGCACCACAGAATTTACATAAAGGCAAAGAAATTTCTGGAGGAGACATACATTCAACGCAAAGCTCATTGTCAATTTCAACTACCTCTCCGCATATTCTGCATCTGTCGGGGATAAAGGCTTTCAAAAATTTATTAAACGAAGAAACTAATATATTCATACGCACAAGTAAGGAGAGATTTTTTCATATATTTTGTCCCCTATTCCCTTAATGTTTTTAATTTCCTCAACCGATGTATAACCGCCGATGAGCTCACGGTATTCAATAATGGCACTTGCTTTTACTTCACCAATACCGTCAATCGTAATCAATTCATCAACAGTGCAGTCATTAAGATTTATCGGATATGCAGCACTATTGACAGTAGTAACGTCCTGAGATGTTTTTGAAGTAGAAGTATTATTATCTGATACTGATTTCGTTACAGTCTGTGACAAAGCGGAATTATCACTTATCTTTGGAGAAGACAAGGCAAAATATAAAATAATACCAGCTATTATAATCAGCCCAAATCCTATAATAATCAAGCTTTGCCTTTTGCTGTTACTCATCTTTCTAACACACACCTCTTTTTTATCAACAATTATTTTTCATCGGAATTTTCTTCATTTATTAAAAATTCATGGTCGTTATTGATTACAGGCGTCTGGTCAAAAGATATTTGCTCGGTATTCTCCGCCGTGAAATCAGTGTTTGATGTATATGCCTGCATTTCAAGCCACTGCTGGCGGTTAATCAATATTTCGCGCGGCTTTGCACCGTTTGCAGGACCTATAATTCCCTTTTCCTGGAGCTGATCAATTATCTTTGCGCCGCGGGCATAACCTACGGAAAGCTTACGCTGTAAGAATGAAGTTGAGGCAGTGCCGGTTTCAAGTACGATATCAACTGCTTTTTCAAACAAGGCATCAAGCTGCTCTGCATCACCGTCATCCTCAAACGGTGATGATTTTTTATCCTGAACGGCTTTTGCCTCAATTTCCTTAGCAATACTTTCATCATATTGACTTCCGCTTTGATTTTTAACAAAATCGCACAGCTGCTCAACCTCATCATCTGAAATGAAGCAGCCCTGAACACGAACAGGTTTTGTTGCCCCGATAGGTGAATAAAGCATATCACCGTGTCCCAAAAGCTTTTCTGCACCTGAGGCATCAAGGATTGTTCGCGAGTCAATCTGGGATGAAACAGTCAATGCTATACGAGAAGAAATATTTGCTTTAATAAGCCCCGTTATAACATCAACTGATGGACGCTGAGTCGCAATAACAAGGTGCATACCTACTGCACGCGCCATCTGTGCAAGCCGGCATACGGAATCCTCAACCTCTTTTGGTGCTGCCATCATCAAATCTGCAAATTCATCAATGAAAATTACAATTTTGGGCATAAATTCCATATTATCTTGCTTGCTGACATATTTATTATATCCTTCAATATCACGTACACCGACCTGTGAAAGGCGCTGGTATCTTTGCAGCATTTCGGAAACTGCCCAGCCAAGAGCGCCAGCTGCTTTTCTTGGGTCAGTTACAACAGGTACAAGAAGGTGCGGTATTCCGGCATACTTTGAAAATTCAACCTTCTTGGGGTCAATCATAAGAAATTTTACCTCATCGGGCTTTGCTCTGTATAAAATTGAAGTGATAATTGAATTCATACAGACGGATTTACCTGAGCCTGTTGTTCCCGCAACAAGGAGATGGGGCATTTTTGAAATATCACAATAAACACATTTACCTGCAATATCCTTACCGAGACCTGCTGAAAGAAGTGAGTTTTGCTGATTAAATTCAGGAGTATCAATAAGCTCGCGCATTGATACGGAATGCTTTACTGTATTCGGCACTTCGATACCGACTGCTGCTTTGCCCGGAATAGGTGCTTCAATACGCACATGAGTTGCAGCAAGGTTAAGAGCAATATCATCTGCAAGATTGGTTATTTTTGAAATTCTGATTCCTGCTGCCGGTTTAAGCTCATATCGTGTTACAGTCGGACCTCGTGAAATATCTGTTATTGTTGCATCAACATTGAAGGAATGTAATGTTTCTATAAGCATCTGTGCATTTTCTTTCAGCTCTCCGCTGATATCCTTGGTTGACTTTTTAGATGCTTTTTTGAGAATGTTAACATCAGGCAGTTTATAATCATTCACCCTCGCCTCCATAGAAGCCTTGGAAACGATAAATTCTTCTCCCTTTGTATTATCTGTTTTCTTTGAGACATTCTCAACTATTTCATCAATTGACTTTTCCTTTTTCTGTATACCGTTACCTTCCCGCTCTTTTTTGTTTCTTGCGGTTGCAGCATTAATTTCATCAATAATATCTTTTGGTACTGAGGTTTCATCATCAGGGTCAAATATCTCTTTTTTCGTCTTTTTCCTGCTGACCTTTTTTTCCTCGTCCGGCGGTTCAATATCAAGAGGAACATCAATGTTCTCTTTATTCATTCGTCTGCGTTCTCTGCGCTCATTAATTGCAGGAGCAACCTTTTCATATGTAGCCTTAGCAGGCTTTGCAGCACCGGAAAAGAATTGAGCAACGGTTATACCTGTCAGAAGCATAAAATCAACGAGAAACAGCACTACTGAAAGAATTATTGCCGGTGCTTTGCCGAGTGAAAGTAAAAGCCAGCCGAACACAGCACCGATAAAACCGCCGTTGAAAGAAATTGGTGCGGTTTCATAGCTTTCAATTACTACCTCTTTGAAATCCCCTCCTGTGCTGTTTAAAGCAACATGAACAAAGGTTGAAATAATTAAAACCATAACAACCGTTTCAATACTCTTGGCAATAAACTTGGAAAGCTCAGTGTTATTTAAACTGTAATACAGCATAACAACAATTGATACCAGTGGAAAAACACAAGAAGCAAAAATTCCGAATATACCGACATAGACATTGTGAAGCACAGTCCAAATACCTGAGCCCGTAATTATGGCAAGGCAGAAGAAGATTATAGACAAAGCAAATATGACAATTCCGGTAATTCGCAGCTTATCCTCCTGTCTGTGAGAGTTCTGCGCTTTGGAAGCTGTTTTTGGCTTAGATTTATTCTGTTTTCCTTTAGCATTATTTTTCTTATTTGTCATTATGTATCTCCGTTATTTTAATACAATTTCAAATATTCCGATTATAAAACAGATAACTCCGATAGCGATATCATAAAATGCAAAAAGCTTAAGTCTTTTTTTCTTAATAAAGAAAATCAAAAGTTTGACTGCAAAAAAGGATGTAAAAATAGAAAATACAAGTGCAAGAATTACCGAAACAGCTGAAATACCCGTTACACCGACGCATATCTCAATAATTCCAGATACAATCAGCACCATTACGGACATAACCATTGAATATCTGAGAGAAGTTTTATCGCTCATACCGAGAAGAATCCCAACGAAAAGAACGGCGGCAACGAGTGAGCAACCTGAAACAGGTATGGCAAAAAAAGCGATTATACCGATAATCAATGCCTGAAGAAATTGAGGAATTTTTAATGATGTGTTCTTATCTTTAAGAGCAAGCGCAGTAATAATCAAAGCGCCTGTCAGCGCCATACATAGTCCCTCACCAAGCAGGTTGCCGTTATAAGACACTCGGTGAAAAAGAGAATAAACATTACCGTATTCCCCCGCAGGAATAAGATAAAAAATCATCGGCACAAATGAAAGGATAGTCATAAACATAAATTTTCTTTGTGTTGAGGATTTATTAACATCCAGTCTTTTATGGAACAAATCGTTCCATCCGCCGAAAAAATTTTTAAACAAAGTGAAAAATAATTTATACAGAGCAATTATTATTCCGACTGCAATTCCGATATGTATAACGCCAGTCAATTTTGAGCAGGCATTGGTAAATCTATATGAAAAATCGTGAAAAACAGCACTGTGTCCGCTTTCAGATATTGGCAATATCCAGGTGAGAGCCTGTCCTATTGCCTGGAAAATGGCTGTTATAATCCACATAATTCTCACCTCCAAATAGTGAAGCATTATCTATGAAATATCCGCATCTTATATAATCAAACGGATTGCTTGAACGCTGATTACTTATGACAGCTTGAGGAGTATAAAAGATATCATTCTCACTTACAATAGAAAAAATCATTTTTTATTCTCCTCAATCGTTTTATTCAAAAAATCAAGAGCATCGCAAAGCCCGCCCATTTCGTCAATCAAGCCTGCTTTTACCGCGCCTTCTCCATCAAGCACCGTACCAACATCCATAACAAGCTCCCCGGTTTTGAGCATTAATTGGCGAAAATCAGCATCACTTATCTTAGAATTATTTGAAACAAAATTAACGATTCTGTCCTGCATCTTTTCAAAGTAAGACAATGTCTGCGGAACACCGAGAACAAGACCGTTTAATCTTACCGGATGCACAGTCATGGTGGCACTCGGTACAATAAAGCTCTTTTTACAGCTGACTGCAAGAGGGACGCCGATTGAATGACCGCCGCCAAGAACGAGTGACGCAGTAGGAGTTTTCATTGTTGAAAGCAGTTCCGCAATAGCAAGTCCTGCCTCAACATCACCTCCGACGGTATTAAGGATAATAAGCAGTCCTTCGATTTCCTTACTTTCTTCTATCGCAACAAGCTGTGGGATTACGTGCTCATACTTTGTTGTTTTATTTTGGCTCGGCAGGATATAATGCCCCTCAATCTGACCGATAATAGTCAGGCAATGAATAAAATGTCCATCTTTTGATACTGTAATTGAACCTGTCTCAAACTCTGATGTACTGCTGACCTCAGGCTCACTGTTCTGATTACCGTTTTCCTCTTGCGCATAATTATTATTTTGTTTTAACTCTTGATTATCTGATTTAAGCATAAAAACACCTCAATGTTATTTATGCCCAAATAGAAACAATATAATGTATATTTTAACATACTAATATAAATATTTCAACAAAATATACTAAAATCAGTAATAATAAGTTTATTTAATATTACATTTCTGTAATATCCGTTGACAGTAAACTGCTTTTGTAATAAAATAAACTTTGTTAAAATTATAAACAATCAGGAGGACTTTTTATCAATGGGACTTACGTTAGCACAAAAACTTATTAAATCCCACCTTGTTGAAGGAAAAATGGTTGTCGGCACTGAAATCGGTCTTAAAATTGATCAGACTCTGACTCAGGATGCAACCGGTACAATGGCTTATCTTGAGTTTGAGGCAATGGGTGTTGAAAGAGTTAAAACTGAAAAATCAGTTGCTTATATTGATCATAACACCCTACAGACAGGATTTGAAAATGCCGACGACCACCGTTATATACAGAGCGTTACAAAGAAACACGGCATATATTTCAGCCGTCCCGGTAACGGAATATGCCATCAGGTGCATCTTGAAAGATTCGGTATTCCGGGAAAAACATTAATCGGATCTGACAGCCATACACCGACCGGCGGCGGCATTTGTATGCTTGCTATGGGTTCCGGCGGTCTTGATGTTGCTGTTGCAATGGGCGGCGGAACATATTATATCCCAATGCCGAAGATGACGCGCATTAATCTCACAGGTTATCTGAAGCCTTGGGTTTCAGCAAAGGATATTATTCTTGAAGTACTCAGAATTATGAGTGTTAAGGGCGGCGTAGGAAAAATTATCGAATACGGCGGTGAAGGAGTAAAAACGCTTTCTGTGCCGGAAAGAGCAACAATTACAAATATGGGCGCTGAGCTTGGTGCAACAACATCAATATTTCCATCTGATGAAATCACGCTTGCATTTCTCAGGGCACAGGAAAGAGAAGATGACTGGACTGAAATTCTCCCTGATGAAGACGCAGTTTACGACGAAGTTATCAACATTGATCTTTGTTCTCTTACTCCTCTTGCTGCATGCCCTCATATGCCGGACAAGGTTAAAACCACTGAGGAAATCGGAAAGATCAAGGTAGACCAGGTTGCAATCGGCTCATGTACTAATTCATCATTTGTTGATATGATGAAGGTTGCATCTATACTAAAGGGTAAGACAATTAGCCCTTCAGTCTCTCTCTGCATTGCACCGGGCTCAAAACAGGTACTCAACATGCTTGCGCTCAACGGTGCGCTTTCAGATATGATAAGCGCAGGCGCAAGAATTCTTGAATCAGCGTGCGGTCCCTGTATCGGTATGGGACAGTCACCGAATTCGGCAGGTATATCACTAAGAACATTTAACAGAAACTTTGAAGGCCGATCAGGAACAAAGGACGCAGGAATTTATCTTGTTTCACCTGAGGTTGCCGCTGCATCTGCACTCACCGGTTATCTTACCGATCCAAGAGAGCTTGGCGAAGCGCCTGTTGTTGAGATGCCGGACAAATTTATAATAAACGATAATATGATTGAAGCTCCGGCAGCTCCTGATGAGGCAAAGAATATTGAGGTTGTACGCGGTCCGAACATCAAACCGTTCCCTGAGACCGAAGCACTTCCCGATGAAATAACTGCAAAGGCAATACTTAAGGTCGGTGATAATATAACAACAGATCATATTATGCCGGCTGGTGCGAAAATCCTGCCTTACCGTTCAAATATTCCTCACCTTTCACAATATTGCTTTGCTGTATGTGATGAAACCTTCCCTGAAAGAATCAAGGCAGAGGGTAAAGGAATTATCATCGGCGGCTCAAATTACGGACAAGGCTCATCAAGAGAGCATGCTGCTCTTGTTCCGCTTTATCTCGGCGTTAAGGCAGTTATAACAAAGTCATTTGCAAGAATTCACGTTGCAAATCTTGTTAACGCCGGTATTCTTCCATTCACATTTAAGAATGAAGAGGATTATGACAAGATTGACCAGCTTGATGAGCTTTCACTTCCAAACATAAAGGATTGTGTTAAAAATAATAAGTCTGTTATACTTAAAAATTTAACAAAGGTTGAAGAATATGAGCTTGATTCATCTCACCTTTCAGACAGGCAAAGAGCCATGCTTGTATGCGGTGGCTTACTTGATTACACAAGAGAAATGAACAAATAAGACGAGGTATTTAATTATGGCAGATGAAAAACAGATTATTGACGAAGCAGTTGAAAAATTCCGCTCACTTATGGAAACCCAGCTCGCACGTGCAAAAAAAATAAAGGGAGACAAGGAATTCACTGACTTTGATGCGCTTGATACAATTGTTATCGGTATCTGCGGCGGTGACGGAATCGGTCCTGTAATTACCAAGGAAAGCGAAAGAGTACTTGCATTTTTACTCAAGGATGAGGTTGAAAAAGGCAAAATTGTATTTAAGGAAATTGACGGCCTTACTATTGAAAACAGAGCTGCATGCAATAAGGCAATCCCGGATGACGTGCTAAAAGAGCTCAAGAGCTGTCATGTTATCCTTAAAGGTCCTACAACAACACCGAGAGCAGGAGATCCGTGGCCGAATGTTGAGTCAGCAAATGTTGCAATGAGAAAAGAGCTTGATCTTTTTGCAAACATGAGACCTGTAAAGGTTCCAGAGCAAGGCATTGACTGGACATTTTTCAGAGAAAATACGGAGGGCGGCTATGCAGTCGGCTCAAACGGTGTTAACATTACAGATGACCTTGCAGTTGACTTTACTGTTGCAACTCAGGAGGGTTGTGAAAGAATTGCACGCCTTGCTTATGAATACGCAAAGAAGAACAACAAGGGCAAGGTATCAATTATTACAAAAGCAAATATCATAAAGACAACAGACGGTAAATTCCTTAAGACCGCACAAAATATCGGCAAGGAATATCCTGACATCGTTACTGATGACTGGTATGTTGATATTACAACAGCAAAGCTTATTGACCCGATGAGAAGAAAAGACTTCAAGGTCTTTGTTCTTCCGAACCTTTACGGTGATATAATAACTGATGAGGCGGCAGAATTTCAGGGCGGTGTCGGTACAGCGGGCTCAGCAAATATAGGTAAAAAGTATGCAATGTTTGAGGCAATTCACGGATCTGCACCGAGAATGATTAAAGAAGGCAGAGGTCAGTATGCCGATCCTTGTTCAATGCTCAGGGCGTCTGTTATGCTTCTTTCTCATATCGGATATCAAGAGCAGGCAAATGCACTTGAGGCAGCACTTGATAAATGTATGTTTGAAGAAAAGAAGCTGACCATAACCGGCAGAAGTGACGGCTGCACATGCAGTGAGTTTGGTGATTATGTAATGGAAACAATCACCCAGATGACAAAATAGGGAGAGATAACTGTGGCAAAAAACGATATTTCAATATCAGTTATAAAAAGACTGCCAAGATATTATCGTTTTCTTCAGTCACTGAAAGAAAACGGAATTGTACGAATAAGCTCTAAGGAGCTTGCAGCGAGGATGGGTCTTACTGCGTCACAAATAAGGCATGACTTCAACTGCTTCGGCGGATTCGGTCAGCAGGGGTACGGATACAATGTTCCGGAACTGCACAGCAAAATTGGTGAAATTCTCTGTGTCAACAATGAAATCAAAACAATTCTGATCGGAGCAGGTAATCTCGGAAAAGCGGTAACAAACAAAATATTCTCAAAAAACAGCGGCTTTAAGCTTATCGGAATATTCGATAAAAATGAGGCTCTGTGCGGTAATATGATTAAGGGAATACCGGTTAGAAATATTAATTATCTTGAAAATTTCTGTATTGACAATGAGCCGGTATGCGCAGTAACCTGTATTCCTTCGACGGATATGAGGGAGCTTACAGACCTGCTTGTAAAAGTCGGAATAAAGAGCTTCTGGAACTTTTCAAACTTTGATATTGCTATGGCACATCCTGAAGTACTTGTTGAAAATGTGCATCTTACTGACAGCCTGCTCACTCTCGGTTACCTGACAAATACGTTATCGGATAAGGAGGAATAACCGTGCAGTTGATCACGAACAAGGAAATTGTTGATATTATAAAGTACAGTGACACTTCAGCAATTATAGTTGAAAAAATACCGCTTGCAAATCCTGCTCAGTACAAGGTGCAATATTCCGTTGTTGACTTTGTTAATAAGAGCATTGATGTATCAACAAAGAGTGCATATTTGTTAAAAAAGTTCGGTACAAACTTTAAGAAAATAAGTGAGATAATTCCCAATTTTGTTCAGTGCGAGGCGTCGGTTTTGTATGACAGGAGAGTTCTCGCCATATACCCCAACGGTGAGGCGGGAATATTTGACAGAAACGGTGATATCACATGGAGCGGAACATTCGATTATCACGAAAAGCCGATTAGTTGTATGGCACTTGAGGGGAAATACTTCTGGAGCATATGCAGCGGTGAAAACTGTGTTATACGGTATTCCTGCCAGAATATGAAGGTTGATCTGAGAATCGGCGGCATTGACGCACAGACATTTGTCAATCCGACGCATATCTGTTATGACGAAGGGAATGTATATGTCTGCTGTGACAATAACAAGGTAAGGAAAATTGACGGAATGAATTACACCGTCAGTGATTATCTCAACTTTACAAATGCAATCAAAAGATATTACAGGTTTGGCAATTATGCGATTGCAGTAATGGCTGATGGTACATATGTAATGGAAAATGATGAGCAAAATTAATATTCCGTTTAAAAGAAAAGAGATGGGTTATATACCTATCTCTTCTTTCATATCTTTTAAGACTTTGCAGGATAATCGGAATTTCTTTTTTTCATTTTCATTGAGCTGCATTTGATAGATTTCTCTGACGCCGTTACGGTTGACGACAGACGGGACACCGACGAAAATTCCTTTTTCTCCGTACTCCCCTTTCAGATAGGTTGAAACAGTAAAAATTGAGTTTTCATCAAACAGAACAGCACGGGTAAGTCGAGCAAGCACCATTCCGATACCATAATAGGTTGCACCCTTGGCATTGATAATTTCATATGCCGACTGCTTTACTTCAACAGCGATCTGATTCATATCGGTCATTAAATCAGGATATTTATGCTCAAGTTCAGTCATTGAATTCACGGAGATTGCCGCATTACTCCATGCGACAAATTCACTGTCACCATGCTCGCCGATAACATAGGCGTGGACATTTCTCGGATTCACCTTGAAATAGTCACTCATCATATGTCGCAGTCTTGCAGAGTCAAGTGTTGTACCCGTACCCATAACACGACTTGCAGGAAAGCCTGAAAGGCAGTAGACAACATGCGTCATAATATCCACAGGATTTGATGCAACCAGGAAAACGCCGTTAAAGCCGGTTGAAACAATCGGGTCAACAATTGACTTGAAAACTTTATAATTCTTCTGTAAAAGGTCTCTCCTCGTCTCCCCTTCCGCCTGCGGTGCGCCTGCACAGATAGCAACTATATCGGCGTCGGCGCATTCATTATAATTACCCGATTTGATTTTCATTGAGCTCGGAGCAAAAGGAAGTCCGTGAGAAAGGTCCATTGCCTCACCCTTTGCACGATTGATATTGATATCAATGAGAACCAGCTCATCACAGATATTTTGATTCAAGAGCGCATAGGCATAGCTCATGCCAACCATACCGACGCCGACTATCACTACCTTTTTATTATCATTGTGCATAAAAAATCACCCACAAGTATTATTACACACTTGCAGGCGAAAAATTCCGATATATATTATTTAAAGAAAAGAGGTAATTTCTCAAGGAAAATAATATCATTCCTGTCAGCAGCGTCACCCTCAGCAAGCGGAGCGCAGGAGGCAACGATATTACCGCCGAATTCCTTGACAAGACCGATAACAGCCTTAAGGCTTTCACCTGTTGAAATTACATCATCAAGGATAAGTACTTTTTTATCTTTTAGTAAATCGCCGTCCTCGTGACCGAGATAGAGCGTCTGCTCCTTCTGCGTTGTTATACTTCTTACTGTATATGAAACGGGATTATCCATATATACCTTTACTCCCTTACGGGCAACGATATATTTTTTCCCTGAAATCCTGCTCATTTCATATGCAAGAGGAATTGATTTTGCTTCGGGAGTAACAATATAATCAAAATCAGGTACTTTCTCAAGAAGAGAATTTGCGCATGCCTGTGTTAGCTCAACATCGCCAAAAAGAATGAATGCTGCAATATCAAGACTGTCTGACACAGCAAACCTCTTAAGCTTACGTTCAAGGCCTGCAATTTTTAATGTATAATATTCTTCACTCATAATATTTTTTCTCCCATTTTAATTCCGCCGATGATATGAAAGTGAATATGCTTTACGGTTTGACCTGCGTCTTCACCGCAGTTATTAACGACTCTGTATGAATCAATGCCCTGTGATTTTACAATCTCAGGTATTTTTTCAAAGACAGCAGAAATTAATCTGCTGTTATCATGATTAATATCATTGGCAGATTCAATATGCTCTTTGGGAACAACAATGATATGCACGGGCGCAACAGGGTTTATATCCTTGAATGCGAGTATGTTATCATCTTCATATACCTTAGTCGAAGGAATGTTGCCAGCAATTATTTCACAAAAAATACACATAATAATTTACACCTTTCTTATTTAATCATTGACTTAACTGTATCTGCAACTGCTGAAACAGCCTTGTCAAGCCTTGTCAAATCCTTTGCACCTGCCATTGCGGAGTCAGGTCTTCCTCCTCCTCCGCCGCCTGCAAGCTTTGCAATTTCACGAACGAGGTCACCGGCCTTTACTCCTTTGGATATAGCTTCTTTACCGCATACAGCAACGAAATTTGCTTTATCGCCGTTAACTCCGGCAATAAGCGCAACAACATTATCGCCCTTAGTCTTAATATCATCACCCATGGAGCGAAGTGCATCGGGTGTTGCTCCCTGAACTTTTGCTGTATAAAGATCAAGTCCGTCAATGTTTTCCGGATTAGAGAACAACTCAGCACTCTTGAGCTTTATCAATTCGTCATTAAGGCGTTGAATTTCTTTTTCCTTTTCCTTGTTTTCATTAACAATCAAATTAATTCGTGAGCATATATCACTGTCATTTGTCTTTAAAATATGTGCAGCGGTCTTAACAGCGTTTACACTGTTATTAAGGTAATTAAGAGTGTTAGTACCTGTCAGCGCAACAATACGGCGGACACCGGCAGCAACAGAAGCTTCACTGATAATCTTAAACAAACCGAGCTGACCGCTGTCAGCAACATGCGTACCGCCACAAAATTCGGTTGAAAAATTGCCTGCCTTAACAACTCTTACAATATCACCGTATTTTTCACCAAAGAGCATCATAGCACCAATTTTTTTTGCTTCTTCAATAGGCATTTCCTGCATTGTAACAGGCTGAGCCGAGAAAATAAATTCATTAACAAGACCTTCGACCTTCGTGATTTGTTCCTCAGTCATAGGGTTGAAATGAGTAAAATCAAAACGGACTTCCTTATCATCAACAAGCTGACCGGCCTGTTCAACATGAGTACCAAGCACCTCTCTTAGAGCTGCCTGAAGGAGATGCGCCGCAGTATGATTACGCATAATTGCTTTTCTGCGGGATTCATCAACAGATGCCGTCACCTCAGCAGCGCTCATAGAAAAAACTCCCTGCTCTGTTACGCCTGTATGGAGATAAATTCCGTCGGCATTTTTAACAGTATCATTTACCCTAAAAGAATTTCCGCCATTTGTCGTAATAATACCGGTATCGCCGACCTGACCGCCTGACCGGGCGTAAAACGGAGTTTTATTAAGAACGACAGTTCCCTGCTCGCCAGTTGCGAGCATTTCAACTAATTCACCGTTCCGATTAATTATTGCGAGTATCTGACAGTCATAATTTATAAAGTCCGTATAACCCGTAAATTCTGTCTTATCAACATTAATCTTAAGGCTTTCATCCTTCCAAGCATCTGCACCTGCATCCTTACGCGCAGCACGGGCAGTTGCCTTTTGATTAGCTAAAAGCTCATTGAATCTGTCCTCATCAACAGTAATTCCCTTTTCAGAGAGAATATCTTTAGTTAAATCAAGCGGAAAGCCATATGTGTCATTAAGCTTGAAAGCATCATCGCCGGAGAAAACTTTGCTGTCCAATTTTGAAATATATTCATCAAGCAGTGCAAGACCCGCGTCAATAGTTTTACCGAAGGATTCCTCTTCAGAATAAACAACCTTTTTAATGATTTCTGCCTTATCAATAAGCTCAGGGTAAGCAGTCTTATTTTCTTCTATGACAGTATCACAGATTTTATATAGGAAAGGCTCATTGACGCCTAAAAGTCTGCCATGACGGCATGCACGGCGGATAAGGCGGCGCAGGACATATCCCCTGCCTGTATTTGAAGGAATTACGCCGTCGCCGATCATAAAGGTTGCTGAACGGATATGGTCAGTTATTACACGCAGTGAAATATCTTTATTTTTATCCTCATGATATTTTACATCTGCGATATCAGAAATCTTTTTCATAATATTCTGAATGGTATCGACCTCAAAAATATTATCGACATTCTGCATAATACAGGCAAGTCTTTCAAGTCCCATACCCGTATCAATATTAGGATGAGCAAGCGGAGTATAGTTATCATTACCATCGTTATAAAATTGAGTGAATACATTGTTCCAAAATTCAACATATCTGTCACAATCACAGCCGGGTCCGCAATCAGGTTTTCCACAGCCGTATTTTTCACCTCTGTCAAAATGAATTTCAGAACAAGGACCGCACGGACCAGAGCCGTGTTCCCAAAAATTATCTTCTTTGCCGAGACGGACAATGTGAGACGGGTCAACGCCGTTTTGCTTTGTCCATATGTCAAACGCTTCATCATCATTTTCGTAGATAGTGATATAAAGCTTGTCGACAGGCATTTCAAGAACCTTTGTGCAAAACTCCCACGCCCATGCAGTTGCTTCCTTTTTGAAATAATCACCGAATGAGAAGTTACCGAGCATTTCAAAAAAAGTTCCGTGGCGCGCAGTTTTTCCGACATTGTCTATATCAGGAGTACGTATACATTTCTGACATGTGGTTACACGAGTCCTCGGCGGTGTAATCTCACCCGTAAAATATTTTTTCATAGGAGCCATGCCTGAATTAATCAGCAAAAGACTTTTATCTCCGTCAGGGATAAGGGAAAAGCTGTTAAGTCTGAGATGCCCCTTGCTTTCAAAGAAAGAAAGATACTTTTCTCTTAAATCATTTAATGATGTCCATTCCATAATTTATACCTCAAATTTTACTTACAAGCAAAATATAATTTATTAATAAGTGTAAGAAAATAAAAATCCTTACACATAACACGCATAATAACAAAATTTCAAGGGCAACAGTAATGCTGCCCTCAAATTAAGTTAACTCATAATTTTTCAACAAGTTTTGTAAGTTCTTTGGCTTCTTCAACAGTGAATGTAAGACCTTTGCTCATCTTTGAGTGGTCAGGTGACCAGTCGCGAACATCAATCTTCGGCTCACGGCCGTTCCAAGAAATCATATTAACTTCTCTTGTCCATCCTCTTGCAGTCTCAGATATAACTCCAATATGCTCTGTGATTTCGTACTTGATCTCCGGCATTTCTACTCCTCCTTCTTAATTATTAATCTATCTTTTTAAATTTGAAACAATCTCAGCGGTATCACGGGCGATTGCAAGCTCTTCGTCAGTTGCAAGAATAAATACTCTTACTTTATCTGTCGAATCAGTAAGCTCTGCCTCAGCACCTTTTTGTGTTTTCTGATTAAGTGCTTCATTAATATGGACGCCCATATAACCGAGATAAGAACAAATCTTTGAACGAAGCCATACACCGTTTTCACCTATACCGCCGGTGAATACAATAGCGTCAACACCGTTCATTGCTGCGATATATGAACCGATATATTTTGCAATTTCATATGCTTGCATCTCATGAGCAAGAATTGCTCTCTCGTTACCCTCTGTCTGAGCAGCACAGATATCACGGTCATCAGATGAAACACCTGAAATGGCATTAACACCTGATTCTTTATTAAGAATCTTATCCATCTCATCGGGGGTTAGGTCAAGCTTTTTCATAATAAAGGTTACAACCGAAGGGTCAACGCCGCCTGAACGTGTGCCCATCATAAAACCGTCAAGCGGAGTAAAGCCCATTGATGTGTCAACAACTCTGCCGTGCTTAACAGCAGCGATTGATGAGCCGTTGCCGAGATGACATGTAATAATCTTTAAATCTTTGATATTTTTTCCCATTTTATCCGCAACTCTCTGAGAAACGAATTTATGAGATGTTCCGTGAAAGCCATAACGGCGCACACCGTATTTCTTATAATACTCATAAGGCACTGCATACATATAAGCCTTAGCAGGCATTGTGCTGTGGAATGCAGTATCAAAAACAGCAACCTGAGGAACATCGGGGCCTACAACCTCAAGACATGCTTTGTAGCCCTGAAGATTTGCAGGATTGTGAAGCGGTGCAAGCGGTGATAATTCCTCAACGGTTTTTACAACATCCTCATCAATGAGAACGCTCTTGGTATATTTATCTCCGCCTTGAACAAAGCGATGACCGATTGCATCAATTTCATTGAAAGAGGAAATTACTTTATGTTCACCCTCAGAAAGAATATATTTAACCTCATAAAAAGCAGCAGTATGATCCAACAGTTCTTTATCATATGTAAACTTTTTACCGTCAACATTGATGATAACATTTTCCTCGCCGCCGTTGATTTTCATACCGATGCGTTCAATGGCACCTTTACATAAAACAGACTCATCTGACATATCCATTAACTGATATTTAAGTGATGAGCTGCCGCAGTTAATAACTAAAATTTTCAAAATATTTCCCCCAACTATTGAAATTACAGTATATTTTTAGTAATATTAATTAGTATTATAATTTATTTAATATAATGATAATATAAAATATATATTATTGTCAAGGATTTTTAGGTAACATTTTTATGACAACAGGTATAATTTGCGAGTTCAACCCATTTCACAGCGGTCATAAGTATTTATTGGACACTGTCAGAGAATATTCTGACGGTATCATCTGCGTTATGAGCGGCAATTTTGTTCAGCGCGGTGAATTTGCAGTTTATGACAAATTCACAAGAACTGAGAAAGCTATTAAAAATGGTGCAAGCCTTGTGATTGAACTGCCATGCGCATATTCCTTAATGTCAGCGGGAGGCTTTGCAAAGTATGGCGTCGAACTGCTCGAAAAAACAGGAGCAGCCGACTGTATTGCTTTCGGCGCAGAGTGTGACGATAAAAAAAGATTAATTGAAGCTGCAGAAAAAATAAAGAGCTCATATAATGAGATTAAGTCAGAAATGAAAAACGGGCTTTCTTACCCATCTGCAAGAAAAAAAGTTATAAACGATGAAATACTTGATTCCCCTAATAATATACTTGGTATTGAATATATCATAAATACAACGCTTGATTTCAGACCGGTCAAGAGAATCGGCATGGGTCATGACAGTGATGATACACAATATAGCGCATCCGCTATCAGAGAAAAATTAAATAATGATGACATATGCACAATGAAGAACTGTGAAACAGCTATTCTGTCAAAGCTGAGAACAATGACTGAAAAGGACTTTACTGAAATTGAAGATGTCAGCGAAGGACTTGAAAACAGAATTGTCAATGCTGTCAGGGAGACCTCTTCACTTGATGAAATTTATAATAAGATTAAAACAAAAAGATACACACATTCAAGAATAAGGCGTATTATTTTGAAATCATATCTGGGGATTACAAGGGAATACTCGCGAGATGTTCCTTATATCAGGATTTTGGGATTTAACAGAAAAGGCAGGGAAATTTTATCAAAAATGAAGGAATCCGCCGCATTACCTGTTATAAGCCGGCACAGCGATATTAAAAAGCTGGATGAAGCGGGCAGAAGGTTATATGAACTTGAATGCAGATGCACCGACTTATATAATTTAGGATACAAAAAAGCACTCCCCTGCGGAACTGAAGAAAAATCACAGATTGTTATAATAGATGAATAAATATTAAAAAATACCGTGCGCTATTGAATAATTCTGACAAAATTGATATAATATTTTTCGATAATTTAATTTATGCTTTAAGAAAAGGAGTACGCAAATGAAAATAAACGAATCAATTACCGCATTGGTTCAGTATGCCGAAAGAGAACATTTGATTGAAAGAGAAGACAAAATATATACAACAAATCTAATACTTGAGGCATTACATATAGATTCATATGAGGAAACTGAGGTTAATGGTTCTCCTGAGCTTAGTGATATTCTTGAATGTATACTTGATTACGCATGTGAAAACGAACTTTGTGAAGATTCAATCGTATATCGTGACTTGTTTGATACAAAAATTATGGGATTGCTTACCCCAAGACCCTCAGAGGTAATCAAGGTATTCAATGATAAATACTCAGAAAGTCCTGAGGCTGCGACTGAATACTATTATAATCTCAGCCGTAAAAGTAACTATATCAGAGAATACAGAATCAAGAATGATATAAAATGGATCACACCGACACAATACGGCGATATAGATATAACAATCAATCTTTCAAAGCCTGAGAAAGATCCAAAGGCTATTGCAGCCGCACTGACTATGAAGCAGAGCACTTATCCAAAATGCCAGCTCTGTAAAGAGAATGAAGGCTATGCGGGAAGAATAAATCATCCGGCAAGACAGAATCACCGCATTATTCCGATTACTATTGATAATTCCGACTGGTTTTTACAGTATTCCCCATATGTATATTATAATGAGCATTGTATTGTACTTAATTCAGTGCATTCGCCAATGAAGATTAATTCAGCAGTATTCACAAAACTGTTTGACTTTGTAAAGCTGTTTCCACATTATTTTGTCGGCTCAAATGCTGACTTGCCGATAGTCGGAGGTTCAATTCTCACTCACGAACATTTTCAGGGCGGTAACTATTCCTTTGCCATGGCAAAAGCTCAGATTGAAACACCGTTTATATTTGAGGGCTTTAATGATATTGAGGCAGGAATTGTAAAATGGCCGATGTCTGTTATCCGTCTTCGCTCTGCCAATACGGAAAGAATATGCGCTCTTGCAGATAAAATTCTGACGGGATGGCGCGGATATACAGATGACGAGGCATTTATTTTTGCTGAAACTGACGGTACTCCTCACAATACAATCACACCTATTGCGCGATATAATGAGGGTGCGTATGAGCTTGATTTGGTATTGAGAAATAATATTACTACCGATGAATACCCTGACGGATATTATCATCCGCACAAAGAATATCATCATATCAAGAAAGAGAACATTGGTCTGATTGAGGTTATGGGTCTTGCCGTTCTTCCGTCACGACTGAAGGGTGAAATGGAGCTGCTCAGTGATGCATTACTCAACGGCATGGATATTTCTGCTGATGAAAGAATTGCAAAGCACAAAGACTGGGCAGATATGATTAAAGCAAAGTATGAGATCACTGAAGACAACTGCAAGAATATACTAAAAAAGGAAATCGGTATTGTGTTCACTGCTATACTTGAGCAATGCGGTGTATTCAAGCGCAGCGAAAAAGGTAAAGAACAATTCATCAGATTTATGAACACAATTAAATAATAAAAAACATACGCCACAGCGTCTTTTAATTGAATAAGGCGCTGTGGCTTTTATATGTCTTTTTATTCTATTTTGATTTGATTCCGGATATTTTCTCTGCAATTAAAAGAAAATCATCCTTCGTCATAGAGGAATTTATGTACGATAACAGAGAATTTGTTGAAAGAAATTCAGGGAGATCCATAGCTTTTAGGAGTCTCTTTTTATTTGTCTTTGCATTCAAAGTACCTGAAAAACCTAAGTCATACAAATCAAGGTTCGTAACCGAATCATCATTAGTTACGGCGTTTGATATGATATTATTACTTTCAAAAAGGCTCAGCAGTAATTCTTCGCTCATTCCCTCAACACCGAGCTTCCCTTCCTTTGATGACTTGTCCTTGCGCTTTTCCTTTCCGAAAATATCGGGAATATAAATATGCCTGACACATTCCTTTGGTATACCGGCTGAAATAAAATTCCTGATTTGAAATCCGCTGTGGTCTGAATCGGTCAAAACTATAATACCTCTTTGAAGAGCAAGCTTTTTTATGAACTTAATTTTTTCTTTATTATTATAGATTCCAAATCCGTTTGTTTCTATTATTAAAGTATCAAGAATATTTGAAAGCTTAAGCTTATCATATTTTCCCTCAACAATAACTGCCTCTTTAATCTTAAGCATAGGAAACGCCCCTTGCAATTAAAATTAATTTGGCGATAAGTTCCTCAAGCAAGAGCTTCTTATCTGTTGCTGTGCTTTTCAGCTTGAGATCTGTATCAATTATTACATCAAGAGATTTCCTGAGATATTCCTCGGTAAGGTTCCGGCAATCTCTTGAGGCATTACGCAGGGCAAATTCCCTGCCCTTATAATTATAATGCTTTGCAACATCGCTGTAGGAATAGCCTGCTGACTTTGCACATTTCACTCGGTACATATCAACGTAAACACCGCCGATAACCGCGAGAATAAGAATCGGATCCTCTTTCATACCAAAGAGTGTATCAATAACCTCATATGCCTTATCAGCATTGCCTGCAACAACTGCCTTAGACAAATCATAAACTCGAGCCTGAAGGCACTTTGACGCCATATTATCAATAATATCCTTTGTAATTTCTTTACCCTGGGAGAAATATGACAGCTTATCAAGCTCATTAAGAAGAATTTTCATATCATTTCCTGCAACGGAAATAAGATATTTTGCATTATTTATATCAAGCAAAGAGCCTCTTTTTTTTGCACCTGAAACAAGGAGCTTTGCTACATCACTCTCACTTCTCTTTTCAAGATTAACGACACATCCATTGTTATCAAAGGCGGTAATAATTTTTTTAAATGAGGCGGATTTAACATCAGGCTCCAGCGAATCATAGAGAAATACAATTACTGTACTTTCGGGAATATCTGAAAGAAAATCAAAAAGAAGCCTCTGCTCAGACTTTGACTTTTCAATTGGATAATCACGCACAAGGACAAAATTATACTCGCTCATCATAGGCAGCATTTGGGCATCCTTTAATATATCATCAAGAGAAGTATCATTCCCGTCAAACTTATGAAAATTGAAGGATTCAAAAGTGGGATTAACTATTTTCTTTATCATAAGGGAAACATAATGAGCTTTAAGATAGCCTTCCTCGCCGTAAATGAGATAAGCATTTGAAAAATCACCTGATTTTATCTGTTCCTTCAATTCCCTCTCAGAAAATATTGCCACTGTTACCCCTCCTTTGAAGTGAATATTAACGTAATATCGGAGTCAATTGAATATTTGCCGTTAATATCACGTACATATGAATTATTATTTATTGTAACATAATCCTCTGAAATTTCAAAGACTTTATCGCAAACGGTTAAAATAATATCTTCATTCGACTTATCAACAGCGATATTTTCACAAAGCTGACCGTATTTATCATCACTGTTTATATAGGCACTATCAATACAATATATCAAATCATACTGTCTGTTTTGAACAAACCGATCATAGATATATTTATCGTTCTTGTCATCAATTCCGATTGCAACAAAAGTCTCTTTATCATACGCAAAAACCGCACCGCCGGAGTCGATATAAAGGCAGACATTATTCTCCTTTTGATAAATACATAATACAGATGACAGCAGCATAACAGCAAAAACAAACGGTAATGCAATTTTAATTTTTACTTTTCCGATTATAAGCACTGATATTGCAAGAAAGAGAATAATTCCTGCTGCTGCAATACCGAAAATAACATCACTTACATCAAATAAAAGAAATGAAAAATGCTCTGCACAGAAATGGGATATTAATAAAATTAACTTCAGCGTAAAGCCGGCAATAGCCTTTGGAATAAAAGCAAGAAAAGGAATACCGCTGAACATACAAAGAATAAATATTGATATCAATGCAAGCTCAAGAAGTGGAATAATAATTATATTCAGGAACACTCCGACAATACTCACACTGCCGAAATAGAGCCACATTACAGGAAATGTTGTCAATAGGACAGATGCACTGACCGTTAGCGTATCATAAAAATATTTTGTGATTTTCCGCTTGGGATAATATTCTTTATCAATTGCCTTTTTGACAACAACAATTCCTATAACTGCCGTTACAGTCAGCAGCGCACTGATATCGGTTACCGCATACGGATTAAGGCATATAATAAAGACGGCAGTGCCGAGAGAATTAAGGGTATCAGCCTTTTTATTTATTAGCTCTGACAGAATTATAACGGTCATCATTATTGCACTGCGGATAACTGATTTTGAAAAATTTGCAAGTCCTGAATATATAAACAATACAAACAAGGATACAATTGAGTTATAAAGTTTTGGCGCATTCAGGAATTTGAGCAAATAATATATGCCCATACATATTATCGACGTATGCAGACCTGATACGGCAATAATATGAGAGATACCGCAGATTTTAAAATCAGATATAACCACGCTGCTTAAATAGTTTTTATTACCTGTGAATACCGAAACAGCAAGAGGGAAAACTTCACTATTAAGATTATTAGCAAGAATTCTGTTTACATATATGCGAAGCTGTAAAAGATAATAGCCTAAACAATGATTAATATTTCCTGTTACATCATATGAAAGCAGTTTTGCGGAAAGATAAATTCCGTCACTAAAACAGCCATAGGAATCAAAGCCGTTATCGGCAAATTTATTAAGAATTACTAAAGCATTGACGGTCTGAAACCCTTCTGCACTGATAGGATTTTCGCAATTAATTTTCAGTTTGAAATTATGAGGAGCATTCATGATATCGACGCTTGTGACATTGACAGTATAAGAATAAGTACCGTCTGTCTTAACGCAGGGCAAATCAATAATCTCAAATGATATATTTGCTGTCTGCCCTCCAAGACAGGAAACCGGATAATAAGACAATGAATAATTAGTAATAAATATAAGGCACGCAAAAATCACGCTTATCATAACGATAGGAATAACCTTTCCATGCCTTACAGGTTTAATAAACAGTGACACTGTAAAAAGTGCCACTGCAAGTATTAAAATATATTTAACTAATGAATAAGAGAGTATATTGAGCAGTATAAGAGTGATTGCAACAGTAAATCCAATAAATGCAAATACTCTTTTCATACACTCTATTTTACAGGCTCAATAACAAATGAATAAGCCTGCTTAACTCCTTTTTTCATAATATACGGTTCACGCACATACGCCTGACCGGGTAAATCTCCGCCGACACCGCAAAGCATATGGTCAATGTTAAGTGTAGTAATATCGGCATACGGGATATTATAGATATGAGTTGCCTTTTCAAGCCCGTCGGTAGTGTAATGATAAGCAGAGAAATTTAACGGAGTATCAAAATAGGAGGTTATTTTGAAACCCCTGCCCTTTTTATCGGTAATTGTCAGATAACGGACATCAGTTCTGTTTGACGACTCCTGAGGGCGCATATAGCGGTATTCAAGATCTGTAACAGTTGATGAATATTTATCTATTTTAGCCCCTGTTTTTCTGTCACAATAGGTCGGAACAGGTCCTCTTCCGTACCAGCTGACATATTCCATATCCTTATCAAGTGTCATCTGATAACCGAACTTGAGCATTTTCGAGGTTGGCGTTGCAGAATGATATATATAAATTCTTCCGCTTGGATAAATCTTATATGTTGCAACAGAATTCTTAAGTCCGGATGTGCTGAACGCAATATGAATCTCAACGCAATTATCCTCGCCGGCTTTTGCTTCAACCTTGATTGCAGAGGTATTCTTGGTAGCTCTCTGCCATCTGTAAAAAGGATGGAATTTTGTCCACTGCGGAGTAAAGTTGAGGAAATCTATATCATTATCGGTAAGTGCTCTGAAATAGTTAGGCATAACCGGACCTAAAAGCATTTCCTTGCCGTCAATGACATAGCTTGTAATTTTGCCGTTATCAACAACCACCTTAAGATTATCATTTTCGATATTAACGCGCTTTCCCTTTACTGTAAAGGATAAATCGCCGTCTTCAACAGGTGCGGCAGGCTGAGGAATCTCATTGATAATAAATTGATCCCATGCAATCTCATAATTTGATTTAAGTCCGAGAGTCTTCTTTTTAGTGAAGAAAGAAATTGTTAAAACAACTTCCTTATCTGTCGGAATATTATCGTATGAATAAGGAATAGTAATAAATGTTTCCGAAAGCGGATCACATTCTACCTTATCAAGTTCACCTGAGTCAATAAGTTCTCCTTCTGCCTTGAGCTGCCATTTACATTTATAAGCAGAGATGTCAGTGAAAAGGAATTTATTTTTAACTCTGAACTTTCCTATTTTAACATCAAACGCTTCCGTCTTAATTTGCTGATAACCTTTTTTTACCTGAGTAATCTGAGGGTGAGGCTTACGGTCTGCACCAATAATTCCATTTGCACATAAAGCTCTGTTTGAGCCTGTCATTGCAGTAGTATTGGGAATATCAATAAGAGGCTTTGGCTCTTTACCCTCAAAGTCAATGCCGTAAAGATATTTTTCCACTCCGTCTTCTTCCACTCTGAGTGACTGGTCAACAAAGTCCCAAATAAAGCCGCCGCACATATTGTCATACTTTTCAAAATCATCAATATATTCCTGGAAATTACCGAGTGAATTTTCCATTGAATGAGCATACTCACAAAGCAAAATCGGTTTGCCGTCATACATTTCAGACTTTATGGGCTTACTGTCAGCTGCAAGCTGGTTAGCTATATTATCATAAAGAGAAATGGTTATCTCCTGTTTATTTCCCAATTTTTCCATAATATCCGCTGTCGGGTACATACGGGAAATAACATCACTCTTTGTTAAATCAAAGTCGCCTTCATAATGGAACTGTCTTGAATCATCCAGTTTGAGTGCAGCCTCTTTCATACACATAAAGTTACTGCCGTCGCCTGCCTCATTTCCGAGTGACCACATAAAGATACAAGGATTATTCCTGTCCCGCAGAACCATTCTTTCCATTCTGTCAACTACTGCGTCAGTCCACACAGGATTTGAACCGGGAACGCCCTTTCTTCTTACACCGTGAGTTTCAACCTCACATTCATCCATAACATAAAAGCCGTATTTATTACACATTTCATAGAAATACGGATCATCAGGATAATGCGAAGTACGAATTGCATTGATATTATTCTGTTTCATAATATCAAGATCCTCTGTATATCTGAACTTGGGAACCGCCCAGCCGTGGTCACAGTCAAAATCGTGGCGGTTAACACCTCTTACCATAAGAGGCATACCGTTGAAGTATATTTTTTCTCCTTTTATTTCAACCTTCTTGAAGCCGACCTGATAAGTCTTGACCGCAGCGGTCTTTCCATCAAGAGACAAGGTCATAACAAGAGTATAGAGATTAGGTTTTTCAGCTGACCATTTCTTTGGTGATTTTACTTTTGTTTTGAAAGAAAACTTTTCCTTAATGCCGGTGAGTTCTCTTTCCTCAGTTGCGATGGGTATTTCCTTTCCCGTATCTGAAATAAGCTTTGCTGAAAGTTCTGCCTTGCCCTCAACCTTGTCATAATTCTCAACATAAACATCAAGGCTGACATCTGAATCCTTATAATCAACATCAAAGTCTGTTTTAAAATAGAAATCACGCAGACAGAGTTTACTTTCGGCATAGAGATAAACCTCACGATAAATTCCGCAAAGCCACCACATATCCTGGTCTTCGAGATATGTACCGTCACAATAACGGTAAAGCTTAACGCAAATTAAATTCTCACCCTTTTGCAGATGCTTTGTTACATTAAATTCGTGAGGTGTCATAGAACCCTGTGAATAACCGACAAAAGTACCGTTTACATAGACTTCAAGAGCAGATTTTGCAGCACCGAAATGAAGAAAAACTTCCCTTGAGTCAAAGGCGTCATCAAGTAAAAATGATTTCCTATAAAATCCGATTTCCTGCATATTATGGTTAATTGAAGGAATTTTTGATTTTTTTCTGCTTATTGCTTTTGGGAAAGTGCTTGCATAGTAATACGGAACAGAATAACCCTCTGTCTGCCATACTGACGGCACAGTTATTTCATCCCATGAGGACGCGTCAAACGAAGGTGTTTCAAAATCATCAGGTTGGTCTTTAAGCCCCCTCTGCCAATGGAACTGCCACTTTCCGTTAAGTGATTGCTTATATATGCTTTCCTGCCCTGAGAGTGCAGACTCTTCATCATCAAAAGGAAGCATAAGTGCATGACCGTCTTCTTTATTAATTTTGATAATTGACGGATTTTCCCATCTGAATTTAGACATAAAATAATACTCCTTACATAGACTATAGACTATATTTTAATTTTAAACTAAATAATAATAAAAGTCAATATAGACAAGTATTAACGATTTTGCTATAATAATAAATGTAATATTAATGAAATCGGAGTTTAAAATGATAGTTAGAGTAAATAAAGATAATATAGACGAATATGAAAATTTTATCAAAAAACACCCAAAGGGATTATTCCAGCACTCATCTAAGTGGGCGGGTGTTAAAGATGCATGGAAATTTGAAGCAGTAATGCTCAAGGACGAAAATGGAAATATAAAAGGCTCTGCATCTGTCTTAATCAGGTCTATCCCAATAATCAAAAATTCACTTATGTACTGCTGCCGTGGCTTTGTATGTGATGAAAATGATTTTGTCACCTTTGACAAATTATTTGACGCGCTGCTTGAAATCGGCAGTGAATATAAAGCATACTGCCTTAAAATCGATCCGGAGATTGTTATTGAAAATAAGGAATTTAAGAATCATTTGGTAAAAAAAGGCTTTATTGAACTTAATCCCGGATGTATGGATTTTGAGAATGTTCAGCCGAGATTTGTGTATTGCTTTGATTATAACAATATGAGTGAAGACGAATTGATGTTAACCTTCAAATCGGATTACAGAAACAGAATAAGGAAAGCAACGAAAAAGGGCGTTGAGGTAAAAATCTGCGGAAAAGATGCGCTTGACGACTTTGTCAGAATTATGAGTGAGACAGGAGAGCGCGACGGATTTTCAACAAGGCCCAAGGAATATTTTGAAAAGATTCTTGACTGTATGACAGATGACGCAAGGCTTTATATGGCGTATTATAACGGACAGGCTATTGCAGGAACGATTGCAATCAAGTGGGGTCAGAATGTTATGAAATACCAATACGGCGCCTCATCAAATGTGCACAGAAATGTATATCCTAATTATGCGCTGCAGTGGGCAATGATACAGTGGGGGTTGGAATGCAACTGCAAGGTTTATGACTTTGGCGGAATTTCAGGCGACTGTCAGAATCCTGACAATCCTCATTACGGACTATGGAGATTCAAGCACGGCTTCGGCGGATATATGAAAGAATTTGTCGGTGAATTTGACTATGTAATCAACAAGCCGGTTTATAAGCTTTATAATATTGCGGCAAAGGTATTGAATAGGTAAGACAATGAGCAGATATGTTATTGATAAAAAATTACTTGAAGAGAATATTGATATAATAAAAGAAAAAGCAGGCGTTCCCATAATTGCAGTTGTCAAGGGAAACGGATACGGTTTCGGAATAAAGGAGCTGTCGTCCGTGCTGATTGAGAAAGGGATTGAAGTCTTTGCCGTTACAGAGGTTGATGACCTTGATGAACTGAGAGAGGTTGTCGGCAGCAGGGATATACTCGTTATGCGATCAACCTGTATTGAAGCTGAGGCAGAAAAGATTGCCTCATCAAATTCAACTGCTACAATCGGCTCAGTCAAAAGTGCTGAGGTAATGGACAGAGTGTCGGAAAAGCTCGGCGTTATAACAAAATGCAATCTTAAAATCGACACAGGAATGGGCAGATATGGGTTTATGCCGAGTGAAGTTGAGGACGCAATAAGATGCTATGATTTTAAAAATCTGAAATTCACAGGCGCATACACTCACTTTTCATCGGCATTTACAAATGTTGAACTGACTAAGGCACAGCTACAGCTATTCAAGGACACGATGAATCAGATAAAAACGGCAGGTAAGGAAACAGGCATTCTTCACGCAGCAAACTCCCCTGCTTTGCTGAATGTTGATGATGTTGCGCTTGACAGTGTAAGGATAGGCTCTGCATTCACGGGGCGGGTTATAACAAGGAATATAACAAATCTGAACAGACTCGGCTCACTTGAGGCAGACGTCATTGAAATAAAGACTGTTCCGGCAGGTTATTCAATCGGATACAACGGACAGTATAAGACAAAGAGAGAAACAAAAATTGCCATAATACCTATGGGTCATTATGACGGCTTCGGTCTGACCAAGGAACAAGAAAAGGCAGACCTGCACTCTGTTTTTTCGCAGCTAAAGAGATATTTGAAAAAAAAGCATTTATCTGTTAATATAAATGGCAAAGAGTACAATGTGCTCGGTGAAATCGGCCTCAGCCATACAGCCGTGGATATCACGGCAAGTGATGTAAAAATCGGAGACACGGCAAGCGCTGACATATCACCTCTTATGGTTAACCCGAGAATTAAAAGAATATATAGATAAATAAATATCATATCGGTTCACAAAATGCTGATATGATATTATTTACGGGATTTTTTATATTAATATGAATTGTTCATTGTGCAAGCATATCAAACTGCACAATAATGAGGAGAAAATAAATGAATAAAAGCAGCAAGGATTTTGAATTTTCTGTTGTTATTCCGATTTATAATGTTGAAAGCTATCTGGAGGAAACATTACTTTCGGTAATAAACCAAACATACGAATTTAAAAAGCATATTCAGATAATATTAGTTAATGACGGATCACCTGACAGCAGTGAGAGAATCTGCTTGAAATACAAAGAAATATATCCTGAAAATATAATCTATGTTAATCAGAATAACAACGGTGTAAGCTCTGCTAGAAATGCTGGTATGCAGTATGCGACAGGCAGGTATATAAATTTCCTTGATTCCGATGACACATGGGAGCCGGATGCATTTCAGAACATTCATAATTTTATTGCAGAAAATTCCGATATTGAAATCCTATGCTGCAAGATGAAATTTTTTGAAGCGTCAAATGATTTTCATCCGCTCAGTCATAAATTTACTGAAAACCGTATTGTCAATATTCATGATAAGGAGGAGCATAATTCAATACATCTGCACATAACCTCATCTTTTATTAAAACGGCTTTTGCTAAAACAATCCGTTTTGATGAGAATGTGGTATTTGGTGAAGACGCATTATATCTGAACACTCTAATTCTGAAAGCCGGAAGATATGCCGCTATGTCCGACACCCAGCACAATTACAGAAAGCGCCTTGCAAAGACCTCTGCTATTCAGACAAAGGAAAATAATATTATTTTTTACAGTGAAACGGTAGAAAAATTTTATAATTCTTTAATCAGTAAATCCATCGAGATATACGGAAATGTTATTCCATATATACAGTATCTCCTCGTTTATGATATCGGCTGGCGTGTAAAAAATGGGAAGCCGTCTGTATTGACGCAGGAGGAGTATGACAGCTACTGCAGGGACTTATCAAAAGTTCTTTCATATGTTGATGACTATTGTATTCTGAAAAACATAATACACAGGTCATTTTATAAAAAGCAGGCAATGCTCCAGCTTAAATACGGTGAAAATATATTAAAGTCAAAATTAACATACAACCAAAAATCAAAAAAGATTTATTTCGGCAATATTCTTATGGCAAATGTACCAAAGAATACAAATAACTGCCAGATATACAATATTGAGCATAAAGGAAAAAATATTCTTATTGAAGGATTAATAAAAAAGTGGATTATTGACGCTGACTGTACGACAGGCTTTGTTATTACTTTTGCCGGAAAAGAATACACGGTCAAGCTTGAAAATTATCCGCACATCACTGAAAAGAGTATGTATGGTGAGATTTGCAGATTTTATCATTTTTCTGTTTTAATCCCTTTTGATGATGAGTTTAACGAAAAAAGGGTCAGATGGATATACACGAGATTATATTTTGGCAAATTCAAGTGCAATATGGGTATCTCCTGCGGCGGCAGGCGAATGCTCAATACTAAGCTGTGCAGTGCTGCATATAAGATATTTGATGATTATATTATGTTTGCAACAGAAAAAGGAATAAAATTTTTTAAACCGGCAAACATGAGAAAAACTCACCTTAAACTTGAACTTAAATATTTAAAATGGTTGTTTTTGGACAAGCAGAAAAATATGATGTTGATTAGAATCCTGTATCATATTGCAAGGTGCTTTAAAAGAAAAGAATTATGGATTGTCAGTGACCGCCCGACTGTTGCCAACGATAACGGCGAAGCATTTTTCAGGTATTTAGCAGAGATAAGCCCTGAAAATATTCATTATGAATTTGTTATAAATAAGGGCTGTCCTGATGCAAAGCGAATGAAACAATTCGGAAAGGTTGTGTATTTTAACACACTGAAATATAAGCTGCATTTTCTTCTTGCCGACAATGTGATTTCATCACAGGCAAATGAGTTTATACTCAATGCTTATTCTAAAGAAAACAACCTGTATATCAGAGATTTATGCACTTTCAACTTTATATTTTTACAGCATGGTATAACAAAAGATAATTTATCAAAATGGCTGCAAAAGAAGAATAAGAAAATTGACTTATTCATTACTGCCGCCAAACCTGAACAGCAATCTATTATAAACGGCGCTTACGGTCTTGATGAAAGCAAGGTAGTACTTACGGGTTTTTCACGCTTTGACAGATTATATGATAAAAAGAGTAATTTGAAAAAGCAAATTCTGGTTATGCCGACATGGAGAAGGTCGATAAGCGAAAGTTATGATAAGGACACCAACAGTGTTTATTATGATAAATTCAATGAGACAGAATATTTCAAATTTTTCAACAATCTGATTAATGATGAAAAGTTACTCAAGGCTATGAAAAAACACGGATACACAGGCAAATTCTGTCTTCATCCTATCCACTCTAAGCAGACAGTTGACTATAACGGAAATGATGTTTTCAGCATAGTCAGCGGTACAGTCGATTATCAGTCATTGTTTACTGAAAGTGCATTGATGATTACTGACTATTCAAGTACATTTTTTGATTTCTGTTACTTACAGAAGCCTGTAATTTACGCTCAGTTTGACAGAGAGGATTTTTATAAAGGTCAAGTTTATGATGAAGGTTATTTTGAATATAAGCGTGACGGATTCGGTCCTGTATGTGAAACATATGAGCAGATAATGGAAACGCTCATTAAGGCAATTATGAATGGCTGTAAGCTTGATGATGAATATAAAAATCGTATTGAAAACTTTTATGCTTATCACGACAATAAAAACTGCGAACGCATTTATAATGAAATATGCAAATTGAGTAAATAATAAGGTTAAAGGCACTGCATTTAATTGCAGTGCCTTACTTATATATGACTATTAATAATTCAATCTTTTCTTTAATTCATCTACTGACAGGCAGTCGGCTTTAATAAGGAGTTTTTTATACCTGTCCATATTATACTGAGAATGTTCGGTTTCTTTGCTCCAAAGGTGAATTGTCCAGCTATCCTCACCGAAATATGTAACGATAAGGACGCCTATAACGGCCATTTTAATTTTTGACAAAACATCATAATCAAACACGGCATTAAGAAAATATCTGAATATAAAATATGATGCGATATTCTGATTAAAGTTTTCATCGGAGACAGGCTGGATTTTAGCATTATCTATCTTATCTGTCCACTCCGAATTAATTAATTCAGGATTCCTGAATACATCAAAAAAATCGATATTATCCCCGCCTTCATTATAATCATCAAGGTTCTTCTGAAGCTGAACGCCGTAATCAAGAAGATTTACAAGCCTTTGACCTACAGGGATATTTTTATCCTCGACTATTGAAAATGCCTTTTCCCTTGCTTTGATAAGATAGAAATAAGTCTGCGCATCAATTTCATTAAGCTGCGGCGGTTCATCGTTCATTTCACTCACGAGGGAAAACGGCTGAGTAAGTTCAAAGATTATATCACTTGCAACAGGACAGGAAAAGGAAATTCCCATTTCCCTCGTACTGCCGAAATCATTTATAAAACGCGGAAAGGTTTTGCAGGTATACGGAGTATGTTCACCGCCGATTGCAATATACATATCACAGAGATTATCGTCATTCAGGAATGGGCAGCGCTTTCCGTCTGCAAGCTTAAAAATTGTATTTCCAAATTCATCTTTATCGAGAACAGAGTCAATTTTGTTTTTAATATCACATGTCAACGTTCTGTAATATCGGAGCGAGGCTTCGTCAGCGTCAACCTCCCATCCCTGACAGCAGGAATCGGGGCAGTCTCCGGCAATACATTTGAAATTTTTATAGTAATAAGGTACTTTTATAATCATAATAAATCAATCGTTATCAAATAATGGAGTTGAAAAATATCTTTCTGCTGTATCAGGCAATACAGTTACAACTGTCTTGCCTTTGCCGAGCTTTTTGGCAAGCTTTTTGGCTGCGGCAACATTTGTACCGCTGCTTATTCCGCACATAAGTCCCTCAAGGCGTGCAAGATCCTTTGAAGTCTCGATTGCTTCTTCATCTGTAATGATACAAATATCCTCATAAATATTCTGATTGAGAATATCGGGGATTATGCCGTCCCCTATTCCCATTTGATTATGAGTTCCTACCGTACCGCCGGCAAGAATTGCAGCATTTTCCGGCTCAACCGCCCAGATTGTTATGTCGGGATTCTGTGCTTTAAGCACTTCGCCTATACCTGTTATTGTTCCGCCGGTACCGATTCCCGAGCAGAAGCCGTCGATATTACCTGCAACCTGCTCAAGTATTTCCAATCCTGTGTGATGACGATGCACCATAGGATTGGCAGGATTATTGAATTGCTGAGGGATATACACATTCGGGTCTTTTTCTTTCATTTCTTCAGCTGTGGTGACGCACTTTTGAATACATTCACCAATATCGCCTGCATCGTGAATAAGAATTACCTCTGCGCCGTAATGCTTAACGAGTTTTCTTCTTTCAAGGCTTACTGAGTCCGGCATAATAATAATTGTTTTATATCCCTTAACAGCACCGACAAGTGCAAGACCAATGCCCTGATTACCGCTTGTCGGCTCAACAATTACTGAATTCTCATTAATCAGCCCTTTTGATTCGGCATCAACTATCATATTGTAGGCCGTTCTTGTCTTTATTGAGCCACCAACATTGAGACCCTCGAATTTTACTAAAATATCAGCACTGTCATCGTCAACAATTTTATTTAATTTAATCATAGGTGAATGACCTATTGCCTCCAAGACATTATTATATACCATAGAACAGTCCCCTTTTTATTGTCTTATATATTTTACCATAATGTTAAAAAAAGGCAATAAGAAATTAACTATTTGCATATATTTCTCTTGTATGATAATATAAACAAGGTGATGATTATGATTAAAAAATACAGACCGAACATTATATTCTTCTTCGGGGTTGTTATTGCGGCAATGATTGCTGCGACATTTTTTGACTTGCAAATTGACGAAGTGCTCAATAACCCAGAAAACATATTTGCAATCTGGTTCAGAAACACGGGTGAAATTCCGTCAAGGCTTATATGTCCTCTTGCCGGAACGGTACTCTTTTATACATACAAAAACCGCCTTCAGAAGTCAGCAGGACTGATTATTACTATTGGCTCAGGTGCATATTTCGGATATTATATAAGCAAATACTTTTTTGTTGAATATAAGATGATTTTCGGTTTAGTATTTGGTATTGGTTTCGCAATAGTGTGCTTATTAACTGGAAAATATATAAATATCCCGGATAACAAGAAAGATACGCTGCGTCAAATTGCAATAATAGGAATAATTGTTATGTTTGTGCAGATAGTACTAATTGAAGGGCTCAAATATATTTGGGGAAGAGTAAGATTCAGAGATTTAATTGAAGCAAACAGCTTTGAACAATTCACACCTTGGTATAAAATCAATGGAATTAACGCAAACAAATCCTTCCCGAGCGGTCATACAGCAGGAGCGGCAATGAGTTATATGATGATGTTTCTTCCCTATCTTTCAAATAAATGGAAAGAAAAAAATCAGCTATGCTTCTGGATACCGTGTATATACACATCAGTTGTTGCATTCACGCGGCTCGTTATGGGTGCGCATTATCTGAGTGATGTGACAATCGGCGGAACAGTTAGTTTTATCATTATTATCATCGCAATCAAGATATATGATACAAAGCACAGCAAGCTGCCGACAGCGACAAGTTAAAGCAAGACTGCATTTTGCATAAAAACAAGCGAACACCCAAATGGGTATTCGCTTATTTTG
>CAZGRZ010000013.1:0-44886 GCA_964528285.1 uncultured Bacteroides sp. | reverse complement strand
TCTTCTGAAATCTCTCTTCTTCTGCTTTCTGCCGATATATGCATACTGACCGCTCTTCATTACAGCCTGTTTTGCTGTTTTGAAAAGGCGATGCTTTCCGCCGTAGTAGCCTTTAGCTGCTTTTAATACTTTCTTCCTTCTCTTGCGAGTGACCATAGCACCTTTAATTCTTGCCATTTTATTATACCTCCGAGTTTATGATATTAGCGTAATTAATAATATATTCTTATTTATATGGAACAAGTCTCTTGCACTGCTTCTGGTTTGTAACATCGGCAACTGCTGTCTTACGAAGATTTCTCTTACGCTTGGTTGACTTTTTTGTAAGAATGTGTGAGGTATAAGCATGAGCACGCTTTACCTTGCCGCTTTTTGTTGTTTTGAAACGCTTTTTAGCGCCGCTGTGTGTTTTAATCTTAGGCATAATTATTCCTCCGTCTTATAAATTACTTACTTATTTTTGGGGACATAAACATAAGGATTTGTCTGCCCTCAAGTTTTGGTGCTTTATCCACATTTGCTTCCTCCTCAAGTGCTGCGGCAAAACGCTTCATATTTTCAACACCCAAATCGGAGTGAGTCATCATTCTGCCCTTAAGCCTAATGGAAACCTTAACCTTGTGACCCGATGCAAGGAACTTCTTAGCTTGATTAACCTTTGTATTGAAATCACCGACGTCGATTGTAACGGAGAGGCGAATCTCCTTTGTTTCAATCTGCTTTTGGTTTTTACGATTTTCCTTTTCACGCTTAGCCTGCTCATAACGGTACTTTGAATAGTCCATTATTTTACAGACGGGCGGTTTTGCCTGAGGAGCAATCTTAACCAAATCGAGATTATTATCGTCTGCAATCCTGAGCGCTTCCTTAGCACTCATAATTCCGAGCTGTTCGCCGTCGGCAGAAATAACTCTCAATTCCCTGTCTCTGATTTCACCATTAATTTGCTGTGCTTCCTTGCTGATAAAAAACACCTCTTAAATAAAAATAAATAAAGTGCGAACGCAAAATGCCCGCACTTCAATAATTAGCAAATAACTATTGCCCTTTTCGCTCAATTGCTTAAGGGGAGAACGGGGCGTTCTTCTTTGTTGTGAAAATATATTAGCACAAGAAAAGATAATTGTCAAGAATTATATTTTATTGATTAATTCTTTATTACTTCTATTACCTCTTGAGCATATATTTTTTATTTTACTGCATATAAATTCTGCCAGCAAGCCTACTGCTATTGCAAGCACTAAGATTAGAATAATTCTAATCGGGGCAGACAGAAAAGTAAGATCATTTTTAACTATTTCTCTTGCAATATTCTGGCAAAGATAAATCGGCAGACTGAGTTTACCGAGAAAATATACAAATTTATTATCATATAATTTTGAGTGAAAGCTTCTTGAAAAAGTAAGAGTCATACCTAAAGCCATAAAATATACGACATATGCCTCATATCTTCTGTTAATATCGGAAACAGGGTAATAAAGAGCAATAATCCAGCAGACATTTTCCGAGATAATCAGCAATACCTTCTTTATCCCCGAAATATCAACCGACTTGATTTTTTCACATACAGCATAACAGAAACAGCCGAGCAGCACCAGCGCCATACCCCTTATGTTACATGCGTATGTATATTTTCCGTAAATGCTGCTGCCGGGCATTGCACCATAGGTTTTGACAAGATACCCAATAGTCAGTGATGACACAACAGGAGACAGAACGAGAGTGGTTAAATCAAAATTTTTCAGCAAAAGCGGATATACCACAGCCAAAGCAAGGAGCATTGAACAGATGTACCATTCAACTGAAACAAGGGAATAATTGCTTATACCTGTTCTTTGAAGAAAGAATATATCCGGACACCTGTTTGCAAATTCCAAAATGAAATTATCACTGTATCGGTACAACAAAATAACGGCAAAAATTACAGCAAATATATGATAAGGAAGTATTGTCTTAATTTTTTTTAAAATAAAATTAAAGGTCTCACTCCCTATTGTATTATTTCCTTTCCGAAACTTGGAAGCAGTTTTAGCTGCAAGAAAGCCTGACAACAGGAAAAAGAATTCTACACCAATAAAACCTCTTGTAAAAAAGGTTAAATTTTCACTGATAACCCTGTTGCTGCCCAAAACATCACGCCCGGCGTGGAAAAGCAGAACGGATATACAAAAAAAGAAACGCAGTAATTCTATCTTCCCATTTCTCTTTGACAACATACTCTTCTCCTATTCAACATAATAGTTTTATATAAGTAATTTACATTATAAAGTGATATCACTTTGATGTCAATATCTTTTCACTCAAATATTTTTGATAAAATATTAGCAGAGGTGATACTATGCCATCAAATTTACCGCAGTTTACGCTTCGAATACAAAAGGAACAAATGGATAAATTTAAGTATATTGCCGAATACAATGCCCGTTCATGCAACAGAGAGCTTGAACATCTGATTAAAAGACAAATAAACGAATTTGAAAAAGCGCATGGTAAAATACTTAAAGAGGATATTGAAAGCTTGAAAAAATAATTATACATAATATATATAAAAAATTGGGCTGTCTCACAAAAGAAGTGAGACAGCCTTTTCATATCATATACTAACTAAAAATCTGTGGATTAGTTTTTATAAATCAATTTGTATTTGTTTTACCGAGCTTTGCCCACCGGGTCTGAAAATCATCATAGCTGTCGGTAAAATAGAAGTCTGCGCCGTTATTGTATGAAAAGAAATAATAATAATCGGTATCATTATGATTTACGACTGCATCAATGTTTGCAACACCCGGATTGCAGATAGGTCCGCTTGGGAGAAAATCACATTTATATGTGTTATATGAAGCGACAATTTCATCGTCATAGCCTGCTGCTCTGAGAAGATTGCCGTAATCAATAGTTACGTCACTTTGAAGCTTCATAGATTTCTGCAATCTGTTGATAAAGACAGATGCGATATTTTCCGCCACGCCCTGCCCGAGAGTTTCTTTCTCAACAACAGAGGCAAGGGTAATAAGCTCAGTAAAATTCATTCTGTTTTCAGTACAAAAATTTTCCCACTCCGGTGTAATTCTGTCATCAAAAGCCTGAAGCATCTGATTGATTATATCTTCAGGCTCGGAATTCTCTGCAAAATCATACGTTGCGGGGAACAAATAACCTTCAAGCGCATAAGCGGTATTCGGCTCAGGATTGAGAAAATCATAGTTATAGCTGTCAGCTGACTTGCAGGCATCAAGAAAATCCTGTTCATCACAGATACCGTTCTCATCAAGGGTTTTTGCTATATCAAAAACATTATACCCTTCGGGAATACAAACAGATACGCTTTTATGTGAAACATCTGGTGACTGAAGTTTACGGGCAATCTGCTCATAACTCATTGAACTTGATAAAGCATATTCGCCGTTATAATATACAAAATCGGGATAATTTTTATCCATCCAGTATGACCAGATGGTATCGTTATTGATAATTCCGTTCTGCTTTAATTTCTGACCGACATCATATTGGAAATCGGAAGACTCAATCATAAGATTATATTCGGTATTTGTATTTCTGTCACCTGTAATATCTTTCCTTACATAGCTGTAACCGAAAAAAGCTCCGACAGCCAGAATGGCAATAACAAGTATAATTATAATGAATGTTGAGCCTTTGCCTCTTTTTTTAGTCTTTGCCATAATAAAATTCCTTTTCAAGTTTCATCGGGATATGTGGAAGACCCCTGTCAATAAATTCATTTCCGGTGACCTTAAAGCCAAGCTTCTCATAAAAGGGCACAGCATAACTCTGTGCATCAACAAGTACAAAACTCTCTCCCTGTTCAAATACATTTTCAACAGCAAAGCGTACAATGGCGGCGCCGTATCCCCTGCCCCTGTATTCCTTAAGCAGGGCAATTCTGCCGATTTTACAGCCCTCATCTGTCATAACATATCTTGCTGTGCCGACTGCTTTTTCATTATCATATAAAAGTGCAAAGATGGAATTTCTGTCATAATCGTCAAATTCTTCATCTTTAGCTGCGCCCTGTTCTTCGATAAAAACAGCTTTGCGGATTGCTCTGACAAGGTTAAAATCCCTGTCGCAATATGATATCAATTTTATATTATTCATGAACTGACTGCACCTTAAGCATATTGGTTGTACCTGAAATACCAAGAGGAATACCTGCTGTTATAACAACAGTATCGCCGTTACTTATAACGCCTGCCTTGAATGAAACATCAACTGCGTGGTCAAAAAGTTCATCCGTATTATTCTTTATCTGACACATAAGCGGAGTTACACCCCAGCTGAGACTGAGCTGACGCCACACCTTTTCATTAACCGTTGCGCCGATAATATGTGTATATGGTCTGAATTTTGAAATCATTCTTGCTGTTATACCGCTTTTTGTAACAGTAATAATAGCAGAAGCATTAATATCGTGAGAGGTAGTAACAGTAGCGTGGCCGATAGCAGAGGTAATATCTTTTGCATTGCTCTTTGAATAAAATTTATTGAAACGCTTAATATAATCAATATCATTTTCTGTTGTCAAGGCAATTGAAGTCATTGTTTCAACAGCTTCAACAGGATACTTCCCCACAGCAGATTCACCTGAAAGCATAATTGCACTTGTGCCGTCATAGATAGCATTTGCAACATCGGTAATTTCTGCTCTCGTGGGACGTGGATTATTAATCATCGACTCAAGCATCTGAGTTGCAGTGACGACAATTTTCCCTGTCTCATAAACCTTATGGATAATCATTTTTTGAATTGCAGGAATTTTCTCAAAATGAATTTCAACCCCCATATCACCGCGAGCAACCATAATGCCGTCCGACACGCTGATGATATCGTCAATATTCTCAACGCCCTGGGCGTTTTCAATCTTTGCAATAATTTTTACATCTTTCCAGCCGATTGCATCGGTATAATTACGAAGGATTGTTATATCGGTTGCATTTCTGACAAATGAAGCTGCAATAAAATCAAAGTCGTGGTCCTTACCGAACTGCAAATCAGACATATCTCTTGCAGAAAGATACGGCATATTAAGTTTTACGCCGGGTACATTTACACCCTTATGATTTGTCAGCAGTCCGCCGTCAATAATAGTGCAGTTAATGTCCGAACCGTTAACATTGTCAACAGTCATTGAAATAAGACCGTCATTAATAAGAATAGTCGTTCCGGCGGTAACATCGGCGGTAAGACCGTCATAATTAATAAAACATCTTTCACTTGTACCGAGACATTCTTTAGTAGTGAGAGTATATTTATCTCCGGATTTGATTACGGCGCCCTCAGGATTTTCAAAATCGCCGAGACGGATTTCAGGCCCTTTGGTATCAAGCATGGCTGCAATCGGTTTATTTAAATTTTCTCTTACTGAAATGAGTTTGTTAAGACGCATTTCATGATCCTGATATGAGCCGTGACTGAAATTAAATCTTGCCACATTCATTCCTGAATTAATCATTTTTTCCAAAACATCGGGATTATCCGTTGCAGGACCTAAAGTGCAAATTATTTTCGTCTTTTTTGAATCAATCTGTTCCATAAATTGTCTCCATAGATAGGTTGTAATTATCTTGGCAGAAAGCCGATTTTCTTCATTGCCTTATCAAGAGTCCTCTGTGACAGTCTTCCTGCAATATCCGCACCCTTTTTCCATTGTTGCTCAAGATAAGCCTTATCATCCATATAGTCCTTAAACTTTTTCTGTATCGGCTCAAGTTCGGCAACAACGGCTTCACCAACCGCGGTTTTGAAATCGCCGTAGCCCCTGCCGGCAAATTCATCTTCAATAGTCTCAAACGACTTGCCGGTTACGGCAGAATAAACCGTCATAAGATTATTGATACCGTCCTTGCCTTCGGCGTAGCGGACACTCATTTCACTGTCAGTAACGGCAGACTTAAATTTTTTCATAATAACATTAGGCTCATCCGTAAGATAAACAGTACCCTTTGGATTAGGGTCAGACTTGCTCATCTTCCTTGTCGGGTCTGCAAGGCTCATTACTCTTGCACCTGATTTAACGAGATAAGGCTCAGGCACGGTAAAGACATTACCGTAAACACCGTTGAACCTTTCCGCAATATCTCTTGTTATTTCAATATGCTGTTTCTGGTCCGCACCGACAGGAACGATATCAGCCTGATAAAGCAGAATATCCGCAGCCATAAGGCATGGATATGTAAAAAGTCCTGCATTAACATTATCGGCATGCTGATGTGATTTATCCTTAAACTGTGTCATTCTGTTAAGCTCACCGAACTGTGTATAGCAGTTAAGCAACCATGCAAGCTGGGAATGCTGAGGGACATGGGACTGAATGAACAAAATACTTTTTTCCGGGTCAAGTCCGATTGCCATCAACTGTGCATAAAGCTGAACAGTCTGTTCCTTCAGCTTTTTAGGATCCTGACGAACGGTAATTGAATGTAAATCGGCAACACCGTATATTGTATCAAATTCCTCCTGAAAATCAGGCCATGTACGCATTGCTCCGAGGTAATTTCCGAGGGTTGGTACAGATGTCGGCTGTATCAGGGAAAGGCTTCTTTTTTTTCTTGGTTTGATTTCTTCTGACATAACAGTATATCTCCAAAATTTAAATAAAATTATTTATCTATATAATTCTGCCACTTCACCGAGTATTTTAATGCCGTTTACAATTCCTTCATCAGTAGGAGTTGAAAAGTTAAGACGAATATACTGAGTATCTGTATTATCATCCATGAGGAAAGCGTTACCCGGAACAACAGCAACCTTTCTCTCAGCTGCTTTGCGGACAAATTCGGTCATATTGACATTATCGGGGAGTCTGCACCAAATAAAGAGACCACCTTCAGGCTTTACATACTCAACAAAATCACCAAGTTCATTATCAAGGCATTCGCACATAAGATTTAGCTTTTTTCTGTAAATATCGCGAATTTTAATTATGTGGGCATTTACATCATATTTTTTTAACCAATTATAGACAATCATCTGATTGAGGCAGGCTGTGTGAGTATCTGCTGTCTGCTTGCCGACGGTCATTTTTGCAAGTAAATCCTTATGTGCAATACAGAATGCCACACGAAGACCGGGAGCAAGAATTTTTGAAAATGATCCGGCATAAATCACAATACCTTCAGTATCAAATGACTTAATGGTAGGAACAGGATCACCGGAAACTCTGAGTTCTCCATACGGATTATCCTCAAGAATAATAACACCGTACTGCTTTGCAAGCTCGTATAACCTCTTCCTCTTTTCAAGTGACATTGTTGCACCTGAAGGATTTTGAAAATTAGGAATAGTATAAATAAACTTTGCATTAGGTGTTGACTTAAGTATTTCTTCAAGGGAATTTATATCCATACCGTCTGCTTCAACGGGAATTCCTTTCAGCTTACAGCCATATGCACGAAAGCAATTGAGTGAGCCGATAAATGAAGGCTCTTCACAGATGATGGTATCCCCTTCATTACAGAGTACCTTTGTTGCAAGGTCAATTGCCTGAGTCGCACCTGAGGTTATAATGATATTATCAAAATCCCTACCGATATTTTCTCTTTCTTTGATCCAGTCAAGTACGGTTTCCCTGAGCGGCTGATAACCTTCACTTACGCCGTACTGGAGTGCATCAGTTGGGCTTTCTTCAAGTATTTCGGCGGCAATTTTTTTTATATCATCAACGGGAAAAGCATCAGGTGCAGGATTGCCTGCGGCAAGCGGAATTACCCCCGGAACTGATGTTGCCTTTAATATCTCTCTTATAGCACTCGGCTGAAGAGAAGAAATCTTATTTGAAAAAGTAAATTCCATTAAATTAATCCGTCTTTCTTTAAAAATTCTATTAACCGTTCGGTATTCTTACCATCGTGATAAGTTACTATTTTACGGTATTTATCTATATAATCCTGTTTCTGAGGATTGTTGTAATTATTTTCAATAGACTCTTTGAGTCCGTCTGTATTATAGAAGAAATCGCCGTATACATTTTCTTCATTGAGCATCAGCTTTGTCGACGGTCCGTAATGAGCCATACAGTCGTCCTTTTCCTCCCAATAGAAAATAACTCGGCTGCCTCGGTAAAAAGCGTCATAAGCAATTGAGGAATAGTCGGTTATAAGTATCCTTGCCTGCCTGAGTATAAGGTCATACTTTGCATCCATCACTATTGTATCTGTAACGGATTTCGGAAGATTTTTAAGCTCATTAACAATAAGAGGATGAGGAAGTATTATAACCTTATCCTTAAGATTTTCAGGAACATTGTCATAAATCTTCATTATCATTTTAAAATAGCTTGTTTCGAGGAAATTATCACGCGCTGTATTGATTTCCCACGGACGCCAGGTAGGCATAATGATAATTTTATCCGCATCGGGATTAAGAATATTTTTATCAAACTTAGGAAGACCTGAAATATACAAATCCTCTTCGTAATGGTTGCCGAGATTTACAAAGTGATCAGCCTCCGCCTGAGAAGAGACAACGACACGGTATTTTCCGTTAAGATTCTTACGCTTGAACATTTTTCTTGCTTCAGAGTCAAGTGAAACCATATACATTACGCCGTGCTGAAGAAAAACGTAATTCTTATTCCTGCCTGCGACCTTAATAAGGGCAAGTCTGTTGAAGGTTTTAAGGTCAATAGAATGGACCATAGTTTCAGTACCAATGAATGTATGGGCTTTGAAGAAATAAAGATAATGCTTGAAAGAATGCTTGATAAGAACATTTTTTCTGTATTTTTCAGGGACATCGCCGAGTGCATCCTCAGTTACAATGAAATAAGCATATTTATATCCGCTGTCAATCAATTTTTCAAATGTGACGCTTGCGCTCTCTTCATATTTTGACGAATTTTTTTCAAACAAAAGGACAAGCTTTTTTGCCTTCTTTGTATGCCATAATAAAGCAAGAGCAAATGCAACACACTGCATAAATCGTTTTAAAAAGGCGTCAGAAACATTATATGAACGGACATAGACATTCAATCTGTTTCTGCGTGACTGCCTGAAAATCGCAACAGTATTTGTTTTCCTGTCGATAATCATAGGACTGCGAAGTCCGAAAAATCGGTTCAACAATAATGAATTATAAATAATATGACACTGAACCTGAGCATTAAGGCTGTTATTATAATTGACGGCAACCTTGTTTGTTGCAGGCATATCAAGAACATCTTCAATAGGTATACGGAATTTATAAATACCGAAATGCCTTTTTGATACTTTTTTTAAAGGAGCATAATATTTCAGCTTATAAACATTATCACCGACTGTAAGCCAGGTATTGCGCAAACTTACCGCAACAGGAGTTGTTAAACGAAAAAAGCTGATACATACCAGATTATTTTTCAGTTTGATATAAAGCGGAAGAATATTCTTCATTTTTGAATACTTACTGTAAGTAAAATCCGCCATTCCGTCTTCACAGCAGCGTTCAAATATTTTATCTTCAAATTCACCCAAGTCAATTTCACTGAAGCCTTTTTCTGCTTCAAAGGTTCTGACAAAGGATACGGTTTTCTTTAATTTATCTGAATATGCTGCAAATTTACCATGCTTAACATAGAATTTTTCACCTGTCATTTTGCTGAGCATACCTGCAATCAGAAAATTTTCACAAGAAAAATCAACTATCTTTTCAGGCTCTATTGAATAAAATAACCTTTTTCTTTCCCGTTCAAAAAAGTCTGAAAAGGTCTTATTATTTTTCAGCATTTTGAATTTTGTGAACATACGACCGATTCCATACAAAAGCATTTCCGTCTTGGTAAACTGAAATGCCGTAACAGTTCCGTATGCTGACACATTATCACCGAGAGACAGTATAAATTCTTTCTTTCTTTTATTAAGATTTTTTCTGTATGCAAGCACATAATTATAATCAGGATTAAGTGCCATATATTCCTTTATATTCTCAAAATGTGACTTACTCATCTGATTGATGAAAATAAGGCAAATATTTTCACCTGCATTCTCCTGTTTTTCAAGCTTATAAGAATCGGTCTTGCCTGTCACCATAAGGTCAAAAAGGCGTTCACAGGAATTGAAATAACCATTTGTGCAAAATTTTTTAATAAATTCTTCCTGCTCAATTGCAGGTATTTTCATCTCTTCAATAACGGCATCAACCGTTTCAACAATAGGAAACGGCAGACTTTCAAGCGGGATATAAACTCCCCTTGAGCTAAGATACTTTTCTTTATCATAAGCGTAAAGAATAATCTTCTTCCTTGTAACAGCATAGTCAAAGAAAACGCTTGAATAATCCGTTATTAATCCGTCGCAGGCATTTAAAATTTCATAGGTATCATAGTCCGAAGAAAAATAGTCTATATGCCTGAAGCGTGAACAGTCAATACCGCTTGCCAGGAGGAAATGGAGATTGACAAGGAGAACGGTATTATCATCAAGCTTATTATCAAACTCCTCCAAAATTTTTGACGTACATTCAAGCTGAAAGGAGATATCCGCAGTCCTTCCCGTACCACGCCAGGTCGGCATATAAGCAAAAAGCTTTTTACCTGAATAGCCGAGCTTATTTTTCATACTTTCCGCCTGCGCTTCATTATAGAAAATATAATTTCTCGGATAATTAGCAATCAGAGAGTTGCCCTTAAATATTTGCTTAAGGTCATAGTCATTCATAAAAACATCACGGGTAAACTCGTTCGGGAAGAGCGCATAATCGCTCATTAAATAGTTTTTTTGAATATTTGCAAGAGAGGCATTATTTGACTTATCGGACTTGCCGAGCGTTTTAAGCGGAGTACCGTGCCAAGTATTAAGTAAAACCTGATTTTCTCTTTTATAAAAATACGGAGGGAAAGAATTATCCGTCAAAAGATATTTAGCCGTTGCAAGATATCTGCAATATGCTCTTGAATCTCTTTCGGTAAGAATTACCCTGTCAAAGCCGTAGAATTTCATCCTTTTTTCTGCACTCTGTGAAGTTTCCTTTGTAATGACAAATACGGTTTTATATTCTTTCCAGCGTGGATTTGTATTAAGTTCATTAAGCATTGAGAACATATTACCGTTAATATTGGTACCCTGTCCGCCCTCGAGCAAAACGAGCTTATCATCAAGAGGTAAAGAACAGAAATGAATATAACGCGAATTTACATTTTTTCTTACCTTCATTACTTTTTTTACTGTTTTTTTCAACACTTAGCCATACCTCAATTTTAAATTAATTGCATTGCAATAAATTTTGCAATAATCTGAGCATTATTTGCATCCGTATTTTCAATATATTTTGTTTTAAACGCATATAACGAATTAAAGTCATAATTATCATTCTTTATTGCAGAACAGAGCTTTTGTGCATCCTCAAAGGTTGAAGCCGGCATCTCCGCCTTGATATCTATATTTGTGCCTCTTTCTTCAAGATAATTGCTGTAATCAGGTACAAAAAAGTAAAGCGGTTTCATAAGCACACTTGCCTCGAATGCACAGGCTGAATAATCGGTTATAATAACATCTGCGACCTTCATTAATTCTATTGAAGAAAAGGTACCGCTGTATGAAAACCGTTCATCTCTTTCAGCCTTTGAAAAAAGCGGATGAGTGCTTACAATAAGATGATAATTCTCCATACTTTCGGCAAATTCCGCTTCAAGTTGACTCACTGCATTAGCCTCCCTGTCTCTGAATGTAGGGAGATAAAGCACAAGTTTTTTATCGGACAATGCAGGATTTTCCTTAAAAAATTTTGATGCAGTGCCGCTGTCGGCAAGTATTTCATCTACTCTGGGAAGCGAACAGATTTTTATTTTATCCGCCGTGCAGCCGAAGGCTTCCATATAAAATTTTGCCGTGGCTTTGCTTGGTGCAAAAACGAAGTCATAATTTTTATGCATACACATAACCTTGCTGACTTTTTTATCTCTGCCTTCTTTTGTGCTGACACTCTGAAGTCCGAATTTTTTTACAGCACCGAGCGCGTGCCACATTTGTATTATTTTTAAGTCTTTCTTGTGTCTGAGGCACGAAACAGTAATCGAATACGTATCAAGAATTGCAACCTTTGAGGTGGCAAGATAATACATATCTCCTATAACGCCGATACAGTATTTTATCTTATTTCCAAGCCCAACGGGTATCATACGTAGTCTGAACACCTGTTCATAGTCAGACAGCTCACAGTTCAATGCTTTCTCCAGCAATATCATATCAATGCTTTTTTCATTACTCTGTCGTGAAAGATAGACAATTCTTTTTTTAGTCTTAAAAAGCTTGATTGGTGCATAGAGAATTCTCAGACCTGATTTTAAGATTGAAATCAATATAACTTTCATATAATCATCTTAATTATTTTTACTCATAAAGCGGATATCTTGCACAAATTTCTGCAACACCGTTTAAAATTTCATCTTTTTTGTTATCAAAATCTTTAACAGCCATTGTGATAAAGCCTGCAATCTTGTCCATATCCTCGGTATCAAGACCTCTTGTTGTGGCAGCAGGAGTACCGATACGTACACCTGATGTAACAAACGGTGAAAGAGGCTCATTTGGAACAGTATTTTTATTGAGCGTGATATGCACTTCGTCAAGACGGTGTTCAAGCTCTTTACCTGTTACGCCTGTACCTCTGAGGTCAAGAAGGCAAAGATGATTATCTGTACCGCCTGACACAAGATTGAGCCCGCGGTCTGTAAGACCTTTTGCAAGAGCCTTTGCGTTATCAACAACTCTCTGCTGGTATTCCTTAAATTCCGGCTTGAGAGCCTCACCGAAGCAAACTGCCTTACCTGCAATAACATGCATAAGCGGACCGCCCTGTGTACCGGGGAATACGGCTGAATTAAGCTTTTTTGCAAGAAATTCATTATTGCATAAGATAAGACCGCCCCTCGGACCGCGAAGAGTTTTATGGGTAGTGGTTGTTACAACATCAGCATAAGGGATTGGCGACTGGTGCAGACCTGCTGCAACAAGACCTGCGATATGAGCCATATCCACCATAAACATCGCGCCGTTTGCATGAGCAATATCAGCCATGGTTTTGAAATCAATTTCCCTCGGATAAGCAGAAGCACCTGCAACAACGAGCTTAGGCTTAATCTTATTTACCTGTTTGGCAAAATCCTTAAGGTCAATAAATCCGTTATCGTCAACACCGTAAGAAACAAAGTTAAAGTATTTACCGCTGATATTTGCAGGTGAGCCGTGAGTGAGGTGTCCTCCGTTATCAAGACTCATACCCATAACAGTATCGCCGGGCTTTAGCAGAGCAAGATAGACAGCGGTATTTGCCTGTGCGCCTGAATGAGGCTGAACGTTGGCAAACTTACAGCCGAAAAGCTCACAAGCTCGTTTAATTGCAATTTCCTCAATAATATCAACATACCGGCAGCCGCCGTAATATCTTTTTGAAGGCAGTCCCTCAGCATATTTATTTGTTAAGACAGAGCCCACTGCTGCCATTACCTGCGGTGAAACAAGATTTTCAGATGCGATAAGCTCAATATTATCTCGCTGTCTTTTAAGTTCAAGAGACATTACATCTGCAACTTCCTTGTCCGTTTCGGCTACCTTTGCAATAGAATCGTAATAATCCGGAAACATTCTTATACCCTCCGACAAAAAATTTATACGGATATATATTAACATAAATAATTATAATATACAATAGCAATTTTGATACTTGAAAGATATATTGATATGTGATAAAATCTTTACAGTAAAAAGGAGTGATACTATGAGCGGACATAATAAATGGAGTACCATTAAAAGAAAAAAGGGCGCTAATGACGCAGCCCGTGCAAAAATATTTACTAAAATCGGAAGAGAGCTTGCAGTAGCAGTTAAAAACGGAGGACCTGATCCAAACAATAATGCAAAGCTCCGTGATGTTATTGCAAAAGCAAAGCAGAACAATGTGCCGAATGACAATATTGACAGAATGCTCAAAAAGGCGGCAGGAGATACTGACGGCGCAAACTTTGAGGAAATCATATATGAAGGATACGGACCGTCTGGTATTGCAGTAGTTGTTGAAACACTCACTGACAACAGGAACAGAACAGCCAGTGAAGTACGCCACTACTTTGACAAGGCAGGCGGAAATATGGGTACACCAGGCTCTGTAACCTTTATGTTCGGCAGAGAGGGTGTTATCATTATTGAAAAGGAAGACACTGACGAAGACGCACTTATGATGGATGCACTTGAAAGCGGTGCAACGGACTTCTTAACTGACGACGAAGATATTTTTGAAATCAGAACCGATGCAAATGATGTCGGCGCTATCCGCGATGAACTGGAGGCGAAGGGATACAAAATCATATCCTCTGAGCCTGCATATATTCCACAGACATATACAAGGCTTGAAAACGCCGATGATATGAAAGCAATGGCGAGAATGATTGAAATGTTTGAAGAAAATGATGATGTTCAGAATATCTGGCACAACTGGGAAAACGAAGACGAATACGAAGGATAACTAACACTGCAAAGATTATGCGTTAATAAAAAGCAGTACAATCTTAATAAGCTGAGAAGCTGCAGCGAAATTTTAAAGGGGCTGCCTCACTCCCGTGAGGACAGTCCCTTTAATTTTTAAACACCGATACATTAGCTAAAATGTCGATTTTTTCATATTTAACCTGTTAAATCATCTGACTTTTTTTCTGCTTTCGCCGTTTTCACGCTTGTGCTGCTTATTTCCATCACAACGATGTGGTTTGTTGCCTTTAAGAATTTTCAGCGGTTCAATTAAATATAATATGGACATATATCAATAATTTCAGAAATATCTTCTGTTTTAAATTCTCTGATGATCATTATAACTTATCCCTCAAAATATTTTGCAATAGGAAATCTGTCATAAAAATCAATGCGCCTTTGCGTCTGATTTGAAAAGAAGGCAATCAAGTTTCCGTTCAATACCGCCATAATCAGTGTTCCGAAATTCACACCGACAAATTTATGAAAAAGAATCAGTGAAAGAATGACAGCCGCACCGAGCATTGAAAAATCAAATGCAAGTTTCCATTTACGCATATCAAGCTTTTTTTCTTTTCCCACTACTCTGACGAAAAAGTCATAAGCACATGGTGCAAGATATGTATTAAAGAAAAATGCAACAGAGACTGATGTAAGCGTCATTCCCAAAACAAAAAGTATGATTCTGACAACTATATAATCCGCAGGTATAAATTTTACAACATAGCAGGCTAAATCAAGCAAAGCGCCGTAAACCACTGCACTTGCGACTGACATAAGATAAGCAATTCTGATCTTTTTAATTATCACGCACATAAGAATGAGAAGAAATATCTGAACAATATATTCAGTCTGTCCATAGCTGAGCCAAGACACCTTTTCACTTATGATATAAGTAGGTGCGGCTATCATAGACATACCGAGATCTGCCCTGACGGTAAAGGCAACTGCAACGGGCATTATAATTATTCCGAGAATATAAGCCATCTCACGCGACATTCGGAGTTTTTTCATAAACATTTAAAAGAACAGCGTATTTTTCTATTACCTTTCTTCCCGGAAATATGACAAACCGAGTGACTGCGGTCCGCGGTTTTCCTTTTTATCCTTAATACTTACAAATATAAGGACAATGATTGTTACTATATACGGGAGCATTTTAAACAATTCCTGAGTACGCATAGCGAGACCCGGAATGAATAGATAAATTATGTAAAGTCCGCCGAAAACTATTGAGCCGAATATACCGAGATTAGGACGCCAGATAGCAAAAATAACAAGTGCAATAGCAAGCCAGCCGCGGTCACCGAAGCCTTCATTTGACCATACACCGCAGGCATAGTCCATTACATAATAAAGACCGCCGAGTCCTGCAATAACGCTGCCTATACAGGTGGCAAGATATTTTGATTTAGTAACACTGATGCCGGCTGCGTCAGCTGTCGCAGGGTTTTCACCGACTGCACGCAGATGAAGCCCGCCGCGTGTATGATTAAGGAAAAAGCTGCACACAATTGCAATTATTACTGCCGCATATGCAAGAAAGCCGTATGAAAGGAAAATTTTTCCTGTTACACCGGTTGTTTCTGCAATCGGGAGAGTTTTTCTGAAGAAATTACTTGTTGTTGTAAGTGCAACTGACGGAACATCGGCACCTGTGAGTTTTATAAGAGAACCTCCGAAGAAATTTCCGAAACCTACACCAAAGGTTGTTATTGCAAGACCTGTTACATTCTGGTTTGCACGCAGAGTGACAGTCAGGAAGCAATAAAGAAGACCGATTAGTGCTGAGCCGAGCATACTGCAGATAAGTGGTATCATAACAGCGAGAAAGCCGTTTGCATCATTCGGATTGGCAAGCGAGTTTTCATAAAAGAATGCCCCGATAACTCCGCTTATACCTCCGACATACATTATACCGGGAATACCTAAGTTAAGGTTGCCTGACTTTTCAGTCATAATCTCACCTGTTGAGCCATACAGAAGCGGAATACCCTGCATTACTGCTCTTTGAAGAAAAGTAACAACTGTTGATGAAATCATATTACTTTACCTCCTTTGAATGATGAAACTGAATTTTATAATTAATGAAAAATTCAGAACCGATAATAAAGAAAAGCACTATACCGGTTATGATATCCGAGAAAGATTCATTGAGCCCGTAAACGGTTGAAATCTCTCCTGCGCCCTTTTCAAAGAAAACAAGAAGGAACGATGTCAAAACCATAAGTATCGGATTGAACTTAGCAAGCCATGATACCATAATTGCAGTAAAGCCTCTGCCGCCTGCGATAGTGGTTGTTATGGTATGGTTTGTACTTCCCACAAGAAGAAGACCTGCAACGCCGCAGACAGCACCTGACAAAAGCATTGTACGGATAATGACCTTTTTAACATTAATTCCGATATATCTTGCAGTGTTCTCACTTTCGCCTACTACTGCAATTTCATAGCCATGTTTACTGTATTTAAGATAAATATACATTAAAACAGTGATAACAACCACAACAATAATATTTAATAAATAGTCATACTGCCCTATTGTCGGGAACCAGCCCTCGTGACCGGACTGATTGATTATACCGATTTTACCTGAACCCTTTGGATTTTCCCAAAGCATAACGAAATAAGACACGAGTTGTATTCCGACATAGTTCATCATAAGAGTGAACAGAGTTTCATTTGTATTAAACTTTGCTTTAAATACAGCAGGAATAACTGCCCATATGGCACCTGCGGCAATGCTCGCAATAATCATTACGATAATGAGAAGAGCATTAGGTATTTTCCCTCCGAGAAGTATCATACATGCTGCGGTTGCAAGACCACCGACGAGAACCTGTCCCTCTGCGCCGATATTCCAGAACCGCATTTTGAAAGCAGGAGTAACTGCAAGTGAAATACAAAGAAGCATTGCAATGCTCTGAAGAAGATTCCATATTCTTCTTGAAGTACCAAAGGCGCCTTTAATCATAGTGCCGTAAACACTGATAGGATTCTGATGGGTTAAAAGCATTGTTACCACTGCGCAGACAATAAGCGCAATTAAAATTGATAAAATTCTTATTCCCCAAGCATTAAGCGGCGGAAGCGCATCTCTCTTGACCACATGAATTTTTGGCTCACGGGTTTTATTTTGCTTACTCATCAGCATTCTACCCCCTTGCTTGTACTCTTAGTCATCAGCAGGCCTATATCCTCTTTAACAGCCGACTTACCGTCAACAATGCCTGTAATCTCGCCTGAATTAATTACCATAATTCTGTCACACAACTCAATAAGGACATCCAAATCCTCACCGACGAAAATGACGGCAGTACCGTTTCTTTTCTGCTCAGTAAGAAGATTATAAATCGTATATGAAGAATTGATATCAAGACCACGAACGGGATAAGCAACCATAAGGACCTTCGGGTGAGAAGAAATTTCACGCCCTACAAGCACCTTTTGAACATTACCGCCTGAAAGTCTCCTTACCGGTGTGGTAGGTCCCGGAGTTACCACCTCAAGCCTGTCGATAATATTATCGGCAAGTTTCCTTGGCGATTTTCTGTCAAGAAAAGCTGAAGAGCCTTTTTTATAACTGCGCAGCATCATATTATCAATAATATCCATATTGCCTACAAGTCCCATACCGAGCCTGTCCTCAGGTACAAACGAAAGGGCTATTCCGAGCTTTCTTATTACTCTCGGCGATTTACCTACAAGCTGCTTTTCATCATTATCATTAGGTTTATATATAATTGAAGAACCGTCAACAGTCTTCTGCAGACCAGCGATTGACTCAAGAAGTTCTTTTTGTCCGCAGCCTGAAATACCTGCAACGCCGAGAATTTCACCGCCATAGGCAGTGAAGCTGACATTATTAAGTGTTTTTTTACCCTCTTTATTTTTAACGGTAAGGTTTTTTACAATCAAGCGTTTCTTTGGATTAACAGGGTCATTTCTCTCAATATTGAGTTCCACCTTTTCACCGACCATCATTTCCGTCAATGACTGTTCGGTCGCTTCGGCAGTATTTACTGTACCCACATATCTGCCCCTGCGCAGCGTTGTTACTCGGTCAGAAATTTCAAGCACCTCGTGGAGTTTGTGGGTAATTATGATAATTGATTTATTATCCTCACGCATATGGCGAAGAACATCAAATAATTTTTTAGTTTCCTGAGGCGTCAGTACAGCAGTAGGCTCATCAAGGATGAGAATATCCGCACCTCTGTAAAGCACCTTTATAATCTCAACAGTCTGCTTTTCCGAAACAGACATTTCATAAACTTTTTTATTTAAATCAATAACAAAACCGTATTTATCTGTAATTTCACGGACTTTTTTTGATGCTTCTTTAAGATTATATTTTTTATCATCATGAATACCGAGAACTATATTCTCAGTAGCATTAAAAACATCAACCAGCTTGAAATGCTGATGGATCATACCGATTTTATATTTAAAAGCATCTTTAGGCGATTTAATTATGACTTCCTGTCCGTCGACAAAAATCTGACCTTCGTCAGGATAATAGATTCCCGACACCATATTCATAAGAGTTGTTTTGCCCGAACCGTTTTCACCGAGAATTGCAAGAATTTCGCCCCTGCGCACCTGAAGGTCAACATTCTCGTTAGCAACAACATGACCGAATGTTTTAGTTATACCCTTTAATTCAATTGCCAAAGCACCGCTCATAAGCAGCCTCCCATAAAAATACTACCGTGACCGTGATATTTCACACGGTCACGGATTTATATACTGAACTTAACTCAGTATTAAAATTTTTCATCAAGAAGAGTAATACCGTCAATTCTGAGGTCGAAATAAGGGGCTGAACGCTTAACTGATTCTTGGAAATAGCCGTCAGCAACCACTTCTGTATCAGGCGTCATATCAGCATCTGTATCAACATCAGCCATATAAGAATCAATAGTCTTACCGTCTACTGTAAAGGTTGAAGTATCAAATACATGGAGCGTACCTGCCTTCATCTCTTCCATTGCCTTATCAATTGCATCCTGAGTACCTGCTGCTGCAGCTGTCTCATTTACTTCTGTAAGAACAACAGAATTTGATGCGAGAGTACCTGTCCAATCCTTGTCAATAGGAGTTCCTTCAGCAGCTGCCTTGATTGCATATTCAAAGTAAGGAGCCCAATTGATTCGTGATGATACGATGAATGTATTAGGGCAAGCCGTTACTGTACTTCCGTTATATGATACATTCGGAACGCCTGCTGCCTCACATGCTGTTGGCGCACCCATTGAGTCAGCGTGCTGGCTTATAAGTACGCAGCCGTCTGATATAAGCTTTGTTGCTGCTTCCTTTTCAGCAGTCTCATCATACCATGAGCCTGTGAAAGTAACCTCCATTGTAGCACTGGGGCAAACTGAACGAGCGCCAAGGAAGAAGGATGTGTAACCTGAAATAACTTCAGCATAAGTATAAGCGCCTACGTAGCCCATCTTTGCCTTATCAGCAGTAATTTCATTGGAATCAATCATTTCATTAAGCTTCATACCTGCGGCAATACCTGCAAGGTAACGGCCTTCATAAATTGAAGCAAATGCATTGTGGTAATTGTCAAGGTTTTCTGTATGAGCCTTTGTTCCTGTTGCATGACAAAACTGCACATCCGGATAAAGCTTTGCTGCTTCAATCATATAGTCTTCGTGACCGAAGCTGTCGGCAAAGATAAACTTACATCCCTGGTCAACAAGGTCTTTAGCAGCATCAAGACATTCCTGTCCTTCAGGAATATTTGTCTTTTTGATAATGTTTTCCTCTGAGATACCGAGAGTCTTACAAGCTTCGTCAGCAGCGTCGATGAAATTCTTATCATAAGTTGAGTTTTCATCGTGCAGGAAAATAAAGCCTACCTTGATGTCTGTGCTTGCAGCAGTATCATCTGTATTTTCGTTTGATGAACAGCCTGCAAAGCAAGCAAGAACAAAAAGAACAGAAAGAATTACTGCAATAAATTTCTTCATTGTTTTCATTTTACTTCCTCCAAAAAAATTCTTTATTATAAGGCAAAAGCCGAATAACCGCATTTAATTATCTGAAATAAACCTGTCCGGTCTCATAATCCATACTTTCAATAATGGCGAGGGATTGGACATTGACACCGCTCTCCCTGAGCTTATCCCCGCCGTGCTGGAAGCCCTTTTCAATAACAACTCCGCAGCCGACAAGCTCTGCGCCGCTGTCATTCACCAAACTTATAAGTCCGTTTAGTGCATTGCCTATTGCAAGAAAATCATCGACTATAAGAACTTTGTCACCATCATTAAGAAAACGTTTTGACACAATAATATCATATGTTGTGCCATGAGTGAAGGATTCAACCTTTGATGTATAAACATCACCGGCAATATTCTTTGTCTTTGTCTTTTTTGCAAAAACGAGAGGACATTCAAATTCCTGTGCAACGAGAGCACCGATAGCAATACCTGATGCTTCAATAGTTAAAATTTTATTTACATTTTTATCTTTAAAGAGCCGGTGAAACTCTTTTCCGACCTCACGCATAAAAGGAATATCAATGCGATGATTGAGAAAGCTGTCTACCTTAAGAATATTTCCCTTATAGACTTCTCCTTCTTTTAAAATTTTTTGTTTAAGCAAGTCCATAAAAATATACCACCATTTTAACTTAGTCATATATTATTCCTAATGTGCAGATTTTGCAATAAATTTTAGAATATTGACACCAAATTTTAATATTTTCTTTTTTGAAATTAAAATATGGACACGAATTATTTGATATGATAGAATAAAAAACGGTGGTGATAAGTTTGAATAACAAAAAAGCAGCAGCTGTTACTGCACTATTCATAATAATATTATTTTTAATTATCGGATTAATGGCAGCCAGCGGTCATATCCCGATTTTGAAAAAGCCGCTGACACTGATATTTTCACTGATCCTTATTTTGTTTATAATCGTATTTTTTGTTGTATTAATTAAAAGGAGAAAGTGATGAAAATTCTTGTAAGTGCGTGTTTACTCGGTGAAAACTGCAAATACAGCGGCGGAAATAACAGAAACGAACAGGTAATCGCTCTCGGCGATGAGCATCAGCTTATACCGATATGCCCCGAATGCTTTGCAGGACTGCCGACACCGAGACTTCCGAGTGAAATCAAGAACGGCAGAGTTTTTTCAAAAAGCGGAAAAGATTTAACTAAAGAGTTCCATGACGGAGCAGAGAAATCACTATATGTTGCGGAAGAAACCGGATGCAGAGTTGCTGTATTAAAGGAGAGGAGTCCATCCTGCGGCTTCGGTAAAATTTATGACGGAAGCTTCAGCGGAAAAATAATAAACGGTAACGGAATTACCGCACAGCTGCTTTATGAAAACGGAATAATTATTCTCGGCGAGAGCGAGACAGATAAGATTAATGATATAATACATATAAGATAAAGGAGAATAAATTATGGATCTTGACAGCTTAGACAGTGTACTTCACAGCGGTGATATATATTATCCGACCGATGAAGAAATAACGAAAGTTCAGATTCAATGCCTTGAAAAGCTATATGATTATAACAATACAAGACCGACCGAGCTTGAAAAAAGGCAGACACTGCTCCGGGAAATGTTAGCTGAGGTTGGTGACGGATGTTATATTGAAGCACCAATGCGGGCAAACTGGGGCGGACGGTTTTTACACCTTGGTAACAAGGTATATGCAAATCACAATCTTACACTTGTTGATGACACACATATCTTTATCGGCAGCAATACAATGATTGGTCCGAATGTCATTATTGCAACAGCAGGACATCCGATACTGCCTGAATTGAGGAAAGGCGAATATCAATTCAATATGCCGATTCATATTGGTGAAAACTGCTGGATTGGCGCAGGGGCAATAGTTCTTCCCGGTGTAAATATCGGCAAAAACTCTGTTATCGGTGCAGGCAGCGTAGTGACGAAGGACATTCCGCCTAATGTTGTTGCAGTCGGTAATCCTTGCAAGGTTCTGAGAGAAATCAACGATAGGGATAAGAAATACTATTACAAAGACAGAAAAATCAATACCGAGTTATTAAAAGAGCAACAGTAATCTGTTGCTTTTTCTTATAAAATATCAAATTTCTTTAATGAAAAGAGGGCTTTTCTTGACTTTTTCATATGCTGAATTATATGCTAAAATCAGAATAATTCAAGGGAGAATTGTTATGAAAAGCAGAACAAAATATTTTACTGACAGCAAAACAATTAAAAAAATGTTGAGAAAAGCAGGCATTGACAACTGCACCGATATTTTTCAGCTCAGTGCAGGTGAATTCAATGCAATCTATGAAATACGGGCAGACAAAAACTATGTTCTGAAAATTGCCCCAAAAACAGATATCCCCGTCCTGACATACGAAAGCAATATGATAAAGGCAGAAATATACTGGTATGATATGATAAGAAAAAATACGAATATAAGAGTTCCCGAAATATATTACAAAGATTTTTCCAAGGAAATCATCCCATGCGACTGGTTTATTATGGAAAAGCTTTACGGCAGGCACCCGAATATAATCAATATCAGTAAGAATGCTTCAATAAAAAAGACTGCTGAAATACTTGCTCAGGTACATAAAGTTCATAATGAAAAATACGGTTATGTTCAAAATGAGCTATACAGCAACTGGTATGACGCATTAAGAAATATAATTAAGAATCTTCTGTCTGACAATGAAAAAGCAGGAAGAAGGTCAAAGAACGGCGAAAAGCTACTGAATTATACAATGCAGTACCGTGACATTCTGATTAATGTTCCCTGCTGTATGGTTAATTATGACTTATGGATTCCCAATATCATATGTAATAATACAGACGGCGATAATTTTGACTTTGCTGTAATTGATCCTGAAAGAAGCTTATGGGGTGACAGATTATTTGACTTCATATATCTCGAAAAGCCTGTTTCATTACTCGGTAAAAAGAAAAAGTCAATAAGCTATTATAATGCAATTGCAGACACTCCGATAGAAATAAACAGAGAAACAGAAATACGATTTGCTTTTGCGCTCGGGCTGCTTGCGCTGCTTCAGGAAACAGAAAAATTCTACCGATACAGTCCGTACAGCTTTGGCCGTTTGAGAAACATTGCAGGACAAATTGCATATTACAACAGAGCATTCAAGGTACTGAAAAATGGATAAAGCATTAAAAATAAAGGAAATGGAAACACAGAGTGTTCCGAAGCTTATTGCAAAATATTCTTTCTTTACATTCTGCGCATTATTCTTTAATGAGCTGTATAATATTGTTGATACACTATTTGTCAGCAGAGGTGTCGGTGATAATGCGATGGGCGGAGTATCAATAATTTTCCCTTTTGTTATGGTTCAGGGTGCAATTGCACAAACCGTAGGCTCTGGTGCGGCGTCAATTGTAACAAGGCTTCTCGGCAAAAAGGATTATGAAAAGGCAGGCAGTGTTACTGCAAATGCAATGTTCTTATTTTATATAATGTCGATACTGATAACAATTGCAGGTCTGACGTTCATTAATCCGCTGCTCAGGCTATTCGGCGCTACGCAGGATATTATGCCTTATGCGAAGGAATATTTTACAATAATGCTGATTGGAAATGTTTTTTCAACCGGGTTTTCATCAATAATCCGTGCAGAAGGAAAAATGCTTTACGGACTTATGATTTGGATTATTCCCACTGCAATTAACGTTGCGCTTGACGCTGTGTTCATATACGGTATTCATATGGGCGTAAGAGGTGCTGCGCTCGCAACAGTAATAAGCTATTTTACAAGTTTTGTTATGAGTGTAATATTCTTTACAAAAATATCAGTACAAAAATTCAGAAGAATAAGAATACAAATAAACACTATTATTGACATAATCACAATAGGAATACCGATGCTCATACAGCTCGGAAGTATTTCATTACTTTTTATGATAATCAACAGGGTGCTTTCAACGGTAGGCGGAACACAGGAAATCAACACCTTTGCATATATCAGCAAGGTAACAACATTTGCAATCGTTCCGTTTAATGCAATATCAACGGCAGCCTCCCCGATAATAAGTTACAACTGCGGAGCAGGAAAAAAATCAAGGATAAATCAATGTGTCAGATACAGCATTATTTTTTGTGAAATATATGGTATTACAGCACTGGCGGCTGCAATTTTAACACCTGAAATATTCATAAGAATATTTACCTCAGACATTAATATAGTTACAAACGGTGCAAAGGCACTGCGTATAATATCAGCTTCACTTATTTTTGTACCGTTTACCGTAATTACAGGCTCATATTTCCAGGCAGTCGGAAAGAAAATACCTGCATTTATTACAAATATTCTGATAGTTTTTTATGCAGTGATAATCATTATAGTTTTATCAGGCACGGCAGGAATAAACGGAATATGGGTATCAATTCCCATATCCTGTATACTTGCAGGAATATCCTCAATAATACTAATATGGAAAATAAAACAGCGTTAACATTAAAAAATCCCTGTAGGACATAAGTCTTACAGGGATTTGCTGTTATAAACCATATCGGTTTTTAATTTTAAGTCTTTCCATCGCACGGGCAAGATTAGCCTGTGAATGATAATATTCAAGCTGTGAGCGAGCCTGGCGAAGCTCCTCTTCTGCTCTGAGCTTTGCCTCCTGTGCACGACGTACATCAATTTCCTCAGGCAGCTCGGCAGAAACACAGACCAGCGTTGCTGTGTTATCAATAAACTCTAAAAATCCGTTTCCGACAAACGCATTAATTTCTTTTCCGTCAGAGTCAACAATCTTCATCTCACCTTCATCAATAGGAAGAACGGAATTTTCGTGGTAAGCAAGAAAGCCCTGCAAGCCCTTGTCAACATGTGGAACGACAATTGACTGTGCGTCACCGTCAAAAAAGACCTTATTTGATGCAATTACCGTTAATTTAAAGGTATTCATTTAGTCACCTTCTCAGTCATTGACTCTGCCTTTTTTATTACATCGTCAATCGTTCCTGCATTGAAAAATGCGGTTTCAGGAATATTGTCCACCTCACCGTCAACAATTGCCTTGAAGCCCCTGACCGATTCCTTAACGGGAACATAAACACCTTCAACGCCTGTAAATGCCTCTGCTACATGGAAAGGCTGTGACAGGAATTTTTCTATTTTCCTTGCACGGTATACAGTCAGTTTATCCTCGTCTGACAATTCTTCCATGCCCAAAATTGCAATAATGTCCTGAAGCTCTTTATATTTTTGAAGATATGCCTGAACCTTTCTTGCAACCTGATAATGCTCTTCGCCTACTATATCCGCCTCAAGTATTCTTGAGTTTGACTCGAGTGGGTCAACAGCGGGATAAATACCTTTTTCAACAATCTTTCTTGAAAGAACGGTTGTTGCATCAAGGTGAGCAAATGTTGTTGAAGGTGCGGGGTCGGTAAGATCATCGGCAGGGACATAGACTGCCTGAACAGATGTTATTGAGCCGTTTTTTGTTGATGCAATTCTTTCCTGAAGCTCGCCGACATCGGTAGCAAGAGTAGGCTGATAACCAACGGCAGAGGGCATTCTGCCAAGCAGTGCGGAAACCTCAGAGCCTGCCTGAATGAATCTGAAAATGTTATCAATAAAGAGCAGTACATCCTGATGGTCAACATCACGGAAATATTCCGCCATAGTCAGTCCTGTTTCAGCAACACGCATTCTTGCTCCGGGCGGCTCGTTCATCTGACCGAATACAAGTGCTGTTTTTTCAAGAACGCCTGACTCGCCCATTTCATTCCATAGGTCGTTACCCTCACGGCTTCTTTCACCGACACCGGTAAAGATTGAATATCCTCCGTGCTGGGTTGCAACATTTGTGATAAGCTCCTGAATAAGAACTGTTTTGCCAACACCGGCACCTCCGAAAAGACCGATTTTACCGCCTTTCTGATAAGGCGTCAGCAGGTCAATAACCTTTATACCTGTTTCAAGTATTTCGACCTCAGACGACTGGTCTTCAAATGACGGGGCATTCCTGTGAATAGGCCATTGTTTCTCACCGTCGAGCTTTTCTTGTCCGTCTATTGTATCACCGACTACATTGAATAGTCTTCCGAGAGTTTTGCTGCCGACAGGAACCTTTATTGCATCACCTGTTGCAATAACCTCCATATCCTTACAAAGTCCTTCTGAAGCGGCAAGCATAATACAGCGCACTGTATTTGCACCTATATGCTGACTGACCTCCATAACGAGACGCTTGTTATCAACATAAACCTCAAGAGCGTCCTTTATCTTAGGTAACTCATTTTCAAATTCGACGTCGACAACAGGACCCATTACCTGTGTTATTTTACCTTTATTCATACAAGGACACCTCCTATTCATATTTGTTTTTCTGTGCCTTTGCACCTGCAATTACCTCAGTAATTTCCTGAGTAATGGCAGCCTGTCTTGCACGGTTATACTCAATACCGAGTTCCTTAATCATATCATTGGCAGCGTCGGTAGCGGTCTGCATTGCCATCATACGGGCATTATGCTCTGCACAATATGATTCAACAAGAGCGCCGTAAACATAGCCTGCAACATAGTTAGGAACTATATAACTGAATACCGTATCAATATCAGGCTCAAAGAAACAAGGATTATAGTTATTTTGCTCAGCATTACCTATCTTGCTCCTCTTAAGCGGGAGAAGCTGCTTTATTTCAGCATTAAAGGTAACTGAATTCACTATCCTTGTAAAAATGATATATACTTCATCAAGCTCGCCTTCCCTGAACAGCTCAACAATCTTTTCGCTGATTATTCTGGCTCTGTTCATATTAGGATTCTGAGCGGTGTATTTGAAATTAATATCAATCGGAATATTCTTTTTTTCAAAATATCTTCGACCTACCTGACCGACAACAAAGAGCATATTTTTGTTGTCAGACAGAGCCGCTTCCTCTGCAATTTTGATAACATTATGGTTATATGCACCTGCCATTCCTTTATCGGCGGTTACAACAATATAGCCCTGCTTACGCTCATTTTGCGGAATCTGTGTTCTTTCATCAAAGAACTGATTTCCGGCCTCAGGCGACAGGTCTAAAATCTTTGCAAGAGAATCCTGAATTGCATAGAAGTAGGGTTCTGTATTTTTTAGGTCTTTTCTGGCCTTCTGAAGCTTCGATGAGGATATCATACACATTGCATTTGTGATTTTCATGGTATCCTTAATTGACTTCATTCGTGCCTGAATTTCACGGGAATTAGCCATTATTTACCTTCTTAAATTCATCTACAGCCTGTAAAATCTGTTCCTTGGTTTCATCATCAAGAATCTTTTCTTTTTCAATAACAGATGTAATCTGCGGATAATTGACGCTTACATAATTGAGCAAATCCATCTGGAAGGATTTGATTTTTTCAACAGGGACATCGACAAAGCATCTGTTTGTTGCAGCAACGAGTGTTACCACCATATCAGAAAGTGACAGCGGATTGCCAAGCGGCTGCTTGAGAAGTTCCATAAGTCCCTTGCCGTATACAAGTCCTGCTTTCGTTTCTTCATCAAGGTCTGATGAAAACTGAGTGAACACTTCCATTTCCCTGTACTGTGCAAGGTCAATACGAAGCGAGCCTGCTGCTTTTTTCATTGCCTTTGTTTGTGCTGCACCGCCAACACGGGACACTGAAAGACCTACATTTACCGCAGGACGCATACCGCTGAAAAACAAATCACTTTCAAGGAAAATCTGACCGTCTGTTATGGAAATAACATTAGTCGGGATATAGGCAGATACATCGCCCGCCTGTGTTTCAATAATAGGAAGCGCTGTAATTGAGCCACCGCCCAAATTGTCGCTGAGCTTACTTGACCTTTCAAGCAGTCTTGAGTGGAGATAGAATACATCACCGGGATATGCTTCACGGCCCGGGCTTCTTTCAAGCAGAAGCGACAGAGCACGATAGGCAACGGCATGCTTGCTTAGATCATCATAAACAATCAGACAGTCCTTACCCTGATACATAAAATGCTCGGCAAGGGCAGTTGCAGAATATGGTGAAATATATTGAAGTGACGCAGGATCCGACGCAGTTGCGGCAACAACTATTGTATAATCCATTGCACCTGCTTTTTTAAATGTATTGACAAGACTCGCAATACTTGACGCCTTTTGACCTATTGCATTATAGATACAAATAACATCCTTGCCCTTTTGGTTAAGAATTGTATCAACGGCGATTGAGGTCTTACCTGTCTGCCTGTCACCGATAATAAGCTCCCTTTGTCCGCGTCCTATCGGGAACATTGAATCTATTGAAAGAATACCTGTTGCCATAGGTGTATCAACGCTCTTACGTGCAACAATTGACGGTGCACTCTGCTCAACAGGGCGGTAATCATCCGCCTTGATTTCACCGCAGCCGTCAATAGGCTCACCGAGTGCGTTAACAACTCTCCCTATAAATTCACTGCCGACCGGTATACCTGCCTTTTTATGTGTTCTTTTAACCTTAGTTCCCTGATGAATACCGACATCAGAGCCAAACAGAATTATACCTGTTTGGTGCTTTTTTATATCCTGAACCATACCTTTGATTCCATTATCGAAGACGACAATTTCACCATACATAGCATGGTCAAGTCCGTGTATAGTTGCTATATTGTCGCCAACTCTGATGACAGTACCGATTTCCTCTGCATCTGAAGTAATTTCAAAATCGCGGATATCCTGTCTGAGTACAGCGATAACAGATTCATGGTTAACACTGCTCTCGCGGGCAGATGCCAACACGCGGCTTTTAATTGAATCCAGCTTGCCCTTAAGACTGAAATCATATTCCTTATCACCTATATTGATGATAAATCCGCCGATAAGCTTATCGTCTTTAACGATATCAATTTTTGCTTCAGAAGCATTCTCTTCTTTACATACAAATTCCTTGATACCCTTTAACTGCTCATCATCGGGCGGTGTTGTGCAATAAATCACTGCCTCGGCAATATTATTATTTTTATTAAGCCGGGAAATAAAAGCCTTGATTATTTCTTCCAAATCAGAAATCCTGCATTCTGATGCAAGATTGCCGATAAATTCTTGCACAGAAGGAACAAACAAATCATCAATAACCTTTTGCTTTTCATTGACGGAAACATTCGGATTATCCAGAATATCGGCGAGCTCCTTATTCCCTTTAATTATTCTCAGTGTATCTTCGAGACTCGGCACACTGACCTGTGAAGAAAGCAGAGTGTCAAGATATTTATCAATATTCTGAATCATTCTTCATCACTGCTTTCGTTTAAAAATTTATTATATATATCGCTGTCAATCTGCTCAGAGGCTTTTTCACCGACAACCTTTTCTGCGGTTTCCATGGCAAGTCTTGCAATTTCTTCATTAACAGAAAGACGTGCTTTTTCACATTCAATGTCTGACGCCTTTTTGGCATCAACTTTAATTCTTTCTGCATCCTGCTGAGCCTTATCCAAGATACGGCTGTACTCAGCCTTTGCATTCTTCCTTGCGTGAGACAAAATTTCTTTTTTCTCACTTTCAACACCGTCAAGTTCTTCCTGATACTGCTCCTTGATTTCGTTTGCCGTTTTCCGGGCATCATCAGCGTCTTTAAATTGTTTATCAATCATCTCTCTGCGCTTATCGAGAGTCTTTTTTATTGGTTTGAAGAGAAAAACTTTCATAAGGATAAAAAAGATAATAAGGTCGATAACTGTCCAGAGGATATTCCAGTCAAATTTTAACATTTGCTGTTTCCCTTCTATAAAATAAAATAATTCTGTTCTGTCTATTTAACAAGGAATATAATCAAGATACTTCCGATAAGTCCGTAAATAGCTGTTGCTTCTGAAAGTGCTGCACCAAGAATAAGAGTAGTACGAATCTGTCCTGCCATTTCCGGCTGCCGCGCAATTGCCTCAACTGCTTTACCTGTAGCAATACCAATACCTATACCGGCGCCAAGACCGCATAATAAAGCAATAGCTGCACCGATTGCAATAATTGAACCTGTCATAATAATTTCTCCTTAAAATTTATTTTTTAATTAAGCAGACTTTGCTGCTTTTCTTTTTTCTTTTCTGCTTTGTCTTTTTAATTTTTTTGTTTGCTTTCGTTTTTCCGTTTCTTCCTCATCCTCAACAGCCTCCTGAAGATAAAGAGCTGTCAGGAAAACAAAGATATACGCTTGAAGCAGACCGTCGAATATGTCAAAGTACAGACTGAACACAACCGGCACAAAAACAGGAACGACTGCTTTTATAAGCTCCATAATTGTGAACGCACCGATTACATTACCGAAAAGACGCATACAAAGCGAAAGCGGTTTTGTGAAAATCTCCAGAATATTAATCGGAGTAATAATCGCAATAGGCTTTGCAAAGCTTTTTATTCTGCCTTTGATGCCCTTGTCCTTGAATGCGGAATATTCAACAAGAACGATTGTCATAATCGCCATTGCCGCATCAACCTGCATACTCTTTGTAGGCGGTTTCATTCCGAACAAGCCGATTATATTTGATATGCCAATGAATAGAGCAACACTCATAAGATAAGGAATATATTTTTGCACCTTAGGTCCCAATATTCCTTTGAAAAAGTCCTCTGCTTTTTCATAGCACATTTCAAGTATCTGCTGTCTTTTGGAAATTTCGCCGTCAACCTTAAAATTGCGGGTAAGAATAATTGCAAGCACAGTCATTACTGCTATTATTATCCATGAAACGACCGTTGCCTCATCAAAGCCTAATCTGATATTACCTATATTGAAATGGAAAACCTCTTCAATATTTAGCTGTTCAGTCAACTCACTCTGCAAATCAAGTTTCATTGAAATTGGCCCGAATATACAAATCACCACCTAATATCAGGCTTAACCAAAATGGATAAACCTTTGTAATATTTATATTATGTTATACACCCAAAGGGAAAAAAAATCAAGCGTATTGTCACAAATTTTTGTTTACATATCAAGCCATATCGTATATAATATTATCTTGAATAAAAGAAATCCTAATATCTAAATAAGGAGTTAAATATGGCAAAAGACCAAAAAAAAATGGTTGATGAAATAACATCAATGGATGAAGATTTTGCAAAATGGTATACTGATGTATGCAAAAAAGCGGAATTGGTATCATATACAAGTGTTAAGGGTTGTATGGTAATCCGCCCTTACGGATATGCAATCTGGGAAAATATTCAGAGAATACTTGACGGTATGTTTAAGGAAACAGGACATGAAAATGTCAATATGCCGATGTTCATTCCTGAGAGTTTGCTCCAAAAAGAGGCTGACCATGTTGAGGGCTTTGCTCCTGAATGTGCGTGGGTTACATACGGCGGCAACGAAAAGCTTGAGGAAAGACTTTGCGTCCGCCCTACAAGTGAAACTCTCTTTTGTGAACATTTCAAGGATATAGTTCAATCTTACAGAGATTTGCCGAAGCTTTATAACCAATGGGTTTCAGTAGTAAGGTGGGAAAAAACGACAAGGCCGTTCCTGCGTTCACGCGAATTTTTATGGCAGGAGGGACACACGCTTCATGCAACTGCCGAAGAAGCAATTGAAGAGACAGAAAAAATGCTAAATGTATATACAAAATTCTGTCAGGAATATCTTGCGATGCCTGTTATTCAGGGAATGAAAACGGAGAGTGATAAATTTGCAGGAGCAGAAAGAACATACTGCATTGAAGCTCTTATGCACGACGGAAAAGCATTGCAGGCAGGTACAAGCCATTATTTTGGAGACGGCTTTGCAAGAGCATTTGATATTCAATATTCAAACAAAGAAAACAAGCTCACATATCCTCATCAGACGTCCTGGGGTATGACAACAAGGCTTATCGGCGCAATAATAATGACGCACGGAGATGACAACGGACTTGTTCTTCCACCTGCTGTTGCACCGATTCAGGCTATTATTATCCCAATTGCACAGCACAAGGAGGGGGTTCTTGACAGAGCGAACGCGCTTACAGAAGAACTTAAAAAGGTATGCAGAGCAAAAATTGACGACTCAAGCAACTCACCCGGCTGGAAATTTGCCGAATATGAAATGAAGGGTGTTCCCGTCAGAGTTGAAATCGGGCCGAAGGATATCGAGAACAATCAATGTGTTGTTGTAACAAGACATAACAGAGAAAAGACCATTGTTTCTCTTGATAATGTTTCGGCGGTAGTTATGCAGAAATTGCAAGAGGTTCGTGACGGTCTCTATGCAAAAGCTCTTGAAAACAGAGAAAACAGAACTTATAAATGCAAGTCTATGGAAGAAATCACGGAATCACTTAATAAAAACGGTGACGGATTTGTCAAGGCAATGTGGTGCGGCAGCGAGGAATGCGAAGACAGGGTTAAAGAAATCACAGGTGTCGGCTCACGCTGTATTCCGTTTGAGCAGGAAGAAATTTCAGATATCTGTGTTTGCTGCGGCAAGCCGGCAAAGAAAATGCTATACTGGGGAAAGGCTTATTAATTAACCGATTATAAATTTGGAGGTAATATATATGTCAGTTTTAGTTACAGGCGGATTAGGTTACATCGGCTCACACACCTGCGTTGAATTAATGAATGCGGGATTAGACGTGGTAGTAGTTGATAATCTTTACAATTGCAAAAAGAGTTCTTATGACAGAATCAAAGCACTTGTAGGTAAGGACTTTAAGTTCTATGAATGTGACATCCGTGATGCAAACGGAATGAGTGAAATATTTGAAAAAGAGGATATTGATTCAGTAATCCACTTTGCAGGACTCAAGGCAGTCGGCGAAAGCGTTGAAAAGCCGCTTGAATATTTTGATAATAATGTTAACGGCACTCTTGTACTCCTTGATGTAATGAGAAAACATGGCTGCAAAAAAATTGTATTCTCATCTTCTGCTACTGTTTATGGTATGAACAATGTTTCACCGCTCACAGAGGATATGGAAGTCGGCGGAGTAACAAACCCGTATGGCAGAACAAAATATATGATTGAGTGTATACTTAAGGATTTATATGTCAGTGACAATGAATGGTCAATCTGTCTGCTGCGTTACTTCAACCCGATCGGTGCACACAAAAGCGGTACAATGGGTGAAGACCCGAACGGTATTCCGAACAATCTTATGCCTTATATAACACAGGTTGCAATCGGCAAGAGAGAATGTCTCGGTGTATTCGGTAATGATTATGACACACATGACGGAACAGGCGTAAGAGATTATATCCATGTAGTTGACTTAGCACTCGGGCATCTTAAGGCAGTGGAAAAGGTTTCAGGTGAGAAAGGTCTGTTTATCTATAATCTCGGCACGGGAACAGGATATTCTGTACTTGATGTTGTCAAGGCTTTTGAAAAGGCTTCAGGTCAGAAAATCCCTTACGAAATCAAGCCACGCCGCGCAGGTGATATTGCAACCTGCTATTCAGATCCGAGCAAAGCTCTCAATGAGCTGGGCTGGAAAGCTGAACGCGGACTTGAAGAAATGTGTGAAGACAGCTGGAGATGGCAAAGCACAAATCCGAACGGTTATCCTGACTAATTAAATTTTATATAACATAAACCGCACCTCAATTTTCTGCACGGTGCGGTTTTATTTTATATTGATTGGGCTAAATAATATAGTTTCTGACTCTGGACATCAAAATAATAGAGCACAAAATAATCATCAAATTCTTCAATTTCGTTTCCGTTATGATCTAAATATCTGAGTATATAATAATCACCGGCTGAAACTGTTTCCGAAAAATTCTCATGCCCGTTAAATTCTTCATACCATTTAATCATTTTTCTTACTTCATCAATATTCTTTTCATCAACCTTCTTATATAAATCACTTTGTGAAAATTTCTCTATCTGCTCCTCACTGTAGGAATATACATAGTATATATCTATATCTTTACCGGTATTGTTATATCCTGTACAATCAGTATATCCTTTAAAAATCTCATCCTGTTTCACATAGTCAGGTATCGCACAACTATAAATCCCCGCTCCTGCAATTCCCAACATAACAAATGCAAATACAGATATGATAAACTTTTTCATTATTTATCCCTCCCTAATCATTTCATAATATTTATACATATCCTCTTTTTCATTATAGGTATAATCATATTCATAATTATCAAAATATTTTTCATATTGGTCTGCTTCCTCATTATAATGGTAAGTCTGGTCAGGAGAATCAAATGAATACTGGATAATCAGATTTTCCTTTTTATCATTATCAAGTGAATTGTAATAATCGGAAAGCAGTTTTTTTGCAGTTTCCTTTGCTCTGTTATAAGTTCTGAAATCACTATTAACAGAATACCTGACAGTCGGGAAATATTTGACGTCGTTTGTACTGAATTCAACATTATAATTATCCTCAATATTCTTCAGTACAGCGGTCTTTGCCTGTTTTGAAACAATATGATCCTCGCTGTCAACAAGGTCAATAAGAATAGGAACGGCACTGCATGACATATCGGAAATATTTTCAACATCAATGGACTCAATTTTACCTGAAGTATATGCTTCCACATTATACTTTGCAATCTGATAATCCACATTTGAATATGCGAGAACGATAAATAAAGCGCTGCACAGTATAATAATCGGCTGCATATAATTAACCTTTGGCGCAAAAAGATGGATAATATAGAATATAATTATAACAAACATCATCAGCATAAAGACTGAGACCATAACCCTGTTTTTTGAAAGGGCATAGGTTTCAATATTAAGTTTCATCTTCGCCATTGCGGTGATAAGAATAAGAATTGTAAAAAGCAGGATAAAAAGCGAAAGAAGTTTCACATGTGATTTTACTCTGCCTTGATTTCTTTTTGTAAAAATACAGCAAAGAGTGATAATTACCATATTAATAACACAGATTGCAAACATTTCAAAAAATCCGCGGCGTGCATATTCACTTGCACTGAATGTGTACCCAACGGGGAGAATACCTGAAAAAGCTGAAAAGAAATACGCAAGCTGTGAAAACAAATAAACGAGGTAAGTAATACTTATGACAGTAAGAAAGGTTACTGTTACGGGCGGTGAAACGACGCCCCTGAAATTTCTGCTTTTCTTAACCTTATTTTTCATCTCTGACTTCTTTGCCTTATTGACGAAAAACAGGAGGAGAAAAGGGAAAATAATAATAGTAAGAATTATTTGAAGAATATATTTATCTGTTTTTTCAAAAAGATGCTCCAGAAGACCATCAAAGGCTGCGTCACTGCTTTTGAGAAGCGGTATAACAAGCATTAGTATGGGTATTGAAACGACAATGCCGACAAGTATATTTTTTATTCTGCTGCTCTTTTTATAACTGTTTAAATACGCATCCTTAACATCAACAGCATGTGCAAAGGGTGTAACAACAACACTGCCTGCTGCATCAAAAAGTATTTTAAAGCTGCCTTGGTGATGCCTGAAAGTACCGCTTATGCCGCAGATATAAATTGTAAACAAAGCACATATCAGAAAAAGCATAAGTATATTAATCATCAAATCATCATAGAGTGCAAAGGTAATCGAACCGGCAAGCGATAATACTCCGCACACATATGGGAAGAGAGAAACCTTTATTCTTTTGTCAAACAGATAAACAGTTGATACTATAAACAATAAAATAAAAGCAACCGTCATACCTAAATTAAGACCGCTGATAAAAACAAAATTAGCAATCACAAAGGAAAGCAAAAGGAATATATAGGTGAATAGCGTGTCCTTTTTTGTTAATCTGAGCTTATCTTTTTTTACTGTATTCGTCTTTATTTCATTTATGGGCGGCTGATAATAAAGCTGATTATTTTTCATATCAGTCATCTCCTTTAAATTCAAGAATGTCACCGGGCTGACAGTCAAGCTCACTGCATATCGCTTCAAGTGTTGAAAATCGGATAGCCTTTGCTTTCCCTGTCTTGAGTATTGAAAGATTTGCCTGAGTTATACCGATACGCTTTGCAAGCTCAAGGGAAGGCATTTTTCTCTTGGCAAGCATAACATCAAGATTGACTATAATTGCCATATGTCCTCCTATATTGTCAGTTCATTTTCTTCTTTAATTGCAATTGCCTTTTTGAATACTTGCTTAATTACCTGCAAAATGAGAGCCATAAAAAGCTCCCCTAATGAAAGCAGCGTCAGTACAATAATAAATTCAGAAATTCCTGTGACAATACTTATTACTGCCGAAGCAATACCGACAGCCGCTGCATAAACACAGGCAAGGCATATTACATTTAAGTTTTTAATTGTTATATTTTCAAATATCATATTTTTCTTTACATTTGTCAGCAGTTTATCTATACACACAAGAGCGATATAACCCGCAGGAACAACAAAGTAAAATGAAAATGATATAAGCTTTATTTCTTCTTTATCTATTAATTTAAAGCCGTCACTGTTTAATGTTATGCTTCCGGTGGCAAAAAGCCACACAGCAAAAGTCACCAGCGCAAGCATAACATAACATATTTTTATAATCACCTTGAGAATATCAACTGATTTATTTTTATACACAATAATCCCTCCTATTAATACAATTATATTCAATAATTATCGTTTGTCAATAATTTTTTATTATTTTTCATAAAATTTTCCAAAAAAGAAAGCAGGTCTTTACCTGCTTTTGGAATTAATTAATATATTATTTTGCGAATTTCAGGAGCAGTATAATATCAGCAACGAATAACAGCAGCGCTATAACACCGAGTATATTTGCTGTTTTGATATTCTTTGCACACCTGCCTTCAAGTGCCACTCCTTTTATTTTAAAAACTAATCCTACCACTATTCCCATCATTGCAAAGGCAGGACAGATTCCGAGCGTACACACGCCGATTATTGACATTGTTTTTGCAAAGGATGAAAGTTTGGCTATAATTTCATTATTCATATTTTTCACCGCCTATACCGTATTTTTTAATTAACCTGTTTATTTTAGAAACAAATTCTTCACCGAACAAAAGCAGGAACACCGCCGTAGTTATTCCGAAAACCAGATTAAACGGAACACCTGCACCATAGACGGACAGAATTGAAGGAAGAGTAAAATCTGATGACAGCATTAATACCGAACATAGGTCAACCACTAATCCGTAAAGCGCAAAGGTCAGCAAAAAGCCTGTTACTGCCAGAGTTAATCTGTTTACTTTCAGCTTTGAAAATATAACGCCTGAAAATAATCCGACAAGACCGAGCGCCACCATTTGAAACGGAGTCCATATTCCCTGACCGAAAATGAAGTTTGAAATGAACGCAGAAAACGAACCAACGAGATAGCCCTTTTTTGCCCCGAGGCAGACGCCGCTCACTGCAACCACCGCACCAATAGGCTTGACCTGGGGTATAAGATAAAAAACAGCTCTGCTGATTACTGCAACGGCAATCAGACTTGCGATTAGTGCGATTTCTCTTGCAGAAGGATTGCTTCGTTCATATGATATAAAAAACGGAAGCATTGAAACAATAAGGAGAATGACACTTACAAGATAGTAATTTGTATCAGCAGAAAATATCTGCCATAGCACTATGCCAAACAGGCACAGCAATACCGACAGCGGGAAGATAATCTTTTTCATTCGATATCCCTCGTTGATACGGCAGATGAAAGATAGGATTTTGTTATCCTTCTGATTTGGGTAGTATAGTAATTCAATGAGGAAAAAACCTCTCTTCTGCCTCCGCTTATTGTTATCATACCGTCTGAAAGAAAAGACACCCTGCCGCTTATCTGCCCTGCAAAATCAAGGTCGTGAGTTGCCATAATAACCGTTTTACCGCCTGAGGACAGCGATTTAAGATATGAGGCAAGACTTATTCTTCCAAGTGAGTCAAGAGCTTTAGTCGGCTCATCAAGAAGTAGAATATCAAATTCCTGCTCAGACAGAATTGCAAGAGCAAGCCTTTGCATCTGACCTGTACTCAAATCATATGGGTGACGGTTTAAATAATCATCAAGCTTGAACTTATGGGCAGTAGCTTCACTAATCTCCTCACAAAGTGTATCCTTTGTAAAAAGATAGCGTGGATCCTGCGGCAAATATGATACATTACCGTTTATTTTTACTTTACCCGAATATGCTTTTTTTATATTTGCGATAATCTTGAGCAAGGTTGTTTTTCCGCTGCCGTTTGCACCTATCAGAGAATGTATTTCCCCGCCGTATGCAATAAATGATAAAGCAGATAAGACATCGATATCCCTCTTATCATACGCAAAGGTGATATTTTTAAGGCTGACACTGACATCACCGTGTATTGATTTTTCAATCGGCTTTTCAGTAAATCTTTCTTCACACAAAATTGCAGATTTCACCGACAGCGGTTTTGATAAAAAGAGATTTGTATAAATCGGGAAAAAGTGAGAAAATCTGCTGTCAGCTGCAAGGGTATCAGGCTTATCAAAGGCAATATTTTTTCCGTTTTCAAGGATAAGGAGCTTATCACATATATCAATAACCCCATCACTGATGTGCGATGACATTATTACCGTTACTCCAAGCTCATCATTGACACGCTTAAGAAGATTGATTATCTGATTTGATGACTTTGGGTCAAGCTGGGCTAAAGGTTCATCAAGCACCAACAAATCACAGTCTGCAATCATTGATGCTGCGATTGATACAACTGCTCTTTCACCGCCTGAAAGAGTGCTTATCTTCTTATCCAGTAAATCAGAGAGATTGAAAAATGATGCGGTTTCGCCTATCTTAACGGCAATACGGTCATTATCAAGCTTTTGATTTTCGAGTGCAAAGGCAAGCTCGCCTCTGACATTTTCTGCAACAAATGATGTATCGGGATTCTGTGATACAAATGATATTGAGGAAAAATTATTTTTAATTGTACCACTAATTCTGCCGAACGGTGCAATTTCCTTTTTTAATAATTTAAGGAGGGTTGACTTCCCTGCTCCGGTTGCACCCATTACCATAATAAAGTCACCCTTATTGATTTCAAGAGCGATATTATCAAGTGCAGATTTATCGCAATCAGGATAGGAAAAACTTAAATTTTCCGTTTTAAGCAGTACCATCTGATATCCTCCGTAAAATCAATAATAAGCGGTAACAACGCAAATAACATAAAAACCAAAAGCGAAAGCGGTGAAAAACCTTCCATTATAATTACAGGATCAAATAAAAAATCGGTAAGTCCCATAGCCTTGAAAATAATTAGTGAAGCAGCAAATATAACCAATAACGCCGTACACACACCGTCATGGGCTGAAAATTTATATTTGGAATAAACAGTTCTGCCTTTTCCGAAGCCTCTTGCTTTCATTGAGTCGGAAACTTCGATACACTCTTCAAGAGTCATTGTTATTAAGGCAGAAAAATTTGAAATGGACTTTTTAAATTTACTTTTTTCATAATTAATCTGCATTCTTGATTCGCTGATTTCATTTGCATTTTTCTTCATTCTCGGAATAAAGGAGAGCACCATTGAAAATATCAATGCAAGATTCGGGGCAAATTTCCCGAACACAGACAAGAATCGTTCAGATGTCACAACCGCATTGTAACATGAAAACCACACAATAACGCCTGCAAACATTATCCCCTGACATAAGCCGTAAAACAGTGATTCAAAAGTAAAAACAGTATCATTAACCGTAAAAAGAACGGTTGCACCATAGTGGACAAAAATAAAATTAAAAACACATACTAATATTATCAAAGGGAAAATAAACTTCATCAGATATGAAAATGTTTTCTTCCCATCAAGCTTAAATTTATATAAAATGGCACAAATAAGGCTGACTGATAAAGTAAAAGGGTTAAAAAAAGAAAGAGTAAAAACTATTATTAAAATAAAAAAAAGAAAAGTGACCTTTGGATTATATTTTGAAAATCTATCCATACATGCGACTCCTTTTTATTATTTAATATTCAATTCCCTTTCTTGCTGAAACGCCTTTATCAAACGGGTGCTTTACTTTTTCAAAAAAGGTTATATAATCTGCCGTATCAAACAGAAAATCAACTTTCTTATGTCCCGTTATAATCAATTCTTTATTTTTAAACAATGATAAAATTTCAAGTGCTTGCTCAGGCGTGACAAAATCCCCTGTTACATCAAGAAATTCATCAAGGATTATCATATCGGCGTCAGATGATTTTATATATTCCAAAGCGCTGTTTATCCAGTCACGATAAGAACTGTCCGGATTAAATGAAAGATTATCAGGTGATTTAAAAACAGAAAAAGGAACGGCTTTAAGCTCTGATGATTTACTGTTCTTCAAAAACTGCACAAGCGCAACTGACATTCCTGCACCCGACGCCCTCATACCGGCGCCGACGGCAGATGATGTTTTACCCTTTCCGTAACCATAATAAATGTGAATCATCTTGTACCGACTTCTTCCATTGTTTTGAATGAATACCCATATTGGTCAAGTATGTGCATCTTCTTAAGCGCAATCTCACAGCCTTTTGATACGCAGAGATTTGGTCTGGGCGGTATTAAAACCCGGAGTGAAAGTGCTTCACCTATTAATGTATCAAATCCGTAAAGCTGGGACATACCGCCTGTTAAAATTACAGCGCTCTCGGTTATGTCCGAAACGAGTTGTGGTGATGTACGCTCAAACAGAACTTTAGCGGCGGATGTAATCCGGTTAAATATGGGGGAAAGGCAACCGCAAATCTCATTACCTGTAATTTCAGCCGTCATAGGAAGACCTGTATTTATATTTCTTCCTTTAGCAGAGGTGACGATATCATTATCACGCTTAACGGCACAGCCGATATTTTTTTTTATTTCTTCAGCAGTTCTGATACCGACAAGGATATTATATTTATCTCTTAAATATTTTACTATTTGCTCATCCATCGCATCGCCTGCAACTCTGATTGCTTCAATCTGACTCATTGAGCCTTGACTCACAACCGCCATATCAGTAGTACCTGCGCCAATATTAATTACAAATATACCATTGGGATTAAGCGGATCAACACCTGACCCGAAAGCGGCGCAAAGGGGCTCTTCAATAAGGCATACGGACCTTGCTCCTGCCGAAATCAGGACTGAAATCAATGTTCGTTTTTCAACATCAGTACTGATTGACGGAACTGAGGCAACCACCCTCGGCTTGAAAAGAGTTTTTTTAAGAACTTTGTTGATAAAATATCTTACCATACGGCAGGCAAGAGAGTAATTACTGACTGCACCGTATTTTATAGGCTGGATAACGCTTACACCGTTTGGCTCTCTGCCCTGAAGATAATATGCACGCTTACCGACATACAGTATTCTTTCACTCTCAATATCATATGCAACATATGAGGGCTCCTCAAGTACAACGCCCTTACCCACGACGGATATAACTATTGAGCCTGTGCCCAAATCTATTCCTAAATCATAACCAAACATAAACAAAATCCTTTATTAACTGATATAAATATGTTACCTGAAATAAATACTGTTGTCAAGTTTCAAGCAGCTGATTTTCTTCTTTAAACAGGAAATGGATAAGTGCACTGTATCTCCTGCTTTTTTTATCATTTTCAACCATTGATCTGATTGAATTTTCATTACCTACTATTACAAGAAGATTTTTTGCACGAGTGAGTGCGGTGTAAAAAAGATTCCTGTAAGCAAGCTTTGACGGTGTATTGATTGTCGGAAACACCACTGCATCAAACTCACTTCCCTGACTTTTATGCACCGTCATAGCATAGGCAAGCTCAATTTCCTTTGCATTTTCAATGCTGTACATTGCTTCTCTGTCATCAAAGCGAACATTAATAATATCATTCGCCTTATCTATCCGTGTAAGGATTCCTATATCGCCGTTAAAGACGCCTGTGCCGTTGTCATCATCCTTAAACCATGGGACATCATAATTATTTTTTATTTGCATAACCTTGTCACCCTCGCGCAGGATATATCCGCGATTTCTTATCTCCGCCTTATCGGGAGACGGCGGATTAAGCTTTTCCTGAAGGAGGGCATTGATATTCTCAGTACCGACCTCTCCTTTTCTGCTCGGGCAAAGCACCTGAATATCATTGACTGCATCATATCCATAACTGACTGGAATACGCTTAGTTACAAGATTGATAATCTTTCTTGGCGCGTTGTATTTTGAATCCTCATTAAGAAGGAAAAAATCCGAATTGATATCGCTGTTATCAAGCACCGGCATCTCTCCCGCAACAACCCTGTGGGCATTTAAAACAATCATACTCTCCATTGCCTGACGAAAAATTTTATCAAGGCTGATAACATCAATCAGTCCGCTTTTAATTAAATCTGCAAGAACATTCCCTGCGCCTACAGGCGGAAGCTGATCCTTGTCACCAACCATAATCAGACGGCAGGAAAGCGGAAGAGCATCAAGTAATGCAGAAAAAATCGTTACATCAACCATTGAAAGCTCATCGACTATCACTGCATCACATTCAAGTGGATTTTTCAGGTTATGACAGAAGGAAGGCTCTGTTGCACCCTCGTGATATTCAACCTCAAGCAGGCGGTGGATGGTTTTTGCTTCAAAGCCTGTAATTTCAGTCATTCTTTTTGCTGCCCTTCCTGTCGGGGCCGCAAGCGCAACCTCAAGTCCCCTGTTCTTCATAAGGTTAATTATTCCCTTAACAGTAGTAGTCTTACCTGTACCCGGACCGCCTGTAAGAATAAGAATACCCTTGTTCACGGCAATTTCAATAGCCTGTCTCTGCTTCTTATCAAAAACTATATTATTGGCAGTTTCAAACGACAGTATTTCTTCAGTAGTAATGTCTTTTTTCATCGGTGGAAATTTCAGCATAACATTAATACGCTCTGCAATAGATGACTCTGCCCTGTATATCTCAGGTAAAAAAAGGAAATCCTTTTCATTAATATTTTCCTGAACAAGCTGCTTTGCATCAATGGCGTTATCAATTGCGATTTCAACATCATCTTCACTGCAGTCAAGAAGTGACATAGCAGGCTTGATAAGGCTGTTTCTCGGCACACAGGTATGTCCGTTGTTGAGATTGTATCTGACAACATAAACCACTCCTGCCTGACTGCGGTAATCAAACGGCGGTTTATTCTGCATTGAAAAAGCAATTTCATCTGCACGCTCAAAGGTAAAGCCTGTATTTTCACCGACAAGGGCATATGGATTTTCACTTATAATATCAAGCGCATATGATTTATAAAGATTATACGCCCGAAATGCTTCCTGCTGATTGAGCCCCAAATCAGCAAGACCGTTCATAATATCCCTTGCAGCGAACTGCATTTTGAAATCTCGGCTGATTTTCTGTGCCCTGGATTTATTAATTCCTTTGATTTCGGCAAGGCGCTCAGGTTCATTTTCAATAACACTGAAGGTATCCGAGCCGAACTTTTCAACAATCTTTGTTGCAGTTGCTTCACGCACACCCTTGATAATTCCGTTGGACAAAAACCTGAGCATACCGGCAGCATCGGCAGGCAGAGTCCTCTGAAGTCTCTCTGCTCTAAACTGTCTTCCAAAGGTCTGGTGCATAACCCATTCACCCTGAAAAACACATTCCTCACCGACACAGACAGTACCCAGCACGCCGACAACGGTAACAAATTCATCACCTGCGTCAATCTCAATCACAGCAAAACCCGTAGACTCATTCTGATAAGTTATGTCTTCAATTGTACCTGTTAAGTTTTCTAATTCTTCCGACATAATTTTCACCTATATGATTGTATCACACAACTAAAAAAAATAAAAGAGCAGAAAACAAATCTGCTCTTAATAAAATTAATTTTAAAGGTCTATTCATATATTAACATATTAATCAAAATAAAACAGCTCTTCAAATTTGACATCGAGTGCAATACAAAGGATTAAAGCTAATTTGGCGGTAGGACTGTACTGTCCGGTTTCAATCGAACTGATTGTATTTCGTGACACACCAACAAGCTTTGCAAGCCGGGACTGAGAAAGATGACGCTCAGCTCTTAATTCTTTCAGTCGGTTATGAAGTATTAACTTATTGTCCATAGCGTTCCAACTCACTTACAACATACAATATAATGTAAATGACAAAAGCAATACTCCAAATAACGGTTGCAATTATATAACTTTTCGACTTCATTTTTATTGCATTATATAAATTATAGGACAAACCCATCGCAGTTAAAATAATTATGTAGCTCTTGTCATATGACTTATAAAAAGAAAAGAATACCACAAATACAGCAGTAACGGCAAAAGAAAACTTAAAACCTTTAAGCATAATGTCTTTTTCATATTCATCGGCTCTCTCATTCTCCCTGCGACTTTTCTCAAAAAGTTCTTTTTTATCCATAAAATCGCTCCTGTCAAGTTTACTTTGCAATTTCATTATAACATTGCCAAGTACACTTGTCAACAAATAACACAAAAAGAGCAAGTCTTAAGACTTGCTCTAATGAATTATAAAGATAATAGATTAATCGTTGATAGCTGTAACAACGCCTGAACCTACTGTTCTGCCGCCCTCACGAATAGCGAAACGAAGTCCCTCTTCAA
>CAZGRZ010000012.1:0-50203 GCA_964528285.1 uncultured Bacteroides sp. | reverse complement strand
GCAATCAAACATCTATCTGCTTAACAATTTGGGGGTTTAATGAAATGGCAACCGCGGATGATTTCGAGCCTGAAAAGGATATTGATATCTGCTGTGACAGTCCGTATGAATGCGTATATAAAGCTTACTGTGGCAGGCGATTGCCTAAACCGTCTGTTTTTGATATTCACGGATTGGGCAAAAAGAAAAAGTATGAATTATATCATAATGATATAGTCAGTTTTGATGATATAATCTATCAAAAACCAAAGCTCGGCAAAAAACAGATGCTTCAGGTTGAAACCGAATACTATAAATCAGAGCCGATTGTGAATAAAAAGAAAATCAGAGAGTGCATTGATGAATTTACTTATCCTTTATATTTTCTCGATTTTGAAACCTATCAGCAGGCGATACCGAAATATGACGGCATTTCACCATATATGCAGGTGCCTTTTCAGTATTCACTCCACGCATTGCAAAGTAAGAATGCAGAACTTGAGCATTATGAGTTTTTAGGTAAAGAGGGAACTGACCCAAGGCGAGCACTTGCCGAACAGCTGTGTAATGATATACCGCTTGATGTCTGCACGCTTGCATACAATATGAAATTTGAAAAAATGGTTATCAAAAAGTTAGCTGAAACCTATCCCGATTTAGCTGAACACCTGATGAATATTCACGATAACATCAAAGATTTAATGACGCCGTTTCAAAAGAAATATTATTACTCTTCTGCTTTGCAGGGCTCATATTCTATTAAATATGTTCTGCCTGCACTTTGTCCGAATGATCCTGAACTTGATTATCATAATCTGGACGGAATACATAACGGCGGTGAGGCAATGACGGCCTTTGCAGAGCTTGAATATCATACACCAGAAGAGATTGAAACAATCCGCAAAAACCTCCTTGCTTACTGCCGTCTTGACACCCTTGCAATGGTCAAGATTCTTGAGAAGTTGGACGAGATGTTTTAGAATAAAATAAAAAGGAGAAAACACATGATTAATCATTCATTTTATGACCAATTACTTACTAAAAATTTATATAATGACGACAATAAATGTCTTTATTATAATGAATGTAATAACAGTATATCTTGCAAAAACAAATTGAAATTTTACAGAACAAGAATTGGTTCAAACTATGATAATGAACATTTAAAAATTATGGTAGTAGGTCAAGAAGATGTTGGCGAAGGAAAAGAATATAGTTGCTGTGAACCTTGTACAATGGAAGAAGCAGGTTACAATCCTCATTATTTAAGAACATTTTATACAGTTGCTCAAATTTTATTAGATAGCAAAGATTTGCCAAAAGGTTTCAGCAAAAAACATATGAGTCAAAGTAAATTTGAAGATTTGCGACATTCTTTTGCTTTAACAAATTATTACAAATGTGTTTTTTCTGATGACAATAAAAATTCAGGCGTAAAACATAGTAAAATAATGGAAAAATATTGTTCAAAAAATTTATTGTGCGAAATTGAAATTTTAAAACCGGATATTGTAATAATACAAGGTAAAAATCACAAGAACTTTTGGAATAGTATAAATTGGTCTGAAGTTGATAATACAGCCCAAAAAATTAAAATAAAAGATAAAACATATGAACTCGGATTGTATCAAACTATTATAAATAATAAAAAAGTTTATATTATTGACAGTTATCACCCTACGGCTTATGGCATTTGGGAGAAGCACGAAATATTAGAATACTTTATACAATTACTTCAAAAGGCAAAAAAACTATGTGGAGATTAAAATGACTTATGTAATATCTGACCTGCACGGTTATCCGCTTGAAAAATTTAAAAAGTTGCTTGAAAAGGCTGAATTTTCTGACGATGATTTTTTATACATATTAGGTGATGTTATCGACAGAAATGGTGACGGCGGAGTGGAAATGCTCTGCTGGCTTATGCAACAGCCTTATCGTCGCTGGGTGTGCTAATAGAAATAATGACTTTATTGGACAAAAAATCTTTGTAACTAAGCCTTTGTGCTTTAGCTTTATTAAAAACAATTATATTCATAAAAATCGGATTTAAGCAACATGTACTTGTTCTATATCAAAGTCTGATTTGATTTCTTGAATGTCCATTTCAGTAAGAAATTTCTTTTCTGCAAGAGCGTGAGCAACTGCCTCGAAGAAACCAAAATTACTTGTTATGATTTCTTTAGCTTTACGATAATATCTTTCAAGTTCAGTATGTATAATATGTTCTTTTCTTGATTTTAAATCTTCAGAATCCGAAAATTCTTCAGAATAATAAGTAAAACCAAAAATGCATTCGTCAGCAACAAGCCTTTCAAGAATATTATAAGCTATATTAATATCTTTTGAAGCTCCGCAGTCAACGATTCCGAATTTCTGTTCGATTGCTGCCATGCCTGCAAGACTTCCGATTATATTATACTTCTTTGCCGTTAAGTGATTCAATGAAGGATTTTTGTAATAAGCTGTAAGCCCACCGTTACCTGTAACAGAAACTACGGTGACACTGTCTGGGGAAAGTATTTCAGACACAACAACATGACCTGCCTCGTGGTAAATCGTTTGTGTTGAAATGCAGTTTTTATCATTGAGCTTTTTGGCATAGTCAATGTTGGTATCTGCATAATTATCATATATTTTAAAAATCGTTTTCATACATGCTTTTATAAAATGCTCCATTGTTATGCTTTCAGATCTTTCATAACCTGCATAAAGACCGGCTTCATTAATAACTGCTTCCAACTCAGCACAGGATTTACCGTTTAATACCTTTGCAATAAAACCAATATTCATTTCTGAAACAAATTTCTTTTTGCTGAGATAGTGTTCAATAATTTGTATGGCATCCTCACCTATAGGAGCATCGACCTTAATTACTCTGTCAAATCTGCCTGCTCGCAAAAGTGAATGGGGAAGAGTGTGAATATTATTTGCAGTTGCAAGAACAAATACTTCCTTATTTTTCACTTCATCAATGCAGGATTGTACAGTTACATATTCTTCAGCGTCTCTATGGCATTCATCACCATTTGCAAATTTATCCATATCGTCAAGGAAAATAATCGATGGTGCATTTTCAGCTGCCTTGTTAAAAGTGTTCTTAATATGGTTAACAAAATCACCATTGGGCTTATTCTTTCGGCAGGTAAATATTTTTCTGCCTGAAGCTTTGGCAAGTGAGTTTGCCATAAGCGTTTTTCCAACGCCGGGTTCACCATAAAGCAGTAATCCCTTAGGGGCTGCAACACCAAGTTTTGAATATGCTTCGCTGTTATTAAGTGTGTCTGCAATCTGCATTAATTCCTTTTTGATTGATGAATAACCAATAATGTTTTTAAATTCCTTCATAATTTAGCTCCTTATCTATATTTCATTCTGACATATAATCGATTTAGAAAAGTAATTTAGTCCAAATTTTTCAGTGCATTATAAATTTTATGATAAATAACCTGATTTGGATAATAGCGGTAATCGGCAAAAATTGATATTCCGTTTTTGTTGTAATATTCTTCTATCGCTGCAGTGCAGGCGGCACTGCGGCTTTGACCGTATTGGCATTGACATATGATATCAAGTTCTTTATCGTGAGCAGTTTTGATAAAATGTGCAAGTTTATCCGCCTCAGGCAAATAGGTTTCATATGTCAAGCCATAGTCTTTTAAAACAGTTATATCAATATCATAAACAGCAACCTGAAACAGCATTTTAGGTTTGCCCTTGTAATCAACAGGCTTTTCATTATCACTGCGAATACCTGCAGGATCATAAAAACTGATTACAGCCGTGTTTTCGGGAAATCCATCTTCAATTAACTTTTCAATCTCACTTCTTGAATAAATACTGATTTTTATACTCCATACCTCCTTGCGATGACTTTATGATAACAAAAAAGATGTGCCAAAAACGACACATCTGCTTTGCTTATAAATTTTTGTTTTGTTTTTTATTTTCTTTTTTTACAGCTTTTGCTTTTTCTTCCTGCCAAATAATAAATTCTGCAAAGAAAGGAATTTTAGGATATTTTTTGTTTTCATCGCTTTTTAAATATTTTTTAATATTTTTCTGTATGGCAATATATGTTTTGGCACTATTTGTATCATCATATTTCAAATTACTCCAACTATCTGTAATTCTATCTTCTCTCGTTTTAGCAACATTATTGTTATACCATTCAATAATATATGAATCTATTGCCATATGGCTTTTTTCAAAAAGTTCTATGTAATTTTCAGCATCATCAAAACAGTAAAGATATTTGAAAGTCATATTAACAATTTTCTGAGATTTGCCATCTGCTACGAATTTACGATTAGCTGGTTTAAGAACATTGTTATTAAAATCATTTTTGAAATTATTGCATAATTCTTTATGATTAATTTCAAAATCCGAGTAATTCCCATTTTCAATATATGTTTTGATACTTTTAGTAAGATTTGTTAAAACTTCATCTTTCTTTTTTGGATCAATATCTTGTTTTTCATTACCTTCTTGTGTTTTTATTGTTCTTGGTGTCATATCAAGATAGGCTTTATTTACAGCTAAGCGAACATCATCTTCATTTTCGATACTTAATCTGCACAATTCACCTTTTGGTTTATTGCTATTAACAGGAAACTGTTTTGAAAAAAATGTCCCTTTCACAAACCAATCAACTAAATTTTCCTTATTATCCATAACTTGACCTCCAAATTTTTTTGTATTTTTATTATAGCATAAAAGATGTACCAAAAACAACGCATTTACGATATGAATGCATTCATTCAGCAATCAATAAATGCTGGGGTACGCCGTTTTTCGTTAATCAAAATTCTAAAGAGGCATTGTGTCAGCAGGCAATAGCTATCTTATGGCAAAATTTAAAATGGGTGAAAGCTCTATAATGAGATTAAGATACACACCACTTATATAAGTGTTTTGCTTAACGAATAATTTTTATTTTAGTTTTTATATTGTTTGTCATCAGAATTTAAGGTAGGGGTACTGTAGAATATGCAGTGTGCCTCTGCCTTTTTTCCTTTCTAAGGATGAATTTTAACGACCACTTATTGACCATTTATTATCGGAATACGGTTTATAAAGAGAGTGCTGAATGAAAAATAAAGCAAAAATTGTATAAAATAAAGCACTGAAAATCACAGTAAAACAGAAAATTGAATAATTGCTGATATGGCTCAGTAGGTAGAGCAGTTCACTCGTAATGAACAGGTCGTCGGTTCGAATCCGACTATCAGCTCCAAAAACCTCACTTGGAATACTCCAAGTGAGGTTTTCTTTTAGTTTAGAATAATTTTACAGTGTTGCAAATCAAAAGAATTAATACAAACTTTAATTAAATACTTGAAAAACCTACTAATCAGATGTATAATATACATAATTCTTATTGAGGATGTGTAAATTATGAAAATCTCTACAAAAGGTCGATATGCAATTCGCTTGCTTGTTGATCTTGCAGAACATAGTGACGAGGGGTTCATAGCTTTAAAGGATGTTGCCAAAAGGCAGGATATTTCAAAGAAATATCTTGAGCAGATTGTTTCAATATTAAATAAGCCCGGTATCTTAAAAGCAAACAGAGGATATCAAGGAGGATATAAGCTTGCAAAATCGCCTGATAAATTCACTGTCGGCGATATCCTCCGAATTACTGAGGGAGGGCTTGCTCCTGTAGCTTGTCTTGAACAGGAAGAGAATTTATGCGAAAGAAGCAGTTTTTGTGCAACTCTGTTTATCTGGGAGGGGCTCTATAAGGCTGTTAACGATTATCTTGACAGTATCACTCTGCAAGATGTACTTGATCACAAAAAGGATATAACTGATTTTGATTATGTTATTTAAATTATAAAGTAAATCGGTATCTATTTCATATATAAATAAAATTAAGCCATAAAGTCATTTAAACTGCTTTATGGCTTTTTATTTTTTTATTTCTCCTTTGTGAAACAATGTCTCCAACGGGAAGTAAGGAAATAACCGAATTCAAAAGCAGCACATTGTAAAAGAATTGGCTCAGCAGTATTACCTAAACCCATTGCAATAATTTCAAATTTTTGATATTATAACTGTGTTTGTATAATATTATGTGTCGAGGTGTAAAATGAGTTCAAAAAAAATCAAGCTGATCCCTCAGCCTCAAAAGGTTGAATTATTGTCAGATAGTGTTATTAATGTAAAGTCTTTAAATTTAGGCGAAAATTGCCTTTCCTCGGAAGCAATAAATGACTTTGTACTGTTTTTAAAGTCTGTTGGTATTTCAGTCGGTGACGGAGCAGCGGTAGAATTTGTTAATGACGCATCTCTTGGAAAAGAGGAGTACAGAATTGAGATCAATGACAAAATTGTAATCACTGCATCTGCAATGGCAGGCGAATTATACGCCCTTCAGACATTAAAGCAGATATTGTTTCAAACCGAAGGTAATGTGCCGCATTTAATTATATATGACAAACCGGCAAAGAGTATAAGGGGTTTTATGCTTGACAGCGGAAGGTATTTTTTCACGGTCGATGAAGTAAAGCTTTTTATCAGAAGGATGGCTTTACACAAGCTCAATCTGTTCCATTTTCATTTGACAGAGGATCAGGGCTGGCGAATTGAGATTGAAAAATATCCTTTGCTTACAGAAGTCGGCTCTAAAAGAAAAAAGACAAATTTTAATCACAAGCCTCACGGTGGTTTTTATACTAAGAATGATATCAGAGAAATTGTGAGATATGCCCACGCTTTCGGAATAAGCGTTATGCCTGAATTTGATATTCCCGGGCACAGCAGGGCTGCGATTGCATGTTATAAATATCTTTCATGCTTTGAAAGAGCGCTTCCTGTTGCTGATCACTGGGGAGTAAAGCATGATGTTCTGTGTGCAGGAAAAGAAACAACATATAAATTCGTTGAGGAAGTTATAGATGAGCTTTGCGAACTCTTTGAGGATGAATATTTTCATATCGGAGGAGATGAAGTTCCGAAGCATCGCTGGAAGCTGTGTCCTCACTGTCAGGCAAAAATGAAGGAACTGGGGCTTAAAAGCGAAGATGAGCTTCAGTGCTATTTTATGAACAGAATTAAGAATTACTGCCGCAAAAAGGGAAAACAGGTGTTTATGTGGAGTTGGGATTTAAAGGACAGCTCATTTCTTGATGATGATTTGGGATTCACAAAATGCAGTGAATTTGATACACAAAGCAGACCTTTTATTGACACCGATACATCGGCATATTACATAGACCTCCCTTATGGATATATCAGCCTTAAAGATTCTGCCCGGCACAAACTGCTTTCCGGTAATTGTCTTGGAGCAGAAGCTGCACTTTGGACTGAATATGTGCCGAATGTGAAAAAAGCCGATAAAATGACTTATCCGAGACTTAGTGCCCTCTCTGAAACAGTATGGAACGGAAAGTGTAGTTGGGAAGGTCTTTCGGAAAAATTAGATTTTTATTATAAATTTTTAGATAAAAACAATATTAGTTATACAAGAATAAATTCTGCAAATCCCGGTAAGCTTTTAGGTTTTATTCAAAGATTGTATTTTGAAAAAAGGCGGCTTACATGGCAGGGTTTAACAAATATTTTTGATGACAAGAAAGTTGAAAATATTGCACACAAAAACAAAAAATAGAATCGAGATAATTTTATATTGTTCAAAAATCTGTTATGGTAATATGAGGGTATAATCTTTAATTTCTCGTGGGGTATTATAATGAATTCTAATGTTTTATTTTACAAAAAGCCTGCAAATTATTGGATGGAGGCGCTCCCTCTCGGTAACGGCTCAATTGGGGCAATGTGTTATTCCGGTGTAAAAGCTGATGAAATATCATTAAATCACGATACTTTATGGTCGGGTCATCCAAGAACAGTTACAAATGCCGGCGCCTTTGACTCTTATAAAAAAGCACAGAAGCTTGCCCTTGAAGGTAAGTATAAAATGTGCCACGATGAAATTGAAAATAATTTTTTATCCTGTTGGTCACAGGCTTATCTGACCTTTGGCTCGTTAAAAATGAATTTCGGCTTTTCCGAATTCAGCAATTATTCCCGCCGACTTGATTTATCAAATGCTTTGCTTAACAGTCAATTTTCATCAGATGGAAATAAATATAAAAAATCCGCTTTTATTTCTTATCCTGATAAGGTTATGGTCTATAAAATAGAATCAGAGAATAAAAGAAGTTTTTCTTTTGATATCAGTATTGATTGCCCTTTAAAAAATAACACATATACCAAGGACAATATGCTTATTGTTGACGGAGAATGTCCCGGTGACGGCGATACATATAACAGCGCTTACCCCTGTAATAAACTGATTTATTCGGATAAGCCTGAGGAAAAAGGTGTATTGTTCCGCGGTGCTGTTAAAGTCGACAGCGATGGAGAACTGTTGTGTAAAGATGATTTATTAATAATAAACAACGCCACATATGCCATACTCTTTTTTAATATAAGCACAAGCTATAACGGCTTTGATAAATTTCCCGCAATTGACGGCAGAGAATATAAAAATACCTGTCTTGATATAATTAAATCAGCTTTTGATTCTGGCTATGATAAACTGCTTGAAAATCATATTGCAGATTATACATCTTATTATAATCGCGTTTCACTTGACTTAGGCGGTGACGGCGAATCCCTGGTGCCGACAGATGAAAGATTGAAGAATTTCGCCTCAGATAAATCAGATATCGCTTTATATACTCTTCTATTTAATTATGGGAGATATCTTTTAATTGCATCATCCCGTGCCGGCAGTATGGCAACTAATCTTCAGGGAATATGGAACAATACTGTTAAAGCTCCATGGAATTCAAATTATACAGTTAACATTAATACACAGATGAATTACTGGCCTGTACTGCCTTGCAATATGCCTGAATTGATGACGCCGCTTGTAGATTTGATGAAAATGGTTTCCGTAACAGGTGAAAAAACCGCAAAGGATTTTTACCGCGCAAACGGATTCGTTCTGCATCATAATACAGATATTTGGGGACATACCGTTCCCGTTCACGGCAAACCGAGCTGGGCGTTCTGGAATGGCGGTTCAGGCTGGCTTTGCAGACATCTTTATGAAATTTATGAATATATTCTTGATAAGAAATATTTAAAAACTACTGCCTTTCCTATTATGAAAAAGGCAGCTGAGTTTTATCTTGATATCTTGATTGAGGATGAGGATAAAACCCTGATGATTTGTCCGTCAACATCACCTGAAAATATGTTTACTGTCGGTAATGATTCGGCTTGCACCTCAAAAAGCACAGCTATAACAAATATGATTGTGCTTGATTTGTTTACTAACTGTAAAAAAGCTTGCGAGGAATTAAATATTACAGATGAATTTTATGAAAAAATATGTAATGCTGCAAGTAAAATAAAACCGCTTAAAATCGGTAAAAACGGCGCGGTTCTTGAATGGAATGAAGAACTTTCGGAAACGCAGGCGCACCACCGCCATGTATCACATTTATACGCCTTGCACCCTGCGGGACTGATTACTGAAAAGGATGAAGATTTATTCAAAGCCTGTAAAAAAACTCTTGAATACAGAGGCGATTACGGTACAGGCTGGAGCCTTGCATGGAAAGTGAATTTCTGGGCGAGACTGCACAACGGCAATCATGCGCTGGAATTGATTAATCGTCAACTGAATTATTTACCTGCCGATGAAAGTGATAAATTTGATTATGTAAATCACGGCGGTATGTACCCTAATATGCTTGATGCACATCCGCCGTTCCAAATTGACGGAAATTTCGGCGTCCTCAGCGGTATATGTGAAATGCTTCTACAGTCAGACGGAAAAAATGTTTATTTCCTTCCTGCACTTCCTGATGAATGGAAAAGCGGCTCGGTAAAGGGCTTGGCAGTACGCGGAAATGTTACCGTTGATATTGAGTGGGAAGACGGTAAAATTACCGATTATAAAATTCACGGTAACAGTAATATACTTAATTTTATCTTTTGCAGATAAGATTTTCTCAAATTAATAATAGCGCAGCAGAAATTTTAATTTTGAAAAACAGTATATCTCTTATTGTTAATTCTTCTTAAATCAATTAAAATAAAAGGGTATCTGAGTTTATGTGCTCAGACACCCTTTTGTTATCAGTCAAGTGCATCGCTTACTGCGTCTCCGGCTTCGTCAACCGCGCCGCCTACACCGTCTGCAACATCATTTGCACCTTCGCCGATATCATCGCCTACATCGTCTGCTCTTGATACTGCATCGTTTGTCGTACTTGAACTGCCGCTGTTGTCAGTTGCATTATTCGTTGTATTTGTTACTGCCGAAGTGTTCTGGATTGTTGTGGTTGTATTATCGTCATTATCGTTTGTGCACCCCATAAATACTGTGGCAATAACAGCAGCTGCGACTGCTATAATTAAAATTTTGTTTTTCATATGAATACTTCCTTTCACCAATATGATTAACTGATTCTTTTGTATTATTCAATATTTATAAATTTATTTTGTCAGAGTTCCTCCGTCTGAATAAAGCAGAAGCAAAATATTTTCTTCTGTGCCTGTGTCTGCATTAATATAGATTAAAACTTCTTCATTTGTATCCTTGCTTTCACAGTGTATCTCGTGGCATAATACTTCTGTTCCGTTATCTTTCGGGATAACGCACATTTTTGTGTCAAGGACATTAAGATACGGATTTACATTTTTAACCGCTTGCTCTGATTTGATTTTTGCAGTTACACTTTTTCTTTCAATATGGTTGGTAAGGTATCCCTGGCTTTCAAGTGAAACTATTTTTCCGTCTGCCATTGAAACACCTACTTTTATCAGATCACTGTAATAGGTGACATTACCTTTTTTATATGCAAAATTTATTACGCATATATTGTTTTCTGTCATATAATAAGTTTTTGTCATATCATCATAGCCGAGCTTTTCAAGATATTTTTCAGCAATATTTGCGGCATTTTTTTCTGTTATTGTCGTTTGATTGACTTTTCCGCCATAGAGAATATAGTCAACATATCCGCCTGATTTTGTAATGCCGATTGACCTTTGACCGTAGGTAAAAACATAGCAGGGGATATTTCCGTCCTCTTCTGTTTCAAAATTGATTTCACTGCTTGAACAGCCAAGGGCATATGCGGCAATATCCTGTGCCTCCTCCTTTGTATATTCATCAGCGTTTTTAATCATTACAGAATTACGGTTGAGTACTGCGTCGGCAAACGGTCCGTCATAAAGCAGTGTCGGGTAATCCTTGAAGGCTTCCTCTGCTGAGGTCATATCATTTGAAAGTGCAGATACTTTGATATTGCTGTCATTCTTTACATTACTTGCTGTAATTCTTCCGCCGTTATTGCATATTGATACCATTGAGCTTACGGAGTCATTCAGCTTTTGAGCATAGCCTAAAAGCGTCATAAGATTTGCATGCTCGTCATTACTGATTTTTTCTCCCTTTGCAACCTTCTGCGCAATATATGTGGCATAGTCTCCTGCCTGACTGATGAATTTATAGGTTGATGAAAGGTTCATTTGACCTACCGGCAGTCTTGAAAGAGCATTTTTTGCCTCGTCACATTCCGAAAAAAGGTCACTGCTTATTTCATAAAGCATTTGATCAGAGTTTGAATAAACACTTTTAGTTAAATTAGTTTCAATTGAATCAAGAGCTTCTGATAATTCATTCAAGCTCTGCTGATAAGAATTTTCAAGCTGTACTTTATAATTGTTTGCCATATTCATATTGATAATTGCATATACGGCAAGGACAATTACTATGGCAGCAGCGTAGGAAAACAGTCTTACATATCCTCGTTTTGTCATATCAATTACCTCCGATAACTATTTTTTACCGAATTATCAAAAAAATACAAAAAAATATTTAATTGTTGATTTATATATGCTATACTATTTATAATTATTTACTATGGAGCAGTGTGCTATGACAAAGTTTGAGGGAAAGAAAAGAATAGTTGTCAAGGTCGGTACATCAACCCTGACGCACAGTACGGGAAAAATAAATATTGCAAGGCTGGCCAAGCTTGTGTCAGTCCTTTCTGATTTAAAAAATGCAGGTCACGAAATAGTTCTTGTTTCAAGCGGTGCTATTGCAGTAGGTGCAGTAAAACTCGGTCTTAGGGAAAAGCCTAAGACAACGCAGGGACTTCAGGCTTCGGCAGCAGTCGGACAGTGTGAACTGATGTTCCTTTATGATAAGCTTTTTTCCGAATACGGAGTTGTTGTCAGTCAGCTCCTTTTTTCTGCCGATACACTTGAAAATAATGAAGAAAAGCATCATCTTATTGATACCTTCAATCAACTGCTTGAGTATGATTCTCTGCCGATTGTAAATGAAAATGACTCTGTGTATGTTGAGGAATTGCTTAATGGAGATAATGACTGCCTGAGTGCAAATGTGGCAAAACTGATTGAGGCGGATTTATTAATTCTTCTTACTGATACAGATGGGCTTTATAATGATAATCCTGCGCGAAATAATAATGTAAAGCTGATTTCAACGGTTTATGAAATCAATGATGATATTTTCGATATTGCCGGAGGTGCAAGCCGAAATGGTACGGGCGGATTTTTAACAAAGGTCAAGGCAGCTAAGATTGCAACGGATTCGGGAATACCTGTTGTTGTTATGAATGGTGAAAAGCCGACTTCGATATATAAGGTAATAGACGGTCATAGTATCGGTACATATTTTTCTGCAAAGGGTGAGTAAATTGTTAAAACAATTGGGAATTAATGCAAAAAAAGCAGCGTCGGTTTTGACTGATATATCAACAAAGCAAAAAAATGATGCACTGTTATTAATAAGCAAAGCACTTGTTGATAATGCAGATGAAATTATTGTAAAGAATAATATTGATATAGAAAATGGAAAAGAAGCAGGACTCAGTGACGGTCTTTTGGACAGGCTTATGCTCAATGACGAAAGAATAAAGGGTATTGCTGATGGCTGCGTTCAGGTTGCTCGGCTTGATGACCCATGTGGTAAACTTCTTGAGGAAACAGTAAGACCAAACGGGCTTAAAATTCAGAAGGTAAGCTGTCCTATAGGTGTTATAGGAATTATATATGAGGCAAGACCCAATGTAACTGCCGACGCCGCTTCACTTTGTCTTAAAAGCGGAAATGCGGTTATTTTGCGCGGTGGGAAGGAAGCAATTGAATCAAACAAAGCAATCGCAGAGATAATGCGTGAAGCTGTTGAAAAATCAGGGCTTCCAAAAAATTCGATCCAGCTTGTTACGGATACAAGCAGAGAATCTTCAACCGCTCTTATGAAAATGAGAGATTATCTCGACTGCCTGATTCCGAGAGGCAGTGCCGGACTGATAAAGACGGTTGTTGAAAATTCAACTGTCCCTGTTATTGAAACAGGCTCGGGGAACTGTCATATTTATGTTGATGAAAGCGCTGACATTAGTATGGCGGCCGAAATTATTTTCAATGCAAAAACACAAAGAGTAAGTGTCTGTAATGCCTGTGAAAGCCTTGTTATTCACAGCGGTATTATTGAAAAAGCTCTTCCTGTAATAAAGGAAAAACTTGATAAAAGAAATGTAATCATACGCGGTGACGAAAGAGCAAGGGCAGTCTGTCCCGATATTGAGTCTGCTGCCGAAGAGGATTTTGCCACGGAGTACGGCGATTATATTATCAGCGTCAAAACGGTTGACAGCCTTGATGAGGCAATTGAGCATATCAATGCAAATTCAACAGGACATTCAGAGGCAATTATAACAAGTAATGAGGATAATGCAAGGCGGTTTATGAACAAGATTGATTCATCCTGCGTTTATCATAACGCCTCAACAAGATTTACCGACGGCGGTGAGTTCGGACTCGGTGCCGAAATCGGAATTTCAACTCAAAAGCTCCACGCAAGGGGACCTATGGGACTTCAGGGGCTCACAACAACAAAGTATTTAATTTTCGGAAATGGACAGGTCAGATAATGGACGAACAGGAAAAAGAAAGAGTACAGTTCAGGAAAAAGCGCCAACGGGCAAGAAAGAGGAGAAAAATAAGAAAAACAGTACTGTCAGTGCTTGGCATTATAGTTTTGGCACTGGCCGCTTTCCTTATAACTATGAAGCTCTGCAATCCTGATTTTGACATAGAATCAATTGTGAATAAGAGTAAAATTGAGCAGGCTGTTGAAAATATTAAAGATAATGTTTTCAAAAGAGATGACAACAAAACAACTGCTGCGGCCACTACTCAGCCGACTACCACCACAAGACCGGCAAATTACGATTATTCCGAATTTAGTGATTTCAGCTTTGATACCTCTCTTCAGGGCAATCAAGTCGGAAATTTGCTTAATAAGACTAACGGCTGTGTGACATATAATTCATCATATGTTTATTACAGTATTGCAGGGGACGGACTTTACAGATTTGAACCTGATTCGGAAACAAATGCCGCATTGAATACAGGCGGTCACAATTTTAAAGATCTGAACATTTTAGGTGAGAATATTTATTATGTTGATTCTGACAGCCATAAACTGATTAAGGCGTCAGCTAACGGAAAAAATGAAAACAGTATTGCTGACAATATTGATTTTGCTTATCTTTATAACGATAAAATTTATTATATCGCAACAGATAATACGCTCGGAACAATAGATCTTAATAATAATCAGAAAAATATTCTTTATACAGCGGATGCAAATAAGACAATAAAATTCATAGGTATTTCCCTCACAAGAATTTTTTTCACAACGAATGACAAAACAACAAATAATAACGAATATATAACAGTTGCAATTGATAACAGAGCTGACAAGCAATATTTTATGGATGACATTAAAGGCGACTCAATTGTAAATATGCAGCTTGAGTGTGGTTATTTTTATTATTATAAAAAGCAATCTGATAATACCTTTGATTTAATCAGACAGAAATTCGGTTCGGAAAAGACAGTTACTCTGCTTGAGGATTGTAATATAAAGGATTATCCTGTAGTCTATGCAAACAGACTCTATTACACAAAACAAAGCAATAACAATATTCAGGCAAGAGAACTCAATATGAACTCAATGGCCGATAAGAATATGCTGACTGTTTTCAATGCATCGACCGACGGTGATATCGGCGTCGGCTACGGATACCAATATGTTTATTTGTTCGGTTCGCCGACTCAGGGTAGTGACAGAGTTTATAAAGGAAGTTGTATTTATACATCTGCTTCAACAGATAATACAATAACCTTCAGCGGCGGCAGCTGGTTCTATTAAAATCTAAGGAGTATTAAGTTTTGGATAAATATAAAAAGCTTGCATCTAACACTTTAATATTTGCAATAGGAACATTCTCTTCAAAGATATTATCGTTCCTTCTTATGCCGTTTGTAACAAGAATGATGGGAACAGGCGATTACGGCGCGGCTGACCTTGTTCAGCAGACTGTAAATGTTCTTATACCTATTGTAACTCTTGCCGTTAACAGTGCAGCACTGAGATTTGCGCTTGACAAAGCCGTTAATAAGTCAGATGTATTCACAGTCGGAATAAGGACAACCCTGATTGGATTTGTTATCTTTTTGTTCTTTGCATATCCTCTGAGTTTTATAATTATCAATGACTTCAGGCTCGGCGATTATATAATTCTCGTTGTTGCTTTTGTTCTTGTTTCAAGCTTGAGACAGCTTTGCCAGCAGTTTGTACGAGGAAGCGGATATGTAAAGCTGTATGCAATTGACGGTATTATTGCTACTGCAACAACGTTGCTTTTTACAATTCTGTTCCTCGGTCCGTTCAAATGGGGCGTTACCGGTTATATTGTTGCAATTATTGCCTCTGACGCCTGCTCTGTTATTTTCTTTACCTTCACGGCTAAGCTGTATAAATATGTTAAGCCGCACTGCATTGATAAATCAATCGGCGCACAGATGATAAAGTATTGCGCACCTTTAGTACCGACAGTTATCCTTTGGTGGATAATTAATGTGTCTAACAGATATATGATAACTTATTTTATAGGTACCTCTGCAAACGGACTTTATACTGCGGCGTCAAAAATTCCTAATTTTGTAATTTTGTTTTCAACGATATTTATTGACGCATGGCAGCTTTCTGCGGTTGATGAATATGACAGTCAGGACAGGGCAGCCTTTTTTACAAAGGTGTTCAGAGTTTACAGCGGCGGAGTTTTCGCCGTTTCCTCTGCTCTCATTCTGTTTTGCCGGGTTATAACAAAAATTCTTGTTGCTCCGTCATATTATGACTCTTGGAAATATGTACCTATTCTTATTATTGCAACCACTTATTCGTGTATTGTAAATTTCCTTGCGTCAGTCTATATGGCAGAGAAAAAGTCTGTTATGTCATTGTTGACGGCGCTTTCAGGTGCGGTAACAAATTTTGTTCTCGGCTTTATATTAGTGCAGAGAATGGGCGCAAACGGCGCGGCAATTGCAACTGTATGTGCATTCCTGATGGTATTCTGTACGAGAGGAATTAATACAAGAAAATATATAAAAATTAACTTTAATCTTCCGCTTATGCTTATTGAAACCTCGCTTTTGATTATACAAAGTGTCCTTATGCTTAAGCTTGAAAATACTGTCCTTCTCTATATTCTTGAGAGCATAATTTTCATCATTATGGTTATTGTGAATATGAAGCCGATTATGGAGCTTGTTTCACTCATATTTAATAAATTTTTCAAAAAAAACAAACCTCAAAATTAATATGTTTGATAGTTAGTGTTGCAATAATATGAATTTTAGTATATAATATACAAAATGATTTCGATATTATTGAAAAATAACAAATTTTTTTGGAGGATTTGTATGAAAAAAATGACTGTTGCTCAAGCAAAGAAAGCCATTAGCGATAAGCTTAGCCATTTTTTTGGTGTTGAGCCTAAGACTGCTACTGATGAACAGTATTACAAAGCAATCGCAATGATTGTCTGCGATATGCTTTCACAGATGAACAGTGACTTTAGAAATGAAGCAAGAAAGCAGGATACGAAGGAAATCTATTATCTTTGTATGGAATTCCTTATGGGCCGTTCACTTAAAAATAATTTATACAACCTTGATTTGATTGATACCTTTGATGAAGCACTTAAAGCATTTGATGTTAAACTCGATAAGCTTTATGAGCAGGAGCCTGATGCAGGGCTCGGAAACGGCGGACTCGGAAGACTTGCTGCCTGTTATCTTGACGGCCTTGCAACAAACGGATTTATGTCAATGGGATATTCTATTCGTTATGAGGCAGGTATATTTAAACAAAAATTAATTGACGGCTGGCAGACAGAACTTCCCGATTTCTGGCTTCCGGGCGGTGATGTATGGCTTGTACCGAGAGCAGAGAGGGCTGTTGAGGTCAAGTTTGAAGGCAGGATTGAAGACAGCTGGGACGGCGATTTCCACCATGTTGAACACCGTGACTGTAATATCGTTACTGCCATACCTTATGATATGTATGTTTCAGGTAAAGGGAAGGGCGTCTCAAGGCTTCGCCTCTGGGCAGCAAGGAAACCTGAGCTCGATATGAGCCTTTTTAATTCAGGCTCATATGTTAAGGCTATGGAGCAGTCTGCTATGGCTGAGGCTATTTCAAAGGTCCTTTATCCTGCTGATAACACTCCTGAAGGCAAGTCTCTCAGACTCCGTCAGCAGTATTTCCTCGTTTCTGCGTCAATTCAGGATATTATCCAACGCCATCTGACAAGGTACGGAACTCTTGATAATCTTTCTGATAAAGCTGCAATTCATATCAATGATACTCATCCGACTTTGGCAATCCCTGAGCTTATGAGAATTATGCTGGATGAATGTGGTTATGACTGGGATTCAGCCTGGAATATAGTTACAAAGACTGTTGCTTATACAAACCATACAGTCATGAAGGAAGCGCTTGAATGCTGGAGTGAGGACCTTTATAAAAGACTTCTCCCGAGGATTTATGAAATTACAAAAGAGATTGATAACCGCTTTCGTGCTTATGTTTGGGGCGCTACTGAGGATGCAGACAAGGTTGAGCGTATGGCAATTATATCGGGCGGAGTGGTCAGAATGGCAAATCTCTGTGTGGCAGGCTCTCATTCTGTAAACGGCGTATCCGCCCTTCATTCTGAAATACTTAAGAATACGGTATTCAACGATTTTTATACCATTACACCGGACAAATTCAAGAATGTAACAAACGGTATTGCTTTCAGACGCTGGATTTGTCAGGCCAACCCTAAACTCACTGAGCTTATTACTGAGCTTATCGGCGACGGATTTATTACAAAAAGTGAAGAACTCCTCAGACTCCGTGATTATAAGGATGACACACAGGTGCTTGACAGACTCAATGCAATCAAGCTTGCAAACAAAGAGCATTTTGCCGAGATTGTTAAGAAGAAAAACGGAATTGAAATTGACCCTTCTTCAATCTTTGATGTTCAGGTTAAGCGCCTTCATGAATATAAGCGTCAGCAGCTCAATGTATTGAATATTATTGCCGAATATCAGATGCTGAAGGCTAATCCTGATATGGAATTTCAACCGAGGACTTATATCTTTGCATCAAAAGCAGCTCCGGGCTATTTTATGGCAAAAAAGATCATTGAGCTTATTGATGCACTTGCAAAGGTTGTTAATAACGACCCTGATATCAAGGGGAAAATTAAAGTCGTATTCGTTGAGGATTACAGCGTTTCACTTGCCGAGACTCTTATACCGACAGCAGATATTTCTGAACAGATTTCACTTGCAGGAACTGAAGCATCAGGTACCGGCAATATGAAGCTTATGCTCAACGGCGCTGTTACTATCGGTACAATGGACGGCGCTAATGTGGAAATATATGATGCAGTCGGTGAAGATAATATCTTCATCTTCGGAATGACCACTGCCGAGGTTGAACAGCTTAAGCAAAACGGCTATAATACTATGCAGTATATTAATAATAATGAGACGCTGAAAAATGCACTCGATTTCATAGCGCGCGGCGTAAACGGAAAATCATTCAGTGAAATTTCATCATCATTAATCAATGTTGATCCGTATATGACTCTTGCTGATTTTGCTGATTACCAAAAGGTTCAGGAAATTTCTGCAAAGGCTTATCAGGATAAGCGCAAATTTGCAAAAATGTCTCTTATGAACATCAGCGGCGCGGGCATTTTCAGCGCTGACCGTTCAATTAAGGATTATGCCGACAAAATCTGGAACACAAAGCCTGTTTCATTTGAAAAGGAAAGCTTGAGATCTTCAATGAAAGAATCTCCTGCGTCAGTACCAAAAAAAAGAAAAAAGCCTGCAAAGAAAAACAAGTAATCAGATTAGGCATATTTTAATAAAAAGAAAAGTCGGTCAAGCATTGTTTTGTCCGACTTTTGTCAGTATAGATTTGTATCAGCGCTTTTTAATGTGTGGGGTTAATATGCTTATTTTCAATTCAAGAGACAAAGCATACAAGTCAATAATATCTGCACTTGCAACCGATGAGTTGTGTAAACTGAGGATTGCAGTGCCGAGAGCATGCAAATGCAGCTGTGCCACTCTCGTTGTAACAAAGGAGGGCGAGGGTACGGCTTATTACGGTATGTTCTGGGCAGGTATGTGTAATGACGACCATGAATTTTGGGAACTGCATTTCAGCGCGCAGACTCCGGGACTTTATTTTTATCATTTTGAACTTGATACACCGTGGGGTAAATCATTTATATATAATACCGGCTTCGGCAGGGGAGAAATGAGCGCTCAGGGAACGTCTTTTCAGCAGACCGTCTATGATAAAAACTTTTGTACTCCTGATTTTTTGAAGGGCGGAATTATTTACCAGATTTTCCCTGACAGGTTTTATAATTCAGGCACTGAAAAAAAGGATGTTCCCCCAAGCCGCGTTATGCGTAAATGGGGTGAAACTCCGTTCTGGAATGAAAGTCAGATTGACGGCCTTTGGAATAATGATTACTTCGGCGGAGATATTAAGGGTATTGAAGAAAAACTCCCCTATATTGCCGATTTGGGCGTTACCTGTATTTATATTAACCCCATATTTGAGTCCCATTCCAATCACAGATACGATACCGCCGATTATGAAAAAATCGACTCTCTGCTCGGTACAGAGAGGGATTTAAAAAATTTGTGTAAAACCGCAAAGAAAAAATACGGAATTTCAATAATACTTGACGGCGTGTTCAGTCATACCGGCTGTGACAGTAAGTACTTTAATATGTACGGTACTTATGATACAGTCGGCGCGTATAATTCAAAGGAAAGCCCGTATTTCTCCTGGTATAAGTTTATTGATTACCCTGATGATTATCGTGCTTGGTGGGGAATTAAGCTCCTTCCCGAGGTCGTTGAGGAGGAGGAAAGCTACCGTGAATTCATCTGCGGTAAAAACGGCATTATCCGTAAATGGCTCAGATGCGGAATAAACGGCTGGAGACTCGATGTTGCCGATGAACTGCCTGATATTTTCCTTGACGATTTGCGAAAAGCCGTTAAAGAGGAAAATGAAAATGCCGTTATTATCGGTGAGGTTTGGGAGGACGCTACAAATAAAATCTCATACGGTGAACGCAGACGATATCTCCTCGGCGGTCAGCTTGATTCCGTTATGAATTATCCTTTTGCCGACGCTGTATTGAATTTCGTCAAATTCGGCAGCAGTGAAGCATTTTTCAATTCGGTAATGAGTATTGTTGAAAATTATCCGCCGCAGGTCCTCAATATCCTTATGAACCATATCGGTACACACGATACCGAGCGCGCCATAACCCGCCTTGCCGGTGCTGACTGTGAGGGTAAAAACAGACAGTGGCAGTATGAGCATAATACTCTTTGCGATGCTGATTATATCAAGGGCGTTTCTATGATGAAGCTCGCGTCGCTTATTCAGTTTACACTGCCCGGCGTCCCGTCAATATATTACGGCGATGAGATTGGAATGCAGGGCATGAAAGACCCGTTCAACCGCGCCTGTATGCAGTGGGATAATCAGAATACCGAGCTTTTGAACTGGTATAAGCGCCTCGGTCAAATCAGAAGAGGCTGCCGTGCATTTACTGACGGTGAGTTTGTGCCTGTGTTCGGCAAGGCTTCGGCAATCGCTTATGAACGCGTGAGCGATGACAGTATCGCCCTCGTCGCAGTGAATAACGCTGATTCAGCCGCTCAAATCTATGTCGGCAAGCAGTGGGACAATTCATATCCTTATTTCGACTTTAAATCCGAAAACGGATATATTTCCCTTCCGCCGTTCGGCTTTGCGCTGCTTTCAAAATAAAAATAAACTTTGTTTGTAAATTTTACCTCTGCATTTAATTAATAAAATAGTATACCTCGGTTAAAATATGACCGAGGTGTTTTTTATGCACAAAACAGGTCAAACAGTATTATTCGATTCTCCGCCGATCATAACAGGTCACGCAGGCGTCGCAGGTAAAAAGGAAGGGGAAGGCCCGCTCGCAAAGGATTTCGACGCGATTTTTGAAGATACTACTATGGGTCAGCAGTCATACGAGCTTGCAGAATCTGCGATCCTGCACGACGCAATTATAAGAGCATTGTCATATGCAGGCGTGAGTCCGTCTCAGGTCGATTTTGTCCTCAGCGGTGACTTGCTTGACCAGTGTATGGGTTCGGCGTTTGCGCTTAAGGACCTTAACATCGCTTCTGTCGGACTTTACGGCGCGTGCTCAACAATGGCTCTTTCACTGTGCGTCGGCTCAATGCTTGTTGACGCAGGCGCAAACTGCGTCGTTGCGGCTACATCAAGCCACTTCTGTTCGAGCGAAAGGCAGTTTCGTTTTCCGCTTGAATACGGCGGTCAGCGTCCGCCTACTGCACAGTGGACCGTAACGGGCGCAGGCAGTGCCGTGCTTGAAAAACACGGCGGCGGTATTAAAGTCCGCGCAGTCCAGATAGGTACAATTACCGACCTCGGTATAACCGACGCAAACAATATGGGTGCGGCAATGGCGCCGGCGGCGGCAAGGACTATTGCCGATTTCCTTAATGATACCGATACGAAGCCGCAAAACTATGACCTCATTTTAACAGGGGATTTGGGTTATACGGGCAGCGAGCTTTTGTATCAGCTTCTTGAGCAGGATTATAAAATCAAACTGCGCCCCTATCACAAAGACTGCGGTATGATGATTTATGACTTGAAGCAGCAGGATGTAAATTCAGGCGGCTCGGGCTGCGGCTGCAGCGCAAGCGTCCTATGCTCGCATATTATGAAAAATATGGAAAAGGGAAGACTCAGGAGGGTTCTTTTTGCCGCAACGGGCGCGCTTATGTCCACAACATCAAATAAGCAGGGTAATCCTATTCCGGGGATTGCTCACGCCGTCCTGCTTGAGAGGTGATAAGATGAAGCATTTTAATAACATTAAGCTCGTATCCTCGTTCAGGGAAATTTCCAATGTGTTCGGTATTATATCAAATGTAATGAGGATTTTTACTTTTGCTTTGATCCTCCTTCAGGCTGTACTCCTGCTTCGCGATACAAAGCTGAGCCTTGATAAAACAAAATAATTCCTTACTCGGCGTCGGTTTTTATGTGAATCGACGCTTTTATTATGCCCTTTCAGTATAATTTATACGACAAAAACCGCACTTTTGTCCATTATTTACAAATTGTTAAAAATTTTGTTAAAAAATATATTAAATTTAGTTGACTTTTATATATGCGTATGATAAACTTTAGATAGATAGATAGATAGATAGATAGATAGATAGATAGATAGATAGATGTCTATAATTTCTAATTGATATCTACTTTATTATTTATTTATCTATTTTTTTGTCATTTAGAATATTTTTCAGCAGGAGGAATCAGACATGAAAAAAAGCAAGAAACTATTATCTGCGCTGGTGGCGTTAGTTATGGTTTTGACTTCTTTCCCTTTGGCAGCTGTTGCTGCGGGTGACACAGTAAATCTTACTATGGCGCCGGGGGAGACGAAATCATTTTCTTTTTACGGCAACAGTTATACTCCGACAAGCAGTGACTCAAGTGTTGCTTCAGCGGTGGAAACTGAGGTTAAAGCAGCTAACTGCCGTCAGGGATATTACACAACAACAAATAACGATACTGCCAAACAGGATTTTGAGAGCGGTACAGTATATTCTTTGACCCGTGCTCTTTATACTTTTACTTCTTCGGCAGAAAATACTTATGTAGTACAAAATTATTATAATACCGGTGTATATCTTAATATATCTCATTGGGATGCAACCGGTTTCCCAAACTACAGCACTTCGGCTAATACCGTTGTTCAGACGTCTGAAGAATCCGGTAATGACGGCTCTTGGTTCTATTTAAAATCCGACTCGGATGCTGTATTAGTATTCGGTAAAGGTGAGAACGGCAGCGCGTACCGCAGATTTGATAGGAACAGCTTAGCCGGTCTTACTGCCACTTACAGCAGTGTTGTAGGCTGTAATCTTGACCATTCTGCGTCAGCTATGCTTTACCGTCCGGTGGCAACAGGTGAAACCTCAAGCGCCGAAATCCCCGGCTATGTTAAGCTTAACAGCATTGAAGAAATTACAAGCGGCACCTCTTATCTTATCGTATATAAGGACGACAGCGATGAGTACTTCGTTTTATATCCGGATTTATCCCAAAATGGTTATAAGAGATTTTTATATGTCGCAAAAGTTCTTCCGGAAAATACAAATGTAGTCAGATACGATTTAACCATCACAGCTTCTGCTCTCGGTACAACAACAATTACTTACGGTGATACAACGTATAATATAACTGTTCAAAAATCGAACCAAGTAACGGGTGCAGTTAAATATGACGGCGTGATCTATACTCAAAGCGGAGATGACATAACCTCCTACGGTACGGATATTGCCGACGGCAGCGTCACGGGCGAGCCGGAGACTGATTATGAAATTGCTTCCGGCTGGTCAATTGACCATGTTGAGGTTGCCGAGGGTGCTGTTTCCTCAAATATTACAGCTTCAAACGGTAAGCTCACCGGTTCTGTTCAGACCACAAACGGTAACAATAACACAACATTTTATGACAAGATATTGCTCAATACATATCTTACCAATTCCGAGAACGACGGTGAAGTCTATGTTCAGCAGGATTATCTCTATGTAACCACTTCACCCGTACCGGCAAACGGCGCTGCGGGTTCAACGCGCTGGTCATCAAAGTCAGGTTCTGCCGTTCCCGTTGCTATTTCATCAGGTCTCTCTCTTACGGCGCAGGGTTCAACAAGCTCATATGCCGTTAATTCTGAGCATTCATCAATGCCTGCAGGAGCAGCGACTGATATTGGTAATAGTTATTACAGCTTCAAGGACGGTGACACTTCTGCCGTAAACAGAATGGGAAATGCAAAATATCTGTTCAATGACGGAATGTCGGTAATCAATTTCAGTTATACTTCGGCGAGCGTTTACAGCACCGATACCTCCGAATTCTATAATGATACCGCAAATAAGCTTGGCGGTTATATCGGATATTACCTCTGCGGCGGAAGCGGCTGGGCTCAGGAGTGTGCCAAAACTATCGTCTATGCTCCGTTTGCTTACTATTATTATGATACGAGCAGTGACAGTAACTACGGCTTTTTAGACGGCTCAACCGCAAATGATATGAGGATCAATATTTTATTCAATCTTTCCGGTCTTTCGGGAAATAAAAATATGACCTCCAATCATACATATACGGCAAGTGTGAATACGCTTTCTACGGGAACTATTGTAACAGCACTGCAGGAATTTGATTATACCACCGCCTCTACCTTGACAAGCAATTGCCATCAGACAATCGTGCTTTCCTTCAGCTCAAGTGACGCAAGCAACGGAATAGTTAAAAGCTATTATGATCTTGCTGTTAAGCACGACGGCGGTAACGGTTCATTTACTCAAGGCGCTCAGTCACAGGTTGAAATTCCAATCAGCATCAAGGTCGATGATACAAAGAAGGCGCTTCGTACTCATTATGATTCTGCTGTTACAAACGGCAGCACCACAGATTTTGACGTCCTCGTTTCATCAGATTTCACAGCTTCCTCCTGGGCAAATTATCAGCAGAAGATGCTTGACGCAACACAGTATCTTAACAATTATGATTATAACCAGACAAGCACTGATTTAAGCCAGAAGGCAGTTGACCTCGGAAATGCTTATAACGCTCTTCAAAGGCTCGCTGATTTCTCCGAGCTTGATGAACAGCTTGAACTGAAGAAGGATTATTATAACTCAGATTTCCCGCTTAATGCTGACGGAACACAGATCTTTTCCGTATCCTCATGGATCGACTTCCAGACTATATATGCAAACGGTTATGATCTTGCAGATGTTCAATATGGTACCGAAGCAACACGTAACACCGCAATCGGCTATAATGAATCGGGAACAGAGGGCCCTCACAGCACAACTGCTACTGCGCTGCAGGCAAGTATAAACTCTTATGCAGAGCAAATTAAGAATAATCCTGCTGCTCCGGCAGACGATACAGCTTATGTCGCAGCAAAAGACCTTTCCGATACTATTGACCTTGATTCATATCAGATTGCAGACAGCATCACCTATGAAAAGGAAACCGGTGATTCAACGATCTATGTTGAATATCCTGAGGGATCGGGCAATAATTATATCAGCCCGTCCTCATCAGAGCAGAGCACCGTTGATAACTTCACCACCAGTCTCCTCAATATGATGAATGTTGCGGCTGAGAGCGGCGGAGTGAATACTTCTAAATACAGAGGTAAGTATACCACTATCATAATTCAGAAGAACGGTACTGATGTGTTCAACTATCAATACGGCTACGGCACAGTGCTTAGCTTCACATTCGTTCCTACGACCGGAACTTCGGCAGGAACTACACAGGTAACGGCAGATCAGGCAAAGTCGCTTTACATTACCGTAACAAATGACAGCGGTGTTACAAATACGATTCCGCTCGATTCGGATAATAAACTGAAATTTGTTGCTCAGGGTACAACTATTACCATTAATCTTCAATATGACGCTTCAGCATCAGCTAATGTTATTGTTAAGGATTACTTCGATACAATAATTTATTCGTCAACTGTATCGTCAATTGATGATATTCAGACTGACGATGAAAATGCAACTGTAACCATCAACGGTACAGTAGTATCTGCTAAGCCGTCCGCTGCATTCACCTTCAACGGCTGGAAGGTTGAAACAGCTGATGACGGTTCATACACGGTTACTCAGACCGGTAAGCGCATAGGCGGCGTCCACAGGATAACCGGTTCGTCTGATACACTGATAACCTCGGTTGATGACCTTGATACTACTATAGAATACTTAAGCGGTTATGACAGGGCTTATACAGTCAGAAGTACTTCTTCTTCTACACCGCTTGCATGGAAGATGGAAGTTACCGACAGCGATAATGTTACAAGGTCTTATCTTGCAGGCTACGATTCAAGCTTCACAAGATTTACATCAAATTATGATGTGAAATATACTCCGCTCTTCAGCACTGATGATCTTGGCGAACTTGCAGATGCTTACGGCAAGCCTGTTTCATACGGCGACGGATATATCAGCGGTGACAACAGTGACAAGTTCACACTGTCCTGCTTCTATTCACAAGCATCCGGCACAACAGTTACCGAGGCAGGTGTTCTTTACTCAACAGACGGCACATTAACACCTGAAACAATGACAAAGGGTGCTGACGGCGTATCAACAAAGATACAGACCAGAGTATCCGATTACAACACCTATACAATGACCAAGACGAATGCGACAACAGGCACGCACCTTATGCGTTCATACGCTTGTTACACAGTTGAAGAACAAGGCATAACGGTTATCCGCGTTGTATACGGTCCTGTATACAAGTGTGAAAACGGCGTAATTTCAATCGTCGAATAATAAAGTGATTGCAAAATCATAAAATTAATAACGGCTCCTTCGATTTAACGAGGGAGCCGTTAATGTTTTATATATATTAGTTATTTGATTCAGACATTAATTGTTTCCAGTGGATTTTGCAATACTCTTTGCCGTCAATCGGCGGATAATCCTCATCATCAACCTTTGCCGCATTATTGCAATTATACTCGGCATTGTAAGCGCAGGTTTGTTCTCCGCCTTCAGAAAGTGACGGAATGAATGCACACAGGAAGATTATAACAACAGCCGCGCCTATCACTACGCCTGCAAGCCTGCCGTTTGTTTTATCAGTCAGCTTTTTAAAGATTTTTGCCGCGTCAAATTTTTCATTTATATCATGCTTATCCAAGGCTGACATTATCAGCTTCATTATAAGATAACCGAGAATTGCCGAAACAGTGCCGACAATGAGTCCTGCCAGAACGTCTGACGCATAGTGTACCATAAGATATACACGGCTTGCGGCAGTGCAAATTGCAATTACGGGGAACACATATCCGATCTTCTTTTTATCCTTCCTGAAGCAAAGGAAAAGTGAGACGGCAATTTCCGTTGCGCCTGTTGTATGACCTGACGGGAAGGAATAGTCACTTTCAGACAAAGCGCCTGCGCCGACATACCATTTCCAATAATCGGCATTCCCCTGAAGGGTGTTATACGGTCTGATACGAAGAGCAATAGGCTTGACTACGACATTTGTAACCAGTGTACCGATGATTATTGCAAACACGAGAGTGATACCGTATTTCCGCGTTTTTTTAAAAAAGCATAGCACGATACCGACAATGACGATCGGTATGACGAATGCCTCGTCGCCGAAGGTTGTAAAGAATTTTGCGACATAGGTTAAAAAATCATTCTGCATAGAGCCGAAGAAGTGAAATACCCAAAGATCAAAGCTGTAAAAAACCTTGTCAATACTGTCGCCTAATGTTAAAAGAATTGGATTCATATGTATAACTCCTTTCGTATGCTTAATCATATATATAATAGCAAAAGGAGATATAAAATTCAATAATATTGTTAAGGCTGTATTAAATTTAATTATTTATCAATCTGTTAATAATGTTGTAAAATATTTATGTTAGTATCAAGAAAATATTTAATTAAGGAAAACATATGATAACTAATCCATACAAGGTCCTCGGCGTGCCTGACGGTGCAAGTGAGGAAGAATGTACAAGGGCATATAAAAAGCTTGCAAAGAAATATCATCCGGATCTTAATCCGAATGACAAAGAAGCCGAAAAGAAAATGGCAGAGATCAACGCCGCATATGACCGTATAAAAAACGGTGACGCCGCGCAGTCAGACCAATATTCCTACGGCGGATATACTTCATCATCCGACAGGCAAAGCAGCTCCTCCTCCGCGCCTGATTATCTCAGCTCCGCCGCCCAGTTCATAAAAACAGGGCAGTATCAGCAGGCGCTTAATCTTCTTAACAGTATTGAGGACAGAGATAACGCAAGGTGGTATTATCTGTCTGCTCTTGCAAATATGTCTCTCGGTAACACCTCAGTTGCAGAAAGCCATATTAAAACTGCTTATGCCAAAGAGCCGGGCAACCGTGAGTATGAGCAGGCATATCAGAGCATTATGAACGGTGTTAATCCGCTTGATTACAATCCGTTCTCCTTCTTTGATTTAGGCGATATGAATAATAATCAGGCAGGGCACAGGAGAACATATACTTATCGAGGCAAAAGCGGATGCCTTTCAAGAATAATCAGAATTATTTTAATAATATTTATTATCAGAATGATTATATCGTTAGTTTACTCTGTCGCTTACAGGCAGCAGATAAGGCGTTATCAGCAGCCGTCGGAGAGCTATTCATATTCACAGCAGTATGGCGAGGGCGATAACGGCGGCGGAGATATACTCGGGGATAATAACGGTGAAAATAATAATTTGTAGGTGACTGATATGAAAAAATTTTTTATGAATATGGGATATAAGCTGCGTAAATTTATGACAGGCAGATACGGTCCTGACCGTTTATGGAGAGCCTTGCTTGTTTTTTATCTGATAGGGATTATTATTGCAAACATTCTTTATCGTTTTTCAAAGCCTGCATATTATGTTATGTTTATTATTTCAAGTGCAGTTTTCATTTTTGCAATATACAGAGTTTTCTCAAAGAATATTGAGAAGCGCCGTCAGGAAAATCAGCAGTGGCTGAATTTCATATATGGTATTAAGCGCAAATTTCGATTTGAAAAGGATAAGCTTTCCCAGCGGAAAACTCATAAATTCGTAAAATGCTCACAGTGTAAAAAAGTCCTTCGTATTCCGAAGAATAAAGGCAAGATTAAGGTCAACTGTCCGCATTGTGGAAATACCTTTATTGTTAAAACAGGAAAAAGACAAAAGGCAAAGAGCAATTAATACCGAATATAAAAGAGGTTTTTGAAAAATCAAAAACCTCTTTTTACTGTCTTTATAATCTTAAAAGCTTCTTTGCATTGTTATAGAACACATCTTCCTGCTCTTTTTCTGTCAGACCGCTTGTTATAACCTTTTGCATTTCAACCGTCGGGTGGTGGAAAGGGGAATCGATGCCGAACATTATTCTGTCCTTGCCGACTGTTTCATATGCTTCTTTAATTTTGCTGCCCATCGGCATGCCTGACATTTCAAGATAAAGATTGCTGTATCTTTTTGCCATTTTTATTGAGGCGTCAATATATACACCGTGTCCATGCCCCATATGTATCATTGTTACTCTTACATCGGGATATCGCTCAGCAAGGAGAGCAATACTCCACGGCAGGGAATACGGCGGATGCCCACAGTGAATAAATACAGGAACATCATATTCCTCAGCAAAGTCCATAACAGGATATACACACGGATCATCTGCAACAAAGCTGTCAAATAAAGGCTGCATTTTTATTCCCATAAAGCCTTCCTTATTTATATATTTCTCAAGCTTTTCTTCAACATTATCCAGCGCAGGATTAATCCAAACAAAAGGTACAATCTTTTCAGGATATGACTGAAAAGCGTCAACCACATTATCATTGTCCTGAAATGATGCGCCCGTCAGAAAGGTTTTTTCAATATCATATTCCTGCATTTGTTCAACGAGCTTTTCCTTTGTAAAGGCAACTCCTGCCCAGCCTCCGAAATTACCTATATGTGAGTGAGCGTCAATTTTTTTCATTTATTCTTCCTCCTTATAATCTGTTGTTTCTTTATCTTTTTGTGTAAAGCCTGACATAGCACGAAGCTTTTTATCTGTTCCTGTTCTGTTGAATATCACGATAAAAACTGCCGCAACCACAACTCCCACAATGGTCTGGAGAATAAGTGCAGGCAAAGCCGATATCATTGCTGCCTTGCCGAACAAAATATACCAAGCAAGTGAATATGCACCAATATGTACTAATGTGCCGGCAGCTGCGCCGATAACATATCCTATTAATCTCCTGTTGAAGATCAGTTCTGCAATAAGACAGCATACCGCGGTCATAAGGAATTTTGAAATGAATGTGGGCAAAATCCACATTGTGTATCCCGATGCCAAATCTGCAAGCGCTGCGCCTAAGCCTCCTGCAAAGGTTGCCTTCTTACCGCCTAAAAGATATGCTGAAAGGAAAATAAAGGCATCACCGAGATGTGTGTATCCGTTTCCCAGCGGAATCTTAAAAGTGAATGTGAAGACAAATACAAGCGCCGCCATTATCGCAGTAAAACAGATTGACCTTATATTTGCTTTCTTTTTAACATTTGCCGTATCCATAATATGTCCCCCTTTTTGTATATTGTATGACCGGTCTGTATTCTTTTCAATATACAATATCAGATATTTTTTAGTATACAGATTTCAAGCAAAAACAAAAACAGCACAGCTTTATAAAGCCGTGCCGCCGTATAGCTTTATTATTTTTGCGTCAGGTATTCATTAGGTGTAATTCCGTATTCCTTTTTAAAGGAAGAGATAAAGTGGGACTGGGAGCAGAACGAAAGGGAGGAGCATATATATTTTTTGTCATATCCTTCCCATAAAAGTGTTTTTGAAACTTCAAGCTTTTGTTTCAATATATAACTGCTCAGATTTTCTCCCATCTCTTTCTTAAAAAGATAAGAAAGATAATCTGCCGATATATTGCAGTGCTTTGCTATTTCTTTGACTGTGAGCTTTTTTGTGATATTTTGATTGATATAAATAACAGACTTTCTGATATGTGGTGAGAATACTGCCTTTTCTTTTGATTTTTTCACCATATTTGTCAGCACAATGATCTGATTGGCAAGATAGGATAATATGTCCACTGTCGATTCAAGAGAATCAATTGTCCTCACAAACCGATCTGAAAAATTATATGCGGAAATTTCATCAAGCCCACCCTGTATTGCATATCTTGTTGCAAGTGTTATTGCACTGACTGAAAGATATTTGTACTGCATAAGATTATTATCAGACATTTCACCAACGAAAATTCCGCTGCTGAACATCGGCTCCATCTGTTCTGTCAGCTTACTGATGTTTCCGTCCTTTATGCAGGAAAAAAGCCTGACCTCATCCTTATATGGTGTGTGGATTAATCCACGCTCGCTTTGGTCAAATAACGAGTCTGATATTTCCTTAGGTATTGTGTTAACACTCAGCAATTCCGTAAAATCCATAAATCTCACCCTAAGAATAAATTATAATATATAATTATTTTTGTCAAATGTTTATATAATTTGATATAAGAAAAACAAAATTTAATAAGATTTCTGATATAAAAATCCCCTGTATGAAATTTTAGCGCATACAGGGGATAAATTATCAGCCCTCATCAATAGGATTTTTATTATCTTTTTTTGATTCTCTGCCGTATTTATTTTCATATCCGGGATTAATATAATCTTCAACTATTTTTCCGTCACGTATACGGATAACTCTTTCCGCCTCTTCGGCAATTTCATTGTCGTGGGTTATAACAACGACTGTTCTTCCCTCGTTTTTGAGCTCGTGAAGAATAGCCATAACATCTTTCGTTGAGTGGGTATCAAGGTTGCCTGTCGGTTCATCTGCAAGTATAACAGGCGGTCTTGCCGCAATTGCTCTTGCAACCGCTACTCTCTGCTGCTGTCCTCCTGACATTTCGGCAGGAAGGTGATTCATACGAGAGCCGAGTCCGACACGCTCAAGAGCGTCTTTTGAAATTGCCCTGCGTTCTTCCTTCTTCATTCCTCTGTATACAAGCGGAAGCTCAACATTTTCAAGTGCCGTCAGGGAAGCAATAAGGTTGAATCCCTGGAAGATAAAGCCGATCTGCTCATTCCTTATTATACTCATTTGGTCATCTGTTAAATCATCAACGAGTTTTCCGTTAATATAATATTCACCGTCAGTAGGTGTATCAAGGAGGCCGAGCATATTCATAAGAGTTGATTTGCCTGAACCTGATTGACCGATGATTGCAACAAATTCACCTTCGTCTATAGCCAGTGATACTCCGTCAAGGGCATTTACCTGGTTTTCACCCGGGTTATATATTTTATATACATCATGCACTTCAATAAAATGCATACCCATACCTCCGTTTTACAATTTGTATATTTTAATATTACAGGATATAATTTAAAATGTCAAGTGCATAATTGTTATATTACTGTTAATAATTATATCAGGAGTGATACTATGAGCATAAGCAAAGACGATTACAGCAAAATGACGGATAAGGCGAGCCCAAATTCACCAAAGATTTTAAATTCATTAAAAGCATTTCTCTTCGGAGGGGCAATATGCTTGCTCGGTCAGATTATAATGACGCTTCTTGAAAAGGCGGGACTTAATGAAAAAGAGGTTCTTGCTGGAACATCATCAATTTTGATTATGCTTACTGCCATACTGACAGGAATAGGCATATTTGACAAAATTGCAAGGCATGCAGGCGCCGGTACAATTGTACCGATTACAGGCTTTGCAAATTCAGTTGTCTCTCCGGCACTTGAGTTTCAGCACGAGGGTTTTATACTCGGTACAGCGGCACAGATGTTTACAATTGCAGGTCCCGTAATAGTATATGGAGTTGCATCATCATTTTTGTATGGACTGATAATTTTTATTTTTAAATTATATTAAAAGGAGAATTTTATGGATAATACTATTAATAAAACAGGCTCAGACGGAGATACGGTAAAGCTTCTTAAGGAATGTGATTCAGGAATTAAGATGGGTATATCGGCTATTGATGAGGTCATTGATGATGTAAAAAATACTGATTTCAAAAACCTTCTTAATGACAGCAAAAATCAGCACGAAAAACTAAAGGATGAAATTCTTGTCCTTTTAAATGAGCACAATGATGACGGTAAAAATCCCAATCCTATGGCAAAGGGTATGAGCTGGCTGAAAACAAATATGAAAATGGCTGCGGACAATACGGATAACACCGTTGCGGATTTAATTACAGACGGCTGCAATATGGGTGTAAAATCATTGAGCCGTTACCTTAATCAATATAAAAGTGCCGACCGAAAGTCAAGAGACATTACGGGCAGGCTTGTCCAGATTGAGGATCGCCTCGCAACAGATATAAGACAGTATTTATAACCATCCGCCGATGTCCATCGCTTCTTAGGTGTTGGATTCACTTCAGAATTTCAGTAGGAGCGATAATTTCCCAATAAACCCTGAGGAGCTAACGCGCCTAAGCAGGCTGCAATCGGTTACAAGCTTCGTTTCAAACGTGCTTATTGGGGAGCGCTGCTCTGATTAAAAAAACTCCTATGCCATTTTCATAGGAGTTTTCTAAATTATGGATATATAAGAATCGTTGTTTTACCCACACGTGGCGGCTCCTCTAAAAACAATTCGTCAAGTCAATATCCGTAGGTTGCCTTTTTATGCTTTCCCCGATTTTTGAAATCAACTTTTCATTATCCATTTAGAAAAACTCTCCTATCAGTTTTAATTCCTCTTTCGCTTTATTCATCGTTGAATTGTTTTCGAGGTATTCCATACCCTTAATTGTGATATTCGGTTTAATCGGCTCAGCTATATGAGGAAATCTATCCGACAGTGTTTGCATATAGACTATTCCCTCAATATATCCGCTCTTTTGGAGCTGGATAACAATCTGCTCCCATTTCTCGAACGGGATTTTTAACTGTTTTGCAGAAATGAGTTCGTTCTCAAACCCCTCACTACCTTGAAATCTGTCTAAAGTTTTTAGTATCTTGTAGATAATTCTGTTGTCTTTCATATCAATACCTCCATAAAAAAAGGACTACGAGTGTAATACTCATAGTCCTTTTTGACTGTTCACTCTTATCCGTTTATAAGAGTCTTTATTTCATTATTCTAACATACCCATAATTTGATTGTAGGCTTTACTGTTTTTCTTGATTTCTCCCTCATATATTCTACCGTTATTGAAAACAACTCTTACTAATCTGCGTTTTCCAAATGCTTCTTTCGTTGTGCCACGAGTATGTTGAGTGCCTGACAGTCCTCCAACAATCGCACCTGCTGTACCGAACAGAGCATCTCCTGCAAGAAAACCAAGCAAAGATGTACCTCCACTTGTCCTTGACTGAGTTTGTAAAACGGTATCACTTCCTAAATAACGAACACCGACCATATACGGATTACCGTTACATTTTGTTATTCCGAAATCCACATTAGGAGCATAAGCAAACAGAGCATCTAAGAAATGGTCGTACCATACATCTTTTGCACTTGCGTATGTACTGCTGTGCATAATCGCTCTTACACTTGTAGCATTATCTTTCTGTGAGATATAAAATTCCATTTTCACACTCTGCATAGATGCTATCTGCATTTTGCCCTTTAAATATCCGCTTCTTTCGTCTTTATCTTTCACTTTTCCAACAGCCGTTAATACATCACATAACAAACGCATTGTATTATTCGTATCATAAGGAGATACAAAAACGAAAGCCGTTTGTTTTTCCGTACTCGGAAAATCCCTATACGGTTTATTGTTCACAAGAACACTTAAACCGCCTTGTGCCACTTGACCGCCCTTAACTTTTCGTTCAATTTGAGGCGGTGCGACTGTCTGAGGTATAGCAGGTTTTTGTTGAACGGTTGGGGGAACGAAATACACTCCTTGATTTACCGATTGTCCTGTCTGCTGCTGAATAGGGTTTCCACAGTTACTACAAAATTTTGATCCGTTAGGAATTTCCGCACCACAATGAGAACAAAACATTACGCTACCTCCTTACATAAAGAATACCATTTACTGCTTACTCTTATCTGTTTATAAGAGTCCTTATTTCATTAACCTTGTATCATAATGCGAGTTCCAAGTCGCACCGCAATGTTGACATTTGCACATTGCATCGTTTGCGTTCATACCCGCTGTATAGCGTGACCCTTTCAGTTTGAACATACTACCCCAAAACGCCTCGTTATAATTATATCCTTTACGATAAACCTTTACCGAATGACTACCACAATGAGGGCAGATACTTGTTTTATCATTATAGAATTGTACGAGGATGTTTGATTGTCTTTTACTGTTTTTAACAATCATTATATCAATAACTACAAAGATTAAACCAAAAACATATACTCCAAAGAAATATCCCCAAAAACCTGAGAGACTATTATTTATCACAGCTGCAATGACAAAGGCTATCACAATACTTATGATTACAAGAATACCCATACCTTTCAGCGCTCTTTTAGCTAATATGTTTGATAAATCTTCTTCTTTAGTGCTTTTTAGAAAATCATTAACACTCGTTATTGGCTCGGCACAATTAGGGCAATACTTAACATTTTCAGGTAGTGACTCTCCACAATACTTACAAGTCATACTGAATCAGCCTCCTCTATTATTACCTTAGGTTTAGTGATGTAAACTATACTGTCGGAGAGATCGCCCTCTTTTGTCATTTCTCCGAAAGTGTGAGTATTTATTGTTTTTGTTTCTCCTGCTTTTATAGAAAAACTATCACTATATCCGTAATCCATAAACCAAGTATATCTGTCCTCCAATTTAACACGCAATCGACAGTTATTAAAATCCTTATCAGAATTATTTGTTATTTGATAAGAATTGTATTTATTATCGAACTCCTCGTCCCAATCATATTCCTTGTCTATTTCCTCGATTGTAAAATCTCGTATGCTTTGTGTAAAGGAATGAGTAATAGCAAAAATACCAATTGACATACCTAAAAGGAAAATAATCAGAACAATACAGCGTATATTAAACGCTTTCGTTTTACTATTCACGCTATCTTTACCTCCCTACATAAAGAATACCATTTACTTCGAGAAATATCAAGAGCGGAGACAGCTGATGAAACAGGATTCCCAAACGCCCAGCAATAAGGATAATCCCAATCTACAACGATTTCTTCGGAATTATGTATATTATATTCTGTGTTACTTGATTCTATGATACAACCATTATGAGCAACACACTTGTTTTTCCAATAATCAAATATATTGAAATATGAAGTTATAACACTACTCATTGATAATAGCCTCCTGATTACCCTTTTCCCACTCTGAGTTTTTCCGAACTTATAATAACTTTGATATGTTTTTTTATTTTCATATATCGTTTGAATGGTGCTAATTGAGAATTTAGTTCTGCTTCTATTTACTTTCCCGAGAGAGTTTAGATATTCGCATATGAATTTATATGTTTTCTTCTTTTCCGTCTTTCATATCAAATATAATTCTCGCTATTTCTGCTTCTTCCTCAACAACGACAAGCATTTGAACCATAAATTACAAAAAATCTTTAAAGAATATCTTTTTCCTTTTTCTTCTGCGTTTCCGTTATAACAATATATCCTGCAAAGGCGAGAAGTCCTGCACCGGTAATGGCAATTCCTGTTTTAAGGTAAGGAGTGTTATAAACGAGCTTTATATCGTGGCTTCCTGCGTCAAGGTCAAGTGCCATATACATTGTATTTGCCTGTAAAATATCCACCTTCTCACCGTCAACATAGGCAGTCCAGCCTTCGCTGTACGGAACGCTTAAGCATAAAAGCTTATTGCTTTCAAGATTGATTTTTCCTTTGATGACATCATTTTTAAAGGTTACATCTTCAAGCACATTTTCTTTCAACGCACTTTCCTGAGCATTGAAATTATCCATAGGCTGACAGATAACGGAAATCTTCGGTATATCATATGTTCCGACATTACTGAATTTCACTGTTATTGATTTCTTTGCGTCGGCACTGTAACCTGCATTGAAAAGCCACTGATTTCTGTTATCATGACGGATTGAGTATTTTGTATTGAAGGTATAAGTGTTTTCTGCACACGCAGCTTTTTCCGTTTCACTGCTGACAGTCATCTCTATTTTATCTTTCTTGCTCTCGTTGGAATCATATCCGTTACATTCAATGTTTACATATGTTTCACTTTTTTCAAGTCCGTCAAAGTAAAGAGTTATTGAAGCATTACTCTTTTTTACCACCAGCTTGCCGTCATTATAGGTTATGCTGTCGTCAGTTACTAAGTCATAATCAAGGCTTTGCTCGGTAAAGCTGAGATTTGCTTTTTCATAACCGCTCAGATCCTCTTCAAGCAGTACAGCCTGCATAAGCGCCTGCTGCTTTTCAAGTGCAGGTAGGTTATCGTATTTGTCACGAGTAATATAATTTGAATAGGTGTAGCCGATAGGAAGAGCATTCGGATTTTTATAAACACCACCTGCAATTTTACCGAAGCCGTATGGCTTATTATAAAATTTACCCGAAGTATAATATTTAACGCATGCAAGAGCGTTAAGTGAGGCACGGTTGTCAAGATTTTTGTAAGAATAAAGATATCGGTACGGCATATCCATTTCTTCCATAAACTGAGCAATATTATGGTTTTGTAAGCTCCAGTAGAAAGATGTTGACCTCGTGCCGCTTATCAAATCACTGTTGATTGCCAGATTACTTCCTGAATAACGATAAAAGCTGTTGTCATCAACTGCATTAAGCATTTTTGTTCCCGCATTGTCAGTCAGCATATCTGTAATGTTTACATATTCGAGATATTCGTCCTTATTCACATTCTCACCATGGCAGTTGAAATATGAGTTTGCGGAAAGTGATACGATAATCAAAAGAATTACAACAGTGCCTGCGATTTTTTTAACCTTGACTTTTGAAGCAATAATCATAATAAGCATTGTTGCAAATGCAATTGCAATTGAGACTATTAAATTCTTATCAAATTTCTTTATACATAAAAATGCTGCAGCAGTATAAAGCGAAAGTAAAACAAGAGCTTGTATAATTTCCTTTGTGCGGAGCTTTGTCATTTCCTCCCACATAACCGTGACAATATATGCAGTCAGTATAGTATATGCCCAGATCCACCTGTTTGCGATATATGAAAAACCGTTGAGCAGATATCCTGTTATGGGGAACATTAATGCAATAGTTGTGAATATAAACAATATTTTAAGCTCTTTGTTTTCCTTTTTCTTTATAAACAGCAGGAAAACACTGAGAAGAGAAACCGAGGAAAGTCCGAGCCCTGTCATATTTTCCATTTCTGTTGAACAGGTTATGAAGGAGGAAAGGAAATTTTTGTAATATTTTAAAGGATATAATAAACTGATATCGATTTCTTCACCCGATCTGCTGTCAGACACAAATGCCATAATAACCGGAACAAGTATTGCACAGCTCATTAAAAGACCGATAACAGAACTTGCTCCGATTTTAACAACTGAACCTGCCGCCTGTTTGAATTCGCCTTTTTTGTATACAAAGAACAGTCTGAAAAATACATATACAACCGTAACCAATACGAGCATATAAAAGAAATAGAAATTGCTTATTGCACTGATGAACACCATAACAACGAGCAGATAAGGACGCTCTTTGTTAAATATCTTTTCAACGCCTAAGAGCAGGAGAGGAAGATATATCATCGGATTCATAAAAAACGGATGAACAAACGCATAGAACAGGCTGTATGTTGTGAATGAATAAATCAATGCACCTGCAATCACCGATTGAATACTCCTGCTTCTGTCCCTGTAAAAACAGTATAAAGAGAAGGAAAGTCCTGAAAGATAAAAGCGTAATACCATCAAGGAAGTATAAACATATATTGAATATTTCATCGGGGTGATAACTGATATTAAATCAAGCGGATCACCGATACAGTAATAGTGCAGTGTCGTTATGATATCTCCGCCGAATCCGATACTGAAGTTCCACTGCGGAAGAACAAGTGAATGCTCGTTAATCAGGGTTCTGATAACTTCACGGCAGTATTGACCAAGATATACAAACGCCTTAAAATGCTGTTTCCATCCGTCACCCGGAGCGATGAAGGTTTTGTTTGACATTAAAAAGTAACCTAAAACTGCAAGCAGTACGGCTGCAAATATAATGGTATAACAAATGAAAAACCCAGCATACTTTTTTTTATTCTGTTTTCTGTCAAATCTTTTTATATTGGTATTATTCATCTTCTATATTCCTGAAGCTTTAAACTTGTATTGCGTTACATATGCTATAATTGTGAAAGCCATGAGGTAATTCGTTTTTCCAAATCTTCCTCTGACTTTATAACAATCTTATCAGATATCGCGTAACCTATATCAACATAACAGTTTGAGACAGCAGACTTTATTTTTTGAGAAGCAGTTGTGGCAGGCGTCTGACTGTATGTACTGAAAGGGATTATATCCTTACCTGAAAAATCATAGCTTTCAAGAAATGTATAAACAGGCATCGGTGCATCCTCACACCAGATAGGATAACCGATGAATATAACGTCATAGCTGCTGATATCATCAATATGTTTTTTTAATTCGGGCCTATCGGAATTATCCTTTTCTTTCTGCGCTGTTTTCAGACATTCTTCCTCATTTTCGGGATAATCTTTTTTTGTCTCAATTTTGAAGATATCTGTATCAAGCTGTTTTTTTATTATTTTTGCGGCAACCTCAGTAGTGCCGTTTTTTGCAGTATCTTTGGTATCTTCACAAGGCTGAGAAAAGTATACTACAAGTATTTTCTTTCCACTGAAATTTTCCTGTGGTGTGACCTCTGTTGTATAAAGGTCAGTCTCATCATTATTACTGTTATTCTTCTTATCTGCCGTGTCAGCTGAGCAGGAAATGAATGTCTGTGCGATTAAAAATATCATAAGCACAGATAATATCCTTTTTATTTTCATTTTTAATACACTCCCAAAAAATATTATAATTATATTATCATAAAAATTATAATAACTCAACAATTATCAAAATATTATTCCTTATTCATATATAAATATCGTAAGGGTTTAAATGTATATAAGCTATTATTGAATATTGCATTTATGATACATCAATGAATATCGGGTAATGGTCGCTCATTTCCTTCATAATACTGTCGGAAATTATTGAATATCTTTCTACCTTTGAATTTCCAAGCATAAATATGTGATCCTGCGTCGGCTTTTCAACCTCTCTTGCATCACCCTCGGTACTTCTTTTTGCAAGCAGTTTTGTGTCCTTAAGTGATACCGTCAGTGCATCATAGACTGAAGGAGCAAAGTAATCATTGTCATATCCGCCGCTGTCCATTGCATTATAATCACCTGCACAGAAAACAGGACAGTTGTATCGATTTTGCAGTGATTGAGCAATCATAACCTGCTCGTCTGCCTGGCTGTTCATTATTTGCAGTGACTCTGTTTGCGCATTTTTGCGTATCAAATTGAAATGTGTTGAGGATACAATGTACTTTTTTTCACTCTCCTTGTCCTGAAAGTATCCCCAGACAATTCTTCTTACACGCTTTTCATCATATCTTTTATATTCATACTGTCCGTAATCAAGAAGGTCAACAGTATTTGTATTATAAATAATAGCGGTTGTTCGTGCCATTACTCCTGTTAAGACGGGATAAATGAGCTTGTAGTTTTCTGCATTTTTAAGCAAAGAGCAGTACCATTGGTCACACATTTCCTGAATTGCTACGACATCCGGTGAATATTCGTCAAGTATGCTTAAAAGCATCTTTGCCCTTTTTCTTGCATCAGTCCCGCCCCAGCTTTCATAATGTGCAAGCACATTTGCAGTCATTATTCTTGCATATGCGCTGCCGCTTCTCAGCTTATCTGCATTGTCAACTGCTTCTTCAAATTCATCCGAAATGATATAATCATCAATATTTCCGCGGAAATTAATTGTTAAAATGAATGATGATGCAATAATTACGGATGTTACTGTTAAGAAGATTATTATTTTTTTTAACGCTTTTCTCATAATTCACCTCTTAACAACTGTCTTAAATATTATATGTATATATTGTATATTGCAAATTGAATTTCTTATGTTAAAATTAGGGTATGAAGATTTATGCACTGAATTCATCAGTATTTGATGACGAGAGTTTATTTTATAAAAAATATAATATGATGTCTGAATACAGAAAGAAGAAAATCAATTCCCATAAACAGCCGGAGGATAAAAAATTAAGCCTTGCGGCAGGTGTTCTCACCGATATCGGTCTTTCTGAATTTTCTTTAAATGAAAGAAATATGCACTATTGCGAGAACAAAAACGGCAAGCCGTATCTCAGGGATTATAAGGATATATTCTTCAGTCTTTCCCACTCCGGCAAATGGGCGCTTGCCGTCTTTTCTGATGAAGAGACAGGCTGTGATATCCAGGAAATTAAAGATATTAATCTGAATATTGCAAACCGCTTTTTTACTGAGAATGAGCGCGATTATATTAACGGCAGTGAGGATAAGACCGATTCATTTTTTGAGGTGTGGGTGAGAAAGGAAAGTCTGATAAAAGCTCTCGGCACAGGCTTTTCAGCGCCATTTAATTCCTTTGATGTTTTTGCAGATACTGAATGGCATTTTTCGACATATAATGACATTAGCGGATATAAAATTTGCGTGTGCAGTAAAAAGCTCCCAAGCGAAAATATTATTATTTGCGAAATATGAAAGCTTAACAGCCTCATTTTTTATAAAGGCTGTAATTGATTTACTGCATACATTCATAATGAATAAGGATGAAATATGGCAAATTCTGACTTGACAGATGGTATTTCTGTTTATAGTTTATGCATTATTATGGCTGATAAAAATATTTCAAAACAAAAAATATACAGGCAAAGTGATTTCTTGCTTGTCAATCTGTAAATGCCATTAAAAACGGAATTTTTTGCGGAATATCGAAATCTAATAACACACCTGAAAGCCTAATGTGACAATATTGTAATAGAATAAAGAATATCAGTATGGTAAAATAAAATAGGGTGACAATATGAATATTTTTCTTCTGGAAGATGATGATGCAATTGCAATGGGGCTGACTTATTCGCTTGAGTCTGAGGGGTATAATGTCAAGCCTGCTAAGACGGTCAGAGAAGCCTTTGAGATTATTGATAAATCTGAATTTTCTCTTTATATACTTGATTTGACTCTCCCCGACGGCAGCGGTTATGATGTCTGCAAAAGGATTAAGTCGCAGGGCGATTTGCCGGTGATTTTTCTTACAGCGTATGACGATGAGGTCAATGTTGTTATGGGATTTGATTTGGGTGCGGACGATTATATTTCAAAGCCCTTCAGGTTAAAAGAATTAACGGCAAGGATAAAAAATGTTCTCAGAAGATATAACAAGGAGCTTTCTAACGGTATTATCAGAATTAAAACTCTGAGCGTCAATACAAATGAGGCAAAGGTATATAAGGATAATACAGAGGTTATTCTGACCGCAATGGAGTACAGATTGCTTCTTATTCTGCTGAACAACAGGGGAAAGGTTATGTCGCGCAACCAATTGCTTGAAAATATATGGGATATTGACGGCGCGTTTGTGGAAGACAATACGCTGACTGTTTATATAAAAAGACTAAGGGATAAAATAGAAACAAGTCCGAATAGGCCTGAATTTATCAAAACAGTGTGCGGACTCGGGTATGTGATTGAAAATGATTAATAAAGATTTAAAGAAATTATTGTTTATCGAAATAGGACTAACAACACTGTTGTCAGTCCTATATGTATTTATAGAGCCTTGGTGTGCACTTGTCTGCCTTATTCTCGGAATGATACTTACGGCAGTTTCCTTTTTTTATACCAAAAAAAGGTATGACAGGATTAATGAACTCAATAACTATTTGTCATTAATTTGTGCAGGTAATTATGACCTTGATATTTCCGATAATACCGAGGGTGAGCTCTCAATACTTAAAAATAATATTTTTAAGGTTATGATGCTTTTGAACTCACAAAACGATATGCTGAAAAAGGATAAGGTATATCTTGCCGACTCTCTTGCAGATATATCCCATCAGCTCAAAACTCCGCTGACTTCAATGACGATTATGACAGAGCTTATCAGGAACGAGTACAATGATGAAAAAAAACAGGAATTTCTGTCTGTCATTGAAGCCCAGCTTGATAAAATGAGTTGGCTCATATTAACTCTGCTTAAATTGTCAAAGCTCGACGCCGAAACAGCAGAGTTTAAAAAAGAGTGCGTTTCGATAAAGGAGGTTATTGATAAAAGTATTAAGCAGTTTCTGGTCACTCTTGACATTAAAGAGATTGAGATTATAAATAATGCACAGGACTTTACCTTTATCGGTGACAGCAGCTGGACTGTTGAAGCAATTGAAAATATCATAAAGAACTGTATTGAACATTCGGATAAAAACGGCAGGATAGAGATTTCAACCGACAGCACAACTATTTATGACAGCATTATCATCAGGGATAACGGAACAGGGATATCAGAGGAGAATCTGCCTCATATATTTGAACGATTTTATCATGGTGATAATTCATCCGGCGACAGCGTCGGAATAGGGCTCGCGCTTTCAAAAACTGTTTTTGAAAAGGAAAACGGAAGTATAAGCTGTACCAGCAGTGCAGGGGAAGGAACAGAGTTTGAAATCAAGTTTTATAAAGCGATTGTATGATTACGTTTAACACGATATAAAAAGAGCGCCGAGTGACTGAATTGTAATTTTTCAGTCACCAAGGTGTAAGTATTATTTGTTAAGATAATTGCAGTGAAAGGAGATAAATTATGAAAATACTTGACATTAAGAATTTATCAAAAGTCTATGGCAAGGGTGACACAATGGTAAAAGCGCTTGACAATGTATCATTCAGTGTTGAGCAGGGTGAATTCGTTGCAATTATCGGTCCTTCAGGTTCAGGCAAGTCAACACTTCTGCACATTCTCGGAGGAGTTGATACTGCAACAAGCGGAAAGGTCATCATCAACAATACGGATATTTCAACTCTGGACGAGACTGCACTTGCAATTTTCAGGAGACGGCAGATAGGACTTGTATATCAGTTTTATAACTTAATTCCGATTTTGACTGTACAGGAAAATTTGACTCTTCCGCTTCTTCTTGACGGAAGAAAACCTGACAAAAAGCAGATTGATACGCTTGTGGAAAAGCTCGGACTCGGACACAGACTGACGCATCTTCCAAATCAGCTTTCAGGCGGACAGCAGCAGAGGGTATCTATCGGCAGAGCACTGATAAACAACCCTGCACTTATGCTTGCTGACGAGCCGACAGGCAACCTTGACAGTGAAAACAGCAAAGAAATAATTGCACTTTTAAGACATTTTAATAAAGAATTTAACCAGACTGTCATCATCATTACTCACGATGAAAAAATCGCACTTTCTGCCGACAGGATTATTTCCATTGAGGACGGAAAGATAAAGAGAGATGAGGTGAGGATGGGTTGAATATCGTAAAAAGACTAACCCTTCATCATCTTAAAGAGAATAAAGTCAGGACTGTTATAACCACTCTCGGCATTTGTATATCGGTCGCAATGATTACCGCAGTGTTTGTGGCAGTCGCATCAATTATGAATTTGTTTGCTGAAATAGAATTGCTTTCAGGCGGCAGTCAGCACGCTGTCTTTTCATATGTCAGCAGTACGCAGACTGAACAGCTTAAAAAAGATGACAGAATTAAAAGAGTAGGTCTCAGAATAATCCCCGAATACGCCTCATACCGAATTGAAAACGGAAAAAATGAAAGAACCGGCACAGGTGATATTTATATGGGCGATTACACAAACCTTGAGCAGATGTTTCTCGGTACTTATGTCGGGACTCTGCCGAAAAATGAGAACGAAATCGTTGTTGAACAGGATTTTATTGAGCGTAACAATCTTGACTGGGAGATTGGAAACATTGTTGAAATTCCGCTCGGTGAACGCTATATTGTTGATAATGGTGAAAAACTGACGATCGGCGGCTCGTCATATTTTGGCGGAGAAAAGTTCAGAGCAGGTGATATCATCGAGGTGAAAATTACTGCCATTTCATATGAAAATCCTGCTACCGTAAACAGCTATAGCATCGTTAGAGGATATGACTCAAGCAAGCCGCTTTCTGATGGTATAAATGTTCAGGCTTATATTGAATTGAAAGAACTTAATTACAAGTCCATTGACGTGATTCATGATATTATCAGGGAATATGACATACAGGATTATGATATTAATTCACATTATCTTGAAACAAAATTTGCTATTGATGAAAACAGCACACTTGCAACAACAATTCTACCGATGGCAGTTGTTGTTCTTATAATTATTATGATTGCATCCGTAATACTTATCTACAATGCCTTTGGTATGTCACTTTCAGAGCGTGTAAGATATCTCGGTATGTTGGCATCAGTCGGTGCAACCAGAAGACAGAAGAAAGCATCTGTGTATTATGAAGGATTAATACTTGGAGCAGTCGGTATCCCTGTGGGAATTATTGCAGGTATTATCGGTATCGGAATAACGCTTAAGGCAGTCGGTAAGGAAATTATCTCGTCGGGAATGATAAGAGGTGTTTCCGATTCAGGTATGAATATGGATGTCATTGTCCCTGTCTGGGCAATTATCGGCATAGTTGTATTCAGCGCAATTACAATCTTCATTTCCTCCTTTATCCCTTCACGCAAGGCATCAAAGATAACTCCGATTGACGCAATTCAACGGAGAGAAGAAATCAAGGTAAAGGCAAAAAAACTCAAATCACCTAAGATTGTTCGTGCAATATTCGGCTATGAGGGAGAGCTTGCACATAAAAATCTTAAGCGAAACGGCAGAAAGTCAAGAGTAATTATTGCGTCGATTGCACTTTCGGTGATTCTGTTTATGAGCGTCAACTACTTCTGTTCACTGCTTTCCGTATCAATAGAGCTTGAGGCAGATGTGCCTTATCAGATTCAGGCAACGGTGAATTATGAAGACAAGGCTTCATTTCTTAAGAAAGTTGACGGCATTTCGGGAATTGATAAATATTACAGCGTAACAAATTCCACTGTTCTTTTGAGCGAAAGAGGCGCTCAACGCGGTGAAGACCAAACTATAAAGAATTCAAAATATCTTAAGCCGTCATATAAGAATTTCTTTGATTCAACAAAGTATTTATATGTAAATATGATTGATGATGAGGATTTCAATAAACTCTGTGAAAATAATGATATTGATTACAAGCAGTATTATGAAGGAAATATCAAGGCTCTGATTATGGACAATACACAGCACAGAAAAGGCGAAGACGGCGTATTTAATGACAGTGTGCTCGGACTGAAAATCAATGCAGGTACTAATGAGGTAACGATCAATGATTTTGTAAGCTATGATTCGGATTTTTATGTCTGCAATCTTAATACTGCGAATTCTTCAATTTCTCTTTATACACCTGTTTCTGCAGTAATCGGCAGCAGCAAGGACAATACAGATAAGTTTTCTTATATGCTGGGTATCGAAACTAAACAGCACGAAGAGGTTACTCAGAAAATTCAGGAGATATTTGATGAGAGTAAATATGAATCAACTTTTGTAATGGACTATGTTGAATCCTTACAGATGATGAATACATTGGTATTTGTTATTCAGGTGTTTGTATACGGCTTTATTGTACTTATAACCCTAATAACAATTGCAAATATTATTAATACAATTTCAACGGGAATTGCAATGAGACGCAAAGAATTTGCAATGTTCAAATCCGTGGGAATAACGCCCAAGGGCTTCAGAAAAATGATTGCACTTGAAAGTGCTTTCTATGGAATTAAGGCAATTATTGTCAGTGTACCGATAAGCATACTTATAAGCTTTGGTATGTATCATCTGATTGCTGACGGTGCTGCGATACCATTCAGTATTGATTGGCTTCTCTATCTGATTGTAATTGCAGTTGTATTTGCAGTCATCGGTCTGACAATGGTTTATTCGGTTTCAAAATTAAAGAATGATTCAATTGTCGAAACACTGAAGGAAGAAATCAATTAATTTTTTGAATAAGAGGATATATAACAGAAAAAAGGCTGTCTCACTTTTTCGTGAGACAGCCTTCATTTGCATTTTTATAAGCTTTTCTACATAAATACCGTTACTACATAAGCTATATATCCGATGAGCATTACAATACCCTGCCACCGGTTGAATTTCTTTGTTATAATAGTGGGGAATATAGCGACCGCAATAGCCGCAAGGCATACCACCATATCAATTGTTACGGAAGATTGTGATACCGCAAGCGCGCCGGTGCCTTTGCCCATTGATACGAATGAACAAATCGGAAGAATAAGAGTAAGGTCAATGATGTTTGCACCAAGAATGTTACCGACTGAAAGCGCACCGACCTTCTTTTTGAGGGCTGTAATTGTTGTAACAAGTTCAGGAAGAGAGGTGCCGATAGCAATTGCAATAACGCTGATAACCCTCTGAGGGATACCAAGACTCTTTGCAATTTCCGTACCGTAATCAACGAGTAAATCAGCACCGAGTACAATACCTGCTGCACCAAGCAGGAAAAAGACAATGTTTTTTACCCAGTCCTTACTTGTGACATTTTCGCGTGTAGGAACAATATCATCCTCCGGCTGAATACCGATATTGCTCGGTGAAGGCTCGATTTGGGTTTGTTCTCTCTTCATGGAAATAAAATTTTCAATGAAAAAGGTGATAAATATAACAATCAAAATAATTAGACCGATTGTTGACAACCTATAATAAAGGCTTGTCTCATCCTCAAAGGTCATTTCCTTTTTTTCAGTAAAGATACATCCGAGAACAAGCGCTGCCGATGCGGCGAACATCATAAGCGCCTTTGGCGTGAATTCCTTACGCTTGATTGCAAATGGCATACATACTATGAATATACCCATAATCATTGCCGTGTTGGCAGTTACAGAACCTATTGCATTTCCTGCCGCCATTTCAACATTTCCCTTTGCAGTTGCCTGAATACTTACTATCATTTCAGGCAGAGTTGTTGCAATTGAAACGATTGTCGCGCCGATAACGAATTTCGGTACACCAAGTACTTCAGCTATCCAGCTTGCACTGTCAACAAACCAGTCTCCGCCTTTAATAATAAGGACAAGTCCCACTATAAAAAGGACATACATTAATACTGTTTCCATATTTAACCACCTATCTTTTAATTGCTCTATAATGATAACTTATTCATCCATATCTTGTCAATATAAAATCCATATTGTATTAATATTATTTTTATGCTAAAATATAAAATAATAGAAGTATAAAATGTTTGGAGTGACCGATTTGGAAAAGAAGAAAAAAATAAATATATCTGTATTAATATCTATATTAATAGCAACGGTCGTTTTAACAGCATTTGCAGTAAGCGGATATATAACTAAAGAGGCAGATGAAAAATCCCCGACAGCACAGACCGCTGTTTCTGTTGTGAATGATGATGACAGTACTACCGAAAAGGATGAGGATTCAAAGGTGACTCTGATTGCAGTCGGAGATAATCTCATTCATAACACGCTAATAGCCGCCGGTGAGCAGGATGACGGAACTCTGGATTATTCCTCTCTTTATGCCAATATCAAGCCTGTCATTGAAAAGGCTGATATTGCAGTAATTGACCAGGAAACCATACTCGGCGGAAGCTCATTTGAATATACAGGCTATCCTATGTTTAATTCACCGTGGGAAATCGGTGACGCTGCTATTGCGGCAGGCTTTGACATCTTTAACTGTGCAACTAATCATACAATGGATATGGGCTGGCAGGGAATTGAAAAAGAGATTGAGTTTTTTTCTGATAAGGAGAATGTCGTACAGCTCGGCGTCAATTCAAATGAGGATGATTACAATAAGGTCACATATTATGAAAAGAACGGTATAACCTTTGCTCTGCTTAACTATACCTATGGAACCAACGGCATTTCTCTGCCGGAGGACAAGCCCTGGTGCGTAAATCTTATGGATAAGGATAAGATTACAAAGGATGTAACAGAAGCAAAGAAAAATTCAGATTTTGTTATAGTATTCCCACATTGGGGTACGGAATACAGCTTTGATATTTCCGATTATCAGGAGCAGTATACCCAGCTGTTCTCTGATTTGGGCGTTGACCTTGTTATCGGATGTCATCCTCATGTAATTGAACCCGTAAAGTGGATAACCAATGAAAATTCAGATCATAAAATGCTTGTCTATTACTCCCTCGGCAATTTCATTTCCCACCAGATTGACCCCGAAAACCTTATCGGAGGAATGGCTCAGGTTACTATTGAAAAGAAAGACGGAGAGGTCTCAATATCCTCAGCAAAATTCTTGCCGATTGTTACACATTACAAGAGGGGAGAAAGCGGAAAATTTGAGTTCAATGTATATAAGCTCAGCGATTATACCGACGAGCTTGCAGCCTCTCAGGCGCAGGACGGTGTGACGGTCGATTACGCGACAGAGCTTGTCAATAAGATTATTGATGAAGAATTTATCAGTATGAATTAATAACAGGAGGCATTAAATGGAACAAACAAAAACAAATTGCATTAAAAAACGGGGTTCGCGCGCCGAAAAAATTCTGAGTCTGCTTTTGAGCTTTGCAATGCTGCTCTCAATCACCGCGGGCTTGGACCTTTCCGCCTGCGCCCAAACGAGCGGCGATTTTGAGTATGAGCTGCTTGACGACGGCACGGCGGAAATTACAGAATATACCGGCTCGGCGGCGGATTTAACAATTCCGTCTACACTTGACGATTATACCGTAACAAGCATAGGCTATGGTACATTTGAAGGTTGCACAAGCTTAACAAGCGTAACAATCCCTGACAGTGTAACAAGCATAGACGATTATGCATTTGAAGGTTGCACAAGCTTAACAGGCATAACTGTTGACGAGGATAATCAATATTATTCCTCACAGGACGGATTGCTGTTCAATAAAGATAAGACCGAATTAATTCAGTACCCTACCGGAAATACAAGAACATTATACACAATCCCCGACAGTGTAACAAGCATAGGCTATGGTACATTTGAAGGTTGCACAAGCTTAACAAGCGTAACAATCCCCGACAGTGTAACAACCATAGGCGAGTGGGCATTTGAAGGTTGCACAAGCTTAACAAGCGTAACAATCCCCGACAGTGTAACAAC
>CAZGRZ010000011.1:35658-50857 GCA_964528285.1 uncultured Bacteroides sp. | reverse complement strand
TTATATGTTTAAATTAAATTAATTTATTTGCTTTCGCTTAGCTTTCTTCCCATAAGAACACCCATTACACTCGCCATCATCAATCCTCTTGTCCAGCCGGAGCTGTCACCAAGACAATGAAGACCTTTTATATTTGTATCAAGGTTTTTGTCCATTCTGACCTTGTTGCTGTAGAATTTAAGCTCCGGACCGTAAAGTAATGTCTCTGTTGATGCAAAGCCGGGAACGACTGTGTCAAGCATCTTGATAAATTCAATAATATTTGTCATCGCTCTGTACGGTATCGCCGCTGTTATATCACCTGCAACTGCATCCTTGAGTGTCGGCTTGAGATTGCTTTTTGACAGCTCATGCTGCCATGTCCTTTTTCCGTCAAGTATATCGCCAAAACGCTGAACAAGAATGTGCCCCGCACCAAGCATATTTGTCAGCTCGCCGACTTTCTGTGCATATTCAATCGGCTGGTTAAACGGTTCTGTAAAATTGTGTGAAACAAGGATTGCAAGATTTGTATTTTCGCTTTTTTTATTTTTGTAGCTGTGTCCGTTTACCACTGCAAGGTCATTGTCATAATTTTCCTGAGCAACAAATCCTCCGGGATTCTGACAGAAGGTGCGCACCTTGTTCTTCCAAGGCTTTGGATAACCGATCAACTTTGATTCATAGAGCGTTTCGTTGACCTTTTCCATAACCTCATTTCTGCATTCAACTCTTACGCCGATATCAACCGTACCCGGTTTATGTGCAATATGATGCTCTGAACAGAGCTTTTCAAGCCAGTCGGCGCCTCGTCTGCCGGTTGCAATAACGACCTCGTCTGCGGTCAGTATTTTTTCACTGTTGTTTTTGTCAATTATTATACCCTTGCATACACTATCGTCAATAATGATATTCTTGCACATTGTTGAGAACATCATATCAACACCATTGTCAGCAAGATAATTCTGTATTCTGAAATATAGCTCCTGCGCCTTTTCTGTACCAAGATGACGGATAGGGCAGTCAACGAGCTTAAGTCCTGCCTTGATTGCATTCTTTCTGATTTCTTTGATTGCCTCGCCTGTGTAGATGCCCTCAATCTTTGTATCCGCACCGAATTCGAGATAAATTTTATCTGTATAATTAATTAGCTCCTGCGCAAATTCAATACCTATCAAGTCAGGTAAATCTCCGCCTACTTCGTAACTGAGGCTGAGCTTGCCGTCTGAGAATGCTCCGGCGCCCGAAAACCCAGTCGTTATTGCACAGGTCGGCTTGCAGTTTACACAGTGTCCTGTTTCAGCCTTAGGACAGTGCCTTTTTTCGACAGGCTTTCCTTTTTCTACCAAAAGTATCTTTTTCTTTGATTTGTTTCTGATAAGCTCAAGTGCAGTGAATATTCCCGCAGGACCTGAGCCGACAATGATTAAATCATAATCCATAGCGCTTTACCCCATATAAATATTTTGCAAATACAAGAACGCCGAACTGCAACAGTCCGGCGTTAATTTGCTATCTATTGCATATTATATTAACATATATTTTTTCTTTTGTCAAATGCTTGCTATTATATAATTAATTTGATATAATTATGACAATTATATTATGGAGTTTTTTATGGACGAGTTTAAATCAATAAAGGAAATACTTGAAACAACCGGAACTTATACCGGACTGACCTCAGGCTGTTCAATGGAACCCTTGATTCATCATAAAAAAGATAATATTATCGTTGTAAAAAATAACGGCAGACTGAAAAAATATGATGTTCCCGTTTATGTTACGCCAAAGGGTAAATATATTATGCACAGGATAGTCAAGGTCTGCGATGACCATTATGTTATTGTCGGTGACAACCTTCTTACAAGGGAATATGTTACCGACGATATGATTTGCGGTGTACTCGTCGGCTTTTATAAAAACGGAAAAAAATATATTAATTGTGAAAATTCACGCGCTTATAAAATTTATTCAAGAATATGGGTCGCTCTTTTGCCCGTAAGACCGGCAATCCTTTTTGTAAAAAAAGGATTCAAGTGGATAAAACGCCATATTTTTCATAAACAGGAGAATTGATTTTGGAAAAAGTAAAAAGACAAAACACCAAGCCTGACAGGGAAATATTAAAATGGCTTTCAGTAATATGTAAGCAGCAGATACCAACTATGGTTATTCTTATTTTGCTTAATGCTGTCCATGCCGTTACCTCTGTATTGTTTGCCGGCTTTTCAAAAAAAGTAATTGACGGCGCAACGGTTTATCACGATATGAACAATATCCTGAAATTTGCTATTGCCCTTCTCGGCGTCGTACTTTTACAGATGCTTTTAAATATTCTCAGAAACGGTATTGCAGAGCGATGCAAGGGCAGACTTGAAATTATTCTTAAGAGCCATATACTCAATACTATTATGAAAAAGGATTATTCTAAGGTTACATCCTATCATACAGGTGAATTGCAGAACAGACTTTTTAATGATATTAATGTTGTGACAGACGGCTTTACCTCAATAATACCCAACACGGTTTTCTTTATAACAAAGCTTGCAAGCTCGCTGATATATCTTATTATTATTGATAAGCTGTTTGCTCTGATTTTCCTGATTGGCGGCTGCTGTGTATTTATTGTCACACAGGCATTTAGGAAAACACTGAAAAATCTTCATAAGCAGGTTCAGGAAACTGAAGGCAAAACTCGTTCCTTTATTCAGGAAATCGTTGCAAATCTCCTCGTCGTCAAAGCCTTTTCCGTTGAAGATAAAATCAATCAAGAGACCGATCAGCTTCAGGAAGAGAATTACAAAGTAAAAATCAAACGCAGGAATTTTACTATCCTTGCAAATACAGGACTTGGTGCAGTATTCAATATCGGAACTGTCTTTGCGGTTGCTTTCGGTGCATGGCGTTTGCTCAACGGACTTATGACTTACGGTACTGTTACCGCTATGCTTCAGCTCGTAAATCAGGTTCAGGCGCCGTTTGCAAACCTTTCGGGTGTTATGCCGAAGTATTTTTCAATGCTTGCGTCCTCTGAAAGATTAATGGAGCTTGATGAAATTGAGGATGAAAAGATAATAAATAAAAATAAGCTTGATATTGATAAAGTATATAAGGAGCTTAAATCAATCAATTTTGATAATATCTCATTTAAATACGACAGGGATATTATACTCAACGATACCTCATTTGAAATCAAAAAAGGCGATTTTGTGGCAATAATGGGTATATCGGGAATAGGAAAGAGTACTATTCTCAAACTCCTTCTCGGCGTATTTTATGTTCAAAAGGGTGAGATTTTCCTCAATACAGATAATCAAAAAATTATTGTCGATAAGAATACAAGGGAACTCTTTACTTACGTTCCGCAGGGCAATATGATTATTTCGGGAACAATCAAAGATAATTTGACCTTTATTAATGATAATGTTACTGATGAGGAAATTGAAAATGTTATAGAAATCAGTTGTGCAAAGCAGTTCATTGATGAACTTCCTATGGGAATTGACACCGTAATCGGTGAAAAGGGACTCGGTTTGTCTGAAGGTCAGGTACAGCGCCTTGCAATTGCAAGAAGCCTTTTATCCAAATCACCTGTTATTCTTCTTGATGAGGCAACCTCCGCTCTTGATGAGGCAACCGAAAAGGAATTTTTAACTAATCTCAGAAAGCTGAAAAATGTAACCTGTATCATTGTTTCTCATAAAAAAGCTGCACTTGAAATCTGTAACAGGCATATAGAAATTATTGACGGAAAGATTGTTGAGTAAAATGCTTACTACTGAATGGACTGAAAAATTAAAAGATGAAATTCCGCTTTCACAGTATCCGAGACCGCAGTTTATCAGGGACAGTTATCTTAACCTGAACGGCGTCTGGAATTATGAAATAAGAAAAACCGATCACATTCCCGATACCTTCAATTCTCAGATTATTGTCCCTTTTTCACCTGAAACAGAGCTTTCGGGCGTGAACAGATTTGTGAAGCCTGATGATTATCTTTTCTATGAAAAAATATTTACTTTCCCTGATGGATTTATAAAAGACAGGACATTTATAAACTTCGGTGCTGTAGACCAGCTTGCGGAGGTTTACCTTAACGGTGAATTTGTTGGCAGTCATAAGGGCGGATATACTCCGTTTACCCTTGAAATTACCGATTATATTAATACCGTTGATGAAAACAGGCTTATTGTTAAGGTCAGGGATTTTACGGATACAAAATCATATTCTCGCGGCAAACAGAAGATTAAGCGCGGGGGTATATGGTATTCGCCTCAGAGCGGAATATGGCAGACTGTATGGATTGAATCCACACCAAAGGAGTTTCTTGAAAGAGTAAGGATTACACCGGACTTTGACAAGGAACAGGTTGAGTTTGAATATTTCGGCACTGATGATGTCGAGGTTATGATTTATGACGGAGACACGCTTATTGCCGATACGACCGACAGAGTCGTCAAACTCCCTGATTTCAAGCCGTGGAGTCCTGAATTTCCGTTCCTATATAATGTAGTATTTAAATCAAATGGAGAGAGTATCAAATCCTATTTCGGTATGCGTAAGTTTTCAACCGGAACAGACGAAAGCGGAGTACAAAGGCTCTTTTTGAATAATAAACCATATTTCCATAACGGACTTCTTGATCAGGGCTATTATCCTGACGGATATCTGACTCCGCCGTCTAATGACGCTATGGAAAATGATATTCTTTTTGTTAAAAAAGCAGGCTTCAATATGCTTAGAAAACATATTAAGATTGAACCGCTGCTTTGGTATCATTACTGTGATGTCAATGGAATTATTGTATGGCAGGATATGGTGAACGGCGGCGGCAGCTACGGACTCGAAGTATCAGCAATTCCGTTTCTGAATATAACCATGGATGATACTGATTATAATATGTTCCACAGAACGGATAAAGAAGGCAGAGACCTTTATTATCAGGAGCTTGAAGAAACAATATCTCATCTTTATAACTGTACCTGTATTGCCTTATGGGTGCCGTTCAATGAAGGCTGGGGACAGTTTGACAGTACAAAGGCTTATTATAAAATCAAAGAGCTTGATAACACAAGAATTGTTGACGCAGCCTCAGGCTGGCACGATATGGGTGTAAGCGATGTTATTTCAAAGCATATCTATTTTACTCCGATAAAAGTGAAAAAAGGCAGCAGACCATATGTCCTTTCAGAGTTCGGCGGTCTGGGATTAAAGCTCAATGGTCACACCTTTAACAATAAAATGTTCGGCTACAAGATTTATAAGTCGAACACCTCTCTGACTAATGCGTATAAAAAGTTATATAAAAATGTCATAATCCCTCAGATTAAGGAAGGGCTCAGTGCCGCTGTTTATACGCAGCTCACGGATGTTGAGGATGAACTCAACGGGCTTATGACCTATGACAGAAGAGTTGTTAAAATTGATATTGATGAATTAAAGAAAATCAACGAAATGATTAAATTTAATGAAAGCAGTAATCAAAACAAACAAGGGTGATATGACATTCGATTTGTATCCCGAGCTCACATTGAAGACAGTTAGAAACTTTACCGCACCGTACTCGTTATGTCGTTATGATTACAGACGGTGCATACGTCCTTGAGAATATTCCCTGTGCAAAACAGATATGGCAGACAAGCCTTTTACAATGTTGGTATTGTAACAGAGCCTTATTGCGACAAATTAAACCCCCGATACAGAGTATAATCAGTATCGGGGGATTTTTTTGACTATATATGTTGATGTGCTTTTTGTACTGAATTTTTTTATTACATATCTTCTCTTATTGCTCACCAAGCTTTTCAATAAACGTGAGGCTAAGACTTACCGTGTTATCGCAGCGTCTTTTATCGGCGGCATATATTCCTTGGTCATAATTATTGATGAACTCAATTTTCTTATAACAATTTTTGGTAAAATTCTAATTTCTGTTTTAATTGTTTTTACTGCCTTCGGCTTTAACCGCTTTAGCCTGTTTTTAAAAAATCTTTTTATTTTTTATTTTTCAAATATGCTCCTTCTCGGAGTTATCCTTGCAGTCCGCCTGGTGTTTAAGCCTGACGGCATAGTAATACATAATAATTCGGTCTACTTCGATATTTCCGCTCGTGTGCTTTTGCTCAGCGCTTTTTTTGCATATATGATTTCAGTTGCGATAGTGAAAATATATAACCGTACTATCGGCAGCAGCGAAATATATTACTTAACAATTATCAGCGGCGAAAACCAATGGCATATGCTTGCACTTGCCGACAGCGGAAATAAACTCAAGGAGCCTTTTTCGGATTATCCTGTAATAATAGTTGACAAAAGTAAATTTTCTGTGGACACAAGCAGAATTATTCCTTTCAACACGGTAGGAGGTGAGGGAGTGCTTGAGGCGTTTCGGCCCGATAAAATTATTATTTCTTTCGGCAAACGTATTATTGAAACAGATAAGGTATATGTTGCTCTGTCCACAGTTGAGTCAAAGGATTTTTCAGCAATTATAAATCCGGAAATACTAAGATATGAGGTGCAATATGTTACAAAAAATTAAAATCTTTTTTTTAAGACTGTTTAAAAAACAAAAGTGTTATTACATAAACGGACCTGAGACTCTTCCTTCACCGCTTTCAAAGGAAAAAGAGCAGGAAATTATGGAAAAACTCAGGAACGGAGATGAGAGTGAAAGGCATCTTCTCATTACCCATAATCTAAGACTTGTAGTCTATATTGCCAAAAAATTTGACAGCAAAACAACCTCAACCGAGGACCTCGTCTCAATAGGGACTATAGGTCTTATGAAGGCGGTGAAAACCTTCAATCCCAATAAGAATATCAAGCTTGCAACCTATGCCTCAAGATGTATTGAAAATGAAATCTTAATGCATCTCAGAAAGGTCAATAATATGAAAAGTGAGATGTCGTTTGACGAACCGCTTTCAATTGATTGGGACGGCAATGAACTTACTCTTCGTGATGTTCTCGGCACTGAGCCTGATGATGTGTTTGAGCCTATTGAATACAGTGATGAAAAAAGACTGCTTATGGATATTGTCAATTCTCTTCCCGAAAAAGAAAAAAACCTGATGGTTATGCGTTTTGGACTCAACGGCAGAGAAAGCCATACTCAAAAACAGCTTGCGGATTTTCTCGGCATTTCACAATCATATATCAGCCGCCTTGAAAAAAGAATACTTGATAAAATAAAAATCGAAATGTTAAAGCAGGTAAGATAAAAATCAATCTCATTAAGTAAAGCCTCCTTGTTAATAAAAAGGGAACACTGCATCGGAGAAATTTCAAAAACCATTCCTATGCTGACAACTTAATGAGATTGACAAAAACTAAAGTTTTTTTACAGAATTAACGTCTATTCTTCGCTTGTTCTGCCTGAAAATAAAAGGCTTATGCACCATATTGCTGCAAGACCGACAATGCTGTAAATAATTCTTGCGAATACCGCATCCTGTCCTCCGCATATCCAAGCAACCAAATCAAACTTGAAAAGTCCGATAAGCCCCCAGTTGATACCGCCGATTATTGACAGTATCAATGCTATGTTATTGACTATTTTCAATTTAATCACCTCAATAAATAAAGTCACAGATAGTATTTTACCGTCTGTGACTTTTTATTCATAGGAAATTAAATATTTGTAATTATTATTTCACTTTCACCGCTGATTGTATATTGCCCGAAGCCTGACGGAACAAAAAAACTGTCGCCCTTTTTAAAATCTCTGCCGTTTATTTTTCCACGACCGTTCAAAATTAAAATATGATTAAATGATTTTTCGTCTGCATTAAGTGATATTTCTTTTATTATATCATAATGATTAACGGTAAAAAGATCGCACTCTGTCAGCAGTGTGGAAATATAATTCCCGTGATTCTCCGGCTTTCCCATAGGCTTTGCATTATGCTCGGGCGGCTTTGTTACTGAAACGTCTACAGCTTTATCAATATGCAGCTCTCTCGGCTTTCCGTCTGCGCCTGTTCTGCCATAGTCATATACTCTGTATGTTACGTTTGAATTTTGCTGTATTTCCGCAATCAGCGTTCCTTTGCCTATGGCGTGAACAGTTCCTGCCTCGATGAAGAATAAATCGCCCTTCTTAACATCAACTATATTCAGAATGTCAAGCAGTGTATTGTCCTCAATTGCCTTCCTGAATTTTTCAGATGATATTTTCTCTTTGAAGCCGTAAACTAATTTAGCATCATCGTCAGCGTCAAGTACATACCAGATTTCAGTCTTCCCGAATTCATTTTCTACTCTTTGTGCATATTCATTGTCGGGATGAACCTGAATTGAAAGATTATCCTTTGCGTCAATCAGTTTTATGAGAACAGGGAAGTAGGGGAAATTTTTGCTCCTTGTTCCGACAATTTTTTCTTTACCTGTTTCTTCAATTAATTCATTGAGCGTTTTGCCGTCGTATTTACCACCCTCAATGATATTCATACCGTCTTTGTGGCAGGAAAGCATCCAGCCTTCGGCAACTTTTTTTAGTTCACTTTTAAATCCGAAATCCTTTTTTAATTTTTCTCCGCCCCAGATATAATCCTTTAGTACCGGCTTCAGCTTTAAAATGTCCATAATTAATATTCCTTTGATTTTTTTCTGTTATTTATTTATATAATATCAAAATTTTACTATACTTTCAATCCAAAATAGTGTAAAATATATTCATCAAATTTGGAGAACTTTTGTTATGAATGTCCTTGATGTGCAAAACTTAACATTGTCATTTGCGGATAATACTCTTTTCAGCGATATATCATTCAGTATTAAGGAAAAGGAAAAGGTCGGTTTTGTCGGTGTAAACGGTGCAGGCAAAACCTCGCTTTTTAAAATTATAACAGGTGAATACACTGCCGATTCGGGAAGCTGCTTTTTGTCAAAGAATACCTCACTCGGTTATATGGAGCAGCACACCTGCTCAAATGATAACACAATATGGAATGAGCTTGTATCGGTTTATTCCGATTTGATTGACACGGAGGCTCAGCTTGATGAAATTGCCGATATGCTCCGTTCATCTCCGTCAAAAGAGCTTATTGAAAAACAGGATTATTTAACCCGTCATTTTCAGGATAACGGCGGACTCGTATACCGCTCAAAGACACGCTCAGCGCTTTTGGGACTTGGCTTTTCAGAACTTGATTTTGATAAGCCGACCTCAACTCTCTCAGGCGGACAGAGGTCAAAGCTTATTCTTGCAAAGCTCCTTTTGTCAAATGCGGATTTTCTTCTTCTTGACGAGCCCACAAATCACCTTGATATCAGTGCAATTCAGTGGCTTGAGGAATTTCTGAAAAGCTTCAACGGCGCCTGTTTGATAATCAGTCACGACAGATATTTTCTTGATAGAATCACAGAAAAAACAATTGAGCTTGAAAATAAAAAAATCCGTTCATATAAGGGCAATTATTCGGAATTTTTATTAAAAAAAGAAGCTGAACAGAAAGCGATTTCCGATAAGTATGAAAATGATATAAAAGAGATTGAACGCCTTGAGGGCATAATTGCCCGGCAGCACCGCTGGAACAGGGAAAAGAATATAAAAACTGCTGAGAGTAAAGAAAAAGTAATTGAAAGAATTAAATCTCAGCTTGTTGCTCCTGACAGCAGGCTTGCCAAAATAAGATTCGATTTTACTCCCAAATGCGTTTCCGGCGAGGAAGTGCTTGATGTTTCACAGTTGAAAAAAAGCTTTGGAAATAAACTGATATTTAATAACGTTTCTTTCAATGTCAGACGCGGTGAAAGAGTTTTTCTGCTTGGTGATAATGGCTGCGGAAAAACAACCTTGCTTAAAATTCTTATCGGCGATTTATCACGTGATGACGGTACATTCAGATTCGGCTCGTCACTTATGACCGGCTACTTTGACCAGGTTCAGGAAAATCTTGATTTAAGCAAAACGGTAATTGACGAGGTGTGGACAAACTTTCCTTATATGACGGAGACGAGAGTCAGAAACGCACTTGCCGCATTCCTGTTTAAGGGCGATGAGGTATACAGAAAGCTTGAGGTGTGTTCAGGCGGGGAAAGAGCAAGAGTGGCTTTGCTCAAGCTTATGCTCGGAGGATATAACTTCCTTCTTCTCGATGAGCCGACTAATCACCTCGATGCCTTTTCGAGAGAAGAGCTTGAAAATACTCTTCTTAATTATCAGGGTACAATGCTTATTGTCTCTCATGACAGATATTTTATTAATAAGCTTGCAACAAGAATTGTCGAGCTTACACCTGAGGGCTGTAATAATTTTCTCGGAAATTATGATGATTACATTCAAAACAAATATTCAGCAGAGCCGGAAATTACTGTAAAATCAAAGCCAAAGGTTAATGACTATAAACTTAAAAAGGAACGCAGAAGTGCTTTTAAAAAGCTAACTGCAAATCAGTCAAGGCTTGAAAAAGAGATTGAAGAGTTTGAAAAAAATATGACGGAAATTGAAGCAAATCTATCAACGGCAGAGTATGAAGAATTAATGAAGCTGACCGCTCAGCTTGATGAGCTGACTATTAAGAGAGATGCTCTTTATTCTCAGTGGGAGGAAACCTCTTCCTCTCTTGAAAAAATGAAGGACGAAGATTAACGAAGAGGTGATTTTCTATGTCTGATATCACTGTCATTGGCGGCGGTGCTGCAGGACTTTTATGTGCTGCAAAATCCGCACAGAATGGCAATAACGTTACTGTTGTTGAAAAAATGCCGCGCCCTGCACGCAAGCTTATGATAACGGGCAAGGGCAGATGTAACCTAACCAATGCAGTATCTGATATTGACACTTTGATTTCAAATGTGCCGACAAATCCGCGTTTTCTCTATTCAGCCTTTTCAAATTTTATGCCTTATGATACGATGACGCTTTTTGAGGAGCTTGGCGTACCTCTGAAGGTCGAGAGGGGAAATCGTGTTTTCCCTGTAAGTGATAAGGCGGTCGATGTTGTTGACGCCCTTGTGAAATACTGTAAGGACAGCGGTGCTCATATAATTCATTCAACAGCAAAAGCGTTTGAACTGACCGACGGTAAAATTTCTGCCGTTATCCTTGATAATAACACAAGGCTTAAATGTGATAAGGTTGCTGTATGTACCGGCGGTAAGAGTTATCCTGCCACAGGGTCAACAGGCGACGGCTATATTCTGGCAAGGTCAGTAGGTCATACTGTTACGGAAATTGTGCCGAGCCTTGTTCCGCTCGTATGTTCAAATAATTTTATACCGAAGCTTCAGGGACTTTCACTCAAAAACATATCATTAACTCTTTTTGAAAATAATAAAAAGATTTACAGCGATTTCGGCGAAATGATATTTACCCACTATGGTATGTCAGGTCCCGTTATTCTTTCAGCATCAAGTCATATAAGGAATATGGGAAAAAACGATTATTATGTTCTGATTGACCTTAAGCCTGCGCTTGACGAGAATACACTTGATAAACGAATACAAAGGGATTTCCAAGAGCTGTCAAATAAAGATTTTATAAATTCACTTAATAAACTATTGCCTAAAAAACTAATTCCTGTTATAGTTTTACTAAGTGGGATTGAACCGTCCTGCAAAGTAAACCGTATAACAAGAGAGCAGAGACATAAGCTCGTCAGCCTTATAAAAAATTTTAAAGCAGATATTTCCGCTTTCAGACCTGTTGAGGAAGCAATAATTACTTCTGGCGGTGTCAGCGTCAAGGAAATTGAGCCAAAAACGATGAAATCAAAGCTTGTTGATAATCTTTATTTCGCAGGTGAGGTTATTGATGTTGACGCATATACAGGCGGATTTAATTTGCAGATTGCTTTTTCCACAGCAGTCCTTTGTGCAGAGAATATGTAAAGGAGAATAAATTGATGATTAATGTTGCTATTGACGGCCCTGCCGGTGCAGGCAAGTCAACTATTGCAAAAGAAGCGGCGAAGGCACTCGGATATATCTATGTCGATACCGGTGCGCTTTACAGAACTATTGCACTCAATTCTGTCAGAAACGGTGCTATTGATGATGAAGAAAAAATTATTGCTCTTCTTAATGATACTGATGTCAGGCTCGCCTTTGCCGATGACGGAACACAGCGTGTTTATCTTAATGGTGAGGATGTTTCATCATTAATCCGTACCCCTGAAATTTCAATGGGCGCTTCAAAGGTATCCGCAATCAAAGAGGTCAGAGCATTTCTGCTTGATCTTCAGCGCGATATTGCAAAGAATAATAATATAATTATGGACGGCAGGGATATTGCCACGGTGATTCTTCCCGACGCAAAGCCAAAGATTTTTCTTTTTGCCTCACCTGAATGCAGAGCCGAAAGAAGATATAAGGAGCTTGTTGAAAAGGATGAGGCAGTGTCGTTTGAGGATGTCCTTGCAGATGTAAATCAGAGGGATTATCAGGACTCACACCGTGAAATAGCGCCGCTTAAGCCAACTGATGAATCTGTGCTTGCCGATACCACTAACCTTTCACTTAAGGAGTCGATAGATTTAGTTATTAATATTATTAAGGAGAATGTGCAGTGAAAGAGTTTGATTATTCACAGGTAAAACATTATAAGTTATATAATTTCATAAAATTCGTTTTCAGACCGCTTATTAAACTTTTATATAAAATTGAGTTCAAAGGACTTGATAATGTCCCTAAGGATAAAAGCAATTACATAGTTGCAATTAATCATACCTGCGCGTTTGATCCTGTTTTTGTTGCCTGCCCAAAAAATATTCCTCCGCTTCATTTTATGGCGAAGGCAGAGCTTTTCAAAAACCCGATTGTCGCTTGGTTCATAACCCATATGTACGGCTTCCCCGTCCGGCGCGGAAAAGGTGATATCTCAGCCATTGAGTATGGTGAAAAAATTATCAATGAGGGGCATGTTATGGCAATCTGTCCCGAGGGTAAGCGTATAAAGGATAAGAACGGAGTACCGCAGAAGGCGAAGGCAGGTGTTGCCGTTATTGCAAAGGCAACAGGCGCCGATATCCTTCCTGTTGCAATTTACTGCGACGGAAAAATAAAGGCAGGCAAAAAGGTCATTGTATCATACGGTAAAATTATTAAAAATGATGAGCTCGGACTGAGCGGCGACGATATCGGTGCGCATGTAATTAAAAATGCCGCCAATATGGTAATGGATAATATAATCTCGCTCTGGGAGGCTGAAAAGAATATTGATTAAGTTAGCAAAAACAGCAGGCTTTTGCTTTGGCGTTGACAGGGCGGTAAATCTCATATATAAACTTGTAGAGAATGGTGAAAAGGTCTGCACCCTGGGACCGATAATCCATAACAGCCAGCTCGTTTTGGATTTAGAGTCAAGGGGCGTCAGAATAATTAAAAAAATATCAGACTGCCCTGACGGATATACTGTTGTAATCAGAACGCACGGAGTTGAAAAAAGTGTTATTGATGATGCAAAAAAAAGCAGTGTCAATTTTGTAGACGCGACCTGTCCGTTTGTTTCAAAGATTCACAGAATTGTAACCGATCAGCCGGATGATACCGTCACTCTAATTGCAGGTGATGAGAATCACCCTGAAGTCAGAGGAATACGATCTTATTGCAAGGCAGAAAGTTTCGTCTTCAAAAATTATGAAGAGCTTGAAACCATTTTGAAAAATCACAATTTGAGTGAAAAAAAGTCACTTATTTGCGTTTCTCAAACAACTTTTTCATTAAAAGAATGGAAAAAATGCGAGAAAATTCTAAAAAAACTATATACAAATTGCAGAATTTATAGTACAATATGTAATGCTACAGCCGACAGACAGGAAGAGGCGGCTTCTCTTTCAAAGGAAGCAGATGCAGTCATTGTCATCGGCGGCAGGCATTCATCAAATACTTGTAAGCTCAGAGATGTGTGTAAAGCTAACGCTGATACTTTTCTTATTGAAACTTCAGCGGAACTTAAAGACATTGACCTAAGTAAGTACAAAGTAGTTGGTGTCACAGCGGGGGCTTCGACACCCGCGGTTATTATCAAGGAGGTACTAAAAACCATGTCCGAAGAAATTATTGAAAAGGAAGTTGAAACAACTTCAGCCATCACTGAAGAAGTTGTGGAGACAGCAGAAACCGCTGATAAAGCCAATACGGCTGCTGTCAATGCATCTGCTGATGGTGAGGCAACCTTCGAAGAAATGCTTGAAGAATCATTCAGAGAAGACGAAAACAGTAAGGTAGTAAAGGGAACAGTCGTTAACATCACTCCGACGGAAGTATTTGTCGATGTTGTTGGCAGGAAGCAGACAGGAGTTATCGCTTTAGATGATCTTTCATCAGAGCCGATTACAAATCCTGAGGAGGCAGTCAGCATTGGTGATGTCCTTGACCTTGTTATTATGAAGACTGATGACAGTGAAGGTGTAATTAAACTTTCAAAGAAGCTTGTTGACGTTTTTAAAGGCTGGGATAATATCGTATCAGCCAAGGAGTCAGGGGAAATTCTTGAGGGTAAAGTTGCTTCTGTTGTTAAAGGCGGCGTAATTGTTGTAACAAAAGGCAGTCGTGTGTTCATTCCTGCATCTCTTACAGGTATTCCGCGCAATCAGGAATTGGATGTTCTTAAGGGTGCAACAGTCCGCTTTAAGGTAATTGATATAAGCCCTGCACGCAGACGCGCAGTAGGTTCAATAAAAATTGTTGCCGCTGAAGAAAGAAAAGCACAGCAGGAAGCACTCTGGGCAACTCTTGAAGAAGGCCAGAAAATCACAGGAACAGTTAAATCTCTAACAAACTATGGCGCATTTGTTGACCTCGGCGGTGTAGACGGTATGATTCATATCAGTGAGCTTTCATGGAACAGAATCAAACACCCGTCAGAAGTCGTCAATGTCGGTGATGTTGTTGAAGTAACAATTAAGACTCTTGATCATGAGAACAAAAAGATATCACTCGGCTTTAAGAAAATTGAGGACAACCCTTGGGAGATTCTTAAGAGGGATTACCCTGTCGGTACAGATTGCAAGGTTAAGATTGTTTCACTTGCATCTTTCGGAGCGTTTGCAAATGTTATCCCGGGTGTTGACGGCCTTATCCACATAAGCCAGATCTCATGGGAAAGAATCAAGACTCCTGCAGATGTTCTCAATGTAGGTGACGAAGTCGATGTCAGAATTATTGATATTGATTTTGATAAAAAGAGAGTTTCTCTTTCAAGAAAAGCACTTATTGAAAAGCCTGTAGAAACTATAGAAATTCTTTCAGAAAACACACCTGAACCTGAAACAGA
>CAZGRZ010000011.1:0-35558 GCA_964528285.1 uncultured Bacteroides sp. | reverse complement strand
AGCCTGTAGAAACTATAGAAATTCTTTCAGAAAACACACCTGAACCTGAAACAGATTCTAAACCTGAAACAGAAGTAACCGAATCAGAGACAACTGAACCAGAAGCAACTGAAACAGAGACAACTGAACCAGAAGCAACTGAAACAGAGACAACTGAAACAGAGACAACTGAACCAGAAGCAACTGAACCAGAGACAACTGAAACAGAGACAACTGAAACAGAAGCAACTGAATCAGAGACAACTGAACCAGAAGTAACTGAACCAGAAGTAACTGAATCAGAAGTAACCGAAACAGAAACAGAAGCTGTTGAAGAATAATAATAAATTAAAAAAGCGATTGGGACACCCTTTATAAAGAGGGTGTCCCAAATGTTTTATAGAATTAGAGAATATATGTTAGCGTTATATATGTATGTCCTTCATTGATGACGAGGATTACTGATCAAATTTGAAATATAATATATATCACATAGCGAAAAAGAAGTCTCTATCCTGCGAACGACACTCTTTATCAAAAGTGCTCGTTTTCAGCTCTTTTTCTTTTATCCAAATATTGAATCCATCAGGTTTTCATAAATTCCGGCAGGGTTCTGCTGGAATTTTTCTTTTATAACCAGCGCTTGTGTCTCTGTCTTGACATAAAGTGAGAGCGTCATAAAATCACTGTCAATATCACTGACATGCATTGTAATTTTATAACCGCCGTTTTTCTCCTCAATCGTTACTTTATTTTCTTTTTTATTGATGTCCATGGCAGCAAATTTGCTTACAAGCTCAATACTTTTTTCCCTTATTGTAAGCGGTAAATCATTTTCGACGATTTCAACAAGTAATCTGCAGTCCCCGTTGATATTTAAATATCCTTCGCTTGTTTCTTTAATATATCCTTTTTTAATCAGCCTGCCTATTGCGCTTGATATTTCAAAATAATTTGCAATTTTTCCGTCAACAAGTGCGTCAATAATATTTCTTTGCGTAATTTTTTCCTTGCAATTGGCAAGAATATAACAGACGATTATTGTTATTGACGAGCTTGAACGAAGTCCGCCTTCTTCTATTCCGGCAGTGAATGCGTCAAATTGCAGTGAAGGGTTAAATTCTTTTTCCATCATCGACCAACCTTATTTTTCATTTGTAAAAAGTATAACACATCTTTCATAATCTTGCAATCAATTATTATTTGTGCTATAAATAATATTGATGAATATTTTTTAAAGAAGATTTAGTGTAAAATTTTACACTGATCCGATTATGTTACTCTCAAAATTTGCTGCGGCATAATTTTGAGAAGACTGAATATCCATTATACGCCTTGTATGCCCACAACAAGGTGTGAGTGAAATTTTAATGAAATATTTGCGGGCAGAAAGGCTATGGAAATTAAAATGACTGAAGTTACAAAAAAAACAATTATCGGAGATATCCTTGATGTTTGTCCGGACGCAGCACCGCTTTTCCTTGAAATCGGTATGCACTGTCTCGGCTGTCCTGCATCTCGCGGTGAGAATATAGAGCAGGCTTGTATTGTCCACGGTACTGACCCCGATGAACTTGTTCAGAAAATCAATGATTTTATTGCTTCAAAGCAGTGATTGATTTATCACCGAGACTTTCGGCAGTATGCTCACTTGTTAAGGATAATTCCCGTATTGCCGATATCGGAACAGACCACGGATATATTCCCGTTTGGCTGTATCAAAACGGCGTGATAAAGAGTGCCGTTGCAAGTGATATCAATATCGGTCCGCTGAACTCCTGTGAGCGTCTTGTTTCACAGGAGCTGCTTTGTGAGCATATCAAGGTCTGTCAAAGTGATGGGCTTAAAAGCTTGTCTGAAAATGATTTTGATACGATTATTATTGCAGGTATGGGCGGTGAACTTATTGCCGATATATTGTCTGATTGTCCATATATAAGTAATAAGCATATAATACTCAATCCAATGTCTCATCCTGAAATTGCAAGGAAATTTCTGTTCGATAACGGATTTGAGCTTGATAACGATATTATTGTCAAAGACTCAAATCATTATTATTCAGTTTTTGATGCGCATTATTCAGGCGTAATTAAGGACAGAATGAGAGCAGATTATTATCTCGGCAATATAAAGGATTTTACTCACAAAGAGTATTTTATCCATCTTTTGAATTATCTTAATGATAAGTCAAAATCAGGTGAGGATTTTTCCGATATCATCAATGCAGTTAAGGAGAAAATATGACCACTGTAAAAAATATTTATGAATACATAAATACGTTTGCACCTTTTGATACTCAGGAGGAATGGGATAATTCCGGCTTCCTTGTCGGTGATTACGCAAAGGAAGTAAAAAAAGCGGTAATTGCTCTTGACGGCACGATTGAAACCGTTGATTTTGCAAAAAGCATCAATGCCGATTTGCTCATAACGCATCACCCTGTTATATTCAGAGGCGTTAAAAGCATTAAAAAGGATACAACACTTTATGAGCTTGTCAACAGTGATATAGCCGTTATTTCTTCTCATACACCCTATGATAAGGCCCAAGGCGGTATTAACGATAAGCTTGCGCAATTGCTCGGCTTACAGAATATACATAAGCATGGTGACGGATATCTCACCTTCGGTATTTTAAAAGAGAGTATGAGTATTGATGATTTTGCTCTTTTTGTTTCGCAAACTCTTGACTGTCACGCTTTGAGGTATACCGATTCTGACAAGCTTATATCATCTGTGTGTGTCGGCGGCGGTGCGTGTGCGGAATATATAGAAGACGCTATGGAATGTGCAGACTGCTTCGTTACAGGTGACTTGAAATATCACGAAATGCTCGACGCACAGCAAAACGGCTTTGCTGTTATTTCGGCAGGCCATTTTGAAACGGAAAACAAACCGTTTTTAATGATAAAAGAAAGACTTGAAAGGATTTTTACAGATGTTCAATTTGTAGTTTCACCTGCTGAAAATCCCGTATCGGAAATTTAATTATGGCACTTGACGGAATTTTTTTATATCACCTTAAAAATGAAATATCTGATTTTGCGATTGACAGCCGGGTGGATAAAATTTATCAGCCGTCAAAAGATGAAATTATCATAAATCTGCATTCGCGGCAGGGGAGCAAACGCCTTTTGATTTCGTGCAGTGCAGATGCTGCAAGAATACATTTTACCGATTATCCGCCTGAAAATCCGCCAAAGCCGCCCATGTTCTGCCTTTTGCTCAGAAAACGGTTGACAGGGGCTTGGATTACTTCTGTTGAGCAGGATAACCTTGAGCGAGTACTTAAAATTAATTTCAGCGGTACGGATGAATTAGGCGATAAAACAAATTATTCCCTTATAGTTGAAATAATGGGTAGATACTCTAATATTATTTTTACTGACAGTGAAAACAGGATTATTGATTCCGTAAAAAGAATTGATAAAAATAAATCCCATGTCCGTGAAATTCTGCCCGGTGTTGCTTATGCTGCACCGCCGAGTCAGGATAAGTTGAATATTTTTTCTGATGACCTTGAGCTGATAAAAGACAGAATCGCAAAAAGCACCAAGGGGATTTATAATGCTGTAATGGATACGCTTAAGGGCGTTTCGCCTATCGTGTGCAGGGAGTTTGAAAACGGACTTTCACTTGATGAGTTCAGGAAATCAGCGCTAAACCCCGTGCCGTCTGCTGTAATAACGGATACGCCGAAGGACTTTTCCTTTATGGATATAAAGCAGTATGGCTCCTCTGCTGAGATAAAGCACTTTGATTCTTTTTCTGCGCTGCTTGATTATTTCTTTTATGAAAGAGTACGCTTTATGCGTATAAAGGCAAGAAGCGCCGAGCTGTTCAAATTGGTCAATACTCTTCAGGAAAGAGCAGTTAGAAAGATAACAAACAGAACTCATGAGCTTGAAAACTGTAAGGATAAAGAAAAATATAAGCTCTTCGGTGATCTTATTAATGCAAATCTGTATACCCTTGAAAAGGGTTCACCATATTATGATTTGGAAAATTATTATGACAATAATAATATTATTCGTGTTCCTGCCGATGTAACTCTCACCCCGTCACAGAACGCACAGAAATATTATAAGGAATACCGCAAAAAGCAGGTTGCAGAGTCAAAGCTTTTTGATTTTATTAAGGATGCAGAATCTGAAGCACAGTATCTTGAGTCCGTCCTTGATTTACTTTCAAGAGCGCAAACTGACGCGGAAATTACCGGGATTAAAAATGAACTGTCACAATCAGGATATTTAAAAAAGCTTCCTGACAGTAAAAAGAAAAATCAAAAAGCACTCAAGCCTATGCGTTTCAGGACGCGTGACGGCTTTGATGTCTATGTCGGCAGAAACAATATTATGAATGATATTATTACGCTTAAAACAGCGAAGAATTATGACACCTGGTTCCATGTTCAGGACAGCGCAGGCAGCCATGTAATCTGTGAAACCTCGGGTAAAAAGATAACAGACACTGCAATTCACGACTGTGCAGTTATTGCGGCCTATTACAGTAAGGCACGCGAATCTTCAAATGTCCCTGTTGATTATACTTTGATTAAAAATGTTAAAAAACCGAACGGTGCAAAATTCGGTTTTGTTGTCTATAATCCATATAAAACCGAATTTGCCACACCGACTTTTGAAGAGGTGGAAAAGCTGAAATATGAATAATATTGCAATTATTTTGGGCGCCGGCAGTGGTACAAGAATGAAAACAGACAAGAATAAGCTGCTGCTTGAACTCGGCGGTAAAACAGTTATAGAACGTACAGTGGCAACCTTCTGCTCCATTGAAGAAATTGATGAGGTAATCGTTGCATGCCGTGAAAGCGACCTTGATTCTTTTGAACGTGTACTTTCTGCTTACGATATAACATATTGCTTCGGAGGTTCAACAAGGCAGGAAAGTGTTATGAATACAGTTGAAACTATTGATGAATGTGATCTTCTGATTATTCATGACGGCGCAAGACCTCTTGTCACACGTGAAGAAATTATATCGGTTATCAATACTGCAAAGGAAAAGGGCGCTGCCGCTGTCGGTGTTCCTGTTAAGGATACAATAAAAGTTATTGATGATAACTTAAAGATAACAGATACACCGAACCGTTCAAAGCTTATCTCAATACGTACTCCGCAGATTTTTGATTTTCAGCTTTATTGCGCTTCGGCACAGCTTGCCAAATCTCAGGGCAAGGATTTTACAGACGACTGTAAACTTGTTGAAAATTACGGCAAGGATGTTTATGTCGTTATAGGGGACTACGGTAATATAAAAATTACTACTCCCGAGGATATTGCTGTTGCTGAGAATATAATTAAATCAAGAGGTGAAAACAAATGAGAATAGGCCACGGCTATGATGTACATAAGCTCATTGAAGGCAGGAGGTGTATAATCGGCGGAGTTGATATTCCAAGCAGTCTCGGTTTGCTCGGACACAGTGATGCGGATGTTCTCCTGCATGCGATAAGCGATGCAATTCTCGGTGCCTGTGCGATGGGAGATATTGGACATCTTTTTCCAGATACTGATGAAGAATGGAAGGATGCAGACAGCCTTAAGCTGCTTGAAGAGGTAGTGAGACAGGTCAGCGTTAAAGGGTACAGAGTTATTAACATTGACTCTACAATCATTGCTCAAACGCCTAAAATGTCACCGTATATCACTGATATGCGCCGGAATATTGCCGATGCATGCAGAATTGACATTGATTTTGTATCAGTAAAGGCAACTACTGAGGAAGGGCTCGGCTTTACAGGTACAAAAGAGGGTATAGCAGCCCACGCAGTATGCCTTGTTGAAAAATAAAATACTCATAATTATAGCCTGTTTATACTATATATTAGTGTTAACAGGCTATATTTTTTAAATATTTTGTTAATACTCTTGACAAATGAAAAAAACTTGCTAAAATAGTATTTGTTAGCACTCAAGAGTTGAGAGTGCTAACTCGAAATTAAACATTATTTTTATAGAGGTGACTATTATGAAAATCAAACCACTTGCTGACAGAGTTTTGCTAAAGTCATTTAAGGCAGAGGAAACTACTAAAAGCGGACTTATTCTTGCTGCTTCAGCACAGGAAAAGCCTGAAATGAGCGAAGTAGTTGCAGTCGGAACAGGAACAGATGAAAACCCGATGACTGTTAAACCAGGTGACAAAGTAATTATCAGCAAATATTCAGGCACAGATGTTAAGCTTGACGGTGTTGAATATACAATCACATCCGTTAAGGACATTCTTGCTGTTGTAGAGTAAGGAGGATTTTATTTATGGCAAAAGATATTATTTATGGTGAAGAGGCCCGCAAGGCTCTTCAGGCAGGTATTGACAAGCTTGCCGACACAGTCAAAATCACACTCGGACCTAAAGGCAGAAATGTTGTCCTTGATAAAAAATACGGCGCACCGCTTATAACTAATGACGGTGTAACTATCGCAAAGGAAATCGATCTTGATGACTCTTTTGAGAATATGGGAGCTCAGCTTGTTAAGGAGGTTTCATCAAAGACAAATGACGATGCCGGTGACGGTACAACTACTGCAACTCTTCTTGCTCAGGCACTTGTAAGAGAGGGTATGAAAAATGTTGCAGCCGGCGCAAATCCTATGGAGGTTAAAAACGGTATTAAAGCTGCTGTTGATGCTGTTGTTGAACAGATTAAGGCACATTCAAGAGTTGTTAAAGGTAATGCTGATATTGCCCGTGTTGCTACTGTTTCTTCATCAGATAAGTATATCGGCGAGCTTATTGCCGATGCTATGGATAAGGTTTCTGCCGACGGCGTAATAACCATTGAGGAATCAAAAACAGCTGAAACCGTTTGTGAGGTTGTTGAGGGCATGCAGTTTGACCGCGGCTACATCTCACCTTATATGGTTACAGATACAGATAAAATGGAAGCAGTTATTGATGACGCAATGCTCCTTATCACTGATAAGAAAATTTCTTCTGTTCAGGACATTCTTCCTCTCCTGGAGTCAGTTCTGAAATCAGGACAGAAGCTCGTTATAATTGCTGAGGATGTTGAAGGCGAGGCTCTCCAGACAATTCTTCTCAATAAGCTGCGCGGTACATTCACTTGTGTATGCGTTAAGGCTCCGGGCTTCGGTGACAGAAGAAAGGATATGCTTCAGGATATCGCAATCCTCACGGGCGGTCAGGTTATTACATCTGATATCGGTCTTGAGCTTAAGGATACAACAATCTCTATGCTCGGTAAGGCTCGTCAGGTAAAGGTTACAAAGGAAAATACAATTATTGTTGACGGTGCAGGCAGCGGTGATGAAATCAAGAACAGAGTAGGTCAGATCAGATCTGCTATTGAAAATACTACATCTGATTTTGACCGTGAAAAGCTTCAGGAACGCCTTGCAAAAATGGCAGGCGGTGTTGCAGTTATCAAAGTCGGTGCCGCAACTGAAACAGAAATGAAAGAAAAGAAGCTGCGAATTGAAGATGCTCTTGCGTCCACAAAGGCAGCTGTTGAGGAGGGTATCGTCGCTGGCGGCGGTGTAGCTCTTATCAACGCTATTCCTGCTGTTAAAAAGCTTCTTGATACAAACAATGCTGATTTTAAGACAGGCGTTACGATTGTTCTTAAGGCTATTGAAGAGCCTATACGTCAGATTGCCCTTAATGCAGGTCAGGAAGGCTCTGTAATTATTGATAAAATAGAAACTTCAAATAAGATAGGTTACGGCTATGACTTTGCAACAGATACCTATTGCGATATGATTGAGGAAGGAATTGTTGACCCTGCGAAGGTTACTCGTTCGGCAATTCAAAATGCCGCTTCAGTTGCAGCGATGGTTCTTACAACAGAATCTCTCGTAACCGATATCAAGGATCCGCAGGCTGACGCGGCACAGGCAGCAGCTCTTGCAGCGGCACAGGGCGGCGGCGGAATGTATTAATATACAGATTTTAATAACGCTATCCAACGGACTGCTGCTCTCGGCAGTCCGTTAGCTTTTATTTGCTTAATGTCATTAATCCCAAACCGTTGTGAAAAAAGCAAATCAATTTTGAACAAACTGACATGGCTGACTGAATAACAGCTTACAGAAAAATTTGCATGACAAAGTAAACTTATCAAATAATATTAATATTGACAATGCTTTTTCTCAGTGATAGAATATTGTTAGTAAACGCTAACTGAAAGGATTATTTTTATGAATAAATATACATTAAAAATTGAAGGTATGATGTGCGGTCATTGTGAAGCACATATAAATGATACAATAAGAAATAACTTTAAGATTAAAAAGGTTTCCTCGTCCCATACAAATAAGGAATGTGTTATCATCGCAGACGAGCTTGACGAAGAAAAGCTTAAAAAAGCAATTGCAGATACAGGCTATGAGCTTATTTCAATTTCTTCTGAGCCATATAATAAAAAAGGTCTGTTTTCAAAATTTATGAAATAAGGTCTAACAAATTTTCTTTTTGAGAATATCAAAAAGTTCTTGACAATTTTAATTTATCGTATTATTATGTCTTTAATATATTTATAACGCGTTGAAGAGAACATGTCCTTCTGTGTAGCTGTCTCAGAGAGTTGCCGTTCGGTGCAAGGCAATACAGTGTCAGCAGGAATATCATCTCTGAGCGGCTGTGCTGAATTTCAGTAGGTGCAGACGGTTTCCACCGTTAAAGGGATAGTGTATATCAGTACATGAAGTGCGCTGCACCTTGCAGCGAAAAAGAGTGGTACCACGGTATTTTATCGCCTCTTTGCCTTTGGGCAGAGAGGCTTTTTTATTTAGTATGATTATTTTGAGAAATGAGGAATTAATATGGCAGATTTGGTTGAAATCCGTTGGCACGGACGCGGCGGGCAGGGCGCTAAAACAGCAGCTCTTCTTCTTGCTGATGTTGCTTTTAAGACAGGCAGCTTTGTTCAGGGCTTTCCTGAATACGGTCCTGAGCGTATGGGTGCGCCGATTACGGCATATAATCGTATCAGCAAAAATGAAATCAGAGTTCACTCCAATATTTATGAGCCGGATTTTGTTGTGGTAGTTGACGAGGGACTTCTTGATGTTGTTGATGTTACCGAAGGGCTTAAGGAAACAGGAGGTATCATCGTTAATACATCAAAGACTCCGGAGGAAATTAAATCAAAGCTCGGCGGTTATAAAGGAAAGGTTTATACTATTGACGCCCGAAAGGTATCTGTTGCCTGCCTTGGTAAATATTTTCCAAACACTCCTATGCTTGCGGCAATTGTCAAGATTTCAGGCGTTATGGATAAGAATACATTTTTCACTGAAATGCGTAATTCTTTTTCACATAAATTTGCATCAAAACCGGAGGTTATCGACGGAAATATGAAAGCGCTGAAAATGGCATTTGAGGAGGTAAAGTAATATGAAATCTGATGTTAATAAGCTTCACCTCAACTGCTCCTGGAAGGATTTGACCGAAGGAATGCAGATTTACGGTGAAACCACATCTCTTGAATTTAATACAGGCGAGTGGAGTTCTGTTAAGCCGGAGCTTGATTTTACAAAATGTATCCACTGCCTTATGTGTGTGCCTGTCTGCCCTGACAGCTGTATCCCTGTTATAGAAGGCATGAGAGGTCAGTTCGATTATAACCACTGCAAGGGCTGCGGTATTTGCGTAAAGGTATGCCCCGTGGATGCAATTAAAATGGAGGGAGTAAAATAATATGGCAAGAAAAGACAGACTCAGCGGTAATGAAGCAGTTGCTGAAGCACTCCGCCAGATTAATCCTGATGTTATGGCAGCCTTTCCGATAACTCCTTCAACTGAAATTCCGCAGTATTTTTCAAAGCTTGTAGCAAACGGTCTTGTTGACAGTGAGTTTATCCCTGTTGAATCAGAGCATTCAGCAATGTCAGCAGTTATCGGTTCAGAGGCAGCAGGCGCAAGAAGCGTCACGGCAACTTCCTCTGCCGGTATGGCTCTTATGTGGGAGGAGCTTTACCTCGCCGCATCAAACAGACTTCCGTGCGTACTTACTCTTGTTAACCGTGCACTGTCAGGTCCTATAAACATCAATTGCGACCACAGCGATTCAATGGGCGCAAGGGATTCCGGCTGGATTCAGATTTATGCAGAAAATAATCAGGAGGTTTATGATAACCTCTGTATGGCTTACCGTATTGCAGAGCATAAGGATGTCAGACTTCCTGTTATGATTTGTCAGGATGGCTTTATAACCTCACACGCTGTTGAGAATATTATCCTTAATGAAGATAATGAGGTCAGGGACTTTGTCGGTGAGTATAATCCTGAAAACTCACTTCTTAATCCTGAGTGTCCCATGGCGGTCGGTCCTTACAGCGTAACAAATTATTATTTTGAGGGTAAAAGAGCACAGGCTGAAGCGCTCAAAAATGCAAAGCAGGTTACTCTCGATATTGCACGGGAATATGCAAAAATTTCAGGCAGGAATTACGGTCTGATTGAAGAATATAAAATGGACGACGCTGAATATGCCGTTGTAATAATCGGCTCAGCAGCAGGCACGGCAAAGGACGCTGTTGACAAGCTCAGAGAACAGGGCATTAAAGCAGGTCTTATTAAGATACGACTTTTCCGTCCGTTCCCTGCCGAAGAGATTGCCAAGTCACTCAATGGTGTTAAAGCAGTTGCTGTTATGGACAGAACAGAATCATATAACAATAACTGCGGACCTCTCGGTGCAGAGGTAACAACTGCTCTTTACAGAGCTAAGGCTGATGCGCTGACCGTTAATTATGTTTACGGTCTCGGCGGCAGAGACATCAAGGTATCAGATATGATTAATGTTTATAACGAGCTTGAAAAAATTGCCAAAGCAGGTATGGTTGAAGAGCCTTATCGCTATTTGGGCGTGAGAGAATAAGGAGGCGCTTTATGTATAATTTTAAAGAATATGTTTCGAGAGAAGAGCGTCTTGCCGGCGGTCACAGAATGTGTGCAGGCTGCGGCGGTACAATCGCTGTAAGAAATGTTCTTAAGGCAATCAAGCCCGGTGACAAAGCCGTAGTCGGTAATGCAACAGGCTGCCTTGAGGTTTCAACCTTTATGTATCCGTATACCTCATATAAAGACAGCTATATCCATAACGCATTTGAAAATGCAGGCGCAACAATGTCCGGTGTTGAAGGTGCATATAATGTCCTTAAAAGGAAGGGAAAGCTTGACGATACATACAAGTTTATTACCTTCGGCGGTGACGGCGGTACATATGACATCGGCTTTCAGTCACTCAGCGGTGCGATGGAGCGCGGTCATGATATGGTATATGTTTGCTATGATAACGGTGCCTATATGAATACAGGTATCCAGCGTTCATCTGCCACCCCTATGTATGCCGATACAACGACAACTCCTGTCGGAAAAAATTCAACCGGTAAGCCGCAGTACAGAAAAGATCTTACTGCAATAATCGCAGAGCATCAGGTTCCGTACGTTGCACAGACAACCTTTGTTCAGAATTTCCGTGATTTGTATAGAAAGTCGGAAAAGGCAATTTATACCAAAGGTCCTGCTTTTTTAAATATCATGGCGCCGTGTCCTCGCGGCTGGAGATATAATACTCCCGATATTATGGAAATCTGTAAGCTTGCCGTTGAGACTCGTTACTGGCCGCTTTTTGAGGTAGTTGACGGCAAATGGATCCTAAACTATGAACCGAGAAATTATGTTCCCATTGAAGAATGGCTCGTTAAGCAGGGCAGATTCAAGCATATGTTCCTGCCTGATAATCAGTGGATGATTGAAGCCTTCCAGAAGGAAGTTGACCGCCGCTGGTATGAACTGCTTGAGCGTTGTTCCGAAGTCCGCGGAGCATAAATTTCAATTTTATCATTTACTATATCGGCAAATTATGTTAATATAAGAGTAGATTATAAAGCAAAGGAATTTTTGCATGATTATTTTATTAATCATTTTTGCAGCGGTATGCTTGTGGAATGTTCAGCTTAAAACTACTGATAACCGGAATTATATCACTGATTATATGTCTATGGAAAAGACAACTGCAATCAAGGGTATATTCATTATTATGGTGTTCTTTTCACATTTCAATACCTATGTTGATTTTACATCAGCGGGGGATATTGCTTATTATGAGAATTATAAGCTGATAGGTCAGCGTATGGTAACGCTTTTTATGTTCTATTCGGGCTATGGAGTTATGGAGTCGATAAAGAAAAAGAATATGCACTATGTCCATAAAATGCCTGTTAACCGCGTACTCGGTACTTTATTCAGGTTCGATATTGCAGTCCTTCTTTTCCTGATTGTTCAGCTTCTTATCGGTACTGATCTGAATACAAAGCAAATTATCCTGGCCTTTACTTCTTGGAGAGAAATAGGTAATTCAAATTGGTACATTTTTGCAATTATTGTTTGTTATGCTCTCACATTTATTTCATTTGAAATTTTCAGAGACAAAGGTAAATATATATTCGGTGCAGTATTGCTGACAACTCTTCTCGTTGTTTATGTTGCCGTATTTCATTTTATGCAGCTTCGTCCGACAAGGTATTATAATACTGTCCTTTGTTATGCAATAGGCTTATTCTTTTCTTTGTTCAAGGATAAGTTTGACAAGCTTTTCGGCAATAACAGTACCATCTGGGCATTAACCTTATTTGCAAGCGTAATCATAACACAGGTTGCATATGCTCATAGAAAAAACTTTATTGTCAGTGAAATCAGTATGTTTACCTTCACTATCGCCGTTGTACTCTTCACAATGCACGTTTCACTCAATAATAAGGTTATTCATTGGTTCGGCGAGCATCTTTTCAGTGTATATATGCTCCAGCGCCTTCCTATGATTGTATTGAAAAAGGCGGGACTTGCGCAGTATAATATTTATATTTACTTTATTGCCTGCTTTATTATCACCGTTATTATTGCGTATGCGTTTGATAAGCTCGTTAACCCTTTATGGGCAATGATTGCTAAGCCTGAGAAAAAGCTCAGCCGATAATCAAATATTTATAACACAGGTATGGTATTGCTGTCCGTACCTGTTTTTTATTCCGTCAATAAAATCCGCTCTTGTATAATATTAAAAAATATTATATACTTATATTCGGTGATATTATGGCTCTTTCAGTGATGCTTAAGCCTGCATCAAGCAATTGCAATCTAAGATGTGAATACTGCTTTTATTACTCACTGTCCGCTCATCGTAATGATTTTTCAAAGGGAATGATGACTGTCGATACCGCAAAAAATGTTATTGACAGCGCGCTTGAATTTGCTGACGGCACTGATGTTTATTTTACCTTTCAGGGCGGAGAACCTCTGTTATGTGAGATTGATTTTTATTCGCACTTTGTCCAGTACACTTATGAAAAAAATATAAAAAATTCTCCTATTCATTTCTGCCTTCAGACTAACGGGACGCTGATTACTGATGATTATGCACGGTTTTTTAAGAAAAATAATTTTCTTATCGGTGTTTCTCTTGACGGAAATGAAGAAATCAATTTTTACAGAATGTATCCTGACGGATCAAATTCCTTTAATGATATTATGAAGGGTATTAAGCTTTTAAAAAAATATGATGTAAGCTTTAATGTTATTTCTGTTTTGACAAAGAATACTGCGGTCAATTTCAGAAAAGCGTACAGATTTTTTAAGGAGAATAACCTGCGTTATCTTCAGTTTATTCCGTGCCTTCGTCCGCTTGAGGGTGAATATGACGAAGACCTTTATATGAATGATAATGATTATAACGAGTTTTTGTCAAGAGGCTTCAATATTTATTTCAATGATTATATGCGCGGCGACTTTGTTTCAATCCGCTCATTTGATAATTATGTTGCTCTGGCGTCCGGCAATAATGCCGAGCAGTGCGGAATGAACGGGTGCTGCTCAACTCAGTTTGTTGTGGAAGGGGACGGCAGTGTTTATCCGTGCGATTTTTACTGCACTGACAGCTGGTATCTCGGCAATATCAATGATACTTCCTTTTATGACCTCTACCACAGCTCAAAAGCTGTTGACTTTATGAAAGAGTCCTTTATCGTTAACGATGAATGTAAGCGCTGCCGTTATTTCTATATCTGTCGTGCAGGCGGATGTAAGCGCAGCAGACAAGATAAGAATTATTGCGCTGTATATAAAAATTTCTTCTCATCTTATGAGGATAAAATAAAATTAATGAAAAGGTAGATTTTATGAAAAAATTAATTTCAATCATTCTTGCCGCAGTCTTATGCTTTGCTTTTTTTACTGCCTGCTCAAAAAACGGCAGTGATGATTATCTTATCACTAAGGACTCTCATTACGATTCCGTCAGTGATACAGTTGACAACGCATATAAAAAATTATGCACAGCCGTTTACAGCGGTGAAGAAGAAGTAAAATTCAATACGGGCGTCATAGATGATGTCTACCAGCTGTTTTATACCTGCTGTCCTCTTTATCCGCTTGTTGAAAATATACGGCAGCTTGACAATAATACCGGAGTAAGCATTGAATATAAAAATGATTATGATAAGCATATTGAATTAGTAGATCAATTCACCGATATAATTGCCGATATTATGAAGGAGTGCCGTTATTCCAAGGTGAATACGGACGAATATATATTCAATGTCTATACTTACATTTCCTCTAACTTCAAGCTTGACAGCAGCATTCTAACTGCATTTGATACTGCAATTGAGGGCAGGGGATATAACGCAGCTGTCAATTCATTGTTTGAATATCTCGTCCTTCAGGGAGGAGGGAAAGCGTCTCATATCCTTTCCTCATCAGGTACAGATATAATATCTCTGGTTTCCTTTAACGGCAAATATTATTATTTTGACCCTGCAAAGGAAATTGAAAATAACTCAGGTACTGCCCTTAAATTTTTCGCAATGGATAATACCAGAGAAACAGGCGAATTCTTTTATACAGACAATACAAAAGCTGAAACTGTCGATGATGATACTTTTTTAAAACTTGCCTCGTCAAAAAGCTTTACTGTTAAAAACTCAAAGGTAACAGTTATAATTGATGATGGCAGTGATTATTTGTTCAAATTAGACTGATTTTTTTACAATATTTAATAAATTTTGTTGTATTTATTTTATGATTATGTTAAAATAAATTCATTATAGTATGTATAAAAGGAGAGATGTGTATGTCTGAAAATGCAGGCATAAAACAAAAGGCGGCAAATCTTATTAACAATGTCCGCTTTTATTGGAAAGAACCGCCTAAGGGCAGGTTTATGTCTTTTAAAGAGATTGTCGCTTATGCAGGCGGAGGCATCGGTGCCTATTTCATAATTACAATGGGCACACAGCTTGCTGTCTCAACAACAAATATGATAGTCGGCGGTGCTATCGGTATAGGCGCACTGGATATGTATTATCTGTATCTTATTGCAACTCTTGTCAATATCCCGCTGACAGGTATCCGTGCCAATATGGTTGACAATACGCGTGGTAAAGGCGGTAAGTACAGACCTTATCTTCTTTCTATGGGAATTCCTACCGCTATAATCGCAGTGGCATATGTTTGGTTCCCGTATGAACGGCTTGACATGTTATTTACAGGCCAGATATTCGGCAAATCAAGTTCATATGTTGCAACCTGCGCAATCGTTCTTGTATTTAACCTGCTGATGCAGTTCTTCTTTAATTTCTTTAACGATGCATATACAAATTTGATTCATGTTCTCTCTCCGAATACTCAGGAGCGTACAGATGTACTTGCAATTAAATCTGTTGTATATTCACTCGCTCCGTCAATTATGAATATAATACTGCCGCTGGTTGCACAGTTTGCTGCTAACGACAACCTGTATGACATTAAGGTATACAGAATTTGTTATCCTATCTTTGCAATTTTAGGTATATCTCTCACTATCCTTATTTTTGCCAATACTCAGGAAAAAATTGTTCAGGCAAAAACTCATACAATTCAAATCAGCTTTATTGATTCTTTCAAGGCTGTAGCAAAAAATAAATATTTCTGGATTATCGCACTTGCAGGATGGCTCGGCTTCCTTGAGGGCGCATACGGAAATATCCTTACTTGGTCATATACATACGGTCATACCTGTAATGGTACTATATATGCTCTTATCAATACCCTTACCGGTAACGCTTCCCTTTGGGGAATGATTCTTGCGCCTATCTGTATTCGTAAGTGGGGTAAGAAAAAGACTCTTGTTGCTGTTAATACTGCAAATATCATCTGTATTCTTTCAATGATAATTAATATGCGCAACATATGGTGGCTGTTTATCTGTATTTACTTCAACTGGCTTGTCGGTGCGTTTGAGCAGATTACGACTCCTGCTATTCAGGCAGATATCCGTGATTATCAGCAGTACAGATCAGGTGAGCGTATTGATGGTATGTTTGCAACAGTGTTGACAATAGGAAATATCGTTACTCTTGCAACCTCATCTGTCCTTCCTGCCGTTCAGAAATACTACGGCGTATATGAAGGAAATGGCTATGAAAAGCCATATGATATTCTCGATGTTACAACCGGTCAGCCGGGTCTCCTTTATAAGTTGATGGGTGCTCTTATAATTATGGCTGCCGTCGGTGCATTTTTGAATATGGTTCCATACCTGTTTTATGACCTTGATGAGAAAAAGCAGAAAAGCATCATCCGTGTGCTTCAGGTTCGTTCACTATTTGAGGACTACGGCAACAACGCTCTCGGCAACCGCCAGATAGTTGAGGCAATCGATCTCGTTAATAATGCAAGAGAGATGGCTGCTGCTTCACCAAAGGAAGCTGTAAAGTCTTCTTATAAGAATATTTCCGACAAAGCAGAAAAGAAAATCGCTAAAAAGGCATATAAGGCTGCACTTAATTTCAATGAGGAAATTGAAATATCTAAGTTCGTGTGTGCCGAGCTCGATAAGTTTGATTCAGACCTTTTCAAACACGAGGTTGCTGTATATAATGAAATTTATTCGCAAGGACTTGATTCAATCAAAAATATCAATATTGATTCAGTCCGCGCTGAGCTCGCGAATGCAAAGGCTCTTCCAAAAAACAATAACGATGAAAAAGAATTTCGTAAGTTTGAAATTGAACTTGCAAAGAGTAAGATTTCCGCAAGAAAAGCATATGAAAAATATTATGGCACCGTAAATGAATTTAAAGAGCCTGATATGGAAGCCCTTATTGCCCTCTTTGATAAGGAAGACAAAATTGACGCTGATATTTTCGATCTTACAGGAGAAATGACTCTTGCTAAAAAAGAAGGCGCCAAGGATTCCGCTGCCGAGCTTAAGGCTCAGATTAAACAGCTTAATGTCAATAAAAAGGCAGTCCAGAAGGAATCTAAGGTTCTTATGGACGAATTTGCAAAATTCAATCGTGCGGCAAAGCCTTATAATGAAGCTAAGAAGCTCCTTATTCAGCAGGAAAATTACAGTCACTTTGAAGAAATTGCAGCTCTTTATGATGAAGCTAAAGAAAAGGCTGACGAAGAAGACAGAGTCAAGGAAGAAGAAAGTGCTAAAAAGTTTGCTGAGGAGCAGGCTGAGCTCGAAAGACGTAAGGCTGAAAAGGCTGCTAAAAAAGCAAATAAAAATAAATAATTAAAAAAATAACGGACTGTATCGCTTAGCATTTTGCTTTGCGGTACAGCCTTTTTTTATCCATATCTCTTATAACTCAACCTTGATTAATTGCATATTATGTAATATATATTTTCTAATGAATTGAGGTTATAGTATGGTCTTATATATAAAAGTAGGCTCAGTTACAAATGCCCAGCGTGCTCAAAAAATTTTCAGTGCAAAGGGATATAAGTCAAAAATCAAGAGAATTGAAAATCCTGATAAGAATGAGGGCTGCGGTTATGCCGTTGAGGTAGAAACAAAAGATGAAGCCCCTGTTGAAATACTTGAAAAAAACAGAATAAAAGTCAGGGGGACAGAGTGGCAATGATATATTTGGATAACAGTGCCACTACAAATCCAAAGCCGCCTTGCGTTGTCTGTGCCGCAAATAATGCAATGAAAAGATACAGCTTTAACAGCGGACGAGGAGGATATAAACAGTCTGTTGAAACTGCACAAAAAATTTTTGCTGTCAGGGAAAAAATTTCTTCTCTGACTTCCTATTTGCCCGAAAATATTGCTTTTACGCAAAACTGCACAATGGCACTTAATATGGCAATAAAGGGCAGTGTAAAAAAAGGCAGCCATGTCATTATTTCAAGTATTGAGCATAATGCAGTTTCAAGGCCCGTTCAGGCTTTGAAAAATAAGGGGATTATAACTTATGACATCGCACCCTACAGCTATGACCCTGATATTACCGTAAATAATTTCAAAAAATGTATTAATAATAACACAAGTCTTATTGTATGCACTAATGCTTCAAATGTCTTCGGCGGTATTATTCCTGTTAATAAAATATCAAAGCTATGTAAGGACAACGGCATACGATTAATTGTCGACGGGGCACAGAGCGTCGGCATACTTGATTTCGACAGCGATTATGCTGATATTCTCTGCTGCGCAGGTCATAAAGGACTTTATGGACCGATGGGAACAGGCTTTATGGCAGTCGGTGAAGATATATTTATTGATACGATTATTGAAGGCGGAACAGGTTCTTCATCACTTAATTTGAATCAGCCGGATTTTTTGCCTGACAGATTTGAGTCAGGCACTGTTAATAACAGCGGAATTATAGGGCTTGGCGCAGGAGCAGATTTTGTTATGAGCAAGGGGACTGCGAATATTTATAAAAAGGAGCTGACGCTGATTCAGTTTATGTATGAAGAGCTCCTAAAAAATGAAAATGTCACTCTTTATACCCCTTATCCTGATAAAGATGTTTTTGTACCGATTCTGTCCTTTAATTATAAGGATTATCCGTCTGAACAAACGGCAAGTCTTTTAGCTGAAAAGGGGATTGCTCTTCGGGCAGGTCTTCATTGTGCACCGCTTGCTCATAAGTATTATAAAACTGACGAACGCGGCACTGTGCGTATAAGTCCGTCGGTATTTACAAATAATTGCGAATGTGAAATTTTTTTGAATACTTTGAAAAAACTTTGATATTCCCTTTATTTCTTATTGATAATGTGATAAAATAATTAATAATAGATAATAAAGGGAAGTTATTATGTTAAATCAAATACAGGATACCTTCAATCGAATATTAAGTGTTTTTTCCACTTTTTCCATAGCAGACTTTTTGGATATTGTTGTTGTTGCTGCGATTATCTATATTTGTATAAGAATTATCAGAGAATCACGTGCAATCCAGCTTATAAAAGGTCTAATTTATCTTGCCCTGATCTATGCTGTTGTTAATCTTTTGAATATGGAAGCATCAAGCTTCATCTTTAAATCTATATTTTCAAATATATTGATTATTGTTGTTGTTCTCTTCGGACCTGAAATTAGAAATATCCTTGAGCAGGTCGGTCACGGCACAGCGTCAAAGAGCTTAAAGACAATTATCCATCCGGACGTTGCCGTTGAAATTGCCGAAACCTCCGACGCTATTGAAGCCGTGTGTAAGGCTTGCTCGGATATGAGCGACCAAAAGGTCGGTGCGCTTATCTGCTTTGAGAATAATACCATTCTCGGTGATATAATTTCCACAGGTACTCTTATTAATGCCAAGGTATCAAAAGAACTTGTTGAAAATATTTTTTATCCCAAATCACCGCTGCATGACGGTGCGATTATTATAAGAGATGCAAAAATATATGCAGCAGGCTGTATTCTTCCTCTTACAAAAAAAACTGTATCTTCATCTCTCGGAACAAGACACAGAGCCGCTATCGGACTGACTGAACAGAGTGATGCGACAGTTATTATCGTCAGTGAGGAAACTGGCGCTATTTCCATTGTACGCAACGGTATCCTTCAGAGAGATATTTCTGACGGGGATCTAAGAGATATACTAATAACCGAGTTTGTCCCAACAGGCTCATCTTCTGATGACAAGATTATTTCAAAGCTTGTGAGGAGGATGAAAAAATAATGGCTGAAAAGAACAAGAAAAAGAAAAAGTTTTCACTGAGAAAATTAATTTATAATGATAAATATCTCATTATTATTTCAATCATAGCAGCCGTTGCAATTTGGGTTGCAACATCAATGAATCTGTCTCCTGAAACAACAAAGACAATCACTGTCCCTCTGACAGTTGATTTCAGTGATACAGCAGCTGAGCAGCTCGGATTAAAATGTTTTGGTGATGAAACCGTTAATGTCGATGTAACCGTTTCCTGTAAAAAATATCTTGCAAAAGATATTACCTCTGATAATCTTGATGTTCATCTTCAAACAAATGCCGTTACGACAAGCGGTTATTCCGATGTTCCTATTCAGGTTGAATCAAATAATTCCGACAGTAATTTTAAAATAACAAGCTATTATCCGACAGTTTACCGTGCTTACTTTGATGTTGAAGCCGAAAAAGTAATGGATATTGAGGTCAGCTATAATAATGATGATTTTATTGAAGACGGTTATATGATGGGTGAGCCTCTTCTCAGCGAATCCACCGTTACGGTGAAAGGACCGAGGACCTATATTTCCCAAGTGGAAAAAGTAATCGCCGGCATCGATATTGACGGTAAGCTCAAGGAAACTGTCTCAGAAAAACTGAATCTTTCTGCCGTTGACAGCTATGGCTCAAAAGTAAGCTTTATTTCCTTTAGTACCGAAGCCGAGAATATTACGATAACAATTCCCGTCCTTAAGGAAATGAATCTGAAAGTTACCTCCTCGTTTGTTGGCAAGCCAAGTAAGATTAATACTGATGATTTTGTCATTTCATATAGCCTTAATAAAGTGAATGTAGGTGTCCTTGAGGGTGCGGATATTAAGGAAGCGAATATCGGCAGTATCGAGTTTTCAAAGCTGAACGTAGGTAAAAATAAGTTTTCCTTTGACGCCGATTCGATTGACGGACTTGTGATCCTTGACAATGTTAAATCCATTGATGTAACAGTCACTGTTCCGTCAAGCTATACAAGTACAGATATTGATGTTTCTTCCGCTGATGTTGATGTTATAAATGTCCCCAGTGGGTATCAGGCGGCTGTTACGGGTATAGATTTTTCAAAAATAACTGTTATAGGTACTGAGTCAAATCTTTCAGGAATAAGTAAATCAAATATGAATCTTGCCGTTGATTTATCGTCTCTCAAGGAAGAGGATATAAAAACAGGAAACTCAACTTTTACTGTTACCACCTCTCTCGTAAATGCAGATACCTGCTGGATTTACGGAGCTTATACGGCAACAGTCAGCATTACAAAAAAATAAAAATAAAGGGCAGCAGCTTGATATGCACCTCCAAAAGTTCTCTAACTTTTGTGGTTTACTTCAGCTTTACTGTCCTTTATTTTTATTTTGTATAAAACAGCGCCTTGCTCTGTGATTTTGAATATCTGTATACACTCATTGCAATACCAAGTGCAAGATATGTGCACAGCGATGATGAGCCGCCTGCTGAGAACAGAGGTATTGTGATACCAATACATGGAAGAAGCGACAGCTCCATTCCCACATTTATGAATACCTGTGTGAACAGCATAACCGAAATTCCGCTGCACATTAGATATCCCACATTGTCTCTCGCCTTTAGACCTATTGATAGTATCCTGAGTATAAGTATGAGGAGAATAAGTATTACCGCAAGAGTTCCTATGTATCCGAATTCTTCTCCTGCAACAGATAAAATCATATCGCTCTCATTTACGGGAACATCACCGTTTTGCGTCATATTTCCGTGTAAATATCCCTGTCCCGTCCAGCCGCCGCTTCCAATTGCAATCTTAGCGTTTGTTTGCTGGTAAAGCAGACTTTCATATTGTTCGGGATAGAATAACGCCTCAATTCTCTGCCTTTGAACACCGTCAATAATTTTTGTTTTCCATCCAACCATAAACGCAACGATTATTGCACATATGCCTGCAACAAAATATCCGATGTTGATTTTTGCAAAGAAAAGCATACCGATGAACATAACAAGGAAAACAAGTGCCGAGCCTGCATCACCTGTTGCAATAACAAGCGCAATCGGTATCATTCCGTGAATTACCAGAGGAATGATTGTCTTAATCCTGTTTATCTTATCCCTGACTATATCAAGATGATATGAAAAGGAAATAATAAACCCGACCTTTAAAAGCTCAGAGGTCTGAAAGGTGAATATGCCAAGGTCGAGCCATGACCTCGCGTCCGGTCTGTCGGGATTGACCGCAGTACCAAAAAGCAAAGTAATTATCATCAGCAGTATGCATCCGCCTGCAATAATCGGCCATAGCTTTGATATAATCTCATAATCAATATTGCTTACAATCAGCACCATTATTATACCGCCGAGTATTGATATGAGCATACTTCTTACATCACTTGTGAGTACCTTGCCGTCATCCAGTTTTGAATATGTTGCACTGTATACAAGAGCAAGACCGTAAGCAGAACCGATAAGTGCAGCAAAAAGTGTTACATAATCAATACCATGAAAGAATCCTGTTTTGTTTTGATTATTGTCCAGTTTAATGCCGCCCCCTTGCTCAAAATATTTTATAACATATATATTATATTAAAATATATTAATCTTTTCAAGTCAAGAGCAAAATTATGTATATTATGTTAAAAATACTCTTGGATTATTATGCTTATTATGATATAATAATATTCCATAAAGCTGTAAAGTGAAGGAGAGTTTGTAATGTTGTCAGATATCGAAATAGCGCAGCAGGCTGATATGAAAAATATCACTGATATCGCACAGTCGGTCGGTATCGGTTTTGATGAGATAGAGCCGTATGGTCATTATAAAGCAAAGATAACGGATTCTGTTATTGAAAGGCTAAAAGATAAGCCTGACGGAAAGCTTGTCCTTGTAACAGCAGTTAACCCAACACCTGCGGGCGAGGGTAAAACTACTGTATCAATCGGTCTCGGTCAGGGTATGGCAAAGATAGGAAAGAATGCTGTTGTCGCTCTCAGAGAGCCCTCTCTTGGTCCTGTTTTCGGTATCAAAGGCGGCGCGGCAGGCGGCGGATATTCGCAGGTCGTTCCCATGGAGGATATTAATCTCCATTTTACAGGCGATATGCACGCAATCACGAGTGCAAATAATCTTATGTGTGCAATCCTTGATAACCATATCCAGCAAGGCAATCTCCTTGGAATTGATCAGAGAAGAGTTCTGATTAAACGCTGCCTTGATATGAATGACAGGGCGCTGCGTAATATCGTATGTTCCCTCGGCGGTAAGCTTAACGGTATACCAAGAGAGGATCATTTCATCATCACCGTTGCATCTGAGGTTATGGCTATTCTCTGCCTCAGCGAGGATTTGTTTGATTTGAAGCGGAGACTCGGAAATATCCTTGTTGCGTATACTTATGACGGCAATCCTGTATATTGCCGCGATATTAAAGCAGACGGTGCCATGACTGTTCTGCTAAAGGATGCAATTAAACCTAATCTCGTCCAGACTCTTGAAAACACGCCAGTAATTATGCACGGCGGTCCTTTTGCTAATATTGCGCACGGCTGTAATTCAATCCGCGCAACAAAAACCGCTCTCAAGCTCGGCGATTATTGTATTACCGAAGCAGGCTTCGGTTCTGACTTGGGGGCAGAAAAATTCCTTGATATCAAGTGCAGATTTGCCGGCTTGAAACCGTCTTGTATTGTCCTTGTATCAACCGTAAGGTCAATGAAGTATAACGGCGGTGTTGATAAAACAGAGCTTACAAAAGAAAATATGTCGGCACTTGAAAAGGGAAGTGTTAATCTCGGCGCGCATATTGATAACCTTAAAAAATTCAATGTTCCCGTAATTGTTGCAATTAATCACTTTTATGCCGATACAGACAGGGAAATTGAATTTGTCAAGAATTTCTGTGAGAGCAAGGGTGCAGATTTTTCAGTAACAAAGTGCTTTGCACAAGGCGGCGAAGGCTCAAAAGAGCTTGCACAGAAAGTTGCAGACGCTTGCGAAAAAGAAAACAATTTCAAATTTCTTTATGATATTGATATGCCTGTTTATGATAAAATTGAAACTATTGCCAAAGAAATATACGGTGCTGACGGCGTGGATTATACCAAGGAAGCAAAAAAGAGTATTGATGAGTTTATTTCCCTCGGTGCAAATAAAATGCCTGTGTGTATGGCGAAAACACAGTACAGTCTTTCTGATAATCCGGCTGCTCTCGGCAGACCTGAAAATTTCAGAATTACCGTTTCTTCAGCAAACTTTTCAAACGGTGCAGGCTTCCTTGTATGTCAGACGGGCTCAATAATGACAATGCCCGGACTTTCAAAGTCACCTGCGGCATATAATATTGATATTGATGAAAATGGTAACACAGTGGGACTTTTTTGATGAAAAAATATATAACTCACAGCTATGAAGAAACGCTTGCTCTTGCATCTGATTTTGCAAAATCCTTGCCAAAAGGTACGGTGATCGCCTTTCTCGGAGGTCTCGGTATGGGTAAGACCGCATTTACATCAGGTCTTGTTAAAGGACTCGGGATTGACTCTGATGTTTCTTCACCCACCTTTACAATCTGCAATACCTATATCGGTAAAGAAAATACTCTTCATCATTTTGATATGTATAGAGTGGACAGCTGGGATGATTTATATTCAACAGGCTTTTATGATTATCTTGACACTGATTCATATATTGCGGTTGAATGGAGCGAAAATATCTTTGCTGCATTACCGGATGAAGCTGTTATTGTTGAAATTGAAAGTCTTGATGAAACTGTAAGAGAATTTAAAATTTATAATAAGTTGGAGATATATGAATGATTTTGTCATTTGACTCATCAGCAGTTACCGCTTCGGCAGCGCTGACTGATGAGGATAAAATTATTAGCAGCGATTTTATCAATGCAGGTCTGACTCACAGTGAAACCTTATTACCAATGATAAAATCAGTTATGAAAGGGCACAGCTATAATGCTCTTGATGCGATTGCCGTTACAGCGGGTCCCGGGTCTTTTACCGGTGTTCGTATCGGTATCGCAACGGCCAAGGGGCTTGCATTTGAAAATGACATACCCTGTATCAGTGTTTCAACTCTTGAAGCTATTGCATATAATTTTCTTGATGAAAACGCCGTTATCTGTGCCGTTATGGATGCAAGAAGAATGCAGTTTTATAACGCTTTGTTTGAGGTGAAAAACGGAATTTTGAATCGGCTGTGTGATGACAGAGCCGTTTCAATTGATGAGCTTACAGCTGACCTTATTGAATATGACAGAGTAATTATTGCAGGTGACGGCGCAGGACTTTGTTTTGATAATCTGTCAATTAATAATGTTGAGCTTGCTGATGACAGCAGAATTTATCAAAATGCCGTTTCTGTTTCAAAAGCGGCAAATAATAAAAAAAGAATTTCAGCATCCGCGCTTATGCCTGTTTATCTCAGACCGAGTCAGGCTGAACGGGAACTGAAATTGAAGAGGTAAATGCTCCTGCTGAATAAAGGTGAATTAGCGTAAAATTTCACGCTAATCCGATTATAAAATCTCAGATTTTGCCTGAAGCATAATTTTGAGATGACTGAATTTCCATTATACGCCTTGTCCGTCTGCAGCAAGTCGTATGGATGTTTTTAATGAACCGTATGCAGGCGGAAAGGATATGAAATTACTATGATTGCTGTCGGAAGTGACCACGCAGGATTTCCGCTTAAAGATGAGATAAAAAAATATCTTGATGAAAATAATATTCAATATATTGATGTCGGATGTTATTCACCGGAGAGATTTGATTACGCAGTCTCAGCACAGAAGGCTTGTGACAAAGTAATTTCCGGAGAGTGCGAAAAGGCAGTTCTCTGCTGCGGAACAGGTATCGGTATCTCAATGGCCGCTAACAAGGTGAAAGGTATACGTGCCTGTGCTTGCTCAGATTATTTCAGCGCAAAATATACAAGGCTGCATAATGATGCGAATGTTCTTTGTATGGGAGCTCGTGTTGTCGGTGTCGGTCTTGCCTGTGAGCTTGTCAATATATTTCTCAATACGGAATTTGAAGGCGGACGCCACTCCAATAGAGTTAATCAGATTACGGCAATTGAAAACGGTGAAAAGCTTTATTGATTTTACAACAATACAATAATAAAAAAGTCTCAGCTTTTATGCTGAGACTTTTTGGATATAAGTATTTTTTATATTATGACCATTTAAGAGCCTTGATTGAAAAACCGAGAGATGTATCAAGCTTATTTTTCTGAACGATGGCAATAACACTATCTTTGTTACATCCCGAGACCTTTGCAGTGACTTTGTAGAAATTATCGTTTCCTAAGTCCTCAATCTTTGTAATACTTACAGTCTGTTTTGCTTTTGTGAATTCACTAATTACAAATGTATCATTATCACTTTGGTATGTTATAGGCGCTTTTGAATCTTTTGCACTTTCGTTGCAAAGCGTTTTGAAATTGACTACTGTCTGACCGTAGAATCTGAACAGATTAAGAACAACAGAACTTGATGGATAGGTCGTTCTTGTGCTTCCTTGGTGCTCAGCCATCCACACTGCCGTATGTGTTGCTATTGAAATCGGTACACCATCTGAATTTTCATAGTTTGCAAGATAGAGATAAGGTACTTCAAGCATTTCCTCAATTATAATCATATCTTCATCAGAAAATCTGACTTCTTTACCGCTGTCCGATGTCTTAGGTACAACTATTTTGTTTTTATCCCAGCTTGTTGTATCAGCGTCTGAAGTTAATGCAACATTAGTGTTTGGATTAACCTCGTGTTCTCTTTGCGAATTTGGTTCGAGTTCCTCATCATCCTGATTGTTGTTATTACTGTTATTGCTATTATTATTGCTTGCTTTATAAGTCGTTTTTACAGTAACCTTATTTCCGTCTGCATCAGTTACTGCATTACCGTCCTTGTCAACCTCGACTGCAATTGTATTACCGTTTTCATCTGTTTCATAAATAACATCAACTTCATTTCCGTCTTCATCAGTTTCAACGCCGAATTCAAGATCGCTGTTTTCCAAGTCTACTGCTTTAGTGTTGTCAGTAGTGTCATCATCTTTTTTTGAGCATGCTGCAAATATACCTGAAATAATTACTAAAACCGCTAAAAGCAAAACTAATATTTTTTTCAAGGAGAAAAACCTTCTTTCATTACATATATCAATTATCAATGCTTATTATACGGATAAATTTAATAAAAGTAAAGAGATTTTAATAAAAATGAACAAAATATTAACTCATTATTCATACTATTTACATATTATTAAACATATGTTATTTTATTATAATTAGGAAAAAATTAATGCTTTTATTATAAAATAATGGTGATATTATGAAGAATGCAAGCCGTATTGCATTTTGCGGAATAATCTCGGCATTGTCCGTTTTACTGCTCTTTATGGGCGGTATTACTTTTATACTCGCATATGTTATGCCGATGATTGTCGGTCTGCTTATGCTTATGCTCAAACGCACTTTCGGCGCACCGTCAGCATGGATAACCTATACAGCAGTTTCTCTTTTGTCGCTGATTTTGGTCGCAGACAAGGAATGTATGCTAATGTATATCCTTTTCTTCGGATTTTATCCGATTATTCAGCCTAATATCAATAAAATCAAGCCAAAACCTCCTCGCTTTCTGATTAAGATTATGATATTTAATTCTATGATAGCTGTTGTCCAGCTCCTTCTTGTGTTTGTTTTCGGTATTCCGTTTCTTGATGAGGGAGACGGCAGAATATTTATTATTGTATTTGCTGCGCTTATGAATATCCTTTTCATTATTTATGACAAACTGATTGATAAGCTTTCTTATTTATATGAAATAAAACTTGAAAAAAGAATAAAAAAGTATTTCAAGAAATAGAGTAAAGGCAGTAGTTTTTCTACTGCCTTTAATTTATGATTCATTCTGTAATTTACTTATCATCATTCTCGCAGCCTTATAGATATCACCGCAGCCGAGCGTGATTACCAAATCGCCGTCTTGTGCATTTTCGGTTACATAATCACAGATTTCCTCAAATGTGTCAAGCTGGACGCTGTTTGGAATTTTATCTGCGAGATCCTTTGCTTTAATTCCTATTGTATTTACCTCGCGGCTTCCCATAATTGCGGAGATGACGCATCTGTCGGCTATCTGTAATACCTCTGCAAAGTCGTCAAGCAGCAGGGAAGTTCTCGTAAAGGTAAATGGCTGATGTACTGCCCAGACATTTTTGTATCCCATTTTTTTTGCTGCCTCAAGAGTAACCTTAATTTCTGCAGGATGGTGTGCGTAATCGTCTGCAAAGGTAATTCCCTTATATTTTCCCAAAAGTTCAAATCTTCTTGCAGCGCCGCCGAAGGCTTTTAATCCTCTGCGTATGCTTTCGACATCAGCGCCGCTTTCATATGCTGCGGCAAATGCACAAAGTGAGTTGAGTATATTATGCTCACCCGGAACGGAAAGCTCCGCCCTTGTTATAAATTCACCATTGTGGTATACATCATACGATGAATGAAAACCTCCGGGAATATCAATATTTTTTGCAACCCATTCACTGCCGTTATTTCTGCCGACTGAAATTAGCTTTTTGCCCTCAATGCCTTTTAAGGTGTCAACAGTGTTTTTATCATCACCGTTATAAATAATTGTTTTTGTCGTCTTTTCAGCAAATTTTCTAAAGGATTTTTTTATGTTATCAAGATTTCCAAAGAAATCAAGATGGTCCTCATCAATATTAAGAATAACCGCAATGTCAGGATTCATTTTTAAGAAAGTATTATTGAATTCACAACTCTCACATACAAAGTTCTGGCTTTTTCCAAATCGTCCGTATGCATTGATAACAGGCAGCTTTCCGCCTATAACAGCACTTGGGTCAAGTCCCGCCTCAAGCAGTATCTGTGTTATCATTGATGATGTGGTAGTCTTTCCGTGAGTGCCGCATACGCCTATGCAGTTTGTAAAAACTCTGCTCATTGCACCAAGCAGCTCTGCACGTTCAAAAGAAGGAAAGGTTTTCTTTGCATATTCAAGCTCCTCATTTCCGGGAAGAATTGCGTTTGTGTATATTACAAGCTCAATATCATCTGTAAGATTATTCTTTGTCTGACCGAGATATACCTTTGCTCCTTCCTTTTCAATTCTCCTGAATGTTTCTGTATCATTGTTATCAGAGCCTGAAACATTATAACCCAGAGATATCATTATTTCCGCAAGCGGACACATTCCTGCACCGCCTATGCCGATAAAATGCACTCTTTTAACTTTTTTTAATAATTCATCTATTTTCATCAGAGTTCCCTCCGCAGATATATTTTGCAGCCAATATATTATACTACTTTCATACAGAAAAATAAATACCTACGTCCAATTAACTATTATTTTTTTTATTCATAGTATGTAAGGATTGAGGTGTTTATATGAAATTAAAAACTTTTTCTATTCCATATTTAACAGATGAGAGATTAAAGTATACAAAAGAATATTTAGAGAATTTGGGTTATGTATATCTTGAAAACTGCAACGAGGCGGATTTTGCCGTCCTGCCAATTCCTGCAAAAAAATATATGTTTGATAATTTAAACAATAAATATATTTTTTACGGCGCAGGTGATTTCAGGGGATTTGATTATAATAAGGTTAATTCCTTCCTGCTTGAAAACGCTTATTTAACGGCAGAGGGCGCGGTAGCCCTGCTGAAAGAAAACAGCGACTATTCAGTATATGGCTCAAAGATACTTATTACCGGCTATGGCAGAATTGCTCAGGCTCTCCAAAAAATGCTCACTTCTATGGGCGCAGATGTCACCATCTGCTCAAGAAGCGAACAGAGCAAAGCTCAGGCAAAATTTGCCGGAGTAAATCATATGAGCTTTGATGATTTAAAATCAAAAAATGATTTTGATGTTGTATTCAATACAGTTCCTCATTTGATTTTTACCAAATCAGAACTTGATTCATTAAATGAAAGTGTAATTCTTATCGACCTTGCCTCATTTCCCGGCGGAGTTGATACGCTTTATGCAAAATCAAAAAACATCAATTTGATTGACGGAAGACGCCTGCCGTCAAGGTATTCACAGATAACAGCAGGGGAGTTGATCGGTAAAGCCGTACACCAGATTATAAGGGAGGAATTATCTTGAATATAGGTTATTGTCTTACAGGCTCTTTTTGCACCTTTTCAAAATCAATAGAAGCACTTGAAAGGTTAGTTGAAGCAGGTAATAATGTTACTCCCATTATGAGTGAAAACGCTTATTCAATTGACACACGCTTCGGTGATGCCGTTGATATTCAGAATAGAATTATTCAGATTTCGGGCAACAGTATTATTCATACAATTGAACAGGCAGAGCCAATCGGTCCGAAAAAGATGTTTGATGTCCTTGCAATAGTTCCCTGCACAGGAAATACACTTGCAAAGCTTGCAAACGGAGTAACCGATACATCAGTTACTATGGCGGCGAAAAGCCATCTTAGGAATGACAGACCTGTTGTAATCGGCGTATCAACGAATGATGCACTCGGTGCGGCGGCAAAGAATATAGGAGTATTGCTCAATTATAAGCATTATTATTTTATCCCGTTCGGTATGGATAATTGCATGCTCAAGCCAAAATCCATGGTCTGTGATTTTGAACAGGTTGAAAATGCAATTATAAGTGCGAATAACGGCACGGAAATTATGAAAAAAATATATTGACTTTTTATATGTAATTATATATATTTAAATTTATGGAATATAATAGTATTATTCCAAATCGTGTTGATAATCGAGGATGTGAAAATTGGGAAAGATAATAGATTTGAAGGATATCACTGTTAAATACGGGGACAATGTTGTTCTTGATAAATTGAATTTGTATATTAATGAAAAAGAGTTTATAACGCTGCTTGGTCCGTCCGGGTGCGGTAAAACCACAACCCTTCGCTGTATCGCCGGCTTTATTGAGCCGGACAGCGGTGATGTTATTTTTGACGGCAAAAAAATTAATGATGTTCCGCCTCATAAGAGACAGGTGAACACCATTTTTCAGCGTTATGCTCTTTTTTCTCATTTAAATGTATATGAAAATATTGCTTTCGGACCGCGCCTTCAGAAAAAATCAAAGTCTGAAATAAGGCGGACGGTTGCACAAATGCTCGAACTTGTCAATCTTAAAGGTTTTGAAAAACGCAGTATTGACTCTCTTTCCGGCGGTCAGCAGCAGCGTGTTGCAATTGCAAGAGCACTTGCAAATAATCCTAAGGTCTTGCTTCTCGATGAGCCGTTAGGCGCGCTTGATTTGAAGCTCAGGAAGGATATGCAGACTGAGCTTAAAGCAATACAAAAGCGTCTCGGCATAACCTTTATTTATGTCACCCACGATCAAGAAGAGGCACTTTCAATGTCAGATACCGTTGTTGTTATGGATAAGGGCAAAATCCAGCAGATAGGAACACCTGAGGACATTTATAATGAGCCTGTGAATGCTTTTGTTGCTGATTTTATAGGCGAGTCAAATATTGTTGATGCTGTTATGCTCAGGGATTATATTGTTTCCTTCGGCGGTGTGACTTTTGACTGCCTTGACAGCGGATTTGGCGATAATGCCTTTGTTGAAGCAGTTGTAAGACCTGAGGATATAAAAATTGTCGAACCCGGTGCAAAGGCTTCGCTGACAGGTAAAATTACAAGCGTTACCTTCAAAGGTGTTCATTTTGAAATTCTTGTTGATGTAGGCGGATTTATCTGGATGATTCAGACCACTGAGCATCATAAAGAAGGCGAAAAAATCGGAATGTATATCGAGCCTGACGCAATTCATATTATGAATCGCAGTGAATACAGCGGAGAGTTCGGTGACTATTCATCCTTTTCTGATGAAATGGATCATATTTCCGACGCATCTTATAATTGGGAGGAAAAAAATGAAGATTAGCAGAAGAATTTTATTTGATAAGCCGTATCTTCTTTGGTCGCTGTTATTTATTATTGCTCCGTTAATTATGGTTGTATATTATACTTTTACCGATAAAAGCGGTGCTTTTTCTCTTGATAGTATTTTACAAATTCCATCATATTTGCCAACAATTCTCTTGTCTGTTCTTTACGGACTTGCAGCAACACTGATTTGTCTCGTTATAGGATATCCGTTTGCATATATCTTTTCAAAATTTTCAGTCAGAAGACAGCAGATGATGGTACTCCTTGTTATGCTGCCGATGTGGATGAATTTTCTTATCAGGACATACAGCTGGATGACAATTCTCGGAGATACGGGTATCATAAATACAGTATTGATTTCACTCGGTTTGGAGCCTTTAAAACTGATTAATACCGGCGGTGCTGTTATTCTCGGTATGGTTTATAATTTCCTGCCGTATATGATTCTGCCTATTTATTCGGTTTTGTCAAAAATGGATAATTCTCTTGTTGAGGCAGCTCAAGATCTCGGCTCAAACAAATTCCATGTCTTTTCCAAGGTCGTATTTCCGCTTTCTCTCGGTGGAGTCCTCAGTGGTATTACAATGGTTTTTGTCCCCTGTGTTTCAACTTTCTATATAACACAGAAGCTCGGCGGAGGACAGATTGTCCTTATAGGTGATGTTATTGAAACTCAGTTCCAAAGCGCAAACAACTATAATCTCGGCGCATCACTTTCATTTATTCTTATGATTTTAATTCTTATCTGCTTGGGAATAATGAACTATTTCGGCGCAGATAGTGAAAATGACGGAGGCGTTGTAATATGAAAAAGAAAGCCTCGTTCATTTCAAAGCTTTATATGCTCCTTATTTTCATATTTCTCTATGCTCCGATAGCAGTTATGATGCTCTTTTCTTTTAACTCGAGTGCAAGCACTTATACTTTTTCAGGCTTTTCTCTCAGCTGGTATAAAGAAATGTTTTCTAATGCTGCCGCTATGCAGTCATTGAGGAATACTGTTTTGCTCGCTGTCTGCACTGCATTGTGTGCAACTGTTCTCGGTATTTTGGCTGCGGTCGGATTATTCAATTCAAAGAATAAACTGTATAAAAGATCAATGATGACAATTACCAATATTCCCATGATGAATCCTGAAATTGTTACGGGTATTGCAATGATGCTTTTGTTTGTATTTGCAGGTACATTAGTTAGGAAAACCAATGTCCTTGGTTTCTGGACACTTCTTATTGCCCATATAACATTCGCCCTTCCATATGTAATTTTGAATGTTATGCCTAAGCTTAAGCAGTTTGATATGAATGTTTATGAGGCTGCCGTTGACCTCGGTTGTAAGCCGTCAAAAGCCTTTTTCAAGGTGGTTATGCCTGAAATTTTATCAGGTATCATAACAGGCTGCGTAATGAGCTTTACACTATCTCTTGATGATTTCATTATAAGCTATTTTACAAACGGACCAAGCTTCCAGACTCTGCCTATTTACATTTTTTCTATGACAAAAAAACGCGTTAAGCCGGATATGTATGCTCTGTCTGCTCTTATGTTTGTTGTAGTTCTTGTACTCTTAATTCTTATGAATGCAGCTCAGAACACAGCGCAGCGAAAGGGTAAGAGTGATGCAAATTGAAAAAGATTACTGCATTGTTTTTAATCCTGCTTTTATTTATAACTGCTTTTCCGTTGAGTGTACTTGCCGATGATGAAGTATTCACAGATGAACAGCTTGAATATTATAAAAATCTTGATCTTCAGGGTACTACCGTAAATGTTTATAATTGGGGTGAATATATCGCTGACGGCGGATATGGTTCTATGGATGTTGTCAGCGAGTTTGAACGTCTGACAGGTGCAACCGTCAACTATACAAATTATGAATCAAATGAAAATATGTACTCAAAGCTTTCAGGCGGCGGAGTATCTTATGACGTCATTGTTCCGAGTGATTATATGATTGAAAGGCTTATTGATGAGAATATGCTCCTTCCTCTCAATTACAATAATATCCCAAACATGAAATACATCAAGAAAGAATTTAAAAATTTGTTCTATGACCCTCAACAGCTTTATTCAGTCTGCTATAACGTCGGTACAACTGTCCTGATTTATAATAAAAAGCTTGTTACTGATGAGCCGGACAGCTGGAGCGTTCTCTGGGATGAACAGTACAAGAATAAAGTCCTTATGTTCAATAATTCCCGTGATGCCTTTGCAATTGCACAATCATTACTTAATAAGGACTTTAACTCAACGAATGAGCAGGATTGGGTTGAATGTGCCGAACTCCTCGCAAAGCAGAAAGATGCCGTAAATCCAATCTATGTCATGGACGAAGTTTTCAATCTTATGGAAAGCGGCGAATATGCCTTTGCTGCTTATTATGCCGGAGATTATCTTATTATGCTTGATAATAATGAGGACTTAGGGTACTGTTTTCCGAAAGAGGGCGTAAATTATTTTTACGATGCTTTCTGTATTCCAAATTGCTCAAAAAATAAAGCCGGCGGTGAGGCTTTCATTAATTTTATGCACGAGCCTCAGGTTGCTTATGAGAACAGTGAGTATATTTTTTACCGTTCACCAAACATAACCGTTGAGGAGAATGAAGAGAGTTCACTTTTCGGCAGCGGTGTTATCTATCCTCCTGATGATCTGAAATATCAGTATTTCAGAAATTTGCCGCAGAATATCATTGAGCTTGAAAATAATCTCTGGACACAGGTCAAGAGCGGAAAGCTCTCGGCTGACAGTAAGTATCAGGATAAGCGGATTTATATTGACTGTGCCGTAATCGGCGCAGCTGCCCTGATTATTATAATTGTAAAAATAATATCAAATGCAAGAAAAAAGAAGGAACAGGATTTGAGTGATTTGTATGATTAAATGTGCCCTTTTTGATTTGGACGGAACTCTCGTTGATACTTCAACAGACCTTGGCAGAGCCACCGCCTATGTCCTTGAGAGCAGGGGAATTATTCCAAAATGGACTGATAATGATTACCGCTCTTTTGTCGGTAACGGTGCGCGAAAACTGCTTGACCGTGCCTTTGAACATTCTCTAAGTGACAGCGAACTTGACAGTGCGCTTGAAGTCTTCAAGGAAGAATATAATAAAATTCTCCTTGATAACGCCATTGTCTATGATGGCATAAAACCGGCTCTTGACACTTTAAAAGACAAAGATATAAGATTAGCTGTCATTACAAATAAACCACATGTCAGTGCCGTTAAAATGGTCGAGACCTTGTTTGGTAAAAATTATTTTGATTTGATCATCGGTGCAAGGGAAGGCGAACCCAAAAAGCCTGACCCGTTTACAACTAACCTTGCTCTTGACAAGCTCGGATTTTCACCGAAGGACGCAATTTTCTTCGGTGACAGTGATATAGATATCTTAACGGCAAAAAATGCCGGAGTTGAGGCTGTCGGCTGTTCATGGGGCTTCAGAACCTTCGAGTCTCTTCTTTCAGCAGCACCGTCGGTAATTATTGACAATCCTGATTATATACCGAAACTTTTTTAAAAAAGTGTTGACAAATTTATCTTGCTCTGCTATAATTCATATCGTTGACGCGAGAGTGGCGGAATCGGCAGACGCGCACGTTTGAGGGGCGTGTGGGGTGACTCGTACGGGTTCAAGTCCCGTCTCTCGCACCAAAATAAGCGAATACCCATTTGGGTGTTCGCTTGTTTTTATGCAAAATGCAGTC